>DWYR01000002.1 GCA_019118565.1 Candidatus Alistipes avicola | reverse complement strand
GTAGAAAAAAAATCTGCAGTCAGACCGTCCCAAAAGAAAAAAGAGACGTAAAAACGTCTCTTTTTTCTAAAAATGGACTCCAGAATTATCCCAGGAAGGACAACAGGATACCTGCTGCTACGGCGGAACCTACCACACCGGCAACATTCGGACCCATGGCGTGCATGAGCAGGAAGTTGCTCGGGTTAGCCTCCTGACCCATCGTCTGCGATACGCGGGCAGCCATCGGCACGGCCGAAACACCGGCAGATCCGATCAGCGGGTTGATCTTCTTGTCCTTCGGCAGGAAGAGGTTCATGAACTTGGCCAGAAGTACGCCACCGGCCGTACCAACACCGAAGGCAATCACACCCAACACGAGGATGCTGAGCGTCTTCACGTTGATGAAGGCCTCGGCCGTAGCCGTCGCACCCACCGTAATACCCAGGAAGATCACCGTGATGTTCATCAACTCGTTCTGAACGGTCTTGCTCAGACGATCTACAACACCGCACTCCTTCATCAGGTTACCCAGCATCAAACAGCCGATCAGCGGAGCTGCACTCGGCAACAGCAGCGAAATGATCACGGCAATGATGATCGGGAAGAGGATCTTCTCGGTCTTCGAAACCGGACGCAACTGCGACATGCGGATCTCGCGCTCCTTCTTGGTGGTCAGCATACGCATGATAGGCGGCTGGATCACCGGAACGAGAGCCATATAAGAGTAGGCCGCTACGGCGATCGGGCCCAGCAACTCAGGTGCCAAACGTGCGGTCAGGAAGATCGCCGTCGGACCGTCCGCACCACCGATGATACCGATACTACCGGCCTGGGCAGGCGTAAAGCCGAGCACAACGGCTCCGATAAAGGTCAGGAAGATACCCAACTGAGCCGCAGCTCCGAGCATAAAACTCTTCGGATTGGCGATCAGAGGACCGAAATCGGTCATGGCACCTACACCGATAAAGATCAAACATGGGTAAATACCCAGTTTCACGCCCAGGTACAGATAGTCGAGCAGACCTGCATCCTGTACGAAATTTCCCCAATGGACATGGCCTCCGGCAAACAGTTCCGAATGGAACATGTTGGCATCGGGAAGGTTGGTCAACAGCATACCGAAAGCGATCGGCAGCAGCAACAGCGGTTCAAATTTCCGTTTAATAGCCAGATACAGGAGGAAAAACGAGATGATGATCATCGCGATATGTCCCCATGTAATCCCGGCAAAGCCTGTTTCACCGAAAAATTTACTCAGGCTTTCGGACATGGTAATCGTTTCTGCACTCAACATCATGGCTCTACTCGATAACGATTAACAGATCACCTTCCATGACAGTCGCACCATTCTGTACATGTACAGACTTGATCACACCGGCACGATCCGCGTCGATGTTGTTCTCCATCTTCATGGCCTCCAAAACGACAAGCGTCTGACCAGCCGACACATGGTCGCCCTCCTTGACGTTCACCTTAACGACCGTACCCGGCAGAGGACTCTTCACCGAGAATCCGGCTCCACTGGCTGCCGGACGGGCAACCTTCGGAGCAGAAGGAGCAGCCGTCGTCGGAGTTACCGACAAGTTCGTTCCCTTAGGCGTAGGAACAACCTGAGGCTTCTTCGTTCTCGATGCCTCCTCTCCGGCAATCTCCACCTCGTAAGCCACGCCGTTCACGATAACATTGGCCAGCGTAGACTCGGCGTTGATGTTGTCGATCGAAATATCGTACTGATTTCCGTTTATTTTCAATGAGTAATCTTTCATAGCGAATTAGCTGTTATTTTCTGTAATTTGGCATTTGGGTTAATCCGTGAATTTTCGAATTCCAGGGCGAATATGCGCGTTTGATGCTGAGGATCGTCAACATCTCGGTCTCGCGATCGTGACGGGCACCGCTGAACAGACGCAGAGCCGTCATAATGGCTGCTACGGTCTCTCCGTCCAACTCGGACTGAGACGGCAGCTGTTTCTTGCGCTTGTGGGTAAACACACCGCCGAAGGCCTTCATGACGAAAACCAACAGCAACAGCATGACGATGACCAGTCCGAATCCGATGAACGTTACCGTAAGGATGAATTCCCAATCTATCTGTGTCATAATCCGTCAGTTTACAAAGGAATATTAGAATGTTTCTTGGCCGGGTTCTGTAGGCGTTTGGTTGCCAGAGACTGCAGGGCGCGGATGATGCGGAAACGCGTATTGCGAGGCTCGATCACATCGTCGATGTAGCCATAACGGGCCGCATTGTACGGGTTCGAGAACTTGTCGCGGTATTCGTTCTCCTTCTCCTCTACGAACTTGGCTTTCTCCTCCGGATTGGTGAAGGCGGCCAGCTCCTTGGCGTGCAGCACCTCTACGGCTCCGCTCGCACCCATAACGGCAATCTCGGCAGTAGGCCATGCATAGTTGATATCACCACGGATATGTTTCGAAGACATCACGATGTAAGCGCCACCGTAAGCCTTACGCAGCGTAACGGTTACCTTCGGAACGGTTGCCTCGCAATAGGCGAACAGCAGTTTCGCTCCGTGGGTAATCACACCACCATACTCCTGGGTCGTACCCGGCAGGAAGCCCGGAACGTCTACCAACGTTACCAACGGAATGTTGAAGGCATCGCAGAAACGAACGAAACGAGCGGCCTTGCGGCTGGCGTTGATATCGAGTACACCGGCCATGTATTTGGGCTGGTTGGCGATAATACCGACACTCTGACCGTTGAAGCGTGCAAAGCAGGTAATGATATTCTTCGCAAAGTTGGCAGCCGGCTCCAAATACTCGCCGTTATCAACGATCGCACGGATTACCTCGGCCATATCGTACGGTTTGTTCGGGTTGTCGGGAATGATGTCGTTAAGCGAATCCTCCAGACGGTTGATCTGGTCCGTACAAACGGTCAGCGGAGTATCCTCCATGTTGTTCTGCGGCATGTAAGAGAGCAGTTGACGGATCAACTGGATACCCTCCTCCTCAGTGTCGACAGCGAACTGTGCTACACCCGATTTGGTCGTGTGCATCATGGCACCACCCAGCTCCTCCTGCGTTACATCCTCTCCGGTTACGGTCTTAACCACTTTCGGGCCGGTCAAGAACATATTGGAGGTATTTTTCTTCATGATGATGAAGTCCGTAAGTGCCGGAGAGTAAACCGCACCGCCGGCGCAGGGACCGAAGATGGCAGAGATCTGAGGAATGACACCCGAAGCCATCACGTTACGCTGGAAAATGTTGGCGTAACCGGCCAGAGCGTTCACACCCTCCTGGATACGGGCACCGCCCGAATCGTTCAGACCGATGCAGGGCGCGCCGTTGCGCATGGCCATATCCATCACCTTGCAGATCTTCTCCGACATCGAAAGAGACAGAGAGCCAGCCGTTACGGTGAAATCCTGTGCGAAAACATAAACCAAACGACCCTCGATCGTTCCGTAACCCGTTACAACGCCGTCACCGAAGGTGTGTTTCTTCTCCATGCCGAAGTCGTAGCAGCGGTGCGTTACGAACATGTCGAACTCCTCGAAACTACCCTCGTCAAGCAACATCTGGATACGCTCGCGAGCCGTATATTTACCTTTCTCGTGTTGTTTATCGATCGTCTTCTGACCACCGCCCATGCGAGCCATCTCCCGGTTCTCGATGAGCTGGTTGATCTTGTTTTGAATTTCGCTCATAGTTTTGTTGGCTATTGTGTTTGAATTATTTGTTCTTGTTTTCGCAAAGCTCGGTCAGGATGCCCTGAGTCGATTTCGGATGAAGGAATGCGATGGTCATGCCCTCAGCACCTTTACGGGGCGTAGCGTCGATCAGACGGATACCCTGTGCGGCGGCATCGGCCAACTGCTCCTCGATATTCTCGCAGGCAAGTGCCATGTGGTGGATACCGGGACCTTTCGTATCGAGGAATTTAGCGATCGTGGACTCCGGCGAAGTCGGCTCCAAAAGCTCGATTTTCGTCTGACCCAGTTTGAAGAATGCCGTACGAACCTTCTGGTCTGCAACCTCCTCGATCGCATAACATTTCAAACCGATTACTTTTTCCCAGTAAGGAATCGCCTCGTCCAGGCTCTTAACGGCTACGCCAAGATGCTCGATGTGAGATACTTTCATAACGTTAAATTTTAAAATTGATGAAATATGTTTTGATTTTGAAATTCGATGCCCTCAAAAAATCATACAAAAATAACGGAAATATCTGAATAACCCAACGAAAAGAACAAAAGATTTTTAACGCAACGAGGAATCCCCCACTCCTTGGGTCTCATTGCCGAAATGCCGGGATTTTATTCGGAAGACAATATCGCCAAACGTCTCACATGCCCCTTTACGATCACATCGAGCCCGCTGTCACGGTGGCGGATCGCGCCAGAAAGAGGGCTTTTCCCAGAGAACGCTCGCCTTTCAAATATTTTTCTTATCTTCGCTGAAAATTGACAGCTATGAAACGAGCTTTTTTATTCCTCCTAGCCCTCCTGGCTTGTGCGTTTTCGGGGACGATCCTGGCCCAGAACATCGTCATCGGGGAAAAAGCGCCCGAACTCAAAAATGTCCTCTGGCTCGCCGATAAGGCCCCCGCTGCATCCGACTATTCGCTGCTCATCTTTTTCCACTCCTCCAATCGAGGCTGTTTCGCCTCGATAGACAACGTGCAAAAAGTATCCAAAGGAGTCGAGCATAAATTCAAAATTATTGTCATCACCCAAGAAGAGGCCGACAAAATCGCGCCGCTCTTGACATCCTATCTCTCGGAAAGGTTCGGTGTCGCATTCGATCACGAAAAAAAGATTTTCGCCAATTTCGGAGTACAATTCGTTCCGTTCGGAGTCATCACCGATGCGAAAAACCGGGTGCAATGGATGGGGAATCCGCAAACATTGACCAACAAACTAATCATTCAAATAATTCAATAGACCAACAGAGAATCATGTCGTACACCAAAATAAATCACTACGAAAAGGAGTACATCGACGCTCACCACGAAAGCGCCCTCAATGTAACGCAGGGCGTGGAAGACCAACCGATCGTAAACCCCCATTTCGTGCGCCGGAAAAAACGGGTCCTCTCGACCGAAGAGTACGTCAACGGCATCCTGAAGGGCGATATTACCGTCCTCTCCCGCGCCATCACCCTGATCGAGAGCAGCAATCCCGACCACTACGCCCAGGCACAGGAGATCATCGAACGCTGTCTGCCCCACGCCGGCAAGTCGGTGCGCATCGGCATCACGGGCGTCCCCGGTGCCGGCAAATCGACCTTCATCGAGGCGATCGGCAACATGGTAACCTCGCTCCGGCACAAACTGGCCGTACTGGCCATCGACCCCAGTTCGGAGCGCAGCGGCGGTTCGATCCTCGGTGACAAGACCCGCATGGAGAGCCTGACGACAAACCGGGATGTCTTCATCCGCCCCTCCCCTTCGGCCGGATCGCTGGGCGGCGTTGCCCGCAAGACCCGCGAGACGATCATTCTCTGCGAGGCCGCCGGGTTCGACGTGATCTTCATCGAGACGGTCGGCGTCGGTCAGTCCGAAACGGCGGTTCACTCGATGGTCGATCTCTTCATGATGCTGCAGATCTCCGGAGCGGGAGACGAGTTGCAGGGAATCAAGCGAGGGATCATGGAGATGGCCGACATGATGGTCATCACCAAGGCCGACGGTGAGAACGTACACAAGGCCGAACTGGCCAAGACCCAGTATCAAGGTGCATTGCGCCTCTTCCCGGTTCCCGAATCGCAGTGGAGACCGAAAGTATACACCTGTTCGTCGGTCAACAGAACCGGTTTGGAAGAGGTATGGAAAGGGGTCGAGGATTTCCTCGATTTCGTACAGACAAACGGCTATTTTGCCCACAACCGCAACCGACAGAACAAATACTGGATGTATGAGACGATCAACGAGGCGCTGAAAAACAGTTTCTACCAGAATCCGCTCATCGAAGGACGCATCGAAGAGATGGAGCAGAAGGTGCTCGCAGACAAGATCAGCTCGTTCGTCGCAGCCCACGAGCTGTTGGATCTCTACTTTAACAACAAGCAGTAAAAAAGGTACGACCCTTTCAATGGACAAACCCCGGATGTTGAATCATCCGGGGTTATTCTTTCACAGAAAAGAAAATCTCTTTACAAGCGGTAGTCTTCCAAATTATTTTAGGTAGACACAAGGATAGCAAGCCATCAGGAATTGTTATATCTATTATTAGAAGAGGAATAGTCCGACGGCTGTCCTTTTATAAACGGTAACTTTTAATAAGGCCATGAAAGCCAATGCCAATATAAGTATGTAAACAATGGATTATTCAACAATAAGGGATCCAGAAGATCTTCTAATCGAAACTCTCCATAACGGGCACCAGTTTCGTCTTTCATAACGTAATAGAGAGGAATTCTATCAGCTATAGAATGACGACTATCTATAATTCTTGTCACAAGCCCACTCCAGTATATATCCGGATTGAATGCATCATCCAAAGAGCTGCGGATCTCTTTCCATTTGATTAATTTCTTTCGTTCGGATCGGGAAAGTCGCGATTTCGACTCCAAGCGAGCTATCTCCATATCAACAGCAGGCTGAGGAATCCTCTTCCGAATGACCACCGTATCACCGACCGGCTCTAAAGGACTGTTATTAAAAGCAACGTAATAATGCTGAATATCCGTACTATCGCGCTGAATATAGATATAGTAATAACAATCCCGAACCGAATACAGCAGCCTTTTCCCCGGAATCGAGTCAAAGAGAGAAAGAACCCGATCTGCTTTTTCCCGACTCGCCATAATCCAGGAGGGAATTTCATCCTCCTCATCCCGGGAATAGATCTCCACCTTTAATTTTCTGGGCCATAGTCTTTGGCCTCCCCCTCATAAAACTCTCGCCACTTAAGCACCAGTTCCCTATAATGGGATTCATCTTCCTCATTTTGAGCCATTAGGGGAAGAGCAAATAAGACAGACAAAAATAAGATTACAACTCTTTTCATGGACAACTATCAATAATGCAACAAGAATACTGAGCCAAACGGCATAACAAGATACAAAAAAGCAGCAATACACAAAAACAATCGGGACCGACAAAATTGTCGGTCCCGATGAAATACGCATTATCATAGGCGACTGATAATAACCGTCTTCTCAGGATCTATCGGATCTGATTCCACACTCGAATAAGGCATAAGTGCAAAGGGTCTACTGGTACCATACCAAATCGTGACTCGCATCGTCGGAATGATCGATTCGAACCACTCTTGTGCATCTTCATCCGTCACCCCATCCGGCCAATATACAGTCCCTTCCCAACTCTTCATATAACTTGATTCTACATCCTGACCGGGATCGTTCGTTGGCATGAAAGCCCCAAGCTCCATCTCTGCGGATTCTTCCGGCACCAACCATAATCCATACACACGATAGTAGTAGCCACATCCGGGCAAGACCTCTCCTCGATACTCTTTCGGATTCTTCCACGCAACGAATTGATAATCTTCACAACCACGGTACTCTGCTCTCATACCAAAGAAGAAACGCGAGAAATAATGCGAAGAATCACCGGGAAAATATATCGAAATCGTATCATGCGTGTGGTTCGTAACCGTCGCAACGATCTTCATGCGGGGATGAAGCGAATCAACCGCCTCCAAGATTAAAGACCCGCGATTGGTAACAATCCGCTCGTCCGTATGTGAGAGTTCCAGCGTATCGATACGGAATGAAACCTGTCCGAAAGACAACTCACAAAAAAAACAATGCCATGACGGCAACCAAAAACTTATTCATCGAGTTCTCCTTCCTTATTATACATATCTTACATAAATCAAATCCCATCCGTCGGTTTTGCAGTCGTACTGCCATACAAAATAAGCCCAACTTGCTCCAAGATATTTGATTTTACGAGAGATACTCTCTTTGCTAAACCATATTCTCAAAATGTTCCCATACAAAGTATATCCCATCTCTACAACTACCTGAGGTTTACGGAACCATCTCTTATTATAATCTCGCTCACTGGTCAAGCGGAATCCCATATCCTTGATCTTCTGTGAGAACTCAAATCCATTAGGATAGTAATCCGTCAGCAGATAATAGTTCGAAATCGAAGTTATTTTCTCCTTTTCCGGAAAATACTCGGCTCTATATCGTTCCCGCTGTTGTATGTCAATCTCGACAAATTTCTCCAATGAAATGTTAATCATCTCACTCAACTGATCCTGAGAGAATACTCCCTGAATCGAAAATAAAAACATAAAAATCAGCAACAATCGTTTCATACTCACCGCGTCCTGTCAACGTTCCGACTCCCGTCTTCCCAAATACTGGACGACAGGAGACTCTCCTCTGATTATACTTATTTATACAAACTATTCTTTGACCTCTATAAATCCAGATCTATCGTATATGCCTCTCAGAACATGGCATTATTCCTTCCAGAGCCAAACGCTTTCTTACAACAAGATAAGCATTTCTTACAGAAGAAACAACTCTATTCAAAAAAGTCCCCGAAGCGGCTACTTCGGGGACTCATATCAACCGATATGGATTACTTTCTCGTGAGAACCATATCGCTCTTAAGAACGACTGTCGCCGTTACGTCTTCGGCCATACAGAGGTAGAAATTCTGCTGCATATACTCATCGAAGTAGGGTTTAACCGTAATCGTATTGCGATCGTCGGAAACCTCCACCGGGCAGGGCTTGCTCGTCAAGTAAGCTCCGAACACGGCGAACTTCGCAAATATTGCGTTGATGTCGTAATTCATCAGGTACGGTACCGTATTATCCGTTGGTAGCGTCACGTTACCCTCCGGATCAATCTCAAGAAACCACTTCGGACCGAAGTCATAGAATATATCCTCGGGAACATCCTGCCAATAGGAGTCATCGGTCGTATCGTTTCGCAGATCCTCCGGCGAGCGGTACTCGATTCCGGCAAAACCGAGGCACATCAAACGGTTGTACGGACGACACTGATCGACGAACTCTCCGCCATCGGTAATCGACACATCGAAAGTCAACTGCACCTCTTCTCCTGCCACATCGGCCGTACAGGTTGCACTCCACTCTCCCAAAAGCTCGGTAAAGAGCGGCGACTCGGAACGGGTCGGCTGCGGAATGCTCTCGGTCGTAACATCAACCCGTTTGACAAGAACATCGCCATTGGCATGGGTAAGCGCTACGAACATCGTATAGGATACGTTCGGACGAACCTCTGTTTTCGAAACCTTCCAACCGGCTTCGCTGTTAATCTGATTGACAAAGATCGGAATAATGGGCACACCGTTCTGCTCGGCAATCTCCTGATAGGTCATGCTACGCGCCAGAAGCCGCTCCACAACGGATGTCTGACCGAAATAGTACCAACTCGGCGTAACGATCTCTTTGGACTTGATCGTAAAGTTAACACTGTTCCAATTGTCGCCATAACCGGCCGGATCACCGACGGCTCCGGTCATCTCGATCGAACCCTCCTCTTCAGGCAGTACCGTTCTGAAGGTAAAGTCGTCGATCCAAAGCTGGTTGTGATCCTTGTCGATACCCAAAATACACATGATGTACTCCGTATCGGGAGTAAGCCCCGTCCAATGGTCCTCCGACCGACCGACACAACGTGTACTCCGGTCATCATTACCAAGCATGTACTTCATCGCATCCAGGCCATTCGTGCTGATATACTCGTCATACTTCTCCTTGAGCATCACAAGCTGCTTGTAATAAAGGATATTTTCATCCGGTTCGCACAGCGTCCAAACCTCCGTTGCCGTAGACTCGCCTACCACACTGCATGCAATCTGTGCGGTCGACTCTCCGGTCTCGGGAAGTTTGATCTCCTCCATATAAACCGGCTCGGTAAAGACCTCACCCGAATCGTCGTAGAAGACAACCATGATCACATACTCGGTATTGGCATAGATCTCGTACACGTATTCACTACCGTCATAATCAATATAGCTCTCGTTATCGACAACCGAAATCTCCTGACGGCCACTCGCCTTGATACCGTAATGCGACAAATACCACATACGGCCACGCTCCTTCTCCTCTTCCGTAACATCATCCGAAACCTCATAAAGCTGCTCCAGGAAAATCTTGGGAAGGTGTGTATACTTATAGGAGACACCATCTTCCACGTCAATAACAAATTTGTAGGAGTGGTTCGTCATATCGGTTACAGTGATAATATCACGCAACTCCTTGGTCTGGAAAGTCAAACTCTCAACGGCACTATATACGGTCTGCTCCACATCGTTCACGGCCGAGGCTGCCGCATAAAGCGTGTACGACCGATTCGCATCCAAACGAGAGATGATCCGATCGACACTCGTCCCTTCCAAAGAGGCGATCACCTCTCCGTTGGCAAATATCGCAGAGGCATCCGCAATCGCTTCGTCCGAGATCAAGTATGCCAACCGGTCCGCATCATCAAACTCAATCGAAAACGATACGGAATTATCCTGCGTCTCTATCAACTTCAACTTCAGGGCCGGGTTCCTATCCCCTGAAGGCTCCGGGGCATCTTTCTCGCATCCCGTAAAAATAACAACAGACGCAAGGGCCGAAAACATCAAGCCAAACATCCTTCTCATTGCAGATAATTTCTTCATAGTATTATTTTTTACAAAATTTCGATTTTGAAATTAATAAAAAAACGAGTACGAGCCAATAGTCACAGTGATTCTTTGATCCGATTCATTTGTTTTTTACATCCTCCTTCAAAACAAAAGAGAAAACGGAGCGAATATCGCTCCGTTTTTTTCCCTGCTCTTTATCGAATAGCAGTCAGCCTGAAGAATCCGGCTACAAAACCTCTTTCTTCAACCGTTCGGCCAACTCCGGCATACCCTCGGCCGCCCGGGCCCGGATATGGGTCAGCGGATTCCGGATCAGGGCGGTATCGGGATTTCCGGGGTCCACCAGATAGATCGGGACATTCGGACGCACATAGTGAACCAGCGAAGCGGCCGGATAGACGGCCAATGACGTTCCGACCACAATCAGAATATCGGCCGTCTCCACGATACGTGTCGCCTGATCGAACATCGGCACCGATTCGCCGAAAAAGACGATATGCGGGCGCAGGAGCGAACCATCCGGAGCCGTCGCGTCGAGCTTCTGTTCCCACCCTTCGATCGGTACGATCAAATCGGGATTCCGCGATGAACGCAGTTTGGTCAATTCGCCGTGCAGGTGTGTCACGTGCGAAGACCCGGCCCGCTCATGCAGGTTGTCGACATTCTGCGTAACGACCTCAACATCGAACCAACGTTCGAGTTCGGCAATTGCACGGTGACCGGCATTCGGTTCCTTCTCCAGCATCTCCCGGCGACGCATATTGTAAAATTCGATTACCTGAGCCCGGTTGTGCTGAAGAGCCTCCGGCGTACAGACATCTTCGATCCGATAGTTGGCCCACAGTCCGTCGGAATCCCGGAAGGTAGCCAACCCGCTGTCGGCACTCACCCCCGCCCCGGTAAAAGCAACAATCTTTTTCATTTCGCAAAAACTTTTTCAGCCACCCTGTTAAATAAGGATGCATCAACAAAGATATCTCCCTGCAACGAAACTTCCAACGCACAATCTTGAAAAAAATCACAGTCGCGACAAAAACTGAAATTCATAAAACGGTACCGGTAAATCTCGAGTTTTTTACCTAATTTTGTATTCATTGTAAAAAATCCGACCGTTATCCGGCAGAGAAACAGCATTCTTATGACTGAAACATTCAACATTTTTCTGATCATCATGGCCGCATTGGCCCTCGTCGTCTTTATCGCCCTGCACTTCTTCGAGGCGGGATACGGCTATCTATTCAACCGGAAATACGGATTCCCGATCCCGAACAAGATCGGCTGGATTCTGATGGAGAGTCCGGTCTTCATCGCCATGACCATTCTCTGGCTCCTCTCCGACCGCACATGGCAAGCCGCTCCGCTCGCCCTGTTCATCCTCTTCCAGAGCCACTACCTGCAACGCTCCTTTATCTTTCCGCTGCTGATGCGGGGAAACTCGAAAATGCCGGCCGGAATCGTCCTGATGGGAATGGTATTCAATACGCTCAACGCCCTGATGCAGGGAGGTTGGATCTTCTACATCTCTCCGGAAGACTATTATGCCGATTGGTTCGCAAAACCCTATTTCTATATCGGTGCCGCAATCTTTATTGCCGGCATGGTAATCAACCTGCACTCGGATTACATTATCCGCCATCTGCGCAAACCGGGCGACACGCGTCACTACATCCCGCGCGGAGGAATGTTCCGCTACGTCTCTTCGGCCAACTATTTCGGAGAGCTGACCGAGTGGGTCGGATTCGCCATCGCCTCCTGGTCCTGGGCCGGAGCCGTATTTGCATGGTGGACCTTCGCCAACCTGGCTCCCCGTGCCAACTCGCTCTACAAACGATACCAGAAAGAGTTCGGCCAGGAGTTCACCTCGCTGCACCGCAAACGGATCATTCCCTTTATCTATTGAAAATTCGCAAATAAAATAACCTCCGACAGCCATGAGCAATCTGAAAGATTCCATTCTGTTTACCCCCTATAAACTGGGGAATGTCACGCTTCGAAACCGCACGATCCGTTCGGCGGCATTCGAATCGATGGGCAAGGACTTCAATCCTACCCAACAACTCAAGGATTACCACGTAAGCGTCGCCCGCGGCGGTGTCGGCATGACCACACTGGCCTATGCCGCCGTATGCCGCAGCGGTCTCTCGTTCAAAAAACAGCTCTGGCTCCGTCCGGAGATCGTTCCCCAACTGCGCGACATCACCGATGCGATTCACGCCGAAGGGGCGGCCGCCTCGATTCAGATCGGACACTGCGGCAACATGACCCACTACTCGACCGCCGGTCAGATTCCGATCGGTGCCTCGAACGGTATCAACATCTACGCCTATACCCCGGTGCGCAAGATGCGTCGGGATGAGATTCTGCAAGTAGCCAAAGATTTCGGCAAGGCCGTACATACGGCTCATGCAGCCGGATTCGACTGTGTTGAAGTACACGCCGGACACGGCTACCTGATCTCGCAGTTCCTCTCGCCCTACACCAACCACCGCCACGATGAGTACGGCGGATCGCTCGACAACCGGATGCGTTTCATGCGGATGTGTCTGGAAGAGGTGATGAATGCGGCTTCAGCTACCGGCACGGCCGTGCTGGTCAAACACAACATGTACGACGGCTTCAAGAGCGGCATTCAGATTCCCGAAAGCCTCGAAATCGCCAAGGAGATCGAACGCTGGAAGGTAAACGGCATCGTCCTTTCGGGCGGATTCGTCAGCAAGGCTCCGATGGCCGTCATGCGCGGTCTGATTCCGCTCTACACGATGAGTTACTACTCGCCCTGGTGGCTCCGGCCGCTGATCCGTTACGGCGGGCCGTTCATGATCCGGCAGTTCCCCTTCTCGGAGTGCTATTTCCTGGAGGATGCCAAGAAGTTCCGCAAGGAACTCAAACTGCCGCTCATCTATGTCGGCGGACTGGTCAGCCGCGAAGGGATCGAACGGGCGCTCGACAGCGGATTCGAACTGGTGCAGATGGCCCGCGCGCTGGTCAACGACCCAGCCTTCGTCAACAAGCTGAAAGAGGGTGACGAAACCTTCCGCAGCGAATGCGACCACCGGAACTACTGTATTGCCCGGATGTATTCGGTCGATATGAAGTGTTGCAAACACTGCCCCGACCTGCCGAAAAAGATTCGGGAAGAACTTGCCAAACTGCCGTAATGGGACACAATCGAAATATAGAAAAAGGAAGCCGGACAGCCCTGATCACCGGTGCAGCCGGAGGTATCGGGCAATGTCTGACCCGGCGACTGGCCGAACTGGGGTACCAGCTCATCCTGTCGGGGCTGAATGCCGAAAAGCTGGAGATCATGGCCCGGCAACTCAGGGAGCGGTACGACCTGCGCATCGAGACCATCCCGCTGGATCTTGCCCGGCCGGAGGCCGCTCAGGAGCTCTTTACGCGGGTACGGGTACTCGGCATGCACGTGGACGTACTGATCAACAATGCCGGCACCTTCTCGTTTCTCGACACGCTGCGCACGCCCGTCGACCGGATCGAGAAGATCCTCTACCTGCACTCCGTGACAACGACGTTGACTTGCCGGCTCTTCGGCGCCGAAATGGCGCGCCGGGGGACCGGAGGGTACATCCTCAACATGTCCTCCTATTCGCAATGGATGCCCTGGCCCGGCCTGACCGTATACAGCGCAAGCAAGGCCTACCTGAAGAGCTTTTCGGTCGCCTTCGCCAAAGAGGTGCGCGAGGAGGGGATCCGCGTCACGGCGGTATGTCCGGCCGGTGTGGCCACCGACCTCTACGGGCTGCCCCTCCGGTGGCAGCGGATCGGGATGCGGCTCGGCGTACTCCTCTCGCCCGACAGTTGTGCCCGAAGAGCTTTGAGAGCCATGTGGCGCGGGAAACGTTGCTGTGTCCCGGGCTGGTGGAACCGGCTCTTCATCCCCATTTGCCGCATGATGCCGATGTGCATATTACGCATCGCCCGCAAGTACACCATGAAATTACAACGATAAAATTATGCTGGAAGATATTAAAAATATCGTATTCGACCTGGGAGGCGTCATGATCGACCTTGACAAGGAGCGTTGCATCCGGGAGTTTCACAAGATCGGATTCTCCGAAATCGACTCGCTGATCGACTCGTACCACCCCAAGGGGATGCTTCGGGGAATCGAGGTGGGTGAGGTGTCGAACGAAGAGTTCTTCGATCAGGTACGCCGAAGTATCGGAACCGATGTCCCGGACGAGGCGATTCGCGGGGCCTTTCTCTCCTTTATCGAGGGAATCCCCGTCTATAAACTGCGCCTGGTACGGGCCCTGCGCGAAAAGGGATTCCGCACCTTTGCCCTTTCGAATATCAATGACGTAGTTTTCCCCTATATTCGGGAGGTACTCTTCACACAGGACGGGTTGACGCTGGAGGACTATTTCGAAAAGGTATTCCTCTCCTACGAGATGCACCTGCTGAAACCCTCGCCGGAGATCTACCGACGGATGATCGATGAGGGCGGGATGCGTCCCGAAGAGACCCTCTTCATCGACGACAGTGAGAGCAACCTCGCCGCAGCGAGCGAACTGGGATTCAACGTCTATCTGGCCGGTCCCCGCGAGGATTTTAGCCACTTGTTCAGAGAGGTCCTTCACGAATAGAACGGTCAAGACTTTTCCCGACAAAAAAGTCCGGAATCCGATATGACGGGATGGCCATCGAAAGCGTGAGATTCGGAGTACAGATGAGTCGCAAAAAGATCTTTTTTGAAGATTTTAAGCGAAAAAGTTTGTGAAAAACAAAAAAGGACTTATATTTGCAATCCGAAATCGCACCGATTTCCTCAATCGGCGGAAAATCGCCCCGAAAGGCGAATCCGGGATTGGATACGGGGTGTAGCGCAGCCCGGTTAGCGCACCTGCTTTGGGAGCAGGGGGTCCCAGGTTCGAATCCTGGTACCCCGACGAAGAAGCCCTCCGAAAAGAGTTCCTTCGTGAAGGCTCGACAAATAAAAGGAAGTTCGGTTCGATAAAAATATTGTTCGGGGTGTAGCGCAGTCCGGTTAGCGCGCCAGCTTCGGGAGTTGGAGGTCGCTGGTTCGAATCCAGTCTCCCCGACAAACAAAAAGCCTGCAAGGTGTTATCAAACGACACAATGCAGGCTTTTCTGTTTTCTATCCCATTAAATCGTTATAAACATCTTCTCTTCCCAATTTTATTACTATCTTTAAGAGAGTTTAACAACTTTAACCCTGAAAGATATGCTACTCACTACCCTGCTGGCTCTCTCAACACTGTTCCCTGCACAAGAGCCGTCATCTCCGGAAAAGAAAAATTCACAAGACATGGCTGTTTATTGTTATTCAGCCACATAGGTGAGTTCTTACATCGAATTCTGCTGAGAACGACATTTGGTAATTAAAAATAATAGTGTATGGTATCTTTTTTAATCGCGTTATTGCCCTTATGTGGTAATCTTGTTTCGACACCTCTGAGAAATAGTCCTCAGCTGGACACTGTTTGTTATTCATCCACATATGGGATGGTAAAACCATCGGAAATCATGCAGCTCTATCCTAATGACGGGAAACTGCACCTTGACATCTATGGACCTCTGGAAAGTCACTCTCCCGGTCAACTTTTTTGCATTAAAGATGGAAAGATGCAATCCATTCCTTTCTTAAGATATGAATATACTCCCTCTCAGACCATCCAAAAGGCATTAGCTGTAATTCCCGAATTAAAACTTGACAAACAAGAGACCGGCATGTTATTCGATGAGGTCGTTTTTCTGCTGGAAGCGTTGAGGAGAATGAATGAATTGGTGGGGAAAATAGACAAGAATGGGGAATTTACCATAGTCCACTATGTAAGAGAAAAAGAGACCTCGGTTAGCCCGCAAACCAATACGCCCAGTATTGCGGAAGCAATGAGGATATACCTGCAAAAAGAGGGAATTTCTACGGATACAAATATGCAACTCTCGATATACGACACCACCCACGAGTGCGAGGTATCCGACCCAAATACGACGATTCCCACCAACAAGGAGTTGTCCTGTTTCCGAATTCAACTACAGGACCAGAAATGTCCCTATCACCTGTTATTCTCCACCTCCGGGTATTGGGAAATTCTCCCGGTAGAAAACGATCTTGCACAGGCCATGCAGCGCGGCACGGAGGTCTGCGCGCCTGGCGGAGATGAGAAACTTTCGACGTTGGATTTGACCGACACAGAGGCCGTATATCTGTTTAGACAGGTTCTGGAAACATACAAAATAAAACAGCCTGCATCCTAAACGGAGCAGACTGTTAAAACAATATCGCAAGCGGTTATTTCAGGCGGTGATAATGGCAGTACATCAGCCGTCCATCGTCGTCGCGCAAATGCATTCCCCCACCCTGGCAGTAGCGCCACACCTTGCAGTCGGCACACTCGTCATGGCGCGTCCACTCCCGATGGCGGAACTTTTCGAAGCGGTTCTGCCAAACATCCCAAAAGCGATCCCGATAGATATTGCCCTGATGGAAGTTGGCCCGGATCGACGTACAGCCCGAAATGGAGCCATCCACCCGGATCGAGGCGACCGAAATGCCGGCAGCACACTGATAGAAATGGTCGCGCACCTCTCCTTCGTAACCTCCCAGAAATCCTTCGCAGGCGTAGCTGACCTCGATACGTCCCTCCTTGCGCGTGCGGCGGATGAACTCCAGCACCTCGCGGAACTGGCCGTCGGTCAAGGTCAGCGTCTGATCCTCCTTGGCACGGCCAGCCGGGAAAATCGAGAAGATGCGCCAATGGCGGACACCCTCGGCGATCAAAAGCTCCTTGAACTCTTCGAGGCGATAGACCATCGGCGAGGTGACACAGGTAATCACGTCATAGGCCAATCCCGGCGTACGGACAATCACACGGAGGGCATCAAGTGCCTTTTCGAAACTGCGGGGGTTGCGGCGGATATAGTTATGCGAATCCTCGAAGCCGTCAAAACTGATCGAGACGGAACGAAGACCGGCATCGACAAGGCTTTTGAGTCGAGCCGAATCGAGTGCAAGGCCGTTGGTCACCATTCCCCACGGGTATCCCCGGCGGGTAACCTCGCGGCCCGCCTCCTCCAGATCGCTGCGCACAAGCACCTCTCCGCCCGAAAAGATTATCAAGACCTGGCCGGGGCGGGTATGGGGTGTCACCTCCTCGTCGAGTACCTTCAGAAAGTCCGCAAGGGGCATATCCGGAACCCCGGGATCGACCCGGCAGTCGCTGCCGCAATGGCGGCAGGCCAAATTACAACGCAACGTACACTCCCAAAAGAGCGTACGCAGCGTGTGTTTCTCCGTTTGTTCCCGATACAGGTCGGAGAAGAGGTTGAGCCCGATGCGCTTGCGCAATCCAAGTTTGCGTCCGGTCATCGGCTACTCCTCAGCTTGAATCTCGGCAGTCTCGCCACCAGGTTGCGGATTCGAGTTGTCGGCCTCTTTTTCAGCATCGGTGCGATTCTCCACCTCCGAAACAGGTACCGGAGGCCGGACACCGTACATGACGACAATCCGCGGTTCCTCGATCCGGGTCGAATCGGGTTCGTTCTCCTTCTCGGCACTCTTGCCCGTATTCTTTACCGTCGAGCAAGCCGTCGCAAAACCCAACATGGCGAGCATCGCCCATTTGATCTTCTTATCCATAAATTTTCCTTTTGAGGGAAAAACATCCCGTTACAAATATTATACGTGGAGGCGAGTGCAAAAGCAAAGTTCGCTTTGATGCTACCGGACCGCATCCCATATCAAGCGTCTAGTGCAAATATACAAAAATTATCCGGCAATCGAAATTTACGGTCAAAATAACCGTAAAAATATTTTGGGGATCAATACTTTTTGTGTTCCTTTGTCCGCATATTCCACAACCAAACAAAGATTTATATGACAGGCCGGGTCAAATGGTTCGACAACAAGAAGGGCTACGGATTCATTACCAATGAGGACGGGAAAGATATTTTCGTCCACTATACGGGAATCATCTCCAATTCGTTTAAAACATTGAACGAAGGGGAAAAAGTTTCGTTCGAGCTCGAAAACGGAGCCAAAGGAGAACAAGCGATAAACGTCAAAGCAATCGGATAAACGAACCGGGCTTTGTCGACAGACGAAGGTCTCCGACATCGGAGACCTTCGTTCTTTCAGAAGTCAAACAAAATTTCGTAAAAGATACAACGCAAATAATTATGGAAAACAAAAAAGGGAACATCGCCATTCTGGCCGGAGGAGGCCCGGCACCGGGCATGAACACCGTTGTGGCCAGCGTTGCCAAGACCTTCCTGCAAAAGGGATATGGCGTAATCGGACTGCACCAAGGATTCAAAGGAATATTCAGCAAGACCCAATCGACGGAAAATATCACATTCCTGTTGGCCGACGGTATCTTCAACCGGGCCGGGTCGTTCCTGCGCATGAGCCGATTCAAACCCTCGGATGAGGATTTCGAGAAAAACTTTAACCTGGATTTTTTCCGAGAAAACAACATCAAGCTACTGGTTACCGTCGGCGGTGACGATACGGCCTCGACTGCCAACCGCGTATCGCGGTTCCTGGCCGCCAAAGAGTATCCGATCGCCAACATCCACGTACCGAAAACCATCGATAACGACCTGCCCCTGCCCGACGGAACACCGACCTTCGGCTACGAATCGGCCAAGGACAAGGGGGCGGTGATCGGACGTGCGATCTACGTCGATGCCCGCACCAGCGGCAACTGGTTCGTCATGTCGGCCATGGGACGCAGCGCCGGCCACCTGGCCTTCGGTATCGGTGAGGCGTGCCACTACCCGATGATCGTCATCCCGGAGATGTTCAACAAGACACGCATCACCATCGACAAGATCATCAGTCTGATCGTCTCCTCGATCGTCAAGCGGCGTATCATGGGAATGGATTACGGCGCAGCGATCATCTCCGAGGGTGTCTTCCACGAGCTCGACGAGGAGGAGATCGCCAAAAGCGGCATTCACTTCACCTACGATGCCCACGGCCATCCCGAATTGGGCAAGGTTTCGAAAGCGTGTGTCTTCAACGAGTTGCTCGACCGGAAGCTCGAGGAGTTGAACCTCCCCGTACAGACCCGCCCCGTGGAGTTGGGATACGAGATACGCTGCCAGACGCCCGTCGCATTCGACCTGACCTACTGTTCGGAACTGGGAATCGCCGTTTACAAGCTGTTCCGGGATGGGAAAACGGGTTGCATGGTCTATGTGGACAACTGCGGCAATGTCGCACCGCTCTACCTGAAAGACCTGCAGGATCCGGCCACCGGCAAGATTCCGCCCCGCGTGGTGGATATCACCTCCGACCGGTTCAAGGCCGTTGTGGAGAACATTCTGCTGGCAATCACCCCGAATGACTACGAGGCTGCCCGCGCCTATCTGGCCAACCCCGAAGAGTACGACTTCTGCCGTATCCTCAACTGGGACCAGTCGGACCTGTAAAGACAATCTCAACTACGAAAGAGGCCCGGAACCGTGCGTTCCGGGCCTCTTCATATTGCAAAAATCGGTCGTTCCGGGCTTACTCTTCGTCATGAGTCTTATCCGCCCAGCGTTCAAGAGTTTGCTGTACGGCGACCCCATGATCCGCATTTGTTATGCGGTATGTCCAGCGAACCCGATGATCGTTGAACTTTTCGTATTGCCATCGTGATTCATCCATGTAAGCGGATGTTGAACTTGTCGGCGTTTCAAAAACATAGTGGACACAAGTATCCTGCCTTTCAGTTGGGATCGGAAACAATGGTCGTTCGACTTCCATTTCCTCCGGTGATGGTGCATTGAAATACAAATCGAGATAACGCATCACGCTTAAATCCTCGACCAATACGATATGATTAGGTAAATATTCATTAAGAGTCCATTGAGTTACCTGTTCTCCCGGACGGATATAATAGCTAAATACCGTCGTTGTAAATCCATTACTCAACTGGACCCACACGGTATGGTCGCTGTCGTTCTGTGTTACGAAATAGTTGTAATAACAACCTTCGGTTTCATCTGCAATGTTGTCTTCCATCGACACATTTACCTCTTGAAAGGTTGGAATAATCAGATCGTCCGACTTCGAACAACCGACAAGCAGATAACTGCAAAGGAGGATCTCCCCACATAAGCGGATCGTTGTTTTCATGGCACAATATTTTTAGAAAAAGAGAAGATACTCTCGACGAAGTTCAAGACAAACACGGTAAATTCCTACCTTTACTCAAAGTTAGGAATTTATTGTGAATCTTGCAACTAAATAGTCAACAAAAGAATTACACGTGCAGCTCGAACCGGTCGGCATCCCGCCAGGCGGGGAACTTCTCCCGAAACGCGTGCAGGGCCTCCGGATCGAGATCAACCGTGAGGAGCGTCTCCTCGGCTCCCGCCTCAGTCAGTGTTTCACCCCGGAATCCGACAGCGGCCGAATCACCCGAATAGTGTGCCGTCGGATCGCTGCCCGTACGGTTCACCCCCAGCACATAGGCCTCGTTCTCGATTGCCCGCGCCCGCAGCAGTGTCCGCCAGACCGTTCGTCGGGATTCGGGCCAGGAGGCAACGTAGATCACCGCATCGTAATCGTTGCGGCAACGGCTCCAAACCGGGAAACGAAGATCATAACAGACGAGCAGCAGGAAACGCAGGCCGCCGTATTCGACGATTGTCCGTCGGTCGCCCGCCACAAACGACTTCCCCTCGCCACCGATCGAAAAGAGATGGCGTTTGTCGCTCTGTACAATCTCACCCGCAGGGTAAACAAAAAGGAAACGGTTGAAAAAGCGGCCTCCTTCCTCGATAATCACGCTGCCGGCCACCGCACGGCCATAGCGCCGTGCCCAGCGCTGCATCTCCCCCACGATCTCACCCGACATCGGCTGGGCTACCCGTTCGGGGTCGGTTACGAATCCCGTAGCAAACATTTCGGGCAGGATCACCAGGTCGGCATCCGCACGGGCAACCCACTGCTCGGCGCGCCGGAGGTTGGAGCGCCAATCCTCCCACGCCATATTGAACTGACACAAAGCCACTCTCATACAAATACACTGCTTGTCCACTAACAAAAATAACCATTTTTTCGAAGTATGGCAACTGGCGACAACAGCAAGAATCGAACTCTTTTGGTGAACTCACGCTCCGCAAAGTTGTAGGACGGTAAAATAAAATGTATTTTTGTCTCGGCGAAAGGGATATATCTCGCATCCCGCCACCCCAAACACACACGAATCGTATGTTACAAGCAGGACGCACGCAAACGCTCACCGTAAAGCGCATCTCGGACTACGGGCTCTATCTGGCCGACGAAGAGGGGAACGAAGTACTCCTTCCGAACCGTTATGTCTCCCTGACCGACAAGGAGGGGGATCCAAAGGAGGTATTCGTTTATCACGACTCGGAGGACCGTCTGGTCGCCACGACCGAAACCCCGCGATTGCAGGAGGGGCAGGTCGGATTCCTGAAGGTGGTGGACAAGACCCTGCACGGGGCTTTTCTCGACTGGGGACTTGCAGGCAAGGATCTCTTCCTGCCCAACCGCAACCAGCAGGGCGGCGTGCTGGCCGGCCGCAGCTACCCGGTCTACCTCTACGTGGACGGCATCACGGGACGCTGCGTAGCGACCATGAAGTTCAAAAACTACGTCAACAACGATGTCATCACGGTAAAACCCCGCCAGGAGGTCGATCTGCTGGTGGTATCGGAGTCGCCCATCGGCTTCCGGGTAGTCGTGAACAATCGCCACTGGGGCATGATCTACAAGAATCAGCTCTTCCGACCAGTTGCCATCGGGGATGCGTTGAAAGGATATGTCCGCAAAATAACCGAGGACAACCGCATCGACATCAGCCTCCAGCAACAGGGAATGGCCGAAGTCGAGAAAGGGTCGCTCACGCTCCTCTCACTGCTGCGGGATAACAGCGGCTTCCTGCCTCTGAACGACAACAGTTCCCCGGCCGAAATCACGGCCCGCACACAGATGAGCAAAAAAGGATTCAAACGTTCGCTGGGCATGCTGCTCAAACAAGGTTCGGTCGAAATCACCCCGCAAGGAATCAAACTGAAAAAACGAGATGAGTAAATTCGCAACGGCGGAGCGCGTTTCACGTGACGCATCGGACAATTACGTTTTTCAGCGTTCGCTGCTGGCCTATCACGCAGCGGCCGAACGCATACACGGCGACGTACTGGAGATCGGAACCGGAACCGGATACGGCATCGAAATCGTTGCCCCGCATGCGGAATGTTTCCTCACCCTCGACAAATGCGAACCGAAAGGGGATCTGCCGGAGCTTCCCAATGTAGAGGTACGGCAAGCTCTCGTCCCCCCCATCGATCTCCCGTCAAACTGTTTCGATTTCGTTATCTCGTTTCAGGTGATCGAACACATCAAGAAGGATGTAGAGTTGGTGCGCGAGGTCTATCGCATCCTCAAACCGGGAGGCCAATTCATCGTCTCGACCCCCAATGCCCAGATGTCGCTCACACGGAACCCCTGGCACATCCGCGAATACAACCCGGATCAGTTTCAAAACCTACTCTCACACGTATTCCCGTCAGTCGAAACTCTCGGTGTCTTCGGCAACGACCGGGTTATGGAGTACTACGAAAAAAATCGGAAAAGTGTCGAGCGGATCGCACAGTTCGATATTTTCAACCTCGAACAACATCTTCCGCGCTGGATGCTGCGTCTGCCCTACGACCTGCTGAATCGGTTGAACCGACGCAAACTGCTGCGCGACAACACGGAGTTGACCTCTTCAATCTCGATGGATGATTATCGCATCGCTCCGGTTGCCGACAACTGTTTCGACCTCTTCTACATTGCAGGGAAATAAACATCTCCCGATCGCCTGAAACCCCTCCTTGAACAGATCCGGGATCAACACCTCCTCCGGACGGAGTCATTATTCGGACTGATTGACCTGGTCCAACCTCGAATTATCAATCCTCCAGGTATCAAACACAAGATTCAACAATATCTTTTGCCGATTGTCGACAGCCGCCTTGTTCCATTCCGCAAAATCATATCGATAATCGTTTCTAAACCGATTCAAGGCCGTATTAACGCCTATGGCAAACTTGTTGTCCAACAATTTAGTCAAACATACGGCAGATTTGCCGTATTCCTGCTGCTTGTTTGAAAACCAATCTTTGCCCGACAAATCATTATAATTATTAACCGCTTGATTTACAACACCCTCTAACAGGGTGACATTTCCCAAACGATATACATAAGAATAATATTCCTCTTCCGAAGTAAATTCAGAGGGGATGATGCCATTCTTGGGTGTCTGGGGGAAAATATGCTCTATCTGCAACCCATTATACAGGTCATGACCCGACCGCGGAAGATTGGTTTTCTCCAAAACCGTATTCTCTATTTTCCCCAATACGTAACGCAACCGATACAATGGATTATAAACGCCATGGCTCAATTTGAGAAATTCAGCCTTAAACTCCCCTACGATATTTAACAAATAAGGGAGCATTGTGCTCCGAACAACCGATGAAATGGCTTCTTTCCCGGTCAAGCCTCTGAATTTCTCGGCCCATTGCACGAACAGGGATTCATTGTTCTTGGCCTGGATTCTCAATGTAGCACTGTAAAAGAAAAAACTCTCGATCTGTTCGGCCAGATACTCAATGGCCTGGGTATCGGCCATCTTCCCCAAAGACAACAACAATATCAGATGCTGCCTCGATTTATACTTGTTTATGAATCCGATATTCGTCACATGAGGATACTCTCCGCCATCCTGCTGTAATTCGGTCGCTTTCACAAGATCGGAATAACGCTTAGAGATACAACTAATCTCTTTTGCGAATTCGACAGGATGCGTTTCATATCCCGTAACCTGCTTCCCTTTCGGGGATATGATCCATTTGTAAATATCATCTTCCCGCAAAATGCCATTGTAGTATCGAGCAACTAAAAAATATCGCAGGAACCGAAGCGGATTTTGATCTTCATGACAATCTTGGAGATGTTGAATAATCTCCTTCCAGATATCTTTTATCTTGGCAAAATCCGACTCTTTGGCATGACAGAACAACAGATTCTTGACCAAATCCATCGCATTCAAACCCACCCCCCGCTGATTGATTGTCTCAAAAATCTTCAAGGCACTGCTTAAATCCTGGGATTCTATTACAACCAACTCTATTCGGGTCAGAAAATATTTTATGAAATCTATCAGAACATCGGTATCGTCATACATCCGGAGATGCTGACGAATCTTCATATAGGCATCCTGCATTCGACTTATTGAAGGAGACTGGGTCCCATCATACGACTGCCCCTGGATCAAGGTTGTCAAATAATCATAACTCTCCTCGTATTGCAGTTCCAACCGCACACGGGTCTCTCCAGACTCAATATCGAAATTGTAAAGCAGATTCTCTATGGTCTGCAAATAGTTCTTTTGGGCACTATTCAACACCTTCTCTTTCAATAGATCCCGGAAAGCACACAACGACAGCATAATCGTAGTCAGCCGCTGCTGCCCATCCACCACATCGAAACAGGTGCCATTGTTTACAATGATGATAGAACCCAAAAAGTAAGTGCGTTGCTCGTTTGCCTTCGGAATATACTCATTCTCGATGTCGATCAGGAATTGTTCCACCTCATCATCGGGGGTCCAAACATATTCTCTCTGATAATCGGGGACTAAAAAGAAATAATCTTTCAACTTGGATATTGCCTGAACTTTAGCGTCAATTTTCATTTTCCATTACATGTTATGATTCTCACCCTTTCCTCCCCTCGTGAAACAGGAGACTCACAAAAGCATGATCGTACGATCTGTACGACAACTCATTCGAAGAGAGGTTTTATAGTAAAAGATATAATATATACAAAATCCATGCTATTTCGGGAGAGTAGTTGCGGCAGATCTTCCGAAATAAAACACGATCCAATTTTTTGGATCGTAAGAAATCAAAGTGTTTAATTCGAGAATTGCCCCTTCGAATGGGTGCACATCTTTTATGCCGGGTTCGTTTCAAGGGAACCATTCCCCTCCTCCCGGGGATTCCCCTCGGAAGAGTTCGCATCCGTTCAAGAGCTCATCGACAGCCCCAATCACTCCTTAAAAACGGGGAGTACCGCCACAACTATCGGCCATACTCCCCGCAACATATCCTCCCCGCCGACAAACAAGACGGAAAGAAGACACTTTAATCAGCTAAAAACCCAATTTGTCGATCCAGTTCCGCACCGTCCTTTCATCGGCGCGGTTGAGCAACCGTCCCTCTTCCCAATTCAGTGCGGGATAGCTTCTCTTCAGCATCGCAACACTATTGGCAATGCCGCTGCTTCCCGATGTGGCAAACGGAATAATCGTCTTGCCTGTCAAGTCATAACGTTCGACGAATGTATTGACAACCCTCGGAGCAAGATCCCACCAGATGGGATAGCCGATGAAAACGACATCGTAGTCGGCAATATTCTCCTTCTCGATCTCGATTGCCGGACGTGATGCAGAGTCGTTCATCTCGGCCGAACTGCGCGATCGCGAATCGCGCCAATCGAGATCGGCACTCGTGTAGGGGTCGACAGGGAGGATAGCACAAAGCGTTCCATTCGTAATATCCGCCAATCTCTCTGCAACACGGGCGGTCGTACCGGTAGCCGAAAAATAAACGACGAGAATTTTGTGATTCGATTGCTTATTATTCATATTCTGTCTTTGTTGTGCACAAGTTGTACTCGCCGAACCGACGAGAAACAAACATAGCCATAAAAATTTATACATGGCAAAATCCGTTTTTATTTCCGAAGATTCTCATACTCTTCATCCGATACCGGTTCGAACCACTCGTTTGAGGTGTTTTCACCGGAAATTTCGAAAGCGAGATGAGCGAACCAACTGTCGGAAGCAGCCCCGTGCCAATGTTTCACTCCAGCCGGAATATGGATAACCGTACCGGGGTGAATTTCCACAGCCGGTTTTCCCTCCTCCTGATACCATCCGCGACCGGCTACGCCGATAAGTACCTGTCCTCCGCCACGCGTCGCCTTGTGAATATGCCAATTGTTACGACAACCAGGTTCGAATGTTACATTGGCAACATTCACCTGTTCGCATGAGATCGGCGCGAGATAACTCTGTCCGACGAAGTATTCGGCATATGCCGTATTCGGTTCTCCGATCGGGAATATCATCTCTCGTTGAAATGCCGCTTTGGCATCTTCGGCAGTCGTATCCTCCACCCACACGCCTTTTGCAAGATTGAACGCCGCCCAAGCTTTCGGCCATCCGGCATAAAAACCGATGTGGGTGATGATCTCCGCTATTTCCGTCCGAGTAATGCCGTTTTTCTTGGCCGACTGAAGATGGAATACGAGCGAATTGTCCGTAATCCCCTGACTGATAAGCGACGTAATCGTCACCAAGCTACGATCGCGCAACCCGAGTTTTTCGGTTCGACTCCACACCTCTCCGAAGAGCACATCATCGTTGAGTTCCGCAAATTTCGGAGCGAACTGGCCCAATTGATCGCGACCCGCCGTCTGTACCACTTTTTCCTGTGCCATAACATGAAATGTAAAAATACTGAATACTACAAATAAAAGAAATTTCTTCATAATCGCTCCATTTATTGAATAAAGTTATTGATTTTATTCGAATCATAGAACGGAACCTGGCCGACAAGTCCGGCCCAAAACAGTCTCCGCCTCCCCCGAATCGATCACAGGGGATTACGCTCCGTCATATCCCGCAAAATTGCCAGTTCATTCTCTTCCAATCGAAATGCTTTACGCTCCATTCCAGCCGTTCGCCCGACCTGTTCGAAAAATCGATGCAATACCTTTCGGGGTGTAGTATGGTAACGATCTGCAAGAAAACAAACGACCTCATCGTGATAGATCTTTTCGGGAATATCCTCTCTGTAGGGCATCTCTCCTAAGCGCTTTTCTTGTTGCAAAGTTATGGATTCCCGACATGAAGGTTGTATCGATAACCGGGACAGTTGTATTCATTTTACCGATTTTCATCGCTGTTTCCTCGCCGGTTGGGAAGAAAAGAGTACTTTTGTAAGAAAGCGAACATTGCGGAACCTATGAACAGGATACAAAAAGTAAAAAACGTGAGCGATTACTGCCATTACGTGGGTGCCGTCGTACATCATCCGCTGATCTGTGTCATCAATTTCGCAGAGGTGTCGCCTATACGTCACAGCTTGAACAATTACAGCATCTACGGTATTTTCTTTCATGATGAGGCCGATATCGATCTGGAATACGGCCGCGGTATATACGATTACAAAAAAGGGACTGTTATCTGTGTGGCACCCGGTCAGATCGGAGGCAAAAAAGATAACGGAGAATGGGTGAATCTGACAGGCTGGGCCCTACTCTTCCACCCCGACCTGCTGCAAGGCACTCCGCTTGAAAAATCGATCAGCGATTACTCCTTTTTCGACTATAGAGTCAACGAAGCATTGCACATGACCGAAGAGGAACACATGGTCCTCGTTTCTCTCATGCAACAAATTCAAGCGGAAATCGAACGGAAGCACGACTCCCTACAGAACGCAATTCTCGTGAATTACATCGAATTGGTATTGAATTTTTGCCGACGTTTCTACAATCGGCAGTTCCTAACCCGAAAATTGGGGAACACGGATATACTGATAAAATTCGACAGCCTGTTACGAGACTATTTCGAACAGAATCGGCAAGCATCGCTCGGCCTGCCCTCTGTCCAATATTGTGCCGACAAGCTGTGTATGTCTCCCAATTATTTCGGAGACCTGATCAAAAAGACAACCGGTGACACGGCCGGCAACTATATTCGCCGACATGTGATCCAGCGTGCGAAAAATGCGCTCGCAGCCGGTACCGGCATTGCACAAGTGGCTTATGGGCTCGGCTTCGAGTATTCGCAACACTTTAGCAAAATGTTCAAAAAAGAGACAGGAATAACCCCTTCGGCATATTGCAAAAACCTCCAAAAACGGGAATGAGCATTCCCATTCATAATAGGATTAGTCTTCCGGACTGGGAAATACGACGAGCATTTTTTAACGACTGATTCGATAAATTCATAGATTTGAAGAAGCTCATTTAACAAGGCCAAGATTCCTTCTCACCAAATAATTCTATCCCTATTGATTATCAATACATTATATTATCATTAATAAAATTTGCGCAAACAAACCGCACCATTTGAGGCCATAAAACACCAGCGCGACAAACAAATTTTCATTGTTTATCGCGCTGATATTTACTTGTTTAACCTATCCGAAGAGCGTCAATACTCTTCCTCGTTGAAGAATTGCTTGCATATTGAATTTCAAACTATTAGTCAAATCACAATGAAATTTGCACAAACAAACCGCACTATCCGAGACGATCAAATACGACTGGAGGAACATATGTGACAAACAAATTCATAATTTAAATAAACTATTATTATTCTACAAAAGTTTCCATTTCAACATCAGTTTCACCTTCAACTTTCATAGATATACTATGTTTTAGTAAGAATTCATCTGTCATTTTATCCACCTTTACAATATCAGCCGTAGCGTCTATTGATAAATTTCTAATCATTTCTTCTTTAAAAATATCTAATTCCTTTTTAAATTGCCAATCTTGCATTTTATCAGATGCATAAAAAACTATTTTATCTATAATTCTAGCTCCAACCGCTAATGTTGATTCACTATACTTAGCTACGGAATGGACTAAAGACAATACTTTTCTTTCATCCATAGGTTTAGTCATTTCAACCATGTCTAAAAATAAATATGGACTAGTTATCCAAGCCTCATTCGCACATTCCTTAGAAACATTTACAAGAGTCTTGTCATTTGTCAAAATCATCCAATGATCCCCCTTTGAACATAGCTCCTTTGTGAATTTAATTGTTATCACATCATTAGTCAATAAGCTTTTTGACTTCTCTATACCATTTTCAGCCAAATAGACAGCATACTCATTTTCAATATCTTTTAAATCAGATAAATCATACATTGGAATATCAATATATGTAGCAGCACCTTTTCTTGTAAATAACGATTGTATATCAGACATCATCGATCTTATCCAATCCTTATACTCTTTTTCTATTTTTATGGCTGAACTAAATAATGCCAGATAATCCAAATATGTATTTGGAAGCTCAAGTCCTTGCTTCTTAAGAGAATAATAATGCGATACAAATGCATTTGATGAATAAATCATTTCATCAGGATTTAACTCTAAGCCATCATACCTCCTTGCCATATGCAAATGTCCAGCGCATTCTTTAATATAATTATAAGATACATACATTGGTATTCCCAATTCTTGTGACTGTTTGAAAGCATTTATAGCATTATCAAAAATTCTATTGACAGATGATTTAAAGAAAAACGAACATAACACAGGTATACCTATCGTTGGTTCCATCAATAGCTTAAATTGGCTCCATCTATTAACACCTAATGCACGACAAGATGTCATTGGATTCTTACCTTCTAACGCTACATAGACAAAAGCACTAGTTAATTTTTTCATCAAAGGTTGCCCTGCTGATATTGATATAAATGATTCAATGACCTTTGATGATATATCCTGAGATAGTTTTTTCTCTTTAATTAAAAAATATGTTAAGCTCTTGATACCATTATCATCTATATGCTTATATAAATCTTTTGATAAAGGAGCGTCAACTTTTTCTAATGTTGATAATTGGCTTGCCAAATATGTATTTGCAATCCAAACTGAAGTTAATCTAGCATCATCTATAGTCCACTCAATAGAAAATTCTCTCATAATGTCTGTTTGTGCTGCAGACAATGTCTCAAGTTCTTTTTCATAAAGGATTTGTCTATTTTCTATTTCTTGCTTAGACTCTGGAGATATGTAAAACAAGCCGTTTTGCTTCCTTATTTTAGATTTAGCTAAAAGAGCATCAATACGTCCTTTTATACGATCTTCCTTTATTGAAGTAAGAGTCAATAAATTTATAGTCTCATTAACAATTTCTTCTTGTGTCATTCCTTCAGTTCTACTTGAAATGACGAGTAAAATAGTATCTTCATATATTTGTTCCTTCATATTTTTTGCATCACTAGACAAAAGAGTATAACTATGCAATACCATTTGCTTATAATCAACTGTTGAGTGATACGCTTGACGCAAATCAGGGAAACCTGTTTCATCTAAGAACTCTGCAACTAGTGAATTTTTAATTAAAAAACCTGCTATGACAGAAGAATCATACACAGATGTTCTTACATCTAATTCATCCTCAATTTCTTGCTCTATTTTTCTAGAATCTTCCTCTGAAAGCCGATAAGTAGATAAAAAGAAGAATCTACTTAAGCCCAATTTAGTTAAACATTTTTTAGCGTCACGATATGCTTTATTTTTAATATCCGATTTTTGCGTAGTAATTTGAATACCAACACAACGCCTTTTACCATCATCTGCAAAACTTGTAAAATCCGATCCTCCATCTCTAGGTCCATCTACATTTACAACATTAAAACCAAACACTTTTTCTAAAACGATTCGGCAAGCTATTGCAAAATCACGTTTTCCTAAAGTAGAAATATGATTTGAAAGGGTTTCTTTATCCATATTAATATTTTTACTATTATAAATCATTAGTGTCCCGTTAAAATGGGACGAGTTAAACAATTAATCAAAAAGCCCCGGAATCAGGGGATCATTTAGATCTTTGACATCATTGAAATTAGTCTTGTCGAACAGGTCACGCAAGTGGGTTTTGTCA
>DWYR01000018.1 GCA_019118565.1 Candidatus Alistipes avicola | reverse complement strand
CAACCCACGCTTGCTACTGTCGACAGCATCGCTACGATAGCCGCTGCAAAAGACAAATACTTTTTCATAAAATAACAAGTGGTTTTGGCGGAAATAAACCCCGATTCATTCGGAGAATCTCCTCTGGTTAAAGGAATAAAGTTAGAAGTTTAAATTAGTTAAAAATTTTACATTTATTAAAAGAACGTAAAATCATAGTAAAGGTATGACATTTTTTTCAATAAAAAACTTTTTCACAGATAAAAAACATCTTACATTTCCAAATAAATTTCTCTCTTCTTTCACAAATTATCATCTTTTCCTGTGCTATCGAAAGGGACTATGCCCGAAAATCGCAACATTCGTGGACGAAAAACAATTCGGAATACAACCGTTATTTTTATTATAAAACACTATATTACAATCGACAACATCTCATACTTGCATAAAAGGGCTGGTTGCTTATTAAAAAAAAGCAAAAGATATTTTGCAGAATAAAAAAAAGGAGTTACCTTTGCATACGCAAACGCCTCTTTAGCTCAGTTGGTAGAGCACGACACTCTTAATGTTGGGGTCCAGGGTTCGAGCCCCTGAGGAGGTACAAAAAGGTTGAGAGCATAAATTCTCAACCTTTTTTGTTTTTTCCCTTTCCGACACTATAAAAAAAATGATCCGATCCACACCGCGAAAGAGTCTTTCCACGGCATCGGATCGAACCAATATGACCTTCCTCGTCTAAAGACCGAGGTTTTCTTCCACCAAAATCAGCGTGATACGCTCTTTAGGATGGCATTTATGTAAAATAAGCCGCTCGTTACAGATACGATCGGGCGACGAACAGTCATGACACCGTCCGGTGACGGCACACGGGGTCTTCATCCCCTCGTGTCGCGCTACGTTCTGCGGCGCAGCAATATTCCGAATACGGGCATAGGCATCTTCCTGGGTTTCGACCAGTTTGTTCACTCCGGCCACCAGGATGACGTGTTTCGGGCCGAATGCTACCGGTACGATCCGGTTGCCGATCATATCAAGCCAGTGCAACGAACCATCCGAGGTGCTGATCGCGTTCACTCCCGTCAAAAACGTATCGCAAAGGATCGCCTGGCGCCGGCGCTCGATCAACTCCCGAAAACGTACCCCCTTCTCAAACGTGTCGATCAGGCGATACTCCGTCTGATTGCGCAACCAGTCGATCACACCGGTCGCATAGAGCGACATCGAATCCCCGAACGAGACCACCTCCGGTTGTTGGAGAGCAAGTTTCTCGCGAATGATCTCCCCGGCACGCGCCGCATTCTCTGCCAGGAGGACTTCGAAACCGTTTCGACGAAGTCGCTCCACTACCTTTGACAAGTCTTCCATATACACCTTATTAATTGATAGATTCTATACCGTGCTCTTTTCAGTCTCATAACTTTGCAATGCGAGTCGTCTCACCCACAGCACAAAGACTCCGGTCAATATCAGATTGAGGACAAGCGTCAGTACGGATATAACGAGTGCCGGCCCACCGATGTTATATCCCAACGCGATGAAAATAACGCCGGCACCGACCTCGCCCCGCGTAAACATACCGACAGCAAGGGCCAGACGCTCGGAGAACTTTCGATCCCGGTAGAAAAAGACCGGAAAGAGCTTGCCTGCATTCGAAAGCAACGACACGGCCAACACATGCAGGGCAATCATTTCCCACGACATCATGGGCTGCGCAGCCGTTACGGAAGAGGTGCCCGCCATCGCATCGGAGGTCATGCCCACAAAAAGGGGCATACTCAACCCCACCAGGAACATGAACAGGAACGAAATGGCGGACGAGGCTTTGCGTTCAGCCGGGGTGTCGATGTGTTTGGTCTTCATCACCATACCCAGCACGAAAGCCGGCAGGAGCACTTCGATATGGATACTACCCTGCTCTCCATAATAATATTTCGATACCAGATAAACAAACTGCGTCGCTCCGAAGACGACGACCGAATAGACCAGCAAGGCGGGCCAATCCTGCCGGAGCTTATACGATCCGAGCCTCCTCCAACCGAACCAGAGCAGCAGGAATACCAGTGCCACGACAACAAAGAGTTGCCAGCGCAGGCCTATCATCATGATCTGCAACGGGATCATCAACAGGATCGTATCGAGATCATCGAAAATAGCCAGCACCTGGATCTTGCGATACATCCAGCTCTTTTTGAGGTTGCACGCCGCCAGCATCGTAAAGAGGATACCGGCCGAAGTCGGGGCTGCAAAACGGCTGAGCAACAGATTCTCTTTCCATGCCCCGCCATCGTTCCAATAGATGGACGGCAACAGCACGAACATATAGTAGAGAGCTATCAACAGCCAGGGAACGGCCGCCGTGGCCATGGCGATAAAATAGTCCTCGGCATAGGTTTTCCAACGCGTCTTATCGATCTCGAACTCCCGTCCGACATTGATCATGATAAACGACAGACAGATATAGAGGAAAGTGGTCGCTCCGGCCTGAAAGGTCGGATAGCGATCGCCCAGCATAGCGGGCAACACCTGGGAGGCGACAAGCCCCAGGACAAGCAATAATGAAAACGAGAGAACTTTTTTCATAGATGGCAGTCGAATTCAAATCGCGTGCGGTCGGCACCCTTGACGGTTGTCGGCCCTGGTCTCAGGCACCATCCCAGAAAAAAACAACGGTGCAAAGAAAAGAAAATTCAGCGAAAAATCCGCCTTTTCGACATAAAAAAGGATAAAACCAGAACGGGATTCCTCATGAAACGACCCGAAAAACAACCGTCCTATTTCCTCAACGCCACCTTTTCGTCCGCAACAGCAGGAACGTGAGTACTCCGACCACAACGATCACAATCCAGGCAAAACAATATCCATACCGCCACTTCAGCTCCGGCATATATTCGAAGTTCATACCCCACACCCCCACCAGAAAGGTCAGCGGGATGAAGATCGTCGCCACGATCGTCAGCCGTTTCATGATGTCGTTCATCCGCAGGTCGTTATTCGAGATGTAGAGGTCCATCAGCGAAGAGAGGGTCTCACGGCACGTGTCGATATTCTGGACCACATAGAGCAAATGATCGTTCACATCATTGAAAAACGGGCGGGTGCCCTTGTGCAGCAGCGAGGTATCGGAATGGAGCAACCGCGAATATTGATCCTTCAGCGGCCATACCGTACGTTTGAGCTCCATATACTCGCGCCGCAACCCCTGAATCTGGGCTCCGATGTCACGAAGCGGGCCATCCGACAACAAGGTCGATTCCAACTCCTCAAGCCGGTCCCCTATCGCAGTCGCCACCGCGATATAGTTGGTCATCAAACCATTCAACAGTACGGAGAAAAGATAATCGCTCTGTCGGCTCCGGATTTTCAAAACATTGCTCTGTATAGCCCGCAGGACCTCATCAAAAAACTCTGTCTCGTGCTCCTGAAAGGTCAAGACGAAATCGGAACCTTGAACGATACCGATATGCGTACGATGACTCCCGACAATCTGTTTGGCAAGCACCAGATTATAATTGTCATAAACCTCGATCTTGCTCAGCAGTTCGGTATTCAGAATATCCTGCACTATCAGGAAATCGATCCCGAAATGGCTGCACACCTCCCGAATACACTCCGTATCCTCAAACCCGTGCACCTGTAGCCAGGTGATCCCTCCGGGCAAAATCTCCGACTCCACCTCCTCCAATCGCTCTCCGGAGATCTTCCGCACCTCATCCACATTGTAGCTGCAAAGATGCAGGTGGGTCTGCGTCTTACTGTCTCCCGTATAGGCCAGCTGCTCGCTGAGCAGGTTATTCTTCATCTTTCGCATTGCTAAAATTCAACGGTTACTCCCAGTGTCGGCACCAATGTACCGCTCTCCTGTGCGATATACTTCATCTTATAACGCTGTTCGGACAGCGGTGCCGACGGGTTTTCGATCACTCCGGTACTCATCAACACATCAGGCTGGCGTAGTTTGCTGAAGGTTACGTTCTGCAGGTCAATATAGATTCCGAGCGTACAGTGACGGAAATAGAAGACCTTGTCTACCCGCAAGTCGAGCTGCACGAATGAATCCAACCGGCCTTGATTATAACGGCTGTAATCGTAATAGGGCCGTCCCTGCGCATCCCACGCCTCGACCAACGATGACTTCTCCACATCGTAAGGGGTGTAAGGCGCTCCGCCCAAGGCACTCACCTTGAATCCGGCACTCCAGCCGCGCGAGAAGTCGTAGGTGCCACTGATATTGGCCACGAAGCGGTTATCCCAAGCCGATGCGATATAGTCGGCACGATTGTCGCGACGGTATTCGCTTTTGAAGAGAGTCAGGGACCCGACCAGGTTAAACCGGTCGGGAAGTTGCCAACGCACCATCAGCTCCGCACCGTAAGCCCGCCCCTGGGCCGAAGAGACCAACAACTCGTCGCCATACGTACCGTAATCGTTTCCCTTGCAGGTAAGGGGAATTCCGTCAGCCACCGAAAGCGGAATATCCGTATAATATTTATAGAAACCTTCGAGTGAAACGATCAGCCGGTCGCGCAACCGCCAATCGACTCCCAGAGCGTTCTGGAAGACGCGCATATAGTCCAGGTCCTTATTGACCAACACGCCTTCGTTATCCTTGAAGCCCAGAGCCGTATAGGGCGGAAGTTGATAGAACAGGCCGGTACTGCCGCTGACCGACCATCCGTCGCTGAGGGCATACGAAACCGACACACGGGGCGAGAGCTGGTTCCAGAATTTGGCCGTCTTGCGGGAATATCCGCTACCGTCGGCACGGACACCGAGCGAAACGGTCAGCCGGTTATTGGCCGAAGTATAATCGGCACTGACGAATCCGCCCCACCCGACAAACCCCAGGTAGGTGCGATAATCGAGCAGTTGGGACTCATCTTCGAGATAGGCCCGTTCGAGCGTCCGGTTATGGTAGGTCATATAGGTCAGTTCGACTCCTTCCCGCACGGTCCACCGTCCCAGGAACGAGCGGTTTTCGGCCCGCAGCGAACTCTTTTGCTCGACACCACGCAGCCGCAACATCAGATTCTCCTCCGACGAGGAGTCGTTGTTGCGGTATTTCAGGTTACGGTTATTCAAATAAGTATGGCTTAAAGAGACAGACTGCACGTGTCGGCCTACATAATGGCGATAAACGGCTCCGACGGTAAAGGTCTCCTGCCAGATACGGGGCAAGTAGCTGAGCAGGTATTCGTTCGACTCGCCCTTCTCATCCGTATTGAGCCGCATATTGTCGATGCCGACCAGCCCGAGCACCGTCAATTCGTCCCGTTCCGAAAAGCGGGTCTTGACCTTGAACTGTCCGTCAATGTAATTGGGCAGGAAGGGCAGTCCCAACAGTTTGAAGAGAAATTGCAGGTAGGACTGACGAATGGAGAAGAGGTAGGTCGTCTTCTCACCGATATGGCCGCTGCCGCTCAACGACACCTCGGAGGCTCCGAGCGTCGCTTTGAAGGTCTGCTTTTCACGATCGCCGTCCCGTAACTGGAAATCCAGCACCGAACTGAGCGCCCCGCCGCAAGCAGCAGGGAACGACCCGGTATAGAAATTGATTTCGCGCACCAGATCCGAATTCACGATACTCACCGGTCCGCCTGAAGCTCCCTGGGTGGCAAAATGGTTGATATTGGGAATTTCGATCCCGTCCATGAAAAAACGGTTCTCCGACGGGCCGCCACCCCGTACAATCAAATCATTCCGATAGCCGATCGGAGAGAACGAAACACCCGGATAGGAACGCACAATACGGGAGATGTCCCGATTCGATCCGGGGCTCTTCTCGATCTCACGCAGCCCGATCACCTGCCGGCTGATCGGACTCTCGGCCGAACGACGGAACGTGGGCAGCGTAACGGTCACCGCCTCGATCTGCGTCGGATCCTCCTCCATCTCGATCTCGATAAACGGAGTGGTCGCCGATACACTGTACTCAGGTGTCGCTACCGTCTTATATCCAATGTAGGAGGCATTCAACCGGTAAATTCCCGGACGTACCCGTTCGATCACAAACACACCCAAGGAGTCGGTCGTAGCTCCTTTCTCGGGTTGCCCTTCGATAAAAACCGCAGCATAGGCAATCGGCTGTCGAGAGAGGTGGTCAATCACCCGGCCACGTACGGGATAACCATCCGTCCCCACCGACGCGTGAACAGAAATCGACACCACGACAAAAATAAAAACAG
>DWYR01000017.1 GCA_019118565.1 Candidatus Alistipes avicola | reverse complement strand
ACTCCTCGTCGAGCTTCCGGAACGTGGGAACATAACGTTCATACAAAAACGGGTTACGTCGTTTGAGAATCAGTTTTATCAGCGGATTCTCGAGTGTTTTCACCGCTTTCATGAGTGTTTCGACCGTAAACCGGATCACATTTTCGATAGCCTTTGGATCCGTAATAACCGTGAACTGGACTTGTTGCAGGTTGCTGGCTGTCGGAGCGCGATGGGCCGCTTCGAGAATCAGGTCAATAGCCTCCTGGGGTACGGGACGATCGGACAGCGCCCGGTTCGAACGGCGGGCCCGGCATAAGAGTAATACCTGCTCCGGGGTAGGGAGCTTTGCGCGATCGATCGGGTGGATTGTCTCCTTCGGGAAATCACTGTGGAAAACGGCTCCTGTCGGGCAGACGGCCGCACAGTGTCCGCATACGATGCAGTTGTCCGTATGCTGCAACCCGATCGGGGCGCCGGCCATCTCCTGTGTCATGATCTTTGACGGGCAAACCTTTACACACTTTCCGCAGCGGATGCAGGCATCGGTATTGATTCTAATTTGAACAGACATGATAGTAACTCTTTGGGGTATTAAAACAGCAGCGGGTTCTCTCCGTCGGAACGGCTGAGTCCGAGGTGTTGGTAGGCCGTTTCGGTCGCTTCGCGGCCGCGAGGCGTACGTTTCAGGAATCCCTCCTTGATCAGGAACGGTTCGTATACCTCTTCGATCGTGCCGGCATCCTCGCTTACGGCCGTAGCGATCGTGTTCAGGCCGACCGGACCTCCTCCGAACTTCATGATGATCGTACTGAGGATCTTGTTGTCCATGTGGTCCAGACCGCGCGAATCGATATTCAGAGCGGATAGTGCAATGCGGGTGATCTCCAGATCGATATGCCCACCGCCTTTTACCATGGCGAAATCCCGTACACGGCGCAGCAGGGCATTGGCGATACGCGGGGTGCCGCGTGATCGGAGTGCGATTTCGAGCGCTGCGTTGTCGTCGATGGGGGCATCGAGGATATGAGCCGATCGTTTGACGATCCCCTGCAGGATGGGGGCATCGTAATATTCGAGGTGGCACTGGATGCCGAAACGGGCCCGCAGGGGTGAGGTGAGCAGGCCGCTGCGCGTCGTTGCTCCGATCAGGGTGAACGGTGCCAATTCGATCTGGATCGAGCGGGCCGACGGCCCTTTGTCGAGTACAATATCGATTCGGTAATCTTCCATCGCCGAGTAGAGGTACTCTTCGACGATCGGGCTGAGTCGGTGGATCTCGTCAATGAAGAGCACATCGCCCGGGTTGAGGTTGGTCAGCAGGCCCGCCAGGTCGCCGGGTTTGTCCAATACGGGGCCGGATGTGATTTTGATCTGGGCGTGCATCTCGTTTGCGATGATATTGGCGAGCGTAGTTTTGCCCAGTCCCGGAGGGCCGTGCAGAAGAACATGATCCAGGGAGTCGCCCCGCATGAGGGCTGCCTTGATGAAGATGCGCAGGTTTTCGACGATCTTGTCCTGCCCGGCGAAGTTGTCGAGTTCCCGGGGGCGGATCTGATTTTCGAATTCCAGGTCGCTTTCTATGTTTCGGATATTTTTTTCGGTATTCATTTCATCTTGTAAGGGCGGGTTTGACTGTCGGTTTGCCGCTCTTTAATCCGAAGGCAAAGATAATGCAAATCCCTGAAGAATGCAGGACCATGTTCGCTTCCTCTCGATAATATATACAACTAAGGTGTGGAAAATGCTTGAAGCGGGTTTCTTGTCGATGGATTTGAAAGGGTGTCGAAAACAAGAAATCGGGACGTGTCAGGATAAATCGACAGGGAAAATCATATCGTTTTTGTCTTAATATTATACCAGTGCGTCGTATTTTGTTATATATTTGCCCGAAAATAGTATTTTGTCTTGTAAGGAGAGGACGTAAAAAAAGACGCCTTGCGAAAAGGCGTCCTGCTGTGATCCCGACGGGATTCGAACCCATATCGTAAGAACCGGAATCTTAAATTCTATCCATTGAACTACGGGACCGGCGTACAAAAGTATAAAAAAAAACTGGAATATGCGACAAAAGTTGGATAATTGGCAAAGAATTGAATGTATTGTTCGGTGGACGAACATGACAGTCAATTATTTTGCACATCATATCGGCTTGCCGCGAGGCGAGAATCTTTACCAAATAAAAAAGGGCAATAACGGTATTTCCAGGAACTTGGCGGATAAGATTGTCGCGAAGTTCCCTGAGATCAGTCTACCGTGGTTATTGACCGGTGAAGGGCGAATGTTCGTGGATGAAAAGCAATCCGGGCAGCAGATCCCTTTCTATAAATTCGATGTCGAGAGCCGGATTTCGGAGATCGACACAGAGATGCCCGATCAGGAGTTTATCGTTCCTCCGTTGATCGATTGTGACCTGGCGATGTTGTATAACGGGAAGGCGATGGGATGTTCCGTTCCGTCGGGATCGGTTGTTTTCCTGAAAAAAATATCGCCGGAGGCCGTCATTCCCGGACTCGAATATGTGATTGTCAGCCAAAAAATCGTAACTTTGCGAATAATCCGCACTTCGGGGCAGGAAACCGAGTGGCGGTTGGTTGCTGCAGATCGGGAAAATTTCGACGATATTTTCATTCGGAGATCCGATGTGAAGGAGATTTACCGGGTTCTGGGCGTGTTGAACATTAAACCTTAAGGCAAGTTATGTTTTCAGGAATCGTAGAGCGAACCGTTACGTTGGTCGCTATCCGCACCGAACAGCAGAATAAAACATTTACGTTCCGTGCGGATTTTTGTGGGGAGTTGAAGATCGACCAGAGCATTGCCCATAACGGCGTATGTCTGACGGTTGTGGATATTACGGACGACACCTACTCGGTGACGGCCATGAAAGAGACTTTGTTGCGCAGCAATTTGGGACTGTTGGAGGTCGGAGATTCGGTCAATGTGGAGCGTTCGATGCGTCCGGATGCCCTGCTCGACGGCCATATCGTGCAGGGACACGTCGATCAGACGGCGGTCTGTACGGCCGTAGACGATGCCGAGGGGAGTTGGTATTTTACGTTCCGTTATGACCAGGCCGGCGATAACGTAACGGTCGAGAAGGGGTCGATCGCCGTAAACGGAGTGAGCCTTACGGTCTGCAATTCGCAGCCGGGGCAGTTCCAAGTTGCCATTATTCCCTATACTTATGAACATACCAACTTCAATCGGATTCATCCCGGTTCGGTTGTGAATCTGGAGTTCGATATCATCGGCAAGTACATTGCCCATCTCATGAAAAACTATCAGAAATGATCCATATCAAAACCAAAGAATTCGCATCGCTGCTGGTCGGTATCGTAGCGGCGATCATCGTGGTACTGCCCATGTGCCTGTTGCATGCCGAGTGGTGGATGACGCTTTGCGTGGGGGCGGCCGTGCTTGTCGGCATGACTCTGCTTACCTTGCTGATTATTCGTAAGTATGTGGCCTATAAATTGAAACCGATCTATTCGATCGTCTTTTCACGGGATGTACATACGCACGAGGTGCTGGACGAGTTGAAGGACAAACACGTCGAAAATATTTCGGAGGAGTTGTCGGCCTGGGCCGATAACAACGACAAGGAGATCGCGCGGCTCAAACAGTCGGAGATCTTCCGCAAGCAGTACCTGGGCAACGTGGCACACGAGTTGAAGACCCCGATTTTCAACATTCAGGGATATATTTCGACACTGCTCGACGGTGGCCTGGAGGATGAGCTGATCAACCGCAAGTACCTCGAGCGGACGGAGAAGAGTATCGACCGTCTGATCAATATCGTCAATGATCTGGATACGATCTCCAAACTGGAGAGCAATATGACCAACCTGAAGATGGAGCACTTCGATGCGGCGGCTTTGGCTCGGGAGATTGCCGACCAGGCCGAGATCGAGGCGGACAAGAAACATATCAAACTTGTGGTGCGTGGAGCCGAGACGCTACCTTCGCCCTTCTGGGTGTATGCCGACAAGCATTATGTAGGACAGGTATTTGTAAATCTGATTATCAATGCGATCGAGTATGGCAAGGAGGGCGGAATGGTGAAGGTCCGTTTCCGTGATATGCTCGACAAGATTCTGATCGAGGTGGAGGATAACGGTATCGGTATCGCAAAAGAGGATGCGCCCCGTATTTTCGAGCGTTTCTTCCGTACGGACAAGAGCCGTTCGCGGGAGCATGGGGGTACGGGCCTCGGTCTGGCGATCGTCAAACATATCATCGAGGCACACGGCGAGCGTATTACGCTCCGCAGTGAACTGGGTGTCGGGTCAACCTTCTCCTTCACGTTGAAAAAATCCAATCCGGAAGATCGTAACAAATAATACAGCATGGCTATGATTGCACCGCTGACCGTCGTTTGGGATTTTGATCCGGTTCTCTTTTCGATCGGATCGTTTGATATTCGCTACTATGGCTTGATGTGGGTATTGGCCATTTTGGGCGGTATGTTCTATTTCGACAACGCTTGCAAACGGGAAGGTTTGTCGTCCCGCGTTTCGGAGTCGATATTCCTGTATGGTACGTTTGCCACGATTCTGGGAGCCCGTTTGGGACACTGCCTGTTTTACGAACCGGACTATTTCCTGACCCATCCGTGGGCTATCATTACCGATTTCCGTAATGGCGGCATGGCCAGCCACGGTGCAGCCATCGGGCTGTTGATCGGTCTTTGGCTCTTTTCCCGCAAGAACAAACTCCCGTATATCTGGTCGCTTGACCGGATCATGCTGCCGGTTGCCATCGGTGGGGCGATTGTCCGGTTGGGTAACCTGTTCAACTCCGAGATTGTGGGCGGTGTAACCGATGCCGCGTGGGGCTTCAAGTTCCTGCGGCTCTATCCCGGCGTTCCGGTCGATCAGGTGCCGGTGCAGCATCCGACCCAGATCTATGAGGCGATCTGTTATGTCATAACCTTCGTGATCCTCTGCTGGCTCTATTATGGCCGGGATCTCGGTCGGCGCCGTCCGGGCGTTATGTTCGGAGTCGGCCTGCTCGGAATTTTCGTAACCCGGTTCCTGATCGAGTTTATCAAACTGGACCAGGAGGCTTTCGAGGCGGGATGGTGGCTCAACATGGGGCAGATCCTGAGTATTCCGTTCATCCTGTTGGGAATCTATATGATCTATCGGGGATTGCATCGTCCGGCCGTCGTGTTGCAGCCGACCCATTCAGCTGTACATACATCCGGAGAGTCTTCGAAGAAACATAAACGCCGCATGAAATAATGATGCAGGCCGAAGTAAATAAGATCGTTTATAATGCACTGATCGAGGGGCGGGATATTTGGTTCCCTGGTGTCGGTTCTTTGGTGCTGGAGCATCGCAGCGCCTGGCGCTCTTCCCCCAAGCGGCTCGAGCGTCCTGTGCGTCGCGTGGCTTTCCTGTCGGAACGGAAAGGGGTGTCGCTTGTCGATTTGATCGCTGAGGCCGGCGGTTGCGACAGGGTAACGGCCGAGAGTCTCTATACCCGTTGGTTGGATAAGACCCGCAATGAGAAAGGACTCTCTATTGCCGGAGTGGGCGTGTTGGAGCACAAGTGGTTTACACCCGATCCGAATCTCGATATGGTCCTGAATCCTCTCGGACACGACGCTGTGGTATTGAAGCCTCGTTCTTCGCGAGCAGCCGTTACGTTGGTCGTTTCGCTGCTTCTGTTGGGTGCAGTTGGATATGGTGTCTGGTGGTTGAAGAGTATCCCCAGAACAGACGCAGCCTCTGAGATAGAGGTGGCGCAACAAGAGTCTGTTCCGGAGAAATCGACTCAAAGGCCGTCGGTCGGATTCAATGCGAATCTTCCGGAGACGCAGACAACTGGGGCTGGAATAGAGACCGCGAGAGCCACAGACCGGATGGATTCGACTCGCCCGGTGCAGCCCGAACAGCGAGATTCGATAAAATCGGAGCCGGAAACAAAGACAGCACCTCGTTCGCTTACGGTCGAACGGATGACCTCCGGACGTACGTATGCCGTTTGGGGCGTTTTCAGTACCGAGGCGAATGCACGGCGAGCCGTTGCCGAATTGGAAGAGTCCCATCCGGAACTTTTGCCTCGTATCTATCATTATGGTGCGAAGTGGATGGTTTCGCTTCGGGAGAGCGATTCCGAGGAGGAGATCCAGGACTATATTAACCACGCGGGAGCGGATATGAAAGGGGTATGGCCCTATTCGAAACGGTGATGAACGTTGGATTGACCATACGACGCCTGATCGACTGGTTCTATCGGTTCCCGATTTCGAAATTCGTCTCCCAGACCTTTTTCCGTTATGCCGTTTGTGGCGGAATTACCATTTCGATCGACGCGATCTGCTACGCATTGATTTACCACTTCATTGTGGCGGAGCGATTTATTGATCTGGGGTTCGTCGTGATGTCCCCGCACGTCGCCTCGTTGGTGCTGGTATTCCCGATTACCTTCTTTGCCGGATTCTGGCTTAACCGTTACGTTGCCTTCCGGACACTGCCTGTAAAGACGGGACGACAATTGTTACGCTATCTGCTGACAGTGCTGGGTTCGATTCTGCTGAACTATTTATGTGTCAAGATCTTTGTCGAGGCGTGCGGAATCTGGCCGACACCCTCCAAATGCTTGACTTCTCTCATTGTGGCACTTTACAGCTACCTGGCTGCGCGCTATTATACTTTCCGTTCATAGCCGGATGGAGATAAAAAAGCGAGCGGATACCTCGAAAGGGTATCCGCTCGCTTTTTGTATTGTGGGGATTATTTACATCTCTCCAGAATCTTGCGAGCAACATCGCCGGTGATGTTCTCCTGCTCGCCCAGCCGGGTTCCGCGCTCGTTGAATCGGCGGACAATCTCGTCGATGGTCTCTTGGCCGGCTCCGATCTCATGCAGACGGGTAGCCAGACCGAGCGAACGGAAGAACTCCTCCGTGGCATGGATCGTACGGTCGATACGCTCCTCTTCCGAGCCTTCGCGAACGCCGAATACACGCTCTCCGAACTGTAGGATCTTCGATTTCTTCTGCTCGCGCATTACATCCATCAGGGCCGGAAGTACGATGACGAGGGTCTGTCCGTGAGTCGTACCGTGCAACGCCGTGATTTCGTGGCCGATCATGTGAGTTGCCCAGTCCTGCGGAACACCCATGGCGATAAATCCGTTCAGTGCCATCGTAGCGCAGAGCATGTAGTTCGACATCTGGTCGTAGTCGTGCTGGTTCTCGCGTACCTTGGGAGCCACCTCGATGAGGGTCTGCATGATACCTTCAGCCCAGCGGTCCATCAGGGGTGAGATGCCTGCGGCGGTCAGATACTGCTCGATGACGTGAACGAACGTATCGGCGATACCGCACGCTACCTGGAACGGCGGCAGCGAGAAGGTGGTCTGCGGATCGAGGATCGAGAACTTCGGGAAGGTGTTGTAGAAGGCGAACTTCTCCTTGGTGGCCAGGTTCGAGATGACGGCACCGGAGTTCATTTCCGAACCGGTTGCCGGCAGGGTCATTACGTCGGCGAAGGGAATCGAGGCCTTTACCGGAGCCTTGCCGAGTACCAGGTCCCAGGCATCGCCGTCATAGGGAATGCCGGCTGCGATAAGTTTCGTGCCGTCAAGTACCGATCCGCCTCCTACGGCCAGCAGGAAGTCGACTTTCTCGGCCTTGCCCTGTTCGATGGCCTTGCGGAGCGTTTCGATTTTGGGATTGGGCTCGATGCCCCAGAATTCGATGAAGTTATGTCCTTTCAGGGCGGCTACGACCTGGTCGTAGACTCCGTTCTTCTTGACGGAGCCGCCACCGAAGGTGATCATGATCTTTTTGTCGGCGGGAATCTCGGTCGCCAGTTTGGCGATGGTTCCTTTGCCGAAAATCAGTTTTACCGGATTTTGAAATGTGAAGTTATTCATACGGCAATATGTTTTGAAGGTTTGATTTCTATGTTAAGAAAACTCCGTTTGCAGCGGAAATATTGTCTTGTTACTTTTTATTCTTCGGATCTTTCATTGCCTGCAACTCGTACATCCGATCGCGGAACCTGGCGGCAGCCATAAAATCCAGCGCCTTGGCGGCCCGTTCCATCTCTTCGCGGGCTTGGGCGATCTGTTGGTCGAGATCTCCGGCCGTGTAGCTCGCGGCCACATCGGCAGCCATCGGTATGGATGTCTGTTCGAGACGGCCGTAACTGATCCCCTCGGATGTGGAGGCTGAACCTCCGTTGGCAAGCAGGGTACTCTGTCCCGATCCGCTCTTTTGGGCCTGGCGGGGAAGCATCTCGTGCTCCATGTTGTAGCGGATCTGCTTTTCACGCCGGCGGTTGCTCTGTTCGATGGCGTAGCGCATCGACTCGGTGCACTGGTCGGCATACATGATCACGTTGCCGTTCGAGTGACGGGCTGCACGGCCTGCGATCTGGGTGATCGAGCGGACGTTGCGCAGGAATCCCTCCTTGTCGGCATCCAGAATGGCCACCAATCCCACTTCGGGCAGGTCGAGTCCTTCTCGCAGCAGGTTCACGCCGATCAGCACATCGAACATTCCGGCCCGCAGATCTTCGAGAATCTGGACGCGCTCCAGCGTGTCGATGTCCGAGTGGATGTAGCGGTTGCGAACTCCGACCCGGTCGAAATATTTGGACAACTCCTCGGCCATCCGTTTGGTGATGGTCGTGACGAGAACCTTGTCCTCGTTGCGCACCCGCTTATCGATCTCTTCGAGCAGGTCGTCGATCTGGTTGGCCGTGATGCGGACCTCCAGCGGTGGATCGACCAGTCCCGTGGGGCGGATCAGCTGCTCGACGATCACACCCTCGCTCTTCATCAGTTCGTAGTCCGCCGGGGTGGCACTCACATAGATTGTCGTGCCGACCAGCTGTTCGAACTCCTCGAACCGCAGCGGACGGTTGTCTTTGGCGGCCGGCAGACGGAATCCGTACTCCACCAGATTCTCCTTGCGGGCGCGGTCTCCACCGAACATGGCGTGTACCTGGGGCAGGGTGACGTGGCTCTCGTCGATGACGGTCAGGTAGTCCTGCGGAAAGTAGTCGAGCAGACAGAACGGCCGGCTCCCTTCGGGCCGCCCGTCGAAATAGCGCGAATAGTTTTCGATGCCGGGACAATATCCCAACTCCTTGATCATCTCCAGATCGTATTCGACGCGCTGCTTGATGCGCTGCGCCTCGGCCGGACGTCCCTCTTTCTCGAAGAATTCGATCTGCTTGCCCAGATCGAGGTAAATCTGCTGGACGGCCGTGTTGATACGCTCCTTGGTCGTTACGAAGAGGCTGACCGGATAGAGGGTCAGCGAATCGAGAGCGTGCAGACGCTGCCCGGTTACGGGGTCGATGCTCTGAATGCTCTCCACCTCGTTGTCGAAGAAGGTGACGCGGAAACACTGGTTGCCGAATTCCCCGAATCCGGCCATGATGTCGATCGTATCGCCGCGGACACGGAACGAACCGGGCGTGAGGTCCATCTCGGTGCGGGTGTAGAGCGCCTCGATGAGCCGGTAGAGGAATTGCTTGTAGTTGAGGATCTCTCCCACGTCGATATGGATGGCCATGGCGTGGAAGTCGTTCGGGTTGCCGCATCCGTACAGACACGAGACGCTCGATACGACGATCACGTCGCGCCGACCCGACAACAGGGTCGCCGTGGTACTCAAGCGCATCTTCTCGATCTCGGCATTGATCGAAAGGTCTTTCTCGATATAGGTATCCGTCGAAGGGATGTAGGCCTCCGGCTGGTAGTAGTCGTAGTAGGAGACGAAGTATTCGACTGCATTCTCCGGAAAGAAGTTCTTGAACTCTCCGTAGAGCTGTGCCGCCAGCGTCTTGTTGTGGCTCAGTACGAGGGTGGGGCGGTTCAGCTTGCTGATCACGTTGGCTACGGTGAAGGTTTTGCCCGAGCCGGTCACTCCGAGCAGGGTGTTGTGCTTCGATCCGTGTTCGATCGAATCGAGCAGCTGGGCGATCGCTTCGGGCTGGTCGCCCGTCGGTGCATAGTCTGAAACCAGTTTGAAATTCATACGGATAGCGGTGTCCTCCTCGGTGTATTCGTGCGAATACACGCTCATGTCTTACAAAGATACGTTTTTTTACCGGAAATGAAACGGACGGAGAGTCTCTTCGTGTATGCGAAGTGTTTGAAAAAAGAGGCAAGCTGGAGCCACGTTTCTCAGCCCGGTCGGCCAGATAGAATCCTGCCCGGTGAATCTGTCCTTTTAATCGGTTGATTGACAACTTAAATGTAGTTTTGTCGCAGTTAAATCCGCCGGGTCGCATACCGCATTGATCGAAATATTCGTATCTTTGTCAGTATGATCGACCGGGAAACAGTAGACCGAATTTATGCCGCTGCCAATATCGTGGATATTATCGGCGAGTATGTGACGCTCAAACGCAAGGGCGTCAATTACCAGGCGTGCTGTCCGTTTCACAACGAGAAGACCCCGTCGTTCATTGTCTCCCCATCGAAAGGCGTTTTCAAATGTTTCGGATGCGGTAAAAGCGGCAATGCGGTTACCTTCGTCATGGAACACGAGGGAATGACCTATCCCGAGGCGCTGAAGGCTGTGGCCAAACGCTATGGCATCGAGGTGCGGGAAAAGGAGCTGACCCCGGAGGAGGTGGCCCGCAACGACAACCGCGAGAGTATGTTCGTGCTGAACAGCTGGGCATCCGAGTACTTTTCCGATTACCTTTGGCACGATCCGGAGGGGATTAGCGTCGGGTTGTCCTATTTCCGTCAGAAACGGGGCTTTTCGGATGCCACGATCCACAAGTTCGGACTGGGATTCTGCCCGGCCAGGGGAGACAGGATGAGCCGTGCGGCACTCGATGCCGGCTACAAGCAGGAGTTCCTGACTGCTACCGGACTCTCCCTGCAGCGGGAGGATGGCTCGTTGTTTGACCGTTTCCGCGACCGGGTGATTTTCCCGGTGCATAACATATCGGGACGTATCGTTGCCTTCGGAGGACGTACGCTCCGTACGGACAAGACGGTCGCCAAGTACCAGAACTCCCCGGAGAGCGAGATATACAGCAAGAAACGCGAGTTGTACGGTCTGTTCTTTGCCAAGAAGGCGATCCAGCAGCAGGATTTCGCCATCATGGTCGAAGGCTACACCGATGTGATCTCGATGCACCAGGCCGGCGTGGAGAACGTGGTGGCCTCGTCCGGTACGTCGCTTACGACCGAGCAGATCCGTCTGTTGGGGCGTTTTACCAAGAACATCACGGTGATTTACGACGGCGATGCGGCCGGTATTCACGCCTCGATCCGCGGTATTGACATGATCCTGCACGAAGGGATGAACGTGCGGGTGGTGCTGTTGCCGCCCGAGGACGACCCCGATTCATTTGCCCGTTCGCATACGGCTGCTCAGGTGCAGCAGTATATCCGGGAGAACGAGGAGGATTTCCTTACGTTCAAGGCCAAGTTGCTGCTGAAGGATGCGTCGGGCGATCCGATCAAGAAGGCGGCACTGATCAACGATATGGTGCAGTCTATCGTGCAGATTCCCGATCCGATCCAGCGATCGGTCTATACCAAGGAGTGCGCCCGGATCATGGACATCGACGAGAATGTATTGATCTCGGAGGTGGGGCGCAAACGGATGGCCCCGACCGGCGATCGCGAAGCCGAGGAGTTCGTACGGCGGCAGAATGCGCGAATCCGCTCCGAGCAGCGGGCGGCAGCACCCTTGCTGGAGAAGAGTGTTTCGGCTGGAAGCAGCCCCGAGGCGCTTGAACGCGAACTGGTCCGCTATTTGCTCAAGTATGGACATTGCTCGTTCGATTTCAAGGAGGGGCGCAACATGATTGCCTACAACGTGGCCGAGGTGATCTTCGCGGAGCTCGATATGGATGAGCTCGAATTCCAGGATCGGGTATATAATGAGATCCTGAAGGAGTACCGTCACCAGTGGGAAGAGTTGGGCTCGGGTGTTGAGGTGCCGATCCATCACTTCATCAACCATCCCGATCCGGAGGTTTGCAACGTTTCGGTCGACATCCTTACCTCGGAAGATAACTATGTGCCGAGCGAGTTGTGGAAGCAGAAGGAGATCCACGTTGAGAGCGAGGCGGAGATGCTTGCAGCCGGAGTGCCGAAGGCGGTGATGCTCTACAAGTCGAAGGTGATTGAACGGATGCTGAAGGAGTTGAACGACCGGTTGAAGGACGAGACCCTTTCGGACGAGGAGCAGACAGAGATCATGTTGCATATTTCGAAATTGAATCAGGGAAAGGTGAAGATTGCCAGACATCTGCATCGGTTGATTCTGTAGACGGACGAAGAGACAGAGATGCCCCGTTTTTTTTGAGGGGCCAGAGATAGCGATCCGGGTATGGATGATCCCGGACAGGAAAGAAGAGAATTTGAATATGGGCGATTATAAAACGATCAACATACGGAATAAACGGGCGACGTTCGATTACGAGATCCTCGAGGAGTTCATCGCGGGTATCGTGCTGGTCGGGACCGAGATTAAGTCCCTGCGCCTGGGTAAGGGGTCGCTTACGGACAGCTACTGCTATTTCGACAAGGGCGAACTGTGGATTCGGGGTGTCAATATTGCCGAATACGGGTGGGGCACCTGCAATAACCATACGCCTCGTCGGGACCGTAAGTTGCTGCTCAACCGCAAGGAGTTGAACAAACTGCAGCGAGCCTTGCAGGATAAGGGTTTGACGGTGGTCGGGTTGCGACTGTTCCTCAATGACCGGGGGCTTGCGAAGGTGGTCATCGGTCTGGCGCGGGGGCGCAAGGCATACGACAAGCGCGAGTACCTGAAGGAGAACGATGCCCGACGCGAGATGGACAAGGCGATGAAACGCTACCGGGCGTGATGGTGTTCCGAAGAGAGTGTGAAATGTAATTTATTGAAAGAATATGTCACTTATTTTGTGTATCGAAACCGGGACGGATATCTGCTCGGTGGGACTGGCCCGCGACGGTGAGTTGATCTCGTTGCGTGAGAGCGATCGTGGACGCGATCATGCGCGACAGGTCGCCGTATTTGTCGATGAACTGCTGTCGCAAACCGATGTTATGCCCGATGAATTGGATGCCGTTGCCGTCGGGAAAGGACCGGGATCCTATACCGGATTGCGGATCGGCGTTTCGTTTGCCAAGGGGTTGTGCTATGGCCTGCAGATTCCGTTGTTGTCGGTCGGCTCGCTCGATGCGCTCACCGAGGTGGCGCGTGAAGATTATGAGGCCGGTATTATTTCGGTCGATCGCTGGAAGGAGGCGATCCTCTGCCCGATGGTCGATGCCCGCCGCATGGAGGTTTATACGCGTCTTTTCGATGCCGAGGGACGGCCTCTTTCGGAGGTTTCGGCCGAAGTGGTTACCCCTGACAGTTTCGCTGCGTGGCGAGGACAGGGGCGTCCGTTCGTTATCTTTGGTAACGGGGCGGCAAAATGCAGGGAGATTCTGCCCGATGCCGAATTGATCGACGTGGCTCCTTCGGCCCGGGGATTGGCCCGTCTGGCCCAGCAGGCTCTCGATGAGGGACGTGTGGAGGATGTCGCTTATTTTGAGCCCTTCTATTTGAAGGACTTTGTCGTGACGCAATCCAAGAAGGAACTGTTGTAAACGGAGAGATTCCAAAAGAACAGAGGTCGTTGCCCGACGGGTAGTGACCTCTTTGTTTTTATTCGGGGCGGTATCGGCGCAACTCCTTCTGCAACGCTTTCTCCCGACCCTCCAGCAGCCGGTCGAGCAGGGCGTGGAATCGGGACGAGTGGTCGTGGTGTACGGTGTGGCAGAGTTCGTGCAGGATAACAAAATCACGCAGATGTTCGGGCAGAGTCATCAGGTAGAGGCTGAGCGAAAGATCGCAGCGTGCGTTACAGGAACCCCATTTCGAACGGGTTGCCCGAATCGTTACCGAGCGATAGTGCAATCCCGTGCGGGCCGATAGCAGGGCCACCCGATCGGGCAAAACGGTTTTTGCCTCGCGACGCAACCCCTCGATACGTTTTCTCTCCTCTTCAGGAGATAGGGTCGGACGCGTCGGCCTTTGGGCCATACGTGCGGCGATGCGTTGGCGTACATGCTCGATCCATTCTGTCCTGCTGTCGAGAAAGGCCAATGCCCGCTCCTCCGAAATTCCGTAGGGATAGGAGAGACGTACGGTGCCCGATGCCTTGACGGCGATCGAGATGCGTCGGGCACGACGGCTGCGTGAGAGCGTAACCTCCCCGACAACGGAATGCATGACTGTCCGTGTCGTCCGAACGGTTTTTCCGGACGGGGTGCGTTGCCGACTGTTTCTTTTTCCCCCGGGTTGGGGTTGGAAAAGACCGAACAGATCGCGAAAGAGCGACATAGACGGAGTAGGGATTTTAGCCGATACGCTGCCGGACCACTTCGAAGAGCAGGACGGCTGCGGCGGCCGAGACGTTGAGCGATTCGATCTTGCCGATCATGGGGATGGCCAGCTGCTCGTCGCAGAGTTTGAGAACCTCTTTCGAGATACCCGTATCCTCGGCACCCATGACCAGTGCGGTCGGTTTGCGGAAGTCGGCATCGTAGAGCAGCTTGCGGCTCTTTTCGGTTGCTCCGACTACCTGGAACCCCTCCTGCTGGAGCATCTTGAGCGTATTGCGGATCGAACCGACCCGGCAGACAGGGATGGCTGTCAGTGCACCGGCCGACGAACGGATCGCTTCGGCATTGACCGGGGCGGCATTCTTGAGCGGCACGATCAGACCGTGTGCGCCGGCACATTCGGCCGACCGGGCGATCGCTCCGAAGTTGCGCACGTCGGTAACGCCGTCGAAGACGACCACCAGCGGGGTCTCGTCTTCCGGCACACGCTCCAGAATATCCGAGAGTTCAACGTAGCCGATTGCCGAGATCTGGGCAACAACACCCTGGTGATTGCCGCGCGTGAGGCGGTTGAGTTTTTCGACGGGCACCTCCTGCGTGCGGATGTGATGGCGCAGGCAGAGGTCGCGCAACTCGTTCATCAGCTGTCCGTCGGCACCTTTGCGAATATAGAGTTTTTCGATCTGTTTGCCCGATTCGATAGCCTCGACTACGGGGCGGATTCCGAATACCAGATTTTCCGTCATGGGTTTTATTGCTCGTTATTGGTGTTTGTCGATTATTTTGATCTCCTTTTTCATGCGGCGGATGATCTGACCGCGCTTTTTATCCGGAAGTTTTCCCGGCTCTTTCCTTGTCCCGGCGAGTTGTATCGCGTGGGTTTTCATACCTCCCGTATGGAATATTTCGTAGAGGGATTGCACGGCCCCGCGACTTTGACGCATCCATAAGTTGAACGGCCAGGGTGTGGTGCAGGCTGCAATTACGAGGGCCCGTTTGCCTTTTTGTCGTGGCTGTGGAATACCGAGTGCGGATTCACCCATGAACAGCGGAACGAGGCGTTCGAAGAGCATCTTCAATCGGGCAGACATTCCGCCCCAATAGGTCGGAGTCCCTACAATGAGCAGATCTGCTGTTGCAATCCGTTCTCCGGCTGTGTGGGCTGCATCGCGTGGCAACGAACAAATGGCCGTTGTGCGGCACTGCATACACCCGACGCAAGCGTGAAACTCCTCTCGGTAGACGTCGATCCGATCGACGTCGGCACCGGCCTGCCGCAACTCATCTGCGGCCGTGTCGAGAGCCTGGGCTATGACGCCTTGTGGTCGGGGCGATCCGTTTATGATCAGAGCCTTCATTGTATTGTCTCCGGTTCTGCTGCGTTCGTAATCCGGTTATTCACCTTCGGTAATCTCCAGCTCGTACGATGCCTTTTCCCATTCGTGCATCTGACGGTCGTACTCCGCTTTCAACTGTTCGTATGCCTTGTAGTCCTCTTCGTTGTATTGGGTCGATTCTGCAAACTTCCGGTCGTATTCGGCAATCTGCTTCTCGATCTCGCCCAGCCGGGCCTCGATCGTCTCGACCGCCTTGCGCAGTTTCCGCAACAGTTTCTCCTGCTCCTTCTTCTGCTCGTAGCTCAACTTCCCAGAAGAGCTCTCTTTGGGGGCTGCGGCTGTCGTGACGGGATCCTTGCGCTCGACCTCCTGCAGCGATTCTAACTTGCGCTTTTCGAGGAAGTAGTAGATGCCACCCAGGTATTCGCGTACGCCACCGTCGCGGAACTCATATACTTTCGAGACCATACCGTCCAGAAACTCTCGGTCGTGCGATACGACAACGACCGTGCCGTCGTACTTCATGATGGCATTCTTCAGAATATCCTTCGACCGCATATCCATGTGGTTGGTCGGCTCGTCCAATACAAGCAGGTTGTAGGGTTCCAGCATCAGACGGGCCATTGCCAGACGCGAACGCTCGCCACCGGAGAGTACCTTGACCTTCTTGTCGATATCCTCGCCTCGAAAGAGAAATGCTCCCAGAATATCCCGCAACCGGGTCCGTATGTCGCCGACGGCCACCCGATCTAGCGTGTCGTAGACGGTGAAGTCTCCGTTCATCAGATCCTCCTGGTTCTGGGCATAGTATCCGATATTGACGTTGGCCCCGATGCGGATCGATCCTTCGGTCGGGGTGAGCTCGCCGACCAGCATACGGGCCAGCGTGGTTTTTCCTTCGCCGTTGCGACCCACCAGGGCGATCTTGTCACCGCGCTCGATGACGAAGTTGGCGCTGCTGAAGACGTGTTTCGCGCCGAACGACATTCCCGCCTCCTTGATTTCGGCTACGATCTGTCCCGAACGGGGAGCCGGCGGGAATTTGATGTTGAGCGTAGAGAGATCCTCCTCCTCGACCTCGATACGTTCGAGCCGGTCAAGTTGCTTGATACGCGACTGGACCTGGTTCGACTTGGTCGGCTTGTAGCGGAACCGCTCGATAAACTCTTCGGTCTTTTCGATCATCCGCTGCTGGTTCTGGTAGGCGGCCATCTGTTGGGCGCGCCGCTCGGCCCGCAGTACGACGTATTGCGAGTAGGGGACCTTGTAGTCATAGGCCTTTCCCAGCGAGATCTCCACCGTACGGGTGGTGACGTTGTCCAGAAAGGCACGGTCGTGCGAGATGAGCAGCACGGCCCCGTTGTAGTTCTTCAGGTACTCTTCGAGCCACTGGATCGATTCGATGTCGAGGTGGTTCGTAGGCTCGTCCAGCAGGAAGATCGACGGGCGGCGCAGGAGCAGCTTGGCCAACTCGATACGCATGCGCCAACCACCCGAAAACTCGCTGGTCGCCCGCCCGAAGTCGCTGCGCTTGAATCCCAGACCGAGCAGCGTCTTTTCGATGTCCGCTTCGCGGGTGTCGCCACCCAAAATGTGATAGTGGTCGGTCGCCTCGTTCAACCGTTGGATGAGATTCGCATATTCGGTCGATTGATAATCGGTCCGTTGCGCGATTTCATCGGTGAGTCGGGCGATCTCCGCCTCGAGCTTCAGCACCTCGTCGAACGCCTTGGCCGTCTCTTCGACCAACGTCGTCGTGTCGGCCACCTTCATCTGTTGGGGCAGGTATCCGATCGTACATTCTCCGTTATAGGAGATTGCACCCGACGTGGGTTGCTGTTCGCCTACGATCAGACGCAACAGGGTCGTTTTGCCGGCTCCGTTCTTTCCCACCAGGCCGATTCGGTCCTTGGGGTTGATCAGCAGGGATATGTTGTCGAAAAGAGTCCAGCCTCCGTAGCTGACTGTCAGATTATCCAGTGAGATCATTTCGTTCTATACTTCATCCGGTGCAGCCTGAATTACGCGGGCTGCACGCCAAACGTAAGTCTATTTTGCTTGAATCAGCTTTGCAACATATTTTCAATTTCGGCCGCAGGGTTTGCTGCACCGAAGACGGAACTTCCGGCCACCAGGGCTTCAGCACCGGCATCGAAGAGCAGGCGCGAATTGCGGCTTGAGATACCTCCATCGACTTCGATGATGGTATTTGTTCCGAGTTGGTCGATCATGGCACGCAGTTGGGCCACCTTGTCGATCGCTTCGGGCATGAAAGCCTGTCCTCCGAATCCCGGTTCGACGCTCATGACCAGTACCAGATCGAGCATCGGGAGGATGTCCCGCAGAACCTCGACCGAGGTTGCCGGTTTGATTGAGATGCCCGCTTTGGCTCCGGCCTGATGGATCATGTCGATACAACCTTTGGCGTTGAGGGTTGCCTCGTAGTGGAAAGTGACGATTCCGGCACCGGCCTCGACGAAACGCGTAACGTACTTTTCGGGATCGACGATCATCAGGTGTACGTCCAACAGTTTCGAAGTCGCCTTGCGAATGGCTTTCATGACCGGGAATCCGAACGAGATGTTCGGAACGAACACACCGTCCATAACATCGATGTGTACCCATTCGGCTGCACTTTTGTCGATCATGTGTGTATCGCGCTCCAGATGTCCGAAATCGGCGGAGAGCATGGAGGGGGAGATGATTCGTTGCATGGCTTGCTATGTTTATTTGGCTACAAAAGTAACAAATCCGGGGCGTAAAGGCAATTATTTCCCGCAATTATCCCTCTTTTTCTTCTGTTGGCAGCGTTGTGTGGCGCAAACAAAAAGAGAGAGGGGAAATCCTCTCTCCTTTGCCGCGACCTTGCGGATTAGAGCTCCTCCTCGAAAGCTTCGACGTAGATCGGGAGCAATCGGATGGCATGTTGCATCTGGATTTGAGCCTGTACGGTTGTCGTGGCGATGAACTCTATGCCAATTTGGAAAACATTGACTCCGTTCCCGTCCTGATAGGCCGAACATTTGCAGATGTACTTGCCTCGGTTCAGTTTGTTTGCGATGGCATACAGATCGTTGAGGGGCAAATCGACGCTGTACGGGGCTCGGACCTCGACGTAGGCGTAGTCGTCGACCTCCTTGACAATGACGTAATAGAGATCCCCTTGTACTTTGAATTGAATGTCGCCGTCCGAATCATAAGACGGAGAGTAGCCTTCGTTGCGCAGGAACGACATAATCGACGATTGAACATTCTGGGCTTGTAGCGCACAGATGCTGCAAAATACCAGTAACAGTGTGAGTACAAATTTTTTCATATTAAAAAAATTAGATCGGTTTTATTAATTAAATATACGGAAAAAACTCATATTCTCCAATAACTATCGAAGAAATTTCCATGCTTTTCATGTTTTTGGTGCCGGATGGAGTGTGAAGGAGTTTGTGCTCAGCGTTTTGCACTTTGAATGATCCGCACGGAGCCAGTTCTCCGAAACTTTGTCCTCCGTTTGTCTATCCGCTTGTCTTTTCGTATCTTTGCGGAGGGTAGAGTCGAGCCATCGTCTCCCGTTCGTTAGGGGATCTCATTTTGCTTTTTTATGAGATAAGGCGGAGACCTTTGTTCCCCGATATGGTTTTTATTTTTTTATGGATATTGTTTTTATTGTCATCGCTGTATTGCTCGCAATTGCTTGCCTTGTTTTGTCGTTGCGGTTCTATGCCGTACGGCGGGATAGAATTCGTCTTCTTCTTGAGAGGGATGCCTTGCAGGAGGCGCGTCGTATGGCGGAACAGAAAAGCCAGAGTGCTGAAATGGAGATTCGGAGCCTTGTCGAGCGGAGTACGCTGGCGCAGGCACGCCTCGAAGAGGCCGAACGGCGGCTTGCGGAGGGGAAAGCCGAACGGGAGAAGATGGAGGAGTCGTTGCGTGTACAGTTCAAGAATCTGGCTACCGATATTCTGAGCGAGCAGTCGCGAAGTTTCAAGGAGACGAATCGCGAGGCCCTCGATGTGTTGCTCAAACCGTTTCGGGACAATATTGCCGAGTTCCGGGAGCGTGTAGAGAAGATCCACTCTCAGGAGAACGAGCAGCGTGGTGCCCTTCGCAACGAACTGGAGCGGTTGATGGAGCTCAACCGTCGCATTACGACCGAGACGACGAATTTGACCAATGCCCTGCGGGGAAATTCGAAGGTGCAGGGTGATTGGGGGGAGATGATCCTCGATACGATCCTCGACAATTCGAATCTGGTGCGCGGTATTCATTACCAGACGCAGCAGAACCTGAAGGATGAGCAGGGGAATAACCTGCGTCCCGATGTGGTGCTCTTCCTGCCCGAAGGGAAAAGGATTGTTATCGATTCGAAGGTTTCGCTGACGGCTTTTGTCGAGTATGTCGGGGCGGAGGATGAGACCACACGTCGTCAATACCTGGCTGCGCACGTCGCATCGGTACGCCAGCACGTAACGGAACTGGGGCGCAAGGAGTATCAGCGTCTGCTCGAATCGCCCGACTTCGTCATTATGTTCATCCCCAACGAGCCTGCCTTCCTGGCTGCCCTTCAGAGTGATGCGGGAATTTGGGCCGATGCTTATGACAAGAAGGTGATAATTTCATCCCCTACGAATCTGTTTGCCCTGCTCAAGCTGGTGGATGATCTGTGGAAACGCAATGCACAGAACAAAAATACAGCCGACATCGTGACCTATGGTACGAAACTTTACGACCAGTTGGTTGCTTTCACCGCTTCGCTTGAAGGAGTGGGGCAGGCGCTCGATGCGGCTCGCGACAAATACGAGGATGCTTACAAACGACTTTGCAAGGGGAACGACAATATCGTTCGTTCGGGAGAGCGGCTTCGCAAACTCGGTCTGGTGACCAAGAAACGCCAGTCGGCCCGAACCTTGCAGGCGGCCGATCTTCCCGAAGAGGAGTCGCAGGATGAGGTTAAAAAGATAACGAGCGATCTGTAGGCTCAGATCGCTCGCTTGTCTTTATAACTCTTTTTGGAAACGAAGGATGGAACGGCCGCTCATCCAATCGCTGTCTGCCTGCGGAATATAATCCGCTTTTTTGTACCCGGCCCGACGAAAGAGAGACAGGCTTGCCTCATTCTCCGGAAATATGTTGCACCACAACCGGTCCAGACGGAGAGTCGTATGAGCATAGGATGCAAGAGCTACGAGTGCTTCGAATGCGTATCCTTTTCTCCGGTGGCTTGGGTTATGGATTAGAATACCCACACCGGCCTCTCTTTTGTCCGGATTGAACTCGAAAAGATCGACAGCGCCGACGGTCTCGTCTTGGTCGTTCTCGATCATCAACCGCAGCTGCCCGCAGATTTCGATCCCCGCTTGCTGCTCCGCAATGAACTGCTCGATCTCCTCCGGAGTAAAGGGGCGTGTTGTCCCGCTTACCTCCCACACGGACGGGTCGTTCTCCCACCGAAGGAGGAGTTCCGCATCTTCGGGCTTTACGGTGCGTAGCCGACAGCGGCCGTGCCGTACTTCCATTAGGCCAGTCCGAGGATCTGGTTGCGGATCAGCATGGCTGCACCCCATGCGCTGGCCGATTGTCCCATCTTCGACAACCGGAATTTCGTATCCTTATAGACCAGGTTGAGCGAATACTTGTTTGTCGCCGATTTGAGGGGCAACATCAGGTAGTCTCCCGCTTCAGCCAGGTTGCCGCCTACGATCACCGCTTCCGGGTTGAAGGTGTTGATCAGGAAAGCGACCGCTTTCCCGGCTTTCTCGCCGACCTCTTCGATCAACTCGATCGAGAGGTTGTCGTCTCGTTTGGCCGCTTCGATGATGTCGTCGATACGGATCGGTTCGTTCGCATTGTATTTATCTCGCAGAATGGTGTTGACACCCTGACTTACCAGTTTGCGGAATTTCTCCTCGATGGCGATTCCCGATACTTCGGTCTCCAGACAACCTTTTTTGCCGCAGGCGCAGATGATTTCGTTGTCGAAGAAGGGAATGTGTCCGAATTCACCGGCGAATCCGCTTTTGCCGTAATAGAGTTTCCCGTCCATGACGATGCCGATAGCCAGACCTCGTCCCAGGTGCAGGTAGAGCACATCCCGTTCGTTCTGCGATTTGCTGGTGGTATATTCTGCGTAGCAGCGGGCGCGGGTGTCGTTTTCGAGTAGCACACGGATCCCGATGCGGGTCTCGATGATCTGGCTGAGCGACTCTTCGCTCGATGTGAAGTAGCGATAACTGCGACCGGTGTCCGGATTGACTCGTCCGCTGATGCTGACTCCCATGCCGAGAATTTTGCTGCGATCCACGCCGCACGATTCGATGAACTGTTCGATTTTGGAGCAGATCTTTTCGAGACATTGGGGACGGTCCTGTAATTCGAAGTCAGGACATGATTCCTCTTTGACGATGTTGTTCTGTAGGTCGGAGATCAAAAACGACATCTCGTCGCGACCGATATTGACTCCGGCGAAATAGATTGCCGAACTGGCCAGTCCGAATACGTTTGGCCGTCGGCCTCCCGGAGTCTCGACTTTGCCCAGATCGGTCACGATATTTTCACTGACCAGTTCCTGTACAAGTTTGGTGATGGTCGGGACGCTGATATGTAGCTCTTTGGTCAACTCGGAAAGCGTGCACTCTCCGTTTAAAGCCATGTGAGCGATGATATTGCGTTTGATGATGTTGTTTTTATGCGAAATTCCTTTCAGATTTTCGGATTCTTGTCGATTGAAAAATTCGGTTAACGAGGCCATGATGTGAAAAATATCAGTTTCGTTGCAATTTCTGCAAATATAAGAATATATTAATGAAAATTGAATTTTTGCAAGCGAATATCTGAAAAAAATATAAAAAGAAAAAAACGGGACGGCTTTTTTAGTCGATCCCGTTGAGAAAAAACGTGTCAGAAGACGTTAGAGAGTCGATTTCGACTCGATAGCGACCTCTGTGCTGACTTTTTTGATAAGTCCCTGTAAAACGTTGCCGGGGCCGAGTTCCGTAAATTCGGTTACTCCATCGGCCAGCATGTTCTTGACGATATAGGTCCAGCGCACCGGAGCGGTCAGCTGTGCGATCAGGTTAGCCTTGATCTGGGCAGGATCGGTGTGAGGTTTCGCATCGACGTTCTGGTAGATCGGGCATACGGGTGTCTGGAACGGGGCATCGTTGATTGCTTTCTCGAGCTCTTGTTTGGCCGGCTCCATCAGAGGCGAGTGGAAGGCACCGCCGACGGGCAGACGCAGTGCGCGTTTGGCTCCGGCAGCCTTCAGTTTCTCACAAGCTGCATCTACGGCCTCTACCGAACCCGAGATAACCAGCTGTCCGGGGCAGTTGTAGTTGGCAGCGACTACGATGCCTTCGATCTCCTGGCAGACCTTCTCGACAGTCTGGTCGTCCAGTCCCAGGATGGCAGCCATCGTTCCCGGCTGTATTTCGCAGGCTTTCTGCATGGCCATGGCACGTTTCGAAACCAGACGGAGACCGTCCTCGAACGACAAGGCACCGGCTACGACCAGTGCGGAGAACTCACCCAGTGAGTGTCCTGCGACAGCATCGGGTTTTACATTCAGGGCTTTTGCCAGAATAACCGAGTGCAGGAATACGGCCGGCTGGGTAACTTTGGTCTGCTTGAGCTCCTCGTCCGTCCCGCTGAACATGATGTCTGTGATGCGGAATCCGAGAATTTCATTGGCTTTTTCGAAGAGTTCCTTTGCTTCCGGTACGTTGTCATAGAGATCCTTGCCCATGCCTACTGCCTGGGCTCCCTGACCGGGAAATACGTATGCGTGTTTCATAACGTTATATTATTATAGGTCTATATACTCTCACGAAAAGCGAAGTTGCCTTGCAACGCGCTTTCAGGTCGTCGGCAAAGATACGAATTCTTTTTTTATTTGGGAGCAGATCTGCTTCGGTTGTGGATAGAACGGTCGTAACCGGTATTCTTGGTTTATGACAAGTGATTGATTGGTTGTTGTTTGATTATGAGAAGGCGAGTATCTGCAAAAGATTTCGTCCCTGTATGAAAATACGCAGACCGACTCCCTGACGGGAGCCGGTCTGCTGTTCGACAGAGGTTCTTTCGATTACTCTTCCATCATCTCGAAAGCATCCTTGTAAAGGCCGCAGAGCGGGCAGGTCCAGTTGTCCGGGATCTCATCGAACGGAGTGCCTGGAGCGATGCCGCTTTCCGGGTCACCCTTTTCGGGATCGTACACGTAATCGCAGGCCGTGCAGCGGTATTTGCGCGGGAAGCAACGGTCGGCAACCTTATTCCAGTCGATCAACTCCCAGAACATCTTGATGAATTCGGCGCGACGGTTCCGGTAGTCGATGTAGTAGGCGTGTTCCCATACGTCGATGGTCATCAACGGACGCAACCCCTTGGTCATCGGGTTGCCGGCGTTCGACTCGGCGATGATCTGTAGTTTGCCCTCTTTGTCGGCGGCCAACCATGTCCAGCCCGATCCGAAGAGTCCGGCGGCAGCTGCTGCGAACTTCTCCTTGAAGGCCTCTACCGAACCGAAATCACGCGCCAGTCGATCGGCCAGTTGCTGCGGCATCGGTTTTTGGTTGGGGGTCAGCATCTGGAAGAAGAAGGTGTGGTTCCAGGTCTGGGCGGCGTTGTTGAAGATTCCGCCGTCGGCCTTTTTTACGATCTCATCCAGCTGCATGTTTTCGTAGGGAGTGCCTGCGATCAGACGGTTCAGGTTATCTACATAGGTCTGGAGGTGTTTGCCATAGTGGAACTCCAGGGTCTCTTTGCTCATTTTGGGAGCGAGTGCCTCCATTGCATAGGGAAGCTCAGGCATTTGATGTGTCATGTTTTTGTCTTTTAGTTTGAAATTGATATTTGTTAAAGTCCGGCCCGTTTTAGTTGTTTATCAGAATATAGCCGTTCAGGTAGGTTGCCAGAAGGATCCATAGCAGGTAGGGTACGAAAAGCCACGATGCCGCACGGTCGCGTCGGGCTGCCCAAAAAATGTATGCGATAACGAGCAGGTCGAGTACGATGATGTCGATAAACCCGATGAGCGGGTTGCGGAAATAGAAGAAAAAGATGCTCCAGAGAAAGTTGACGATCAACTGGGCAACCCATAGTGAGATGAGTCCCTTGCCTTGTCCCCGTGCCGTCAGTCGTCCCAGAGAGAGTCCTATGCAGATGTAAAGCACGCCCCATACGATCGGGAAAGCGAGGTTGGGCGGAGTGAGGACCGATTTGTTCAGCAGAGGATACCACTCCGAGATGGCGGACGACTGGAAAATGCTTGCGGAGAAACCCACCAGCATACAGAGCAGGATCGGGAACAAATAGATGATCGTCTTTTTCATGGAGAATGAATTTTCCTTAAAAACAAGCAAGAACAGTGCTAAACTCGTCGTTTGCGGAGACAATCCAAAAAAAAAATTGCATTCGGGAATGTGGGGCATCGCAAACGGTCGCAATTTTGTTAAATTTATAAATGGTACATG
>DWYR01000016.1 GCA_019118565.1 Candidatus Alistipes avicola | reverse complement strand
CCCTGGGGACGCCCCGACATGGCCCCAATACTTTTCGCTTCCGCGATATGCGACGGGAAGCCCATACAGGTTTTCAACCACGGAGAGATGTATCGCGACTTTACTTACATAGATGACATTGTCGAGGGTGTCGTACGTGTATTGCATCGGGCCCCGAGCTCAATGCCGCCCCACACCGTATACAATATAGGCTGCTCGCAACCGGTCCTGCTGATGGATTTCATCCACACACTGGAGCAGGCACTCGGCCGTGAGGCAATTTTAGAGATGCGCCCCATGCAACCCGGCGATGTCACACGCACCTATGCCGACACCTCGCGACTGGAGCGCGATTTCGGATACCGTCCCAACACCTCACTCACGGAGGGAATCGCCCGTTTTGTCGAGTGGTTCCGCTCACTGGACAATCCGCTACCCCACTAAACGGAACCGTATGATCGCCCATGAAACACGGTCTGAAAAATAGCGTCTTCTGGATGTTCGCAGGAAGCGGAACCTATGCCCTGATGCAATGGTTCCAGCTGGCGATCATCTCGAAGAGTTGTTCGGCCTATACACTGGGGTCCTTCACCCTGGCACTGGCGATCGCCGCCCCGGTCTTCCTCTTTTTCGGACTACAGCTGCGAAACGTTCAGGTCACGGACTCCCGAAACGAGTACACCTTCTCACACTATTTCGGGCTGCGGCTCTGCACGATGATCGCAGCTTTTGCAACCGTCTGCCTGATCGGACTGATCGGGCGGGTCGATATGGGGATCCTGACCGCAGTAGCGGCCTTGAAAGGGGTCGAAGGAATGGCCGAGATCTTCAACGGTCAGCAACAAAAACTCGAACGGATGGAGTTTCTGGCCCTGTCGCTCTCTCTGAAAGGAGTTGCCGCAACGATTGCCATTCCGGTCGGAGTCTACTGTTTCGATTCGCTGGCCGTGGGACTCGCCCTGGCCGTTGCACTGAACCTGGTCGTACTCTTCTTCAACGACTACCTCAACTGCTACCGGCTCTTCGGACGCAAGCGATTCATCTCGCTGCGAGGTTTGAACTACAAATCTCTCTTCGTAAAATCTCTCCCGCTGGGCTTCGTCATGCTGATCATCTCCCTGAACGGGAACATCCCGAAATACTTTTCTGAACTGCTACTGGGAACCGAGCAACAGGGTATCTATTCGGCCATCGCCTACTGTCTCGTTGTAGGAAATTTCGTCAGCAATGCCGTCGGACAATCCTTCTCCCCCCGTCTGAGCCGCTATTATGCTGACGGAGAACGGATCCGTTTCATACGGCTCAGCCAACTCTTCGTCGGGGGAAACGCCCTGGTGGGGCTCGCGCTGTTTCTCTTTACGCTCGTATGGGGGGAGTGGTTCCTCCGACTCGCGTTCAGCCCCGCAATCGCCGCCTACTCACGCCTCTTTTCGCTGATCATGCTGGGCGGCATCTTCGCCAACATGGCCAACGCCCTGGGTTACTCACTTACGGCCATGCGGGTCTTCCGCATCCAGCCCTTCATCAACGGGATCGAATTGGTTGTCAACCTGATCGGGTGCTATCTGCTCATCCGCTATTACGGCCTTTCGGGAGCAGGTCTGGCCGCTGTCATCACCCCCTGTTTCCGGCTGGCGATTCTCTTCCTGGTTATCCGCAACCGGCTTAACAGGAGATGTGGATAAAATCGCGCCCCCGATTGAAATATTTCCCGTTTTTCCCTTAATTTTACCGGATAATTAACCGACTCGACCATGACTCGTTCGAACAAACTCTTTTTCCTGCTGCTCCGTCTGGGGCTGAATACTGCCGACGATCACGACCTGAGAGAGGCCGCAACACTCCCGCAAACGGAGATCGACTGGGAGGCGCTCTATCGAATGGCCTTGAAACAAGGTGTATCGGCCATTGCCTACGACGGGCTGAAACGTCTGCTCGACGAGGGGGTCCTCCCTGCGGAGAAGGGGCCGTCCCGTACCCTGCGCATCCAGTGGGCCGGCAACGTACTCCAGGCTGAAGAACATTACGCCAAACAGAAGGAGCTGATCGAACGGCTGGCCCTGCTCTATGCCACGCAGGGGATCGACCTGATGATCCTGAAGGGATACGGGCTCAGCCTGACCTACCCCGTCCCGGAGCACCGCACCTGTGCCGACATAGACATCTGGCTATTCGGGCGGCAGCGGGAAGCCGACCGGCTGGTACAGCAACGATATTCCGTGGAGATCGACGAAGAGCACAACAACCACACAACCTTTTATTTAGAGGGTATTCTGATCGAGAACCATATCCACTTTCTGAACATCCAGACCCACCATTCGAACCGCAAGATCGAGGCGCAGCTACAGGCTATGGTCCAGAAGCTGCCGGAGGAGACGGCTCAAGTCGGCGAAGCCACGGTTTATCTGCCACCGGCCAATTTCGACGCGATCTTTCTGCTCCGCCATGCAGCAGCTCACTTCGCGGCCATCGGCATCGGCGTTCGTTACCTGATCGACTGGGCGATGTTCGTACGCAGATACCATCGTCAGATCGACTGGACAACCCTGGAGCGCATCGCTGAGGAGGAGAATATGCACCGGTTCCTGCACTGCATGAACGCCTTTGCAACCGACTGCCTCGGTATCGATCCTGCGCTCTTTCCCACGTTCCCGCGAGATCACGCCCTCGAAGAACGCGTGCTGCAAGACATTCTGCATCCCCGATTCCCGAAGAGGCCACCCAAAGGGAATATGCTCCAGGTATTATGGTTCAAACTCCGACGCTGGTGGACCTACCGTTGGAAACACGGGATCGTTTATCGTGAAAGCCAGCTCCGCCTGTTCCTCACCCAGGGATGGAGCCTGTTGCGAGGACCGAAACCCATGTAACTTCGGACGACCGCATCTCCCATGCTGCACCGCTTCCAGGACGACATTGCGCAGATAGCGCGACCGGAACGGCTCAACGACCCGTTCCGGTACGAGCCGCATCCGCTCTGCCAATTGGCCGCACAACAGGTTCAGACCTATCTGGCGCAACGCACGGACTGGCACGCCGAACTATCCCATGGAAAAATGTTCGGTGTACTGGTCGTCAGCGATCCATCCGACGAACTGGGATTTCTGGCCGCCTTCTCCGGGAATCTGGCCGGAATGAATCGACACGACTACTTCGTACCTCCGGTTTACGACATGTTGGCTCCCGACGACTTTTTTCGACAGGACGAGCAGGTGATCTCACGCATCAACCATCGCATCGAGACACTCGAACAGGCACCACGGCTTCTCCGACTTCAGCAAGTCATCAACCGCACCAAAGCACTCTCAGAGACAATCCTCTCGGCTGAAAAACAGCGAATGCTGGCTGCCAAACTCAACCGCGATAAACGACGCTCCGAAACGACAGAGTGTCATGCACAAGAAGAGTTGATCCGGGAGAGCCAGTTCCAGCGAGCCACCTTCCACCGGCTCAAACGTCATTGGGTGCATCGCATCGCCGCCTTACAGGAACAGGAAAAATCTTGTCTCGAAGAGATCGAACGACTGCAACAGGAACGCAAACAGCGGTCATCCTCCTTGCAGATGCAGATTTTCCGACAGTTCCGAATGCGGAATGCCTCAGGAGAAATCAAAGACCTGTGTGACATCTTCGCTCATACCCCTCAAGGAGTTCCCCCGGCCGGAGCCGGTGAGTGCGCCGCTCCGAAACTGTTGCAATATGCCTTCGAACAAGGACTTAAGCCTCTCGCCATAGCCGAGTTCTGGTGGGGAGCCTCCCCAAAAGGAGAGATCCGTCGCCACGGAGACTTCTACCCGGCCTGCCGGGGCAAATGCCTTCCGATTCTAAGCCACATGCTTCGGGGACTCGACCTGCAGCGACTGCCTCCTCTCGAAGATCGGGGGCTGGAACCGACAATCCTGTTCGAAGACCGCTGGCTGATCGCCGTCGACAAACCGGCCGGCATGCTCTCCGTCCCCGGCAAATCGGATGCCCCCTCGGTCGAGCAGTGGGCCCGCAACCGTTGGCCGGAGCTGTCCGGCCCCATCATTGTCCACCGTCTCGACATGGACACCTCCGGGGTGCTGTTATTGGCAAGAAATAAAACGATCCATCAAAATCTACAAGCCCAGTTCAGGCATCGGACCGTCCAGAAGCACTACATTGCCCTTCTGGAGGGCATCGTCCACACCCATAGCAGTCGAATCGATCTTCCCCTGCGTCCGGATCCTTACGATCGACCGCGACAAGCGGTCGATCCCATTCACGGGAAACCGGCCATTACCGAATACCGTGTCCTGCAAATCGAAGCAGGCAAGACTCGGATCGCATTTTACCCGTTGACCGGGCGCACCCACCAACTGCGCGTACATGCAGCCCACCCCGACGGCCTCAACACTCCCATCCTGGGAGACAGGCTCTATGGCACACCCGATCGAAGGCTTTTCCTCCATGCCGAGCGCATCGAATTCCGTCACCCCATCACCGGAGAAGTGCTGCGCATCGAAAGTCCGGCCCCATTCTAAATCCAGCCGGGAAATCCATCCCATGCAAAAAAAATTCACCCCGGCCTCACGGCAAGGGTGAATCCCAGTACCTGTATGCTACAGATACTCCCTTTCTAACTTTCTACCTAATTCAGGAGGGTGCAAAAACCACTTCAATTGCACCTTCCACCTTTTTTATTTATAATTTTTAACCGAAGCTACATATTTGGCACTTACGAATGCCTGTGCACGAAGGCTCGACATCGAAGGATCGACGAACTCCGAAACCGGAGCAGCACCATCCTTGGTGAAGACATGCGTCTGACGTAGCAGGGCACCCGTATTGTCATCCGTTCCGACTCCTACTGCCAGGATGGTATTCTCCACATCCCAGTTGCAGAGATAGAGTTTTCCGGTCGGACAGAAGGTGCCGTTTCCGTTAACCAGCCCCTCAATGATCTCGGCATCCGAGATGGCACTGGTCGGATCCCTGGGATTCTCCTCTACCAGCATTCCATACCAGGTAGCCGCATCGGTAGCCTCGAAGGTTACGGAGACATACGCCTTGCCTTGATACGAGGCATACTTCACGGGATCTTTCGCATAAAGGTCATCACCGTTGAAATATTTGTTCACCGTTGCCGTAACGGTCGCTTTGCTCAACTGGTTAGGCAGGGTCTGGATCGGATCGGAAAGGTGCACCTTGGACTCCAGTTCGCCCGTCTCACCGATACAAGCCGTCCACACGTAATAGGTCGTACCCGGCTCGAGCATCTTCTGGTAGGAGTATCCCGCCTCACCGCGGACACGGTTGTTGTCGAGCATGGCGATGCCCTGCTGTACGTATTCACGCACGTAGCTCTCCATATCCGTCTTGTACGGCTGATAATCCTCATCGGCAATCAGGTCGTACATATACATGACCGTATTGTCCGAGGGGGTAATCTTGATCTTCAGGCTCCGCGAGGTAATATCCGAAGGGGTCACCGTAAACTGACAGTCGGCCGGATCGATCGTCGGTTTGCTCGTACGGAACGGGAACTTGAAAAGACCCGTCGAGGGGGCATAGTTCTCCCATCCGAAGACCACTACCAGATACTCCGTATCCGTAGCCCAGACATGCTCGTTCGTGTACTCCGAAACGCCCGTCGTCGCATAGAAATCGATCATGAAACCATCCTCCGCGGCAACCGTATTCAGAATCTCCTCGTCACTCATATTCCGATAAGCGAAAGCCGGACGGATTGCCGAATAGTAGCGGGCCTCCATATCGGACGGCGTAATCTTGTAATCCACGCCATCGTATGCATAGTTGCTGAATTCAATCTTGAAAGAGAGTCCCTGAGCGAGGGCCGCCGTGCGGAACGACACCGACTTGATCTCGGTATTCACGACACCCTGCGCGTTCAGGCCGGCCGCAAAGGCCACATAGTCCGTATCGGAGTTCAGGCGGGAGAACGAATGAGAACTTTCGCCCTTCGTGCAAAGTTTTTTCATCGCCTCCTCAACCGAGCCGAAGCTGCTGACCGCCTCCTTCATCATGTTGGTCATGTAAACGGCCAGATCGCCCGAATGCGCCTCTTTAAGCACCTCCACCGACAAGACATCGTAATAGTATACGGCCTCGTTGCTCGAGGGGGTCACCGTAACATCCACACCGGAAGCCGTCGGCTCGCTCAACTTGATCTCAAACGTCACATCGGAAACGGGAGGCTCTTCGGCTCCCTTCTGGTCCACCTTGAACTGAACCGTCGATGCATACTCGCCTTCACCGGCCATTACGGTCACGGTCGCCTGCGGCATAGGATTCGTCGTTTCATTCTCTGCGGCACTTACTATAAACGTATCGCTGCCATTCTTTGTCACCTCGCACCAATCCTGATTCGACTTTACGGTCCAAGCCGCTTGATCCGTCAAAACGGCAATCGTCTTTTTACCTCCGGCAGCTTCAAATACAATGTCGCTCGAGGGGGTTATCTCCAGTTGGGCTTTCGTCTGTGTATTATCGTCATTGTTACAGGAACAGAACAAGGTCGACAAAGTCAAACATGCAATAAAAAAATAGATTTTTCTCATACATTTAATTTTGGTTAATACTTCCATTAAAAAAGAAACTACACTTATTTTTCCATTAAGAGATTCTTCATATAGGATAAAATTAATGTTTTCTCAGCAACAAAACAAAATTTTTTACTGATTTTTTTAATAAAATTATTTTCGTCAAAAACAAATGACCAAACATCGATTATTTTACAAAACAAAATCTTTTGAAGAGGGTCATACGAACAAACAAACCTTTTTTATTTTCGTTTTTTTAATTACAAACTCTCCCTTTAACAAACGATGTTTACCTTTTTCATAAAGAAAGAAAAGTCGGAATTTTTAAGAAAAAAGAAAGGAGAGAAGCCCTGAAATAAATATTTCGACTACTTTTGTCAAAAAGCAGCCCTCAAATACACTGTAGGATTTCGGTCGTGTCGTGCATCTCATTGTCCGCAAAACTCACGCCTACCGTACAAGAGATCGAGATTATCCCGAGATCGAAAAACAACACGGATAAAAATACAATGAAAGAGAAATGGAAACCCGGCACGCTGATTTACCCGTTGCCGGCCGTACTGGTCAGCTGCGGAGCCACCCAGGAAGAATATAATATGCTGACGGTTGCCTGGACAGGCACCGTATGCACCAATCCGCCGATGTGTTATATCTCCGTACGTCCGGAACGGCACTCCTATCAGATCATCCGGAGGACAGGAGAATTCGTCATCAATCTTACAACCGAAGAGATGGCACGTGCGACCGACTGGTGCGGCGTACGCTCCGGACGCGACTACGACAAATTCAAGGAGACCGGACTTACCCCTCTGCCGGCGGCTCAAGTCCAAGCGCCTCTGATTGCCGAGTCGCCCATTTCAATCGAATGCCGCGTGCGGCAGGTCATCCCGCTCGGTTCGCACGACATGTTTCTGGCCGAGGTGGTCAATATTCAGGCGGATGAGCGTTTCATCGATCCCACAACGGGGAAACTCGACCTCGAAAAGGCACGCCCAATCGTCTATTCTCACGGAGAGTATTTCTCCCTGGGCAAAATGCTGGGCCACTTCGGATGGTCCGTTCGACGAAAAAAGCGGATCAAACGCGAACGTACGAACAAGCCCGCGAAAAAAGGAGAATAAAAAGTACAATGTGCTTTTAACGGCGATTCAACAGTGCCGCATCCCACTCCGGCTCACGAAAACCGACCAGCACGCGATCCGGTAATACAAGCAGAGGCCTCTTCACGAGCATTCCATCGGTAGCAAGCAGTCGGACCAACTCCTCTCGAGGAGTCGTTTTCACCCGATCTTTCAGTCCAAGTGCGCGATAGCGCAGACCGCTGGTATTGAAGAAACGGCTAACAGGAAGACCGCTGCGTGCAATCCACTCCTGCAACTCCGATTCTGTGGGATTCTGTAGGAAAATATCCCGCAGATCAAACGCAATATCATGTTGCCGCAACCATTCGGCCGCCTTGCCGCAGGTTGAGCATTTGGGATAGCAAATGAATAAAGGGTTCATAACTTTCAACATAAAGAGGGTCATCGCATATACATTGTTCAAAAATAGCGATTATTCCGTCATCTTCGCGTATCTTTGTAAAAAGTCAATTGCATGGGAAACGCTCTCTCCTACCATAGTTTTATCTTAGGACTTATCTGTGTTGCGGCAGTCATTATCGTTTTTTTCTATTTTATCTATAGAAAAAACAACAAATTGCACGATATTATCCACTTCATAAGAAGTCCTCAAGAGAACTGCACGACAGATCTTAGGGTCGGTTCTGTTATGAGCTCTTTCCTATGGTATCTCATCATCACCCTACTCTTTGGAATCAGTTACCACTTTGTAGATTTGGTGTTATTTAATGAAAGCCTACCTTCAAGCAGCATCAGTGACATCCAAACCATGCTTCCGCTTGGGGTCATCCTAATAATACCACCCTTGTTAGAAGAGACAGCCTTCCGTTTGCCGCTAAAACGGAAACGCATTTTTATTACACTATCCATAACAGCAATAACTTTTATCCTGTCGGCTCCTGTTTTTTCGACATCTGTATATGAAATAGTATGGCAAAAACCGGTTCTATGTGCAGTATTAGCGATAATCTTCTGGTTTTGGGGATATAAATGGATTCAGAGAGCCGACTTCCGGATCTGGTTCTGGCTCATGACCATACTCTTCTCTATTCTGCATATCATGAACTATGACCTTTCCACCCTGTCTTTCAGCGAATGGGAACGCATCATACTCATGGAAGCGATCAAAATACCAAGCGCTCTATTACTCGGTTATACGAGACTTAAACACGGCTTTTTTATTTCCGTTGCCTTCCACCTGCTCAACAACCTTACGCCATTCATCCTCAAAAATTTCATATAATTACCTACGGCACAAAAAAAGGAGACGCGGGTAAATCGGGACCAAATTTACATTTATTCGTTACCTTTGTACGAGACAACAAAGGAATACGACTCTCTAACAGAACAACAAATACAGAATATGCTACAAGACACCATACGCCACTGGATCGATCTACTGCTCGTAAAAACGGGGCTCTCACCTGCCGGTGCCGAAGAGGCCGAACCATGGATTCTTCTGCTTCTGATCCTTGTCATCGGAATCGGACTTGACTTCCTGTTTCGCATTCTGCTGTTGCATGTCGTACGCAGGGTTGTCAAACGGACAAAAATCCAGTGGGACGATATTCTTTTCGACGATAAGGTATTACGTCGTATGGCCCATATCGTCACCCCGATCATCGTGGCGATCATGCTTCCCATTGCCTTCCCGCATGGAGGCTATCTCCTCCGAATCACTCTGCGCCTGATTACCATCCTGATCGTCATCGCCGTTGTCCGTTTCGTCAACACCCTGTTGAAAGCCATTTTCCAGTTGTTGGAACAACGCCCCTCATGGCAAGGCAAACCATTGAAGGGATTGATGCAGACCGGACAGATCATCACCTTCCTGATCGGATTCATTCTGGTCGTATCGATCCTTCTCGACAAATCACCCGCGATCTTCCTGACCGGACTCGGTGCCTCGGCCGCCATCGTCATGTTGATTTTCAAAGACAGTATCCTGGGTTTCGTCTCCGGAATCCAACTCTCGGCCAACAATATGCTCAACGTGGGGGACTGGATCAGTATGCCCAAATACGGAGCGGACGGAACGGTCGAAGAGGTCTCTCTGACCACAGTCAAGGTACGCAACTGGGATAATACGATCACCACGCTGCCACCCTATTTACTGGTCAGCGACTCTTTCCAGAATTGGGAGGGGATGCGGGCCTCCGGCGGACGAAGGGTCAAGCGGTCGATCAATATCGACATGACCAGCATCCGCTTCTGCACTCCGGAGATGCTCGAACGATTTTCGAAAATAGACCTGATAAAAGAGTATATTGCAGAGACTCAACAAGAGGTTGAACAGTATAACAAGGAGCTGGGGATCGCACCGGATCTCGGACATATCAACGGACTCAATCAAACGAATATCGGTGTCTTCCGCAACTACCTGACCCTCTATCTGCGTCGCCAGAAAAATGTCAACCAGGAGATGACACTGATGGTCCGCCAGCTCCAACCGACCGCAACGGGACTTCCGATCGAACTTTACTTCTTTACCGATACGGTAAACTGGATTCCCTACGAGAAGATACAGTCCGATATTTTCGATCACGTCTATGCCATTATTCCCGAATTTGACCTGAGGGTATTCCAGGAGCCCACAGGCAACGACCTGAGGACCTTGAAAGAGACTCTGGATAAACAATAGTCAGCCTATCGTAACCTCTTGCCAGGCCGAACCACGACATCTTATGGTTATTTCGTTTCTCCAACAATGAATCCACACTCCGACTTCACTCCTGCCTCGTTATACTTCCGCCCGGCTCTATCGAATGATCTTTCACGGATCTGCACCATCATCCGCCAAGCGCAAGAACAGATGCGACGCAGAGGATCCCTGCAATGGCAAAACGGGTATCCAGCCCCAGAAAACATCCGCAACGATATTTCCCATGGGTATGGATACGTTTTAGGAGACAACTCGAGTGTATGGGCCTATGGAGCGGTCGTTTTCGACGGAGAATCCGCCTACAACGATATTCAAGGGGAATGGTTGGATGATCATCCCTATGTAGTACTTCATCGGCTGGCTGTTGCCGATGAGGTGAAAAGAAGAGGCTTTGCTCGCGAATTCATGCAACGCGTCGCCGAGCTGGCTCTTGAACGCGGCATTTCAAGTTTCCGCGTCGATACCAATTACGACAACGAGTACATGCTGCGACTGCTCCGATCCCTGAATTTCATCCGGTGCGGAATCATCCGGTACGACAGCGGCGAGAGAATCGCTTTCCAAAAGAGACTATAAAAAATATACATCTATTCGGGAGAGAGAGTCCCCGAGTATGAATTTCATCTGATATAGACGAACTTTTCACCGGTTCCGACCACTCATCCGGGCAACGATTTCCACCTCAGAGATTCCCCCAGCCGAGGTTTTATTCGTATCTTTGCCTCGGATTCCGACCATGAAAGACATACAACCACAACAGACGACCCTGACCGCCGACAATCGAATCGCCGGCAACAAAGATTGGAACGGTCTTCCCATGCCGACCCGTATCTGGGCCATTCTGGCTGTTGCATTCGGCGTTTCCCTGTCGGTAATCGACGGCTCGATCGCAAATGTCGCCCTGCCGACAATGGCTCGTACTCTCGGTATTTCGGCAGCCAATTCAATTTGGATCGTCAACGCTTACCAATTAGCCATTGTCGTATCTCTGCTCTCTTTCTCGGCATTAGGAGATCTGATCGGACACCGGAAAATCTATATCGGAGGATTGGTCGTATTCACGATCGCCTCACTCGGGTGCACCCTTTCGAACTCCCTTCCGACCCTCGTGACAGCCCGCGTCTGTCAAGGATTCGGAGCCGCAGCCGTCACCAGCATCAACACGACACTGATTCGCCTGATCTATCCCCGCCACAGTCTGGGACGGGGAATGGGTATCAACGCAACGGTCGTCGCCGTTTCATCCGTGGCCGGGCCTACGATCGCATCGGGGATCCTCTCGGTGGCAAGCTGGCCCTGGCTCTTCGCCATCAACATTCCTATCGGCCTGATCGCCATTACACTCAGCTACCGATTCCTTCCTAAGAATCCCGTGCGAATACGCGGGCAACGTTTCGACTGGCGGGACGGAGTGATGAATGCGCTTACGTTCGGATTGCTCATCCTCTCGATCGAAGGCTACTCGCACGGCATAAAACCGGCTTATATCGGTATCGGAGTCATTCTTCTGGTCATCATCGGCACTCGGTTCGTACGCAGTCAACTTCACAAACCTTACCCGATTCTGCCATTCGATCTGCTGAAAACACCGATCTTTTCCGTTTCGATCGTAACCTCCATCAGCTCATTCATAGCCCAAATGCTGGCAATGGTTGCACTCCCGTTTTATCTACAACGATCGCTCGGATACTCCGAGGTCGACACGGGACTGATCCTAACGGCCTGGCCCGCCATCATCATGATCATAGCTCCAATCGCCGGGATCTTGGTCGAACGGGTACATGCCGGAGCCTTGGGTGGCGTGGGATTGATCGTAATGGCTACGGGTCTCTTCCTTTTGGCTTATCTGCCGGAAAACACCAGCACGTTCGATATTGTCTGGCGTTTGGTCCTCTGCGGATTCGGATTCGGATTGTTCCAGTCTCCCAATAACAGTATTCTAATCGCTTCGGCTCCGCCACAACGCAGCGGAAGCGCTAGCGGCATGCTCGCGACAGCTCGCTTGACGGGTCAAACGACAGGGGCCGCTCTGGTTGCCCTTCTCTTCCATGCCACCTCGGATCAAAGTGCACACATCGCTCTGATGCTGGCCGGAGGATTCGCCTTGCTTGGCTCCCTGATCAGCTTCTCCCGACTCTCTCTTCCCCTTCCCAAGGATCTCACCCGCTCGGGAAAAGAGTCCCAACGCGCCTAACCTTACCACAAGACAACGCATCAGTTCCCATCCCCGACGCGTTTTCTCCCCTTGCCCACCTCGATCTTCAAGAGTCCTGTCCCAAAATTGGATTCAACCGCCTATTAAGATCTATTCAAGATCTATTCAGGCTGCTCTTCACTCGTTTCCAGTCTCTAAACCAGACTCCGTCGTCCGGGATCCAGCCCATACGACAGAGAGCGATCTCCTCTATCCTCTCAAAAGATTTTGAGGAGAAGTATTCCGCAAAGAAGCGACTTTTCCCGACCTGAAAAGCCACAAAATAAATCGAAACTCTTATCCGCATGGCCATCTCGGGAACAGAGAAAGTTCTCTTCGCGATTCTGCTTCTTTTTCCTTTCCCCCCCTCCCCAAAAAAAAGAAGGAGAACTCACGCTCTCCTTCTTTCAAGATTTATTTCACCAATGGAAATTAGTTCGTATAACCGGGGTTCTGAGGACCGATATTCGGGTTCTGAACCGTCTCCGTATAAGGAATCGGCCATGCGTAACGAGTTGCCAACTGAGACGGTCTCGATGCTTGATCTGCAGGAATCGTATTCATCCAAGTACCGTAGAACAAAGGCGACAACGAAGACTGGATATCACGAATCAAAGGATCATCCCAACGCTTCAAATCGTACAGACGGGTACCCTCGGCAACCATCTCGCGCAGACGTTCGTTCTTGAGCTCGGTCTCAATGTTAGCCGCAGCATCGAGCGCTGCCAGACCACGAGACTGACGCAGATCATTCAGCGGAGTTGCGGCATCGCCACCCAAACGCCACTGTGCCTCAGCATCGATCAGATACATGTCGGCAATACGGAACATCTTAGGAGCGATACGATAACCCAGCTGCGTATCGGAAGTCTGGAAGGTTTTGTCTCCCATGAACTTCTTGATCATGATACCCTGGAAAGTATAACCCTGTACATTGATCGTATAGGGGAATTCCGGATCATCCAACTGAGAGATATAGATACCCGTACGGTAATCCTCTGCACTGAACAGATCGACTACGTGCTGCTCGGGAACATAGTACGGACCGCACAGATACTGACTCGAAGCTGCATCCCAGCTGGCCTGAATCAGATCGGCAAACGAGTTCGTGCTGGTCGATGTCGTACGAATGGTGTTCAGCACCAGAATGTCCTCCGATGCCTTGTCACTCAAGTACCACATACGCTCCAACTCATCCTTGCTCTGAACCAACGGATAGGAGGAGTAAAGTTCTTTTGCCAAAGTGCTGGCAGTCTGATAATCGTGAATCTGCAAAGCATACTGAGCACGGAACGCCTTCAATGCATTCTCGGTTACATAATAAGAACCGGCAGCACCACCCTTGTAGTTCGCGTTGGAAGAGTTAATCTCTTTCTCAGCCTCAACCAAATCTTTCTCAAGCTGGGTATAAACATCAGCCAACGTCTTACGAGGAAGTTTAGCCTCAGGATCCCACTGAACCGGATAAGGAACACCCAACTGCTCCGTTGCACGAGCAGGATCATAGTCCTCGCAGAACATCAACGAAAGACGGTACATTACATACGCACGGAAGAAGTGCATCTCTGCAATATATCCCTTTACAAGAGAGATCTCGTTTGCAGACAACATACCAGACTCAAGAGCTTTCTCGAGATGCTCCTTCGCATAGTTGATATCCTTGATGGCACCATAGTAACTACTCCAGAAGCCCGATACCGTCGAGTCGTTGGTATACAATCTCTGGTTGTATACATAAACACCTCCGTTACCGGTTAAAATAGTAGGGGTATAAATGTCGGCATAAAGATCCGTCTGGATAAAGAAATCACCGGAAAGCAATGCCTTCATATCGACGTAGATGTAGTCACGCATACCCTCGCAGTACTCCAGCGAAAAGGTTTTCAGATCATCTGCTTTAGGGCCGGTATGAGGCTCCAGGTTCAAATCACAAGATGTCAGGGCAAGAAGGGCGCCCAACGACACAATCAAATTACTTATCTTTTTCATATTCTTAGCCTTGTTTAATTTTTATAAATCATCTTTCACGAATTAGAACTTAAACTCAAGGCCGAAAGTTATCTGACGGGTATTGGGGTATACGTCGACATCGACACCCATTTCAGCCGCCTCCGGATCCAAACCGTTGTAACCCGTTACGGTCCACAAGTTTCGACCACCGATCCAAACTTTAAGTCCCTTGATAAACTTCGTCTTCTGCAGAATATGGGTCGGCAGAGAATAGGACAACTGAAGGTTCTTCAAACGCATGAAGTCACCCTTCTCGAGCATACGCGTATCGAACTGGATATCCTGATCCAAGCGAGGATACTTCGTAGCATCACCCGGCTCTTTCCAGTAGTCGAATGCCTCCGTACAAGCGTTGAAACCGTTGTTCAAAGCAACAGGACCGTTGGCCAGGAAGTACATGGTGTTGTTATACACGTAGTTGCCTGCAACCCACGAGAAGTCGGCCGACAGAGCCAGACCCTTCCACTGAGCCGTGATGCTGAAACCACCCGTATAAGGTGCGATGTACGAGGTACCCTGATTTACATAAGCTGCATTGTTGAAGTCAGTCGTAATACCACCGTCGAGCGATACCCAAGTATCCAAACCGGAGTTGGGGTCTACGCCCATCCACTGCGGCATCTCCCAGGTCGGATAAGGATCGCCAACGCTCCATGCATACAAACCGTTACCCATGCTGACCGTCTTCAGAGAGGGATCCCACAGTTTGGTAACCTGGTTCTTGTTGTAGTTGAAGGTGGTGCGGAAGTTGATGTACCAATCTTTCGTATTGTAGATATCGTAGTTGATCGTTACGTCAACACCGCTATTACGCATGGCACCGATATTTCCGGCGCGAGCCGAGAAACCGGACGACGGAGCCAACGGAATGCTGAAAAGCATGTCGGTCGTCTGGCGACGATAGTAACCCAACTCAACGCGCAACTTCTTCCAAAGCTGGATATCCAAGTTGACGCTCAAAATAGACTGTTTCTCCCAAGTCAGGTTCGGATCTCCCAGAGCTGCAAGAGCCCAAGTAGTCGTACCGTCGTAAGCGGAAGAAGCACCCAGATAACGCAGGTATGCATAAGAACCGATATCGGAGTTACCCTGCGTACCGTAGCTGACGCTCAAACCCAAATCGGAGATCGTCTCGTTGTCGCGCAGGAAGCTCTCGCGTTTCACGTTCCACTTTGCGCCAACCGAATAGAAGAATGCATTACGCTTCTCTTTTGCGAAACGCGAGCTGGCATCGTTACGCAACGTAACATCGAAGAAGTAGCGCTCGTCGAAGTTGTATTCCAAATGACCGAACACCGAGTTGCTTGCGGACTGCGAAATACCGTAAGAAGGAAGTGAGCTCACTTCGGAACCCATCGAAGGATTGATGTAGTCGGACGAAGTGATACCGATCACCGTGAACGAGGTGCTCGTATTGGAGTTGTAAATGGTCTCCTCACCGAGCAGGGCCGTGAAGTTGTGCTTGTCATTCAACGTAAACTTGTACTCCGCCGTGTTGGTCCACGTCCAAGAGTAGAGACGCTGGTAAAGCTCCGTATCGCTACCCGAACCGAAGATACCACCCGTCGGAGAAGGAGTCAGCGGCGAAGTCTTGCTCCAAGGCTGCCAGTCGAACCCGTCGGCCGACAAAGACGAACGGATCGTCAAACCCTTAACCGGAGTCAACTCAACATAACCTGAACCGTTCAACTGCAAACGCGACGAACCGCGCGGCATGTAGTAGGGGGTCAACAGCGGGTTGACGGCCGATGTCTGAGTCAGGAAGTTCAGCATCTCACCCGTTTCCTTGTCATAAAGAGGCTGATAAGACGGCGTAATCAACGCGGCGATAACCGGGTTCGACACATACAGGCCACCCGTAGTGCTGTCCGTATCGGCAGTCGAAGCTCCCGTGTAACCCATACCCAAATTCAAACCCACGCGCAACCAGTTGTTTACTTTCGTATCCACATTGGTACGGAACGTATAACGCTGCGATGCAGAACCCGGGAGAATACCGGTCTCATCCGAGAAGTTACCTGAGAAGTAGTAAGCCGTCTTGGCTGATCCTCCGCTTACCGACAAGTCCACCTGATACATCGGAGCATTCTTCTCGAAGATCTCATCCCACCAGTTTACATTGGTATCCATATCGATATTGTACTGCGAGATCAATTTCTGGCGCTCGATATTCAAATAGGTGTTGTAGTTGCGGTTGTTCGGAGAGTAAACACCGTATTTGTCAGCAACAGCCGATGCCGCACGATAGTTGATGAACTCCTCGCTGTTCATCGGCGTAATACGCGGATCGATTGCGCTGGTCATTGCATACTGGGCACGCAGAGTCACCTCTACATCCTCGCCCTGGTTGCGACGACCCGTTTTGGTCGTAACGTAAATTACACCATTGGCAGCACGCGAACCGTAGATAGAGGTTGCGGCAGCATCCTTCAAGACGTTGATCGATGCAATATCGTTCTGGTTCAACGCCAAAAGCGTAGAAGAGGAGATCGGCGCTCCATCCAGAAGGATCAACGGAGAGGTACCTGCGTTGATAGAACCGATACCGTGGATACGGATCGAAGAGGTCTGGTTCACCTCACCGCTACCGGTCATAATCTGAAGACCGGCCACCTGACCCTGCAATGCATCGGCAACGTTGTTGCTCGGACGGTTCTCGATCTTGTCAGACTTCACCTGATCAACCTGACCGATAACCGAGGAGATTTTCTTACCAGAGCCATAACCGACAACGACAATCTCATCGATTATCTCGCTCGCCTCTTTCAGAGTCACGTTGACGTTCGTCATTCCGACTACAGAAACATGCTTCGTCTCATAACCGATGAACGAAACCACGATAGAACCGTCTGCCGGCACCATCAATGCGAACCGACCGTCAATGTCGGTCGTCGTACCAGAAGTAGTACCCTCGGCCACAACCGTAGCTCCGAGGATAGGCTCCCCCTGCACATCAGTAACCGTACCTGTGACCTGCTTGTTTTGCGCAATGGCTAACGAACAGAAACTCAGCACGGTAATTAACGATAGTACAATTTTTTTAATCATAAGCGTTAATATAAAGTTGAGTTTGAAATAAAAAGTTCCGAGCAAATATAGGACTTTATTGCCTCGCAAACAAATTATTTCCTTCAAAACATTCAAAAAAGGGGAATAAAAATTCGATTCGAACAGAAAAAAGATACGACATTTTCGGCTTCTGCTCAAAAAAAGAATGGTAATTTTTTGACAGGGCAAGTCTTTCCGTGCATAGAGTCATATCTCGCTTCCAAATATATAATAAAAACATCAGCCCCGATAATGCATAAAAAATTTTTTACTACCTTCGCACCCGATCACATTCAACAATTTGAGACCAGTTTATCGAGAATAAATTTGGGCAAGTAAAAATTCAAAAAAGTTATAGTTATGGCCTTTACTGAAATAATCCCCGGAATTCATTATGTAGGAGTGAACGACCGTACGACGACCCGTTTCGAGTCTTTATGGTCACTTCCTTATGGTGTCTCTTACAACTCATATCTGATTGTAGACGAAAAAGTCGCCCTGATCGACACGGTCGAAGTCTCCTATGCGGAACAATTCGTTGAGAACATCCGTACAATCCTCGGCAACCGTCCGATCGACTACCTGATCGTAGATCACATGGAGCCGGACCACTCCTCATCGATCCGTACGCTGCGTCTGCTCTATCCCGAGATGCAGATCATCGGCAATGCAAAAACGATCCAGATGCTCAACGGCTACTACGGCGTTCAAGACCACACGATCGAGGTCAAGGAGGGTGACAACCTCTCACTGGGTAAAAAATCGCTTTCGTTCTACTTCGCGCCCATGGTTCACTGGCCCGAGGTTATGGTCAGCTACTGCCCTGAACACAAGGTTCTCTTCTCGGCCGACGCTTTCGGTACGTTCGGAGCCCTGAACGGCGGAATTCTTGACTCTCAAGTTGAATTGGATCACATCTGGGACGAGATGCGCCGCTACTACGCCTGCATCGTCGGCAAATACGGTGCCCCGGTACAGAAAGCATTGCAGAAACTCGGAGGATTGGCCATCGAGACGATCTGTCCGACCCACGGTCCGGTATGGCAGGAGCAGATCGGCCGCGTTATCGAGATCTACGATCGTCTGAGCCGCTACGATGCAGAACCGGGTGTCGTTATCGCCTACGGTTCGATGTATGGCAACACGGCTCAAATGGCAGAAAAGATCGCCCGCGAACTGGCGACCCAGGGTCTGAAAAAGATCTTTGTTTACGATCTCTCCTACGCAGACATTTCGGTCGTTCTTCGCGACGTATTCAAATACGATACGCTCATCGTGGGATCTCCCACCTACAATGCAGAACTCTTCCCGGAAGTAAAAACGCTGCTTGAAAAGCTCAGCGAGCGCTGTGTTCCGCACCGTAACTTCGCTTGCTTCGGATCGTTCACCTGGGCCGGAGCTGCTGTAAAACACATGGAGGAGTTTGCCCGCAAGATGAAATGGGAGCCCATTTGTCCGTCTATTGAAATGAAACAAGGTTACGACGCTCAAGGTGCAGAGCTTTGCGGCACGCTTGCACGTGCCGTTGCGGAGAAAATTCAGAAGTAAGACTCCGACAAGCAACAAAAAAAGAAGCGGCCTTCGCAAGAAAGCCGCTTCTTTTTTCATGTATCCAGAAAAACATCTACTTCAGGACTTTGACAATGACCTTTTTGATGTGTCCCTGACCTACCATCGGGGCGTGTGCATCTTCAGGAAGGAAGATTGCGAACTGTCCCGGTTTTACCGACACGAAATTCTGAGGCCGGTCGGCATAGAACTGCACATCCTTCTGCTCGTCGAAAGGTCCGCAAGGCTTGCTGCAGTTGCGACGCTCGCTCCATCCCATCTCTTCAGCCGTTCCGTCCACCAGCACCTGAATATCGATATACTTGTTGTGAACTTCGATCGGGGCATCCTCCGGACGTTTCAGGTCCAGTTCCATCACATTGATGAAGATTGCATCGCCGTCAATCTCATGACGTCCCAATTCGAGCGCACGGAGATCCGTCGTTGCAAGGTATTCGAAAGCCCGCTGTAGGCGGGGGTTGATTCCATAGTAGAGGAATCCGTTTTTCAATGAATCCAGAATCATATCTTATCGTGATTTAATCAGCATCGACCTTTCTCAACCGCACCACCACCGGATAGTGGTCCGAGAGTTTCACATCGTACAGCACCTCGTAGGAGAGACACTCCAACGGTTCGGAATAGAGGACGTAGTCAATCCGCAGGGCATCCATAAACCCTCGAAAGGTGTAGGAATATCCCTTCCCGCAACTGCTGAAGGCATCATCCAACCCCTTCGACATCGTACGATAAACATACGACATGGGGGTATCGTTGAAATCTCCGCAAACAATCCGTGCATGATGCGTCTGTCGAATAACCTGAGCAATGGTATCGGCCTGATTGGCTCGAAGCACGGAATTGTTATGGAACCGACGTACGATACTCTTCACCTTGGCGCTGCTGGCCGTGTCCGACAGAAACTCTTTTTTCGAGAGGAACTCCTCGTCATCGGCCGTAATCGAAGTGGAATGGAGATGGTTATTGATGATTCGTACCGTATCCTCTCCGATCCGCAGATCAACCCATGTAGACTGTCCCTCATAAGGAGACTCCCGAAGAATCGTAGAGGCAGTCCCCAACACGCGGTATTTGGTATAAACCGCAATCGGATAAAACAGAGAGTTCCCATCCGAGGGATCTGTGGGGACCGAACTTCGAGTATATTCCGGCAACAAAGCATCCATCCGGTCCATATCTTCCGCTTTAAGGCCAAACTCCTGAATGCAAATGATATCGGGATCGACCTGATGGATCAGCATCGCCACACTGTCGAACGACCACTTCTTCTGATCGCTGTAAAAACTGCGGACATTATAGGTCATTACGGTAATCGTACCCGATCCGTACCGTGCCTCTTCCCCATAATGACGGCGCAATTCCGGCTTAAGGAAGAGAGACACTTTGAAGAATCCCAAAATTAGCAACAACAACAGCGGAGCCGCTACTCGCCAACGCCAGCGAATGATCCAATAAAGCGTAAAAAGCACGACCACGGCATAAACGGCCGGTGCGATCAACCCGAAAACGGGGAAAATCCAATAGCGGGAAGGATGTATGTACGGAGCCAGGAGGGTAAAGATCATCGCCAACCCGGCCACGACCGAGAGGATCATCATTACCCCGTCCACAATCCGTCCTAAGAGGGAGTGCCGACGCTCGGTTGTATCCGCACGACCATAATCGTTGTAATAATATTCACTCATCGACTAATAGCGAATCGAACCTTTGTGTTTCCAATAGTACAGCAACAGGAATCCCCACAACATACCGCCCAGGTGGGCAAAGTGGGCGACGTTATCCATTCGTCCCGACATTCCGAAGAAGAGTTCGATCACACCGTAAATGATAACGAACCACTTAGCCTTCAGCGGGATCGGCGGGATAAGCAGCATGATGGTCGCGTTGGGGTGCAATACGCCGAAAGCCAGCAACAGTCCGAAGATCGCACCGGAGGCTCCCACCGTCGGGGCGAACAACGCCACGACACCGGCTCCACCGAAGTGGAACTCCAGCCATCCCACCAGCAACTGCAATATGGCGGCACCGATACCGCAAACCATATAATAGATCAAAAAGCGCTTCGACCCCAACTCATACTCTAACGTACGGCCGAACATCCACAGGGCGAACATATTGAAAAACAGATGGGAGAACCCTCCATGCAGGAACATATAGGTTACCACCTGATACGAGTGGAAAAGCGGGCTCTCCACGTTGAAGAGCGCCAAATTCGAAATTATCTTATTGACGACCGGATCCGGCAACAGCGAGGTTGCAAGCAACATGATCGCATTGATGATGATCAGGTTCAGAACGACCGGAGGTGTCGATGCCGCATATCGATTATACATAGAAGCAAATGTTTTTTTACAGACGCAAATGTAACGATTATTCCATGCCGGACAAACTTATCAGCCCAATTTGGCCCGGATTTCGTCCTGGGTTATTTCTGCCATGATGGGTTTACCAGAAGGTGTGAAGCTGACATTGCCGCTCTCGCACAGATGGGACAACAGCATGGCTGCCTCGTCCGAGGAGATCGAACGCGGCAGCGTGCGTGTACCGCTGCGGGCCATCACGGCAGCGATTCTCTCACGACGCAACTGCTGCACATCGACGGGCGAGGCGAACGCCTGCAACAGATCATAAAGCAACTCTTCAAGGCCGTCGTGAGGAATATCAACGGGAATACCTTTCACCTCGACCGTACCCTCTCCGCAAAACTCCATATCGAAACCCAACGCGGCAAATTCGACGGCATTCTGCTCGAGCAGCGCATACTCGTCGGCCGAGAAGGCCAACCGATCCGGGAAGAGCAGCTGTTGGCTTACGGCCGATCCGTTCGTCAGCAAGATCGAATAGTTGTCGTAAAGGACCCGCTCCCGGGCCCGACGCAGATCGACTACGACCCAACGTCCGCCATAGAGAGCCGACGCATATCCACCGCCCACAGCCGTAACCTGCGAAAAGGAGCACTCCTGCTCCTCGATCAGCCGCTGTTGCGTCGCATCGGCAGTCGAGGCGACAAACTCCAGCTCGGAATCGAACTCCTCAACCGAACCGGACGGGAAACAGAGATCCGACAGCCGGGAACTCCGGCCCGAAGCCGCCGGCGCAGCAGCAGCGACAGACCCGTCATAAGGGACATCGAATCCCGAAAAATCGAGATCTTTCATTCCGGCCGAAGGATCGATATAATTCTCCCGGAAGGGATTGTATGCCTCGTTCGACATGGCCCGTGGCTCACGATAAACGGTTCCTCTCTCCAGGACTGGGATCTCGATACTCGTCTGCTGATCGAAATCCATCATCGGGACAGCTCCTGTCTTGGCCAACGTCTCGCGTACGGCCGCATTGATGATCTGCCATACCGCCTCCTCATCGGCAAATTTCACTTCGGTCTTCTGCGGATGCACATTGACATCGATCCGCTCCGGATCGATCGTCAAATAGAGGAAATAAGAGGGTGAACAATTATCGGGGATCAGCTTCTCGTAAGCCTTCAGAATTGCCTTGTAAAAATAGGGGGAGCGGAAATAACGGCCATTCACAAAGAGGTACTGCGTCGAGTTATTCCCCTTTTTGGCCGTAGCCGGACGCCCTACGAAACCTTCGATGCGGACGATCGAAGTGTCGGCCTCGACCTCCAGCAGATTCTGCTTCACGTGACGTCCCACGATATCGACGATCCGGACTGCCAGCGTAGCGGCCGGAAGACGGTACACGGGCTGATCGTTCATCAACAGTTCGAATGCCACCTGCGGGTAACACAACGCCACGCGTTGGAACTCCGCCTTGATCTGATTGGACGACGTAGTGCTTTTTTCGAGGAACTTGCGGCGTGCCGGGACATTGTAAAAAAGGTTCCGCACAAAGAACTGCGAACCCACAGGGCATGAAACGGGTGTCTGGGAAACAAACTCTCCGCCATTGACCGTAGTCAAGGTTCCGATCTCATCCCCCTCCTGGCGTGTACGCAACTCCACCTGCGAGACGGCGGCAATCGACGCCAACGCCTCGCCCCGGAATCCGAAGGTACGGAGGGCATAAATATCGTCCAGTGAAGTGATCTTGCTTGTAGCATGGCGGTCGAAGGCCAGACGGGCATCGACGGGCGACATGCCGCAACCGTCGTCTACAATCTGGATCAACTCCTTGCCCCCATCCCGGAAATTGACCTTTACGGTCGAAGCTCCCGCATCGATCGCATTCTCCATCATCTCCTTTACCACGGATGAGGGGCGGTTCACCACCTCGCCGGCAGCAATCTGATTCGCGACGACCTCCGGCAACAATTTGATACGGTCTGCCATTACTCCTCGTAATCGTTAGGAACTACCGTAATCGGGGTATAGGGATTGAACTCCTCGACCATCGGCTGTTGTGCCTGTCTCGGGGTCGTAAAAAAAGCAACCAGTTTCGGATATCCGAATAACATGAACAGCAGTACCACCACGACCAGTCCGATCAGGATCGCGATTCGCTCCGAACCGCGGGAGGCCTCCTGACGGCGACGTTCCGAGCGGGCTGCGCTCTGTGTCCGAATATATTGGCCCGGGCGATACTCCTCGCCGCTATGCTCCGCCTTCTGTCCCAGAAGTTCCGCCCGACGCTGATCGCGCTCCTCCTTGAGCGGATCATAATAGCGGGGAATATAGTTGAACTGATTGGGGCGTTTCTTAAACGGTGAAAATCCGAGCATGGCGATAATTCTTAAAAATAAAGTCCATACGGACATCTCTCATACGACAAACGGATGCCGGTCACAAAAGTTGTCCGCCGCAGTAAAGATACGAAAAAAGTTTCTCCCGTTACCGGAAGAAACTTTTCATTCGCTCAAAAATATTCTGGGTCTTTCCCGTCCCCGCCTTTTGGAAGCCGGGTTGCGCGGCCAACTGTTCCACGAGCCGTTTCTCTTCAGAAGAGAGTTTATCCGGAATTGAGATGTCGACTACGACCAGAATATCGCCTCGTCCGTAACCGTTCACATCGGGCAAACCCTTACCGGCCAATCGCAGCACCTTACCGGCATGCGTCCCCGGAGCAATCTTGATACGGGCACGGCCGTCGATCGTAGGCACCTCGACCGATCCTCCCAGCAACGCTGTCGGAATCGTTATGGTAAGATTGTGTATCAGATCGTTTCCATCTCGTACCAGTTCCGGATTATGCTCCTCCTCGATCACCACCTGCAGGTCTCCGTTTACACCGCCATGGCGGGCAGCATTACCCTTTCCCGTCACCGTAAGGGCCATGCCATCGCCGACACCGGCCGGAATACGGATCTCAACCACCTCGGAGCCACGAACGACACCTTCCCCCTTACACTCATCGCAGGGGGTGGTAATTACCTTGCCCGTACCGCCGCAGGTCGGACAGGTTCCCTGGGTCTGCATCCGTCCGAAGAAGGTATTTTCTACCCGCGTCACATAACCACTGCCATTACAGGTCGTACAGGTCGAGTAGGAATCCTTGTCCTTGGCACCCGTACCACCGCATTTGGAGCAGGCAATCGTCTTGTTGATCTTCAGTTTCTTGACCGTACCGTTGGCAATCTCCGAGAGCGTGAGTTTCACCTTGACCCGAATATCCGAGCCTCGGCTTACACGGCGTCCACCACCCGACGAGGTACGGAATCCACCGCCGAAATGGCCGCCGAATATATCGCCGAACTGCGAGAAGATATCCTCCATCGAGAAACCTCCTCCGCCGAATCCACCGAAACCACCGGCACCGCCGGCCGCGCCACTCATACCGGCATGACCGAACTGATCGTAGCGAGCCCGCTTTTCGGGATTCGAAAGCACATCGTACGCTTCGGCCGCCTCCTTGAACTTCTCCTCGGCCTCCTTGTCTCCCGGATTCTTGTCCGGGTGATATTTGATGGCTGCCTTTCGGTAAGCCTTCTTTATCTCATCGGCATTGGCGTTCTTCTCAACGCCAAGCACCTCATAATAATCTCTTTTCTCAGCCATAACCTATCTGACTTTACAACCCTTGTTATTCGCCGACAACGACTTTGGCAAAACGCAGCACCTTGTCGCCCATCATATAACCGGCCTGCACGACATCCACGATCTTGCCGCTACTCTCCTTGCCGGCCGGCACACGGGCCACCGCCTCGTGGCGATCCGTATCCAGGTCGAGACCGACAGCCGGAATCTCCGTCACGTTCTGCTGCTTGAGCGTATCGCCGAACTTCTGCGCGATGAGCTTCACCCCTTCACGCAGCGCATTCACATCGTCGCTCTTCTCGATTGCAGCCAGAGCCCGCTGCACGTCATCCATCAACGGCAGGAACTTCTTGACCGTATCCGCACCGCCGTTCTGAACCAGATCCATCTTCTCGCGCAGCGTGCGCTTGCGGAAATTGTCGAATTCAGCCTGTAGCCGCAGATACTTGTCCTGCCACTCGGCGCACTGCGCCTGCAAGGCCGCTTCGGCATCGCTCGCACCCGACTGCGCCCCTTCATCGCCTGCCATTGTGTCAGCATCGGCAGGCCTTTCATCTGACACATTGGCACAGGACTCCCCTTCGCAGGAGGGGTATCCGTCGCCCGGTGCGAATCCTTCGTCGCCATTAACCGACTGGTTGTAAGTATTTTCCTTTTTCATATTTCGTTATTTTATTTGTTTCTACGAATCCTGTTGTCCAAAATGCATACCACAACGCCGCATCAGCCAAGGATGAAGATTGCCGGGCGCTTTTCGATTTCCGGAAGCGAGGCCTTTCTCCACTCTCGGATCGTTCGCGTGCGGATATACTCCTCAGGACCCGTAATGTCGGCCGCCACGGTCAGCCGCGTCTCGGGAGCGCACACCTCCAGCAGCTGAGCCAGCAGTTTCGTATTCCGATACGGTGCCTCGATGAAGAGCTGCGACTGTCGCTCCTGCACGACACGCCGTTCCAGTGCCCGGATCGCCTTCGCCCGCTCGGGCGGTTTGACGGGGAGATAACCATTGAAGGCGAACGACTGTCCGTTCAAACCGGATGCCATCAGAGCAAGCAGAATCGACGAAGGCCCCACCAACGGAACCACCCGCACGCCGTGGCGATGACTCTGAGCCACAATCCAGGCCCCCGGATCGGCCACTCCCGGCACCCCGGCCTCGGAGATCACCCCAGCTGAACGTCCCGCCAGAATCGGGTCCATCATCCGATCCACTTCGCGGGGATCGGTCGTATGCTCATTCAACTCGCGGAACTCCAACTCGTCGATCTTTCGCGCAATTCCCGCCTTCGACAGAAAACGCCGGGCCGTACGGACATTCTCAACGATAAAATAGTCGAGCGAATCGATCACCGTCCGGTTGGCTGCCGGCAGCACATCCCATACGTTCTCATGCTCGGCAATCGGGCAGGGAATCAAATAGAGAGTCCCGGGTTCTGTTTTCTCCTTCTGTTGTTGCTCTTTCATCCGCCTTATTTTACACCGTATTCGGCTACTCCTTTTTATAAATTCGTTTTACACGACCCGACACGGAGGTCATCACCTCGTACGAGATTGTACCCAGGACACGGGCCATATCTTCGGCCGTATTGCCAGGCTCCGCCGAGAAGATCACCACCTCGTCTCCCTCGGCCACCTCCGGTATATCCGTCACGTCGATCATACAGCTGTCCATACAGATTCGCCCCACAATCGGAGCAGCCTTCCCGGCCACCCGCATCGACCATCGGCCGCAACTCAGGTGACGGTCCAGACCGTCGGCATATCCGACCGGAATGGTCGCTATGAGCGACGGACGCTTCAGCACGCCGGCCCCACCATATCCGACCGCCTCACCGGCTGCCAGGTGATGGAGCTGCACGATACGGGTTTTGAGCGTCGAGACGGGATGCAAATCATCTTCGGGCGTACCGCCGAATCCATAGAGGCCGATTCCCAGTCGGCACATATCGAACTGCGCCTCGGGGAAGCGCTCGATAGCAGCCGAATTGGCCGTATGGCGCAATATCGAATACGGGAGTAAAGAGGCCAAATGGCTGCTCATACGATCGAACCGGGCGATCTGCGCGTGCGTAAACTCGTCCTTTTCGGGCATATCGGCACAACTCAGATGCGAGAAAGTAGAGGCCACCTTTACCCGTTGCGTCGCACACAACCGCTCTGCGAGACAATCGAGCTCCTCCTCCGAGAAACCCAACCGGTGCATACCCGTATCGAGCTTGATGTGGATCGGATAGTGTTCCTCTCCGGCCCGTTCAACGGCCCGGCTGAAGTTGTCCAAGGAACGGAAACTATATATCTCTGGTTCCAACCGATGCGAAACCATCAAATCGAAACTGCCCTCGTCGGCATTCAGTACCACGATCGGCATCGAGATACCCCGCTCGCGCAGCAACACACCCTCATCGGCAAATGCGACAGCCAGGTAGTTCACCCCCTGATGCTGCAACATCTGGGCAATCTCGAAATCACCCGCACCGTAGCTGGAAGCCTTTACCATGGCCACCAGTCGGGTTCCGGGACGGAGTTTCGACCGATAACAGTTCAAATTATGGATCATTGCATCCAGATCGACTTCGAGAATCGTCGTATGGCTCTTGCGCTCGAGCATATGGCTGACCCGTTCGAAACGGCTGTTCCGACTACCCTTGATCAACACCACGCGCCCCGCTACGTCATCCGTTCGCAGGTGGTGCAACAGTTCATCGGTCGAATGGTAAAAAGTACTGTCGCAAGCGAAGAGAGCACCGGCCGCACGGATATGTTCTCCGACACCGATCAGTCGGCCAACCCCCGCGGCAGAGACAATCCGGGCCACCTCGGCATAAAGGGTCTCATCCGCCACACCGCTCTGTTCGATATCCGAAAGGATGAGTGTCGTGGGGCGTCCTGCTGCCATGTTGTGCAGATAATCCAATGCTATCGAGAGGGAGTTGATATCCGAATTGTAGGCATCGTCGATCAACAGCGAACGGTTGATTCCCTCCTTCACCTCAAGGCGCATCGCCACGGGCTGGATCCGATCGAAATCGGGAGCCGGGAATCCCATCGCCCGGCAGAACGCTCCCACGATCTGGGCATCGATCCGACCCGCCTCGCTTGCCAGCACCCCTTCGGGCAACTGTTCCGGCAGGCGATAATCGGCCGCATCGAGCAGTTCCCGGTTCGAGAAGAGGGTGCGGATCATCCGCTCCAGCAGCGCCGACGAGCGGTGGTAAAGAATCGTCTTTGCCCCCTTGGCCAGCACCAGTTTCTCGGCGCTTTTCTCTTCGAGCGATGCAAAATTTTTCTGGTGAGCCTCACCGATCGAGGTAAAGATCACCACATCGGGGCGAATCATCCGCTCCAGGCGAACCATCTCGCCCGGTTGCGAGATACCCGCCTCGATCAGGGCCAGCTGCTCGTCGCCCTCGATCATAAGCAGCGACAGAGCCACGCCCAGTTGCGAGTTGTAACTCTTCGGCGAGCGGAAATACTTGACCATCGGCGGGATTTGCTGCGAGATCCACTCCTTGACGACCGTCTTGCCGTTCGAGCCTGTAATACCCACGACACGGCCTTTAAACTGTGCCCGATGATGGGCAGCCAACCGCTGCAAGGCGTCGATCGAACGCTCCACCACCACACAACCGCATCCGTCGGGCAATTCAACCGGATGCTCTACCAAAAATGCCCGTACACCCCGGCGAGCCATCTCACCGACAAAGGCGTGCGAATCATGATTTACGCCCCGCATGGCAACGAACAACTCTCCGTCGCCCACGTTGCAATTACGGCTGTCGGTCGAGATCCGCCCGACCGTAAGGTCCTCTCCCGAGAGCCTGCCTTCGCCAATTTGTGCTATTTCCGATAAACTATATCGCATAACCGCATTTCACAGTTTTACGTCTCATTCCGATTTGAATGTCACCACCGTAATACCGGCACCGCCCCGATCAGCGTGTTCATCCACGGCACGCTGCACTTCGGGGACACTGCGCAGATAACGGCGAATCTCCTCCTTAAGGGCTCCGGTACCTTTTCCGTGCAGGATCGTTACCGTTCCGACACCGACCATGATCGCATCGTCGATGAAATCCCGCACGATCTCCAATGCCTCGGCCGCACGCAATCCCCGCACATCGATATGGTCCTTGAAGTTGAGTTTACGGGCCGACACATCCGCCGAGACCGATATGCGCGGCTGTACGGGTTGTGTCGCCTGCTTGTATTCGGCACCCGAAATAGCGACGAGCACACTCCGATCGACCGTCGTAAGGATTTGTCCGAAGGCCACCTGAGCCTTCTTGCCTTTGAAGGAGAGCACCACGCCGGGAATATCCTGACCGGCGATCCTGACCTTCGATCCGACCTCCACCTCGCGCGGCTTCACCTGCGGAGCCGGCTCTGGGGGACGGCTCTCACCCGCCTGCTGACGGCGCTCCTCGCGGCGCTGGCGGCGGCGTTCGAGTTTTTCCATCTCCCGCACCACCCGTTCATCGTGCGACGTATCCACCGCATCGGCCCGTTCGACCTGATCGCGGAACCCGTCGAACTCCTTGCGGGCCAGCCGGGTCAGCTCCTTCTCGGCCTGCGCCTCCCGAATGGTCCGGATCGTATTCTCGATCTGGCGGTTGGCATCCGCTATGAGCTGCTGGGCCTCCTCCTTCGCCCGCTTCAGGATTGCCGAGCGCTCCTCCCGGATTCGGGAGAGCTGCTCCGTATAGTTCTGCTCCAACTCCTCGACCTTGCGGTCCGCAATGCGAATCCGATCGCGTTTCTGAGCCCAATAGTGCTTGTCACGGGCAATCTCCCGCAACTGTTTCTCGATATTGATATGGTCGCTGCCCGCCTTCTCACTTGCATCCCGGATGATCTCTTCGGGCAGACCGATCTTACGGGCAATCTCGATGGCAAACGAACTGCCCGGACGCCCCATCTCCAGTTTGAAGAGGGGACGGATATTCTGTACGTCGAACATCATCGCCCCGTTGGCGACACCTTCGGTATTCGACGCATAATACTTGATATTGGCATAGTGGGTCGTGATAACCCCATAACATCCCTTTTCGCGCAGGCGGTCGAGGATCGCTTCGGCGATCGCCCCGCCCAGGACAGGCTCGGTTCCCGATCCGAACTCATCGATCAGAATCAAGGTTTGCCCGGAGGCCCCTCCGAGCATATTCTTCATATTGACCAGATGGGACGAATAGGTCGAAAGGTCGTCATCGATCGACTGCTCGTCGCCGATATCGATCATCACATTGCGGAAAATAGACAGCTCCGAAACCTCCGAAGCCGTTACCAGGAATCCACACTGGAACATATACTGCACGATACCCGTCGTCTTGAGGCAAACCGACTTTCCTCCGGCATTGGGGCCCGAAATAACCAGAATGCGGCTGTTCTTGTCCAACTGCATCTCGAGCGGCACGATCGCCTTTCCCTGAACCCGGAGCGTCTGCTCAAGCAGCGGATGGCGGGCATTGCGGAGTACCAGCCGGTCATCGGTCGATACGACCGGTTTCCCGGCTCCGTTAGCAATGGCCCAACGCGCCTTGGCCCGGATCATATCCAGATCGGCCAAGTAGTCCCCAACCTCGGCGATCCGCTCCGCTTCGGGGCGTATCCCGTCGGTAAAGGCCTGTAGGATCCGCACGATCTCACGACGCTCGGCATACTCCAACTCCTTGAGTTCGTTGTTGATCTCAACAACCTCCACCGGTTCAATATAGAAAGTCTTACCCGTGGCCGACTCATCATGGATAAAACCCTGCAACTTCCGCTTATTGGCCGCCGCGACGGGAATCACGGCCCGACCGTCACGAATCGACAGCACGGCATCGGCATCCACAATACCGGCGCTCTTGGCATTGGTGAGCACCTGTTGCAGACGTTTGGCCGCCTGTCCCTCCCGCTCACGGATCGAACGCCGGATCTGCTGCAACTCCGCAGAGGCGTTGTCCCGCACCTTGCCGTACTGATCCACGATCCCATCGATCGCGCGGATAATCTCGGGGAATGCCTCCACCCCTGCACTGCGGCGTCGAAGTTCGGGATACAGCTCCTCACCCCGTCCCGCAATGAACGTTGCAATTCCACCGGCCGCAGCCAGTGCCTGGCGCAAGCGAACGACCTCCTCGACCTCGAGGAAGCTCCCCTCGATCCGCAGCTTGGCCAGAATGGAGTCGGTATCTACAAAATCATCATTGGGAAAATCGCGTTCCAACAGCAACAGGCGGCGCATTTCATCGGCAAGCGACAAGCGTCTCTCAATCTCCCGTCGGTCGCAACTGAATTTTTCGGCGGACAGTCTCTCCTCTCCGCCACGAATCGTACATAACGAGGCGACCTGCTCGCGCAAGCGATCAAAGCCTACTTTTTGTTCAAAGTTTGCCGGATATATCATCGTATGGAATCAATGAGAAGCTACTCGTTCACCTCTGCATCAGACGACTCGGAAGAGTCTGAAGACACATCGGCATCCGAGGGCTGCATCGATAAGGAGTCCTGCACGGCCTGTGCCTCCGCCACCTGACGGGCGCGCTCCTTCTCTACTTTTTTCTGCCCGCCGCCGAAAAGCGAGAAGTGGACATAACGTTTCGGATAGGCCTCCAGATCGGCCAACAAAGAGGCCAGATTTTCGGCACTCCGATTGAGCGACTCGTAAAGAGCCGGGTCATTGATCAGTTTGCCGACCGTACCCTCGCCGCTCTTTACCCGCGCGAGGATCGCATCCAGATCCGCAAGCGTCGCATCGAGGTTGCGGATCAGATCCGCCGATGCAATCTGGTCGGAGACACTGTTCAGATTACGGACAATGCTGTCGATACGCGGAGAATTCTCACCCAACATCTCCGAGAAACGGGTCAAGTTCGCAATAGCATTCTGCAAGTTTTCGCGCTCGGCAGCAAGCAGGAAATCCACGTTGCCCGAAATCGAATTCAGATGCGACATCGTTCCACGGATACTCTCCGTATTCTGTTCCATGATCGTATTCAGGTTATCCATCGTCCGATGCAAATCGGAGGTAACCTGCGAGATTTTCTGTTTGAAAAAGTCGAGTTCCGAGCCGGCCATATCCATCAGATCCTTTTCGCGAACCGAGCGAAGCGTATCGCCCTTCTCCAGAAAACGATCCGAAGATCCCAATTCAATACCGATCGCCTTGGACCCCATCAAACTGTTGCTGAAGATACGGGCCTCCGAATCCTCCGGAATCCGGTACTGACGTTTGACGGTCAACTGCAAGATGACACGATGATCCTTCGACGGATCGAACAAAATATCCGTTACGGCTCCGACCTTCACGCCCTGAATCAAGACCGACGAAGCGTTCTGCACCCCATCCACCTGATCATAGACGGCATAATAGACCATATTGCGGCTGAACAGGTCAAACCCCTTCAGGAAACGAATCCCAGCCCACAATGCACCTATCATCAACACGGCAAAGATGCCGATTTTAATCTCTCTTTTCATATTCTCTTTTCTCAGAAACTACGGAACGATACGCGTTCCCTCGCAACGGACAATAAACGCATCCTTAAACTCCTTCTTCACTTCAGCCAACTTCTTCTCGGCCTGTTTTCGATCCGTGAATCGTCCTACGCAATACTTATATTTAAAACGCCCGGAGGTGGTATATTGCTCCACCTTTCCCCGATAACTTTTGAATTGTCTGTCTTTCAGCGAGACCGGCTTGGTGCTGGCGATCAACTGCACAGCATAGAACGTCTCCGCCTGCGCAACCGTCTGACCGGACTTGCCCTCCGTCTCCTCCGGATCGGCCTGTTCGTAAATGGCATCTCCCTCAACCAATAACGTTCCCTGCACGAATTCCGTATAGTCCTTTACGGCATTGAACAACGCCTGTGCAATCGCGGCCTGCCCTTTTTCCGAAGTCATGTAAGCCCGCTCCTCGTCGTTGGAAAGGAAACCTATCTCGGTCAAGATACCCGGCATGTCGGTCGCATAAAGAACCTTCAGAGGTTGACGTTTCACGCCTCGATTGTGTCTTCCTGACTTGACGTAATGTTTCTGGACCAAACGGGCCATCGCCTCGCTGTATTCACCGTACGTAAACTGGAGATTCTGAATGTAGGCCCTCACGATGGCTGCCGTTTTCTCGTTGGACATATCGATCAGCTCCTCCTGATTGTTGTCATAGAGCGCCCGCTCGTTGGCATTCTTCTCCAGAGGGGTCTCTCCCATAATCAGCGTCTCGACACCTCGAGCCGAACGGGATTGGGCCGCATTGGTGTGAATCGAGATGAACAAATCTCCCGATGCCTTGTTGGCAATGTCAGCCCGCGCCTGCAGATCTTTCGTCAGACTTTCGGAAAACTGCTTGTCGGTTTTGCGGGTATAAACCACCTTTATTTGCGGCAGGTGTTTCTCAATCAAAGCACCGAGTTTCAAGGCAATCTGCAGGTTGAGATCCTTCTCGTACACACTTTTGTAACTGGCTCCAGGGAACTTCGGGCCTCCATGACCGGCATCGATCACGATTACCCGTACTCCCTGCGCAATATTCTCGGCCATGGCTCCGTTGGGAAAGAGTGCAATCAGCGCAAACAAGAGGAGCGTAAAAAGAGACTTGCGCATTGTAAAAGTGGCTGAATTTTTAATGTTTTCCGATTTTTTACCTATATTTGTCGGATATAAAAACGCATTTTTTCAGGTATAAAAAGCCTTTTTCAGGCGTTTTTGCCGACTCGTCGGCAAAGGTACGATTTTTTTTGGAATTTTGGACAGACCGAAGGCAAAATATATCTTCTTCACGGGAGCGATGTTGCTGCTCTTCCTGATCCCGCTACTCGGCATGGCAATCCCTGCGGAGTTACGGATCATGGAAGCACAAAGCAGCACCCGCTCGGACAGTATCCGCCCCGACTCCGCTCCAAAATCCCGACGAGAACTGCGCCAACAGGCCCGACAACAAAGGGAAGCCGAACGAATGCAAAAAGAGTTCGAAAAGCTCTCTGTCGAAGAGGGAAGCGCTACGCCTGGAGGCACAATAGACTCCTTATTGCAACTCGAAGCCTCGAATCAGGCTTCCTCCTCCATTGATACTTCGCCTTACAGTCGACAGGACTCCCTTTCAAAGTCCCGCCCCGACTCCCTTACCCGCGATACGGTCAATCAGGACAAGCCTAAAAAAGCTTTCCTGGACGACATCGTTTACAGCAAGAATAAAGACTCGCTCGTCTACGATGTCAAGAACCGTACGGTTTATATCTACAACGAAGGAGATGTCTCCTATCAAAACATGTCTCTAAAAGGAGACTTCATGCGCGTGAATCTCGACAGCAAGATGGTGTTGGCATACGGCAAAAGCGATACGATAAACGGAGAGGCAACAGTTACCCACCCCACTTTCACGGAGGGTTCATCGACACCCTATTCGATGGATACGATCACCTACAATTTCAACACGAAGAAGGCAAAGATCAAAGGTGTCGCGACGCAGCAGGGCGATGGCTGGCTCATTGGCAACGATGTCAAGAAGTTGGACGACAACACCTCCTATATCCGCGGCGGAAAATACACAACGTGCGACCAAACGGATCACCCTCACTTCTACCTGTCGCTGACCAAGGCGAAAATGATCCCCGGCAAGAAAGTCATTACGGGACCTGCCTACATCGTTCTGGAGGATGTGCCAATCTACTTCCCGCTGTTGCCCGAAGGTTTCTTTCCGCTCAACACGGGACCCAAATCGGGTCTGCTCATGCCGACCTTCGGCGAGGATGCGACAAAGGGATTCTTCCTTCGTGACCTGGGCTACTACTTCGCCATCGGGCAACACGTCGATCTAGCCATTCGGGGCGGTATCTACACGCTCGGATCATGGGAGGCATCTGCCACCATGAACTACATGAAACGATATAAACATTCGGGGAATCTGCTATTCAACTACTCAAGTATCCGCGTCGGAGACAAGGGAATGCCCGACTATACGAGCCAGAGCGACTTCCAACTCTACTGGCGACATCAACAGGATGCCAAAGCCAACCCCGGATCGACCTTTGCCGCCCTGGTCGACTTCCGAACCAGCGGCTACAACGACTACTCGGCCACCTCCCTGAATCAGGCCCTGCAAACACAAACCAACTCATCGATCTCTTACTCGAAAAGCTGGCTCGGTACTCCGTTCTCCTTCTCGTCGAGCATGACGGCCTCACAGAACTCACAAAGCGGAGCTCTGTCGATCACCCTCCCCAACGCCGTCTTCAGCGTTTCGACATTCTACCCCTTCAAACGCAAGGAGGCCATGGGTAAAGCCAAATGGTATGAAAAGATCTCGCTCCGGTACACCGGAAAACTCAATGCCAAGATAAACGCCCAGGAGTCGGATCTCTTCTCACGTCAGACGTTCGAAGACATGCAATACGGAATCCAACACACGATTCCCGTTTCAGCCTCTTACATGCTCTTCAACTACATCAACTTCGGTCCGACGGTCAATTACGACGAAAAATGGTATTTCAAGAAGACCGAACAGGTCTGGAATCCGGTTACCAACCAAGTGGAGAAACTCGCTCCCGAGTATGGTTTCTATCGTCTGTACAACTACAACTTCAGTCTACAGGCCTCGACAACGGTCTACGGTCGGTTCGAATCGAAAAAACGTACGCGCAAGATCCAGGCAATCCGACACACCCTGACCCCGACGATCAGCTTTTCCTATGCCCCCGATTTTTCGAAGCAAAAGTACGGCTTCTATAAAACCGTGCAAAGTGACTCGTTAGGCAACACGAAAACGTACTCCCCCTTCCAGGACGGTATTTTCGGAGGCCCGACTTCCGGACAAAGTCTGAATCTGAACTTCACCCTCTCACAAACTTTAGAGATGAAGGTGTTGAGCAAGAGCGATACGACCGGCATGAAGAAAATTAAACTGATCGACGAATTCCGCATCGGAGCCCTCTCTTACAACTTTCTGGCCGATTCGATGCGACTTTCGACCATTCCCCTCTCGTTGAGAACCACAGTCATTCCGAACTTCGGTATCACAATCAACGCCACACTCGATCCCTACCGCATCTCACCTCAGGGACAGCGCTACAACAAACTCTTCTTCCCCGGACGAATCTCCAGCGCGAGCACCTCGTTCGGTTATACGTTCCAGTCGCGTCAGGACAAATCGACTCCTGCGATCAACGACATCACCAGTTCCAACATGGATCCGATTTACTCCAATCCGTTCTACGATCCATACGGGCAGATGGATCCTGCACAACGCCGTATCCTGATGAGTCAGACTTACTACGACTTCTCACTCCCCTGGAACGTGGGCTTCAGCTACACGCTCAGCTACACGGCTCAGGCCGTCAATAACGGCACGACCGGTTATCGCAAGAATCTCTCTCAAACGATCAGCGTGAACGGCAGCCTCACGGTGTTGCCCAAACTGGGTGTCAGTTTCCAGGGAGGCTACGACTTCCAGGCGAAAAAGCTATCTCCGGCAACCGTCACGGTTATACGAGACCTCCATTGCTGGCAAATGTCGTTCACCTGGATTCCTTTCGGCAATTACAAAAGCTGGAGTTTCAACATCGGAGTCAAAGCCGCTTCTCTGTCCGACCTGAAATACGACAAAAGTCAAAGCATGTTCGAAAACATGTATTGATCCAAAAGTTTGTCTCAGAGGCAAATCACTCTCTCAGGGCCTTACAAGGGGATTGTTGTTACTTTTTTATGAAATCGATCCCTTTTCTTTATAATTTTATCCAAATTATTCGTATATTTGTATCATCCAGTTTTATTATACACAGCCAGATACAAACTTTATTCTATATAAAGATTATTCAATAAAAGACATTACAAAACATCAAACCTTAATTTATCTTATTATGGAAAGACATTACGATTCATTTGCCGGAAGAAAAGACGCTTACTCTTCTCCGCGCATCGAAGTCTTGGAGATTTCGGTAGAAAAAGGCTTCGTCGACAGCCAGGGATATGGTGATCCCGGTGCAGCCGGCGGCGACCTGGATTATGGAAACGATTACGATTTGTAAAAAAGATGCTACTTCAATGAAAACCTTGATTAAATCTTGGATGCTCATTGCAGCAGCTGCAATGGCATTCACCGCTTGCACCAAAGACAGTGTAGAGGAGGACAACACACTGAAACCTGTCCAACTGACCATCCAGGCCGGCAATCCCGAGGTATCGGGCATCGACGAGCAAGGAACCCGTACCGAGATGCAGGGTGCAACTCCCATGTGGAGCGCCAACGACCAGATCGGTGTAACCACTACGGCAAGTGCAGAGGCTTCCGCAAACCACCAAAGTTTCACCAACGACAATGAGTCGTCTACACAGACGACAACCTTCTCCGGTTCGATAACCATCCCGGCAGAAGGTGCGACCCTCTATGCCTATTATCCTTATTCGAACAACGGCCTCGGTACAGGCAATAAAGTATTCGGGGCTCTGGTAGACCTGCCGATCAACCAGAATCCGACCGCCACATCGTTCGACGGTACGGCCGACCTGTTGGTCAGCAAACCGGTACAGGTTACCTCGACGACTACCTCGATCGAGAACATGCAGTTCAAACGCGTCAGCGGTGTCCTGAAAGTCGTCCTGCTGGACAACACGACGGGCGATGCCATCACCGGACAGCATGTTAACACCCTCTCGGTTGCCACTGATGAGTCACAAACGCTCCATCTGGCTGGACGTGTCGTTCTCGACTTTGTAAACGGGGCAATGACAGCTCCCTATTACAACCACTCCAGGAGTGTCGTAGCACACTACACCAGCGCCACGCAATACGCCATCGACGGGACGAACGCCACTTACCTGAACGTATATCCGCAGACGTTGCCTACGGGAACGCAGTTGATCGTTGCCGCTTCGACCGAAGGCTATACGATCAACAAGGTGATTACGCTGGGCCAGGACATCGAGATTCTCCCGGGAAAGATCACCACGCTTCGCATCGGCATTGCGGACGAGCATATCACTGCTGCAGAGACCGGTATGGCCCTGCCTTTCACGGACGACTTCTCTTGGATTAGCACCACCTCGACCACAGCACTGCGCCTGACCGACTATCCCAAAGGGACCAGTGGGGAGGAACTTTACACCGCAACGGAATACACCTATCCCGAGGCTCCGGCCTTGAAATTCGGATCGAGCAAGAACCGCGGCTACTTCACGACGGCCGACCTCGACCTGTCGCAGCCTTTTACGGTAATCGTTCACGCCAAAACGTATGGATCGGACGTCTCTTCGCTCCAGATCACCGCAGGCGAAGCTGTTCAGGAGCAGGCCCTGACTTCCGAGTACGCTTACTACAGCTTCCAATTCGATCCGCAAGGCAACAAGGCGAAGGTCGATGTAAAAGTTACCGGAAAACGCGGTTATATCGACTACTTCCAGGTAGTTGCAGGTCATACCGCAGGTCTGCCTCCCGTTCTGACGCTCACCAGCCCGACCTCCGTATCGGCAGATCCGGCCGGCGAGCAGATAACCGTTACCTACTCGATCGAGAACCCCGTCGAGGGCGAGACGATCGCAGCAACGGCAACCTCGAGCGACGCCCCCGCAACATGGATCCACGATTTCGACACCACAACGGACGGGCAGGTGACCTTCACGGTAGATGCAAACAACGGAGACTTCCGTTCGGCAACCGTTACCTTCACCTACGCGACTGCTCCGGCTCAGACCATTACCGTCTCACAACTTTCAAGTACTCCGATCGAGGGCGGCTATGTCGAGGTTATGACAACCGAAGAGGTTACGGCCGGAGAGTACATTCTGATCGGAGAGTTCAGCGGCACTCCCTATTATCTCCCGAACACAGATGCAGCCGGAGCGCAGCCTGTCTCGACGACACTCCCCGCATCGGTCATTCTGTCGGGCAATACGATCACCAATCCTACCGCCGACATGACCTGGACGCTTACGGCCAGCGGCTCCGGATTCACCGTATCATCGACCGCCGACCCAGCGATCTTTATGGGAACAACCGACAGTAACTCCGGACTCCGAATCAGCTCGGGTTACAATACCCATGTATGGACATTTACCAAGACTACCAGCAGTCAGGGATGGGAAATTCTCAATACGATTACATCCAGATATTTAGCTGGTTATAAAAACAACAACTGGAGAACATATACCGGTAGCGACACGAACCAGAACGGCACCTTCCGTCTATTCAAAAAGCAATGAGGAGGGGGCGGAGTTCCGACCCCAGACCCTACCCCGGGAATCGAAACGCCAAGCGTGAGCAACATCACCGCCTCCAGTGCAGAGGTTACGTGCAACTTGACCAATGAGGCCTACGTAGCCGGGGTGCAGTTCGTCTATTTCTCCGACAATGGCAGCGACACGAAAAGTGTCGTTGCCACTGTAACGGGGAATCGGGCAACGGCAACCCTCTCTTCACTGCAAGGCAATACGACCTACACGCTCTATGGTATAGTTACGGCGACCAATGGCACCTCGCCGCAAAGCGCCGAAACTACTTTTACAACGCTCAACCCCAACCCGCTGACCGATCACACGGCCTGGTTCGAACTGCCGGCCAAGATCGAAGGCGAAGGGAGCAACATGCTGACCCGCAGTTTCTACGACGAGAAGTCGGCACGAAACTATACGATGTACTACGATACGTCGACCTACACGGCCTACTGGGTTGCCTATCCGCTCACGGCAGGCGATCTGGGATCGGGACGTCCGAACGATCCGTGGCAGGCTACGCCCGGCATATCGACCTCGGACCAGATCAATATCTGGAACGGCTCATACGGTGTGAGCGTCGGCAGCAACTACTACTCACGCGGGCACCAGATCTCGAATGCCGATCGCAACCGAGATCCATACGGAACGGCTTGTACGCAAACTTTTTATGCGACCAACTCAACCCCTCAGTTGCAAAACGGATTCAATGGAGGTATCTGGAATTCGCTCGAGGGGGCTGTCCGATCGCTGACCAGTTCGACCGATACGGTCTATGTCGTAACGGGAGCAATCCTGCAAACCGTTGCCGGCAACGAATCGGTTACGTACATCCAACCGAAAAACGACAGCAAGCAGTGTCCTGTACCCAATTACTACTACAAAGTGCTGCTCAAGGTCAAGCGTGATGCAAGTACCGGAGAGATCACATCGGCTTCGACTGTCGGTGTTTGGTTGCCCCACAAGGAGTATTCGGGGACCAGCTACCAAAGCTACACCAAATCGGTCGCCGAGATCGAACAGTTGACCGGTTACAATTTCTTTGCGAACCTGCCGGAGGAAATTCAAGCCTCCGCAGAGCAAAACTCCAGTTGGAGTGTCTTCTCCTCCTTCTGACGACAAAGGGGAAGCAATCCCGTTTCAACAGTCTTCTGCAACCGGACAGAAGACTGTTTTTATTTATTGAAGCTCATTGTATAGGAAAATCCGCTACCTTTATCAGGAAGAAACCTCACACGCGACACAACCCCATGTTACGAATCAACCCGACAATTCTGCGGGAACGTCTGATGCGAATGCCGATGGTCAGAGCCTTACCGGCCCTGATTGCAGGAATTCTGCTGGCTGACCACTACGTATTACCGCTGTGGTTTACGGGAGGTGGATTCCTTCTTTGCGGGATCGCCGCACTGCTTACCGAGGAACGTACAGCCGGATATGCCACGCTGGCAGCGACGCTGCTCTTCGGGATGACTGTTACCATTTGGGGAGACGAGCCGCAGACGCAGACCGATATTTGGGGTGAATACGAAGTTACTATCCGGGAGACTCTCTCGGAGCAAGGCCGTCGCAGTTCGGTCGGAGCACACATCCGGGCAGAACGTCTTGCCGATAGCAACAAGTGGCTCCCCTCCGGAGGGAATCTGCTCATCCGATGCGATTCTACGATCGCCCTCTCTCCGGGAGACAATGCGATCATTTGCGGAGTAATATACCCTTTTACGGAACGAAGCGGCGGATATGGACGGCTCATGACAAGACGTGGATATGTCGGGACACTCTATCTGAACAAATACCAGGTACTAAACCTTGATACCACCCGTCATGGGATCTCCCTGCGACGACTCTCTACAGGGCTTCATGAAGGAGCCGTCATGCGCCTCAACCGTCTGCAACTGTCTCCCGACGAACAGGCCATCGTCAATGCCATGACAGCCGGCGACCGACGCACGATCTCGGCAACGCTGCGGGACTCCTACTCCCGCAGCGGAACGTCGCACCTGCTTGCCGTATCGGGTCTGCACGTCGGGATCGTCTTCATGCTTACGAACCTTGTGTTGTGGTGGATGCCGTTGCTACGACGGGGACACATCGCACGCAACATCCTCGTCATTCTGCTCATCTGGCTCTACGCCGCAACAACCGGATTCCCTCCAAGTGTCATACGCGCAACCCTGATGTTCTCAATCCTGCAATTCGCCCTCGCCACCTCCTCGGAATACATCAGCATGAACACACTCTGTGGTACGGCCTTCGTCATGCTGCTATTCCGTACTGATTACCTGTTCGACATCAGTTTTCAACTCTCCTTTCTGGCCGTCGGCGGAATCATTGCCTGGGGCATTCCGCTTACCCGATTGCTGAGAAGTCGGGTAAGAGTCTTAAACGCCCTGAGTGCCACCCTTTCGATCGGTATTACAGCCGCTGTCGTTACGGCCCCGCTTATCTCCTATACTTTCGGACAGGTCTCAATCATCGGTCTTTTGCTCAATCCAATCGTCGTTCTCATCGCCAACCTGCTGGTCGGAGCCTGCACTATCTGGATGCTCCTGCCCCTATCTTTTCTTCAACCCGTTTTTTCACCCGTTATCGGATGGTTAGCCCGTCTACAAAATCTGCTGATCGAATACGGAGCCAACCTTCCACACGCAACCATCGAACTTCGTCTCTCCGGCCTGCAATGCGGTTTTGCCTATGCCCTTTTCATATTGGCGACATTGTTTCTCTGGAGTATTGAACGGGAAAAATCGGTACATTTGCCATCAGAATGATCACACTCGAACAATACGAACTGCTCTGCAGCGATCGGCTGCGCCAAACGATCGACCAACAGATCGAGCGCGATCCGACCCGGATTGCCCTGGACAAGCGGATCGAACACGCAGCCTTAGTTGCTACACAGGTAAAATACCTTCAGCGGGCACGCACCAAACTGCCCCGCTATTACGAAGCGCGCTGTATTCTTCCTCCTCTGGCTTTCGAACAGGCCTCGAGCGAGGCGTGTGCCGCGCGGAAGAGCTGCCGGGGAGAGTCCGTACTCGACCTCACCTGCGGCCTTGGGGTCGATGCCCTCTACCTGGCACAACATTTCGAGCGGGTCATCACGCTCGAACGCAACGAAGTGCTGGCTGCCATCGCCGCCGAGAACTTCCGGCGTCTCGGTGTTACGAATATTCAGGTCATCCACGATTCAGCCGAACACTTCCTACCCCTGGTGCAGGAGCGGTTCGACTGGATCTACGCCGATCCGGACCGCCGGAGTACCGAAGGCCGTAAACTGGTTCGCCTGGAAGATTGTTCCCCCGACATCCTCGCCCTGCGCAGCGAGATCTTCCGCCGAACGGATCGGCTCTGCCTGAAAAACTCTCCGCTGTTCGACGTACAGGAGGCCTTCCGCCTTTTCGAGAAGGCCCGCGTCGAGGTGGTCTCCCTCCACGACGAATGCAAGGAGGTAATGATCTATGCCGACAACGGCGGCCCCCTCTTAACGGCCGTCGCCATCGGACGCGGCGAATTCTCCGCACGCCCGGAGCAGATCGGCAAAATACAAACTCCTGCGTTTGATCCGGGGGCCTATCATTGGCTCTTTCTGCCGGATGTTTCGCTGCAAAAGGCACGCCTGACGCCACACTATCTGGAGGGTAGAGCAGACCTGTGGAGTGTGAACGGCTATGGCTTCGCCCGTGAGAAGAGCGAAGCCCCGATGGGCCGCTGGATGGAGATCGATCGTATCGAACCGTACAATCCCAAAAAACTGCGACACGACCTGAAAGGCCGAAAGATAACCCTGCTCAAACAGGATTTCCCGTTAAACACCGCCGAAATTGCCTCCCGACTGGGCATTCACCCCGGCAACGAGGGATATATTGCCTTCACGAAAATCGGACAGGATTATTGGACAATCCGCCTAAAATGAGTACCTTTGGTCAAATGTCGCGCACACCGATGAAAATCAAAAACCTGTTCATCTACTTCACGGATACGATCTTTCGGAGAAACGTAAATTCGTACCGTTCGCCCCGTATCCGTTGGGCCGTCAAGCAGTACAAACTGCTCTTCTACACGGCCAGAGGGTTAATCGAGCATGACACCATCGTACGCAGCGCCGCACTCACCTTTTATACGATCATCTCGATCGTTCCGATCCTGGCGTTGATTTTTGCCGTTGTCAAGGGATTCGGGCTGATGGAGGGGCTGATTCAAGATCTCCACGCGATCCTGCCGCAAAACGAAGGAGTAGTCGACTACATCGTCCAGTTCGCCGAGCGGGCTCTGGCAACCACACGGGGCGGTGTACTCGCCGCATTCGGTATCGTTACGCTCTTCTGGGCGGTCATCCGGGTCTTCGGATCGGTCGAACGGGCTTTCAACAACATTTGGGAGGTCCGTTCGTCGCGCAACATCGCCCGACAATACGTCAACTACCTCGTTCTGGTTATCATCGCCCCGATCCTGTGGCTCTTTGCCAGCGCCCTGGGGAACTACGCTCTGGAACTGTTTGCCCCGCAAAATGCCCTGTTCAGCCTAATCCTGACTAAAATATCAGCCCTGCTGATTATCTGGGGTATGTTCACTCTTATCTATGTCGTCGTTCCCAACACCAAGGTGCTGTGGAGAAATGCCTGGCGCGCCGGCATCATTGCAGGTACGATCTTTCTGTTATTCCAGTGGGGATACGTCTACCTGCAGCAATGGATGAGCTCCTACAACACGATCTACGGGAGTTTCGCCGCCATTCCGCTCTTCCTGCTCTGGATCCAGATCTCGTGGGAAATTCTGCTTTTCGGGGGAGAGCTCTCATTTGCCTACCAAAATATCTCCCGCTTCGATGAAGAACGTGAATCGCTCAAAATCAGCACCGATACCCGTAGGCAAATCATTCTGGCCGTTATGCTCTGCATCGTACACTGTTTCCGAAAAGGCGAGGGAGCCGTTCCCGTCTCTGAAATCAGGAGCCGACTCTCCCTCCCGACACGTATCGTCAACGATGTATTGTATCAACTGGTCGAAGCAGGAATGCTCATCGAAGTCAACAACCAGGACGATGATCGCGAAACGGCTTTCTCTCCCGGTCGCGATATTCACGGAATGACCTTCTATAATATTTTAAGAGCGGTAGATCGCAAAGGTACGACTCATCTGCACCTGGCCGGCACGGCCGAGATGCGCCAAATCGAACAGTCCCTTAAAGAGCTGCGTTCGACCATTCGGAGCGAAGGTGAACGCATCCGGCTCATCGACCTGGACGATTCGCTCAACCGTCAGAATCAAGCGGGAGAAACGGATAACACAACGGGGAAAATATGAGAAGTATTGTCATCATAGGCAGCGGGAATCTGGCCGAAGCATTGGCCCTGGCGGTGTGTGAACACCCGACACTCGAACTGCGGCAGTTGATGGCCCGCAATCCGGAACGGGGAGCCCAAATTGCAGCACAATGCCGCTGTCCCTGGAGTTCAGACCCCCACACTTTAGCGACAGCCGACCTCTACCTGATCGCCGTAAGCGACTCGGCCATTGCACAAGTAGCGGCATCATTGCCCATTCCGACCGACTCTGCAGTCGTACATACGGCCGGGGGAATCGGCATCGAAGCACTCCCCGACCGGCTGACACGTCGAGGAGTGTTCTACCCGCTCCAAACCTTTACCCGTGGCCGTCGGGTCGATTTCTCACGAATCCCGATCTTTGTGGAAGGGAATACGGAGGCTTTCACCCAAGAACTCGAAACATTCGCACGACAACTGAGCCATACGGTCTACCGTGCCGACTCAGAACGACGTGCAAGGCTCCATCTGGCCGCCGTATTCGCCTGCAACTTCACCAACCACCTCTATACCCTTGGGGGAGAGATCCTGCACGAAGCCGATCTGCCGTTTGAGGTACTGACCCCATTGATCGAAGAGACGGCCTCGAAAGCGATCGACTCCAAAGATCCACGACGGGTGCAAACGGGGCCGGCCGTACGACACGATTTACCGACCATGCAGAAACACGGCACGATTTTAGAGAACAAACCACATTTGAAATCCATCTACGAATCATTAAGTCAAAGCATATGGGAAACTTCAAAGAAGACATTGTAAAAACCGAGGCTTTCATCCTCGATGTGGACGGAGTAATGACCGACGGGGGGATTATCCCCCTGACAAACGGGGACTTCATCAGGAAATACCACGCCAAGGACGGTTATGCAATTGCCTATGCAATCCGAATGGGATACAAGATCTGCATCATTACCGGCGGACGGGGCGAAACGCTGAAACACCGTCTCAAGATGCTGGGAATCGAAGATGTCTATCTGGATTGCATGGATAAGATCGCAGCGATGAACGACTTTTTCAAGCGTTACAACCTGAACCCCGAACACGTGATCTACATGGGAGACGATATTCCCGATCTGGAGTGTATGCGGGCCGTGGGTATTCCGGTATGTCCGGCAGATGCTGCGTCGGAGGTCATCGAAGCCTCGCGCTACGTATCGGAATTCAACGGAGGATACGGATGCGTGCGGGACATCATCGAACAGGTATTGCGTGCCCGCGGAGACTGGGCCCGAAACTCAAAAGGTGTAACCTGTTCTTCCGCGGCAGCATCCCGATAAATCAACGTATGTAAAGGCAACAGATACAGTATGGATACAAATAAGAATCGTTTTTGCGTCATTATGGCCGGAGGCATCGGCAGCCGTTTCTGGCCGGCCAGCCGCCGCAGTCTGCCCAAACAGTTCCTCGACATCATGGGAACGGGCAAGACCTTCATCCGCCACACCTTCGAACGTTTTGCGCCGATCATCCCGGCCGAGAACTTTCTCGTGGTTACGAACGCCGCCTATCGGCAGCTTGTCCTCGAACAGCTGCCCGAACTCAGCACCGAACAGGTGCTATGCGAGCCGATCGGCCGCAACACGGCCCCCTGCATCGCCTATGCCGCCTTCCGACTGAAGGCACAGCACCCCGATGCGGTAATGGTCGTGGCTCCGTCCGACCACTACATCTTCGATGAGGAGGAGTTCCGCCGCAACATCGAATCCTGTATGGAGTTCGTCCAGCAACGCGATGCCCTGATGACCATCGGCATCCGCCCCTCACGTCCCGACACCGGTTACGGCTACATACAGACCGATGCCCGGGAGGAGATCGCTCCGGTCGCCTCGTTCCGCGAAAAACCCGACCTGCAAACAGCCATGAGCTATCTGGCCGCAGGTAACTACCTTTGGAACGCGGGCATCTTCGTCTGGTCGAACCGGACTATTCTTGCAGCCCTCGAACGCCACCTCCCGGAGGTATACCGCCTCTTTGCCGAGCGCGCCGACGAATTCGGCACCCCGCGCGAAGGGAAGGCTGTCGGAGAGATTTTCGCCGTCAGCCCCTCAATCTCGATCGACTACGGCGTGCTGGAACGTGCCGACAACGTCTATGTGCGCAGTTCAGATTTCGGTTGGAATGATGTCGGTACATGGGGTTCGCTCTACGAACTTTCGCCCAAAGACTCTGATGGCAACGTCGTACCGGAACGCATCCAGACGTACGAAACGACCGGATGCATGATCAAGGCTCCGCAAGAGAAGGCGGTCGTAGTCGATTCACTGCACGACTACATCGTTGTCGATACACCGGATGCCCTGATGATCTGTCCCCGCAGTCGGGAACAGCACATCAAGCAGGTACTTGAGGATATGAAACAGATGGATGACGGACGTTTTGTCTAAATTCCAAACTCACAAACCAAAGAAGCCGATCCATTCACGGATCGGCTTTTCTTTTTTCGAAAAGATCAACCCTTCTGACCTTCGATAGCCACTTTGATTACCCCATCCCGGCGACTCTCGAAGAGACTGTAAGCTTCCTCAATCCGACTCAGCGGGAAACGATGGGTAATCAACGGTGTAGTATCAATCTCGCCCCGTTCGATCAGTTGCAGAATCTCGGCACAGTCGCAACCGTCCACTCCGCCGGTCTTGAAGGAGAGGTTCTTCCCGTACATCTCCGGCAGAGGGAGCTCCTGCGGACGGTCATAAAGTGCCACCACTGTTACGATGGCGTTGGGACGGGCACACTCCCAAGCAAGACGAAAGGTATCTTCAGCTCCGGCCACCTCGATCACGCGGTCCGCCCCTCCATGATCGCTGTTACGCATTACAAAATCACGGCACTCCTCCGGCGTAGTTACCAGCACTTCGGGATAGTGTTGCTCAACGAAGTGTCTCCGTTCCGCCGACTTCTCGCAGACAATCAGCCGTTTCGGATGTTTCAACATGGCGCAAAGCAACGTACAGGCACCCGTTGGTCCGGCTCCGATCAACAACACCGTATCCTCGGCCGTAATTTCGGAGATCCTTGCCGCCCAGAAACCCGTCGCCAGAATATCACCGACAAAGAGCGCCTGCTCGTCGCTCACAGTATCCGGGATTCGGGTCAACCCCTGATCGGCATAGGGGACCCGCACATACTCGGTCTGACCGCCGTCAATACGGCAGCCCAACGCCCATCCGCCCTGAGGATCGGTACAGTTATTCACATAACCGTGCCGACAGAAGAAACACTCGCCACAGAAGGTCTCGACATTGACGACCACCCGATCGCCCACCTTGATCGAAGTTACCTCCCGACCAACCTCCTCCACGACACCCACCATCTCGTGTCCGACCGTGATACCCGGAACGGCACGGGGAACACTCCCGTGCTTAATGTGCAGGTCGCTCGTACAGATACTGCCGAGCGTAATGCGTACAATCGCATCGCGCGAAGCTTGCAAAGCGGGTTTCGGTTTCTCCCGCCACTCGAATCGCCCCTGTTCAATATAAGTATAGGCTTTCATTTTCTATCGTTTTTATAAATTTACATCCTCTATTTAGCCGTCTGTCCCCTCGTTTTGCTCATGCGGAACCTCAACGGCGAAAGACCCGTCTTGGCTACAAAGAACTTTCCGAAAACAGACTGATCGGAGAATCCCAACTCGGCAGCAATCTCCTTGATCTCTCGGTCCGTACACTCCAACTGCCGCCGGGCTTCGGCACAGATCAACTCCGAGATATGGAAACGCACCGTATTGCCGGTCAGCCGTTTCACGATTCGCGACAAGTAGGTCGTTGAGATGTGAAGTCGGGCGGCATAAAACTGCAGGTCGTGATGGTTTTTGTAGTTTTCGACCAGCAATTTTTTGAAGAGTCGGAAAATCTCGTTGCATCGCTTGACATAGACAGGCGTATGGCTGTTGTACTGACAAAAGATCTCGGCACTCTGTAGCAGCAGAAATTCACACAAGTTCCGCACAATACCATCGCGATAGAGTTGGTATTCGGACAACTGTTCGGCAAACAACGAAAAAGTACGTTGCAGATATTCAGCCTGTCGATCGGTCAGATGCAGAATAGGCAACCGGTATGCACCCAGGAATCCAGCGAGCTGGCCATACAAAGGCTGCCCGTCGGGAAGAGTGTCAAAATACTCCGGGACAAGACGCACACAAGAGAGACGTGCAAAGGGCGCTGCGTCATGAATCCGACAAACCATACTGGGAGTCAGGACCATCAGATCATTCGCACCGAAGGAGTAATCATGATATGCATCCGTCGCACACAACGTTCCCTCCGAAACCAGCACGAATGAGAAACTACGTTCCAGACTCAGACTCTCGCCCCGTCCAAGACGGTGATTCCGAAAAAAGGAACACTTCCCTGTAATTTCTCCCTCGGTCGGATCCTGCCCGAATCCCGTTAGACTCTCCATGCCTCGTTTTTTCTGTAAAGATAACAACTGTTTCGTTTTTAACCAATGCCGGTCTCTCTTTTATGTATGGATTTCCGGAAATAACTCGACCTTTGCACTCTCAAAAAGGAGTCATGCCAATGAATATATTTTTACTGAGACGCTATTTCATATTCATCGTTTCGTTGTTTATCAACGCCTTCGGAGTCGCCTTCATCACCAAAGCCCTGTTGGGGACCTCCCCCATTACGAGTGTCACCTATGTATTGAGTATGTTTACCACGCAAACCATGGGTGAATGGACAATCATCGTGAACATTCTCTTCGTCCTGCTCGAACTGCTCTTCATCACCAAAAACGAACTGAAAACAAATCGGAGAATATTCCTGCTCCAGATTCCCATCTCGATCTGCTTCGGTTGGTTTATCGACGTAGCCATGAGCCTCCTTTTCTGGCTCGATCCGACGCTCTATCTCCAGAAAATTATAGCCCTGCTGGTTGGATGCATCATCCTCGGCGCCGGTATCACCCTCGAAGTAAAGGCGAACGTAGCGATGACCTCCGGCGAATATTTTGTCCGAGTTATCTCGCTGCGATTCAAAAAAGAGTTCGGATATGTCAAGCTGGGATTCGATGTTACGCTGGTCGCAATGGCCTGCCTGCTGTCGATCATCTTCATGTCCGATATTCGAGGTGTACGTGAGGGAACGGTAATTGCCGCCCTGTTAGTCGGCCCCATCGTCCATTTTCTGACCCCATATTACCGTTTTTTGGACCGATGGATTAAAGAGGGAAGATATGCCGAGACCAATACCGACGAAACCGAAGACTCCCGTCACATCATCATCACCATCGCCCGCGAATTCGGCAGCGGAGGGCACTCCTTGGGCGAAATGCTGGCTCAGAAGTTGGGTTTGAAATTATACGATAAAGAGTTCATCCACATGGCAGCCCAGAAAAGTGGTATCGACGAAGCCTATATTCGTAAAAACGAGCAGTCGATCCCCTCTTTCTGGCTGAAATGCCTTCTGTCGCAAAACAGCGAGCTGAGGATGGAACACAGTTTCTCGAAAGACGACATCCTGTTCGTCTCCGAAAGCAAGATTATCCAAGAACTGGCCCGCAAAGAGTCCTGTATTATCATCGGACGATGTGCCGATTTCGTGCTGCGTGACGACCCTCGTCTGATCCGTATCTTCTGTTGTTCTGATCCGGAGAGTGCCCGCACACGCTGTGTAGACGAATACGGAATCTCCCCGCAGAGCGCAGAATCCGAGATAAAACGCACCAATAAAAATCGCATCACCCACTACGAATACTATACGGGTGAAACTTGGAGCGACCCACATCGCTATGACCTGATGATCAACACAGGAGCAGTTGATCTGTTGACAGCCTGCAAAATGATCGAAGACCTCTATCACACCCGACAGGATCGTCTCGAAAAATCACTCTCACTGCCGCACACAAAAACTCTAGCCAATCCCCACAAGAGATAGGAATTTCCACAAAACGGTACGGCATACGGTTCAAATGGCCGCGGCAGGAGAATGAAATAAAGCGACAGACTTTAAGTCTGTCGCTTTATTTCATTCGATACCTCCCCGACATCGACTCAATCAAGCCAGGACATCCTGATAAAGGGCATACACAGCATCTACCATTTTCTCCATCGAGAAGAAAGAATTATACCGTTCCCGACATCTCTTACGGAATCCTTCCATTGAGTCCGGAGACTCCAACAACCCATTAATAGCCTCTGCCAAAGCCGATGCATTACAAACGGGAACATTTATTCCTGTTTGATCATGCAGGTTAACCCAGTTCACTCCGGAATCAGGGATATCGCATGACACGATCGGCACTCCCATTGCCAAAGCCTCGGCCAATACGACCCCGAAAGCCTCAGCACGGGCAATAGACGGCAAACAGAACAAATCAGCCGCTTTAAAATACGCGCCAATCTCAGCTTTAGGGATACTACCAACGAGGCGGACCCGATCTCCAACTCCAAGATCAGCAATTTGTCGCTCCAACTCCGCCTGTAGTTCTCCGACTCCACCAATAAGCACCATCTTATCCTCTCCTAAATATTGCGCAGCCTCTATCAGATAACGAAATCCCTTATAATAGGTTAATCGTCCAATACTCAGGATAATTTTTTTCCCAGGATATGCAGCTTGAATCCGTTGATCTGTTCCTTCGGGGAAAGCCAAATGTTCCAGATCCACTCCGATTGGAATGACACGGACCTTCTCTTTATAAGGCTGTAAATCAAGCGACCCGTTAAAATAATTCTGACTGGTTACGATAATTCGATCAGCACGACGCAGCAACATCGTTTGGAGGGGTTTGTAGATTTTCCGTAACTTTTTCTGCTTGACGATATCCGAATGCCAATGGAGAACCACCTTGGCTCGGGTCGGGAAGATCAAGGCGGCCATTGTTGCAACCGGATTGGGCAAATGCCAATGAATTATATCGTAATTATTTCTAATACGACGATATATATCAAAGAAACGGAATGATATGGGTGTCGAGAACTTGATCGTGAATAAAGGTGCACGAAACAATCTGTACCCGGACGGTTCGGGTAATGGCTCATTGTGCACGGAATGATGACAGCAGAGTTCATCGACCTGGCAATCTTCCTTAAGATTCAGATTCTCAACCAGATCAAAATTCACCTTCTCGATCCCTCCAAAAAACGGAGGGTAATATTTCCCTATATGCAGGACCTTCATAATATTCACAAATCCGACTGTTATTTCCCTATCCGTACGGTACTGAATGGCGACTTAAAGCAAATGAGCAGAGCAATGAATGTTATCAATGCATAAGTACCTGACCCTGAAATATAGTTAAGCTGAAAAACGAGCAATAGGATAATTGAAAGGATACACAATAACGGGAGATAAAGAATATGCTGCCTATAATACACATTACTCCACACTTTTTTAGTCAGATATCCCAAAATAAACATGAGAAAGACTCCAACCCAGCCAAAATCCAAATACCACAGGAAGAAAAATGTACTCCATATTCCTATACGTGCATTATGTCTGTTAATCTCTTCTTGTATATTATATGAAGAACCCAAAACCTTGTGAATGAATTTTGTTATAACAGAGAATGTTGCTGCGCCGTAAAAGTGATCTCCCTGCTGATCCACATATTTTTTCACTTCCGGGAACTCAAAAATAGCATGCATCCCGTATTGCGTCACATTTGAATAAGCAAACAGATAAACAAAATACCATTTATCCGAACTTTCCGTCAACAAGCGCTGAAAAGATGCAGTTGCAGGGACCTTGTCTGAATACCCTCCTGTCTCCGAAGAGATAGACATGACTACCGTTACATTCTGTTCCGACAATCGGCGCAAAAACAGTGCACCCACGACATAACCCACTCCAATAATAATCACAAGCCAAATCATCATATTACGGAATGAGAAACGAAATTTAAGTTTTCCTGTACTCAACAACAACAAGAGGTAATACACTATCGGTATGACTATAGCAAATCGACTGCCACACAATACTCCATTTATCATTAAGGCAACAAAAACAATAAATGACAGCACCTTCCACCCCCAAGAGTGTAATTTCTCACAAAGCAAATCAATCATCGGAGGAATATAGGCACTAAACATTAACATGCTGGCAATAATCGAAAAGATATTACCGCTTTCGCCCGCCATCAAATCCATATTATCCATAGCCGAGGTTGATATCGAGACCCCCCTATAGACAAACAGATCATAATAGCGAAACAATACACCGATCAGCCCCAGCCAAAAGGTAATTTTATAGATACGTTCGATCTTGCCACGATCCACCTCGATTTCGACAGGTGTATTAACCCGCCTTGTCCGTATCATTTTTGTTCCTGCCCAGAAAAACAACAACGATAATATAATATACGAGACAGAAGATGTGTCAAGCGTATTGTTTATATCAACTGGAGCCAAAATTAAGAATCCGAACAGCGCAAGAATCGCTATCCACATTATTTTTTCCGGACGAAGATTATAAATAAATCCCATCTTAAGCGTAACCTTCTCCATCATTTACTTCTTATTTTTCCCCAGACAATCCGATAACACCATCACGACAGCAAACTTATTTCCCAACTTCTTTCAATATTTTATCAAACCCACGTACACAATCGGCTACATTATCTTCCCGCAACGCCGTCTCATAAGGGATTCCCCGGAAACTGGTCCGGTTAAGCCGGTTAATAAAATCGACCTTCTCCTTTTGGGTTGTCTTCGGGAAACGGACGTCACGAATACACTCTACCCATCCGGCCAATTCATTGAATCCGTCCAGCCTGGGACAATTCTTCATATCGTTATTCAAGGTCTTAATCAACGTCAGCACCGGAATATCGGACAGGATACACTCGATAGCGACAGTTCCCGTCGCGGTAATAACCAGATCGGCCAATGGCAGAACTGCATTCATCGACGTAGCATGCTCCACCGGAACAATCCGCCTCTCTCCGGCCATATATTCAAGCAGTTCGGCTGTCAGTTCATATTTCGACTTCGGATTGGGCTTGACCACAACCAGCACATCATCCGGTGTGTGTCGGATGATCTGCTTGATCGTATCCAGCTGATTCCGGAAAGGACGGCCCCAGACATCCAGATTGGCTTCCGGCTGCATCTGCATCGGATAAAGTATCCTGAATCGAGACTTGTCATTCAACAACTCCCGGCGACCTGCCGCCAACTCATCCCACTGGCGGATCAACGTCTTGCGCCGCCGCTCTATACGCATTTTGATCCAAGGTGCCGGCGTATTGTAATGCTCCCCCCCCAAGTAAGAAAGAGACAACTGCGCCAAATCTTTCAAACGTGCCCATCGCGTAGCCCAAGTCTGCTTCCGCTTTTTCATGTAATCGGGCTTGATGGTACGATGGACGATTCGGTCAATCAAAGCGACAGCCTCTTTCTCCTCAAGCACCTCGCCCGATCCTGAGAACGGCTCCAATGTATCATAGCGATAAAACGAAAAACGACCAACCGGGAAGCGACAGGTAGACGGCTGCAAATAGGGGATTGAAAGGCGTTTGCACAAGTCAATCGTTATCAACTCATGAAATGCCGTACTTTCGCCGAATACAATCTGAGGTTGCTCCCGGTTCAGGCACTCGCCGATAACCCGGCGATAATAACCATAATGCCCCGTAGAACCGTGTCCGAAATAGTTGATATTACGATCCGAACGAATCAGTTCCAGATCCGCCTCACACGGATCAGACAATTCATCCTTCCGAGGATAGGGCAATACGACCGAACGCCCATTCACCGGATGGAAACGATGATTCTGCACGATAAATACAATTTCATGTCCCTGACGGGCCAGATACCCGGCTATTGCATCCCAGAAGAGGGTCCGGTATCTATTCTCTATAAAAACAATCTTCATGACTTTAACATCCAATATAATATACTACGACCAATCCGATCAGAAGAGCCGATGCGAACCAGGCACATTTACGCAACACGATACCTTTCCGACGCAGGAGCAGCATCTGCGAACCAAAAGCCAAAGCAAAGAATATGCCATTGACCAAAGCGAAAAGTTCCAACGAAAGATAATGTCGAATCAGGAACAGGACAACCGGAAATATCAGGACAAGAGCCCCGATTCGAATATTCATCTGACGCACCATATTCTCTCGACTCACCACACCCTCGCAAAGCGAAATACCGACCCAAAGAGGCATCTGGAGGATAAGTAACAAGAAGAGCCGGATATTTTCCACATTCGTACCGCCAAAAAAGAAGCGGCTGAGCAACGGGGCAAAAAGGAAACAGGCAAGACATCCGCCAAGTACGAGTCCCATCACCGCGAGGTAATAAAGATCCATCTTACGGGATTCCGCCATATAGAGTTTTTGAAAGAACGCTATATAAAGAAAGAGATAGATAATCACAGAAATACCAGCAAACCGATAATACAGGCTATACACTCCCACCTGCTCATATCCCAGAAAATACTTGATATAAATACGGGCACTCGAAGTTAGCCAATATATTACAATTCCCGATATAATCAGGTGAACGCTAAAGCGCAAAATTTCACCACAGTCCTCATGAATAATCGCTCGCACCGATTTCGTACGTACTTGCAGGAACTGCCAAAGATAGAACACACCGAGGGCCAACAGGTACACCTGCATCATTCCTTCGAGCAGACTCACCGCATTGGTCAAATGCAAGGGCCACACGATCAGGATAGCTGCTGTCAGTATAAAATAATAACCGCCATCGACCAACACCCCCAAATAACCTTTCCCTTCCGATTTCAACATGGCACTGTAAATCCGCTGGAGTGCAAAAATCAAGGTGAACAACAGAATCATCGAAACCTGGACCTGAAACACTCCACACCAACGCAGCAGACAAACTACGACGGAAAGTATCAACACGGGAACGCCGTAAAACAGGAATGCCTGCCTCTTTTCATGTTCTTCGCGCTTGAGGATAAAGTAAGGATAAGCTCCGGCCAAACCCAACGAGGCAACAACAGCCGTCACGCTTCCAAAAGCATAGGAGAATTCAACAACGCCGTATTCCTCCAGGGTGACAAATTTCAGAAAAAAAATCGGAGCAAGGAACGCAACGCCCTTGGAAAGGGCGAAGAACGCGAGGTTCTGCTCGACCTTTTTCAGCAATATCCACTTATTCCGCATACGCGCTTCCATCTGGACTACTCTCTTTCGTATATTCCTTCCGACACCTTACGAAACTTACCGATGGCCCGATCCGGGTCAAACGCGATATAACGCAAGGCCTGGTTAACATACAGCCCCGGTTGTACAAGCGATTTGGATATTACAGTACCAGCCCCCATTGTCACCGAATCACAGATCGAGACACCGGAACAAATCAGGCATCGCGACCCTACATACACGTTGTTGCCAATCCGAATTCCACCATCCACCCTCCAACGGGCAGGTCCCTGCTTGCTGTGATAAAAGCCATGGGTCCACAACTGCGATCCACACCCCGCCAATATGGAATGGTCACCAATATACACGCTCTCCGTCATATCGATCAGATGGGAGACTCCGATAATCGCATTCTCGCCCAGACACAACTCAGACAAACGAATGTTGTTCCGTGCAGAGGTAATCCTATTGTATTTATTTATTACGGACAATTGGCCGAGATGAAGCGAGAACCGACCCTTTATACTATTCAGGCGCTGTATCCGAACCTTCACACTCATTGTCACCGACTCGGCGACAATAATATTCCCGCTCTGAATTACACTCTCCTCCTCCATCCGAATCTCGGATACCAACACAAGCGAGAATCCAATACGACACTTCCGGCCGAAAGAGTAATATTTTCCACCCCAAATCATCCGAACCAGCCAGAACGCAAATCGGGACGGAAGGGAAAAAAGCAAGAGCGCGACAACAACTTTTCTCATATCTGAAAAAGTACTTATGATCAGAGCTATCCAATCTTATTTCCCGAGTACATTGCAGCGATAATATACACACAAGGCACTTAAATAATTCGCAAACTTTGCCAAATAGGCATCTTTTTCGACCCATTTCTCGTCTCGGGCTATAATCTCCTGGGCCTTACCGGCGTATCCGAAACGGCGACAAAGGGACTCTTTCGACCCCAAATCTTCCTGTAGTACCTGTATTATTTTCTTTCCGAATACCCCATTCATCATAAGATGCTGGGAAAGAGAAACAGCCTTCGCACGAACCATCACACTCCACGGAAGTTCCCTTTCGAAAGCCTTACGAAGGACATATTTATTTACCTGTATTTTCTTATTCCCGAACCCGGACAATCCTGACATTGTCCTATTAGCCAATTCCCAAGGTATTGTCGAAGCAAAGCGATTCAACTCACAACCATAGAAAGGCAGAAGCACCTGAACCTGCTCCCGAATACCCATATCTACCATATAACGCATATCGTTCACATACTGCTCGTGCCATTTCCGTTCAACAATGCGATTGAAAATCTCACGAGGAGACATTCCTTTTTTTAAGTCAAGAGTGTACCAATCACATATAGCAGGGAAATTTGTTTCATCGTATCCCCAGGTTTTATATTTTACCGGATCGGCCATAAATTTTCGTTTCATCAGAAACCACTCCGGCACCATCGCATTCAACAAGAGATGAGAATACTTGATCCGTCGATCGGCCGAGTTATACATTCCCAATGCCAACGAAATCCGCTCATACACATTCACAACTCCTCTCTCCAGCCATGAAGATTTCAGTCCCCGTCGAGAAATACGATCAAACACCTTCATATCGACCTTATTTACAGAAGGCGTATGCAACCGAGTATCCTGCCCGGCAAAATAGCGCACATCACCTCTTGTCACCGGTCTGGGACGGAAAATCCAATTCCCCTCATAAGGATTGTTCGCTTTCATCAAATCCGCCTCATAATCAGCCACTATATTCTTGTCCATCGGATCAACTGTAATAATCTCGGGAACATAACCCAAATGACGGGCCACTTCTGCTGCATATACAGTCTCATCAGACCGTGTATTAGCCACGCGATAGGAAACAGCCCGAACCCGATCCGGACATATATTATGCAAGGAAGCCAGCATGACGCATGAATCGATGCCACCAGAAAGATATACTACATTATCAGCACCGGCATAATTAGTATGTACACGTAAAATATGCTCTCTCAACAATCTGATGTTATCCACCTCTGAAAGATCGTTCTCGACATATTCAATTGGTAATGCTTTCTTTTCCTCGCATTTTACCTCACCGCCTGCGCTCCAGGAGAGAATGTGACCGGAAGGCACCTCCTTGATATTCTCATATATCGTACAGCCATCCACAACATATTGCTGATAGAGCAAAAAATCCGTGTGAAATTTGCTAAGATCAGTCGTAATATTCCGGGCAATATCGTGCATATTGGTCCCTATCACCAAGCGACCTACCGATGCATCATAATGATAATATCCTGACCTCTGCCCCATGGTATCCCGCAACATGTGGATCTCTTTACGCTGTTCATCGACCAACAATACAAAGTAGCCTCCGACAAACAACCTATCCGCCTGTTTGAAGGAGAGCTTATCTGACAAGGCCGATATTGCCACAGCACACTCTTCCGGCGACAAATTGGAATTTATACAACCATTTGCCCATAATATACGGGATTCCATCCGATGGAACACTTCATTTCCACTCTTTTCTCCGAGCCGGATTCCCTCTCGCCCTACTTCCAGATACATAGCCTTATATTTTATATTGACTGTCTACTAATTGACACTACATTTCGACCGACAAATGCACACCCAACAACCGCTCGACGAACTCCCGGAAAGCACCCTCTCCGCCACCTTTCTCCGTTATGAAAGAGACTATTTTCTGGACATAAACCGGGGCACTTCTCGGCGCGGCCGATATTCCGACCCGCTTCAACAAGGCCATATCATTAATATCATCCCCAATATATGCCACATCATCCAAAGTTATCTGCAAACTCCGACATAATGATTCTGCGACTGAGAGTTTATCTTTAACGCCTTGAAACAGATAATCCACCTTCAGCTTCTCAGCACGACGTTGTACGATCGCCGTCTCTTCCCCCGTAATAATACCAACAGGAATACCTGCCTTATGTGCGAATAAGACCCCTGCACTATCATAGGTATGGAACTTCTTCCATTCGTTTCCCGTTTGGTCATAATACATTCCGCCGTCTGTCCAAACGCCGTCAATATCCGTTAAAATAAGTTTCGGCTGTTTCATCCCTTTATATTTTTTGCTGGAGCACCAACCAATACTGCATCATCCGGGAAAGAGTGCAGAACAACCGAGTTTGCTCCGATTACCGTATTCTTTCCTATCTGAATATTCCCCAATATGGATGCACCCGCATACACCACGGAGTTATCTCCCAAACAGGGCCTTCCTCCATTCTTATCCCCTAATGTGACATTCTGATGCAGCAGGCAATTATTACCTATATGACACCGTGCACCTACCACAAGACCTATTCCATGATTTATCTTCAATGCTAACCCTATTTCCGCAGAATAATAAAGCTCGGACAAACCTGTCATTCGGCCGATATTCGAAAGAATATCTTTTTGTCCCATCCCGCAACCGGCCTCTTTCCCAAGAAAAAACAGTCGCGCAATTCGATAGGTCAGAATGGCATGAAGTTGTGGTGTCAATATCAACTTATCCACATCAATCTCGTTGTCATTGGGATACCAACGGAGATAATCATGAGAAAAGATATCCAGAGCCTCGGCGTAAATACAAGGATCATAGACCAATTCAAATTTGGAAAGGTAACTTTTTCTCCTCTACAGATTGATTAAATCGAAACAATCCTGCCCCGTCATTACGCAATATCTTCAGGGTATATAACCTCATTGGCCGGAATCTCTCGAACGACCCGTTTCCCTACCACCTCCGACAACTGGGTCCATTTATAACCATCCCCAGGACTTAACATATGGAGATCACTCTCCTGAATAACATCATTCACTTTCAATAATCGTTTGGTTGCAATCGATCGTTCCAATTTGATCTTTGCCTTCTCCACGCTCTTATCGATATACAACTCCTCTTTTCCAAGCCACTTCTCCGCAACCCGGATATCCCGAACCAACCGATTCACTCCATCCGGGCCCAGCGAACCGGCCTGATCGGTTCCCTTCATTCGACGATCGATCGTAATGTGCTTCTCTATGATCTCCGCCCCCATACCGATTGCCACAATAGGAGCCGATATTCCGATCGTATGATCCGAGAATCCAATCCGGTACTGGGGATAATGTTTCTTCAAATATAAGATCGTTCGCAGATTCAGGTTATCGGGTTCCGTCGGATACTGGGAGACACAATGCAAAATAGAGATATTGGAATGATAACGGGTTATCACCTCTAACGCCTCATCCAACTCCTTCTTCCCGGCCATTCCCGTAGAAAGGATGATCGGGATCTTCGTCTCCGCCATAGCACTCAGCAACGGCAGGTTGGTCAAATCGCGACTCGCCACTTTCAGATAGTCGGGCGTAAACAGTTTCAGCAACGAAAGGCAACCTTTCGCACACAGTGTTTCCACGAAATCGAGCCCGAATGATTTGGCATGCTTATAGACCTCATAATGTTCCTCATCGGACAACTCCAATGCGGCCCGGTGTTCTCCGTAGGTTTTTCCAAAAGAGTTCGGATTGATATACGGACGATTCATTTGTGAAACGCTCAACTCCTCATTCAAATCTCTCTTAGTCATTTTCACAGCGTTCATCGGCTCCAGATCCAAATTGAAGACCTCCTCATGAACCGGACGTGCGACAAGCTCCACCAACAGTTTAGCTATATCAACCGAACCATTGTGGTTTTGTCCAATCTCCCCAATTATATATGTCTTATCCATAATAATATATCTATTTCGAATTTTTACTGATCTCCCTGATCATTGTTGCCTTATATTCCGGATGCTCATCCAGATAGATCAGAACGGACTCGGCATTCATACGTTTCCCCTCCTCTTTCATTGCAGCATATAATCGAGAAGCATTCTGAAAATCGACTTCCGTGTCAATAGTCAATCGAATATCCTTACGCACGGCAATCTCTTGGGGTACTGGAATCCATTGAATCGAGAAGTGTTCCGGATGGGTATAAATATAATTCGTTACGTGTTCGTGATAGAGTTTCTCCTGAGTAAGCCGGGCGACAGACTCCATTGCAGACAATGTGACGAATTCGCTCCAAAATCCAAAGTGAGTCTTTATGGAGGGGGTCCCAGCCACGTCATAACTCATGTAGTCACAAGTCTCTTCAGATGCACGCCTAACGAGATCACTTAAAGACTCCTCATCCAAAAATGGATTATCGGAACAAATCCTAATCACGCCCGTTGCCTGGATTGCCTTTGCACACTCAATAAACCGAGAAAGCACATCCGCTTCACTTCCCCGGAAACAATCTACCTGCCGATCCCGACAAAACTCCTCGATCAGATTATCTTGAGGATTCGTCGTTGTAGCGACAACCAGCGGAATCTGAATACACTTAATCTTATCTATGATAAGATCCAATATCGTACTCTGCCCATAAAATGGCAACAACACTTTCTTCGGCATTCTCGTTGATCCGAGTCTGGCCTGTATGATTACTGAAATATTTTCTCCCATATCCAATCAGATATAAAATCCTTTTTAATCCAAAGTTTTTTTAACAAGATTCCAATCCATCTCTCTTATTGTGCGCTGCGTCGACTTATTCTCCGGGACAGCCAAATATTCAGGAGGATCCAAATAAGAATATCCGACAACAGCAATAAGGAAACATTTACGATAGGCGACAACAATATATTCAGCACAGTGATTACGATTGAAGTAGCAATCAGTGTAAGCATCACCTGACGTTGATTCATACCCATCGCCAATAATTTGTGATGAATATGATTCTTGTCTGGCATAAAAGGACTTTTCCCATTCCGCACACGATGCAAATAAACTCTGACCACATCGAAACAAGGCACAATTAATGGGGAAAAGGCCAACACCATCGGATTCTGCAAGATCCCATCGTAGTCCGAAGCAAACTGATGCAACTGAATCCCCAGGAAACAAAGAATCATGCCGATCGTCAAACTTCCGGTATCACCCATAAAAATCTTACGATTATGTTTATGGCCCCCAAAAACGTTATAATAGAAAAATGCGGCAAGTGTCCCAAATGTCGCAAAAGCCAAAATTGCATAAATATATTTCTGTAGCACAATAAACCAGATGCCATAAAAAAGCAGCGCTACGCAACTCAAGCCTGAGGCAAGGCCATCGACACCATCAATAAGGTTGATTGCATTTATAATAAAAACGACAGCCAATACTGTCAGCGGATAGCTGATCCATGGGGACATAGTCCAAACATATGCAACGCCATTCAGGCTCCCAATCTGTACTCCTCCAATAATTAAGAATATGGCACTCAATATCTGACCTACAAATTTCCCCCTATACCGGACTCCGATCATATCATCCACAATCCCAAGCAAATACAAGATCATTAGGGAACAACATCCAAATGTCAATGCGGACATATCTTCTATTACGGCCGCCTGAATTTGCATTTGCCCCATCACAACATTTATGCCCAACAACAGAATGAATGAGAAGAAAACCACCGGCATAAACAACACCCCGCCCAAACGGGGAATGACCGTTGTGTGTATTTTCCGTTCGTCCGGCATATCGAAGATTTTTTTCCGAAAAGAGATCAGAAGAATCCTGGGAATAAACACACCGACTAAAAAAGCACACAAGCCAAAGGCTAAACAAATATTCAAAACCCAAAAATACATAGGCCTATTTTATCAATCAATAAGATGTTTAAATATACTCAAAATTTTGTTAATCCGAACTAAGAATCCTGCTCTCCTTTTCGCTTAGTTCGCTTAAAGAACTTAATGCCTAGTTTTGACCTCAAAAATCATTTTTATCAATCCACAAAATGTTTTAGCCCTATCAATCTTTTTATCTCTCTAATAAAGTTTTATTTTCAAAAGTCATGCCTCTACATCCAATAGATGTATGTTAACTTTTTACTCTACACCATTTTTCCTCTCTAAAGAATGTAAATAAATGACAAATATAAATAAAACTTTGGCTCATACAAAATCGTAACTATCTATTTATAAGACAATTCAACTCAAAGCAACACTTTCTTCATTAATTTATACATTAATTTGGTTATAAATTAGGATGAATTGGCCCATTCACTGTATTTTCATAGAAAAAGACAGCTATCTTCAAAGCAACAGACTTTTCTTACCCTGGGAAACAGAAGCCATATATTCCAATTCCGGCTCTCTCGTTTTTCTTGATAAAATCATTCTTTTTTTCAGTTTTAATCTTGCAATGGAATTCAAGGAAAATAAACAGCAAGAGAATATACAGAATTGACATAGACTAAATAGATCTAACAGCACAAGATCTCTCATCATAGAGATAATACATCGCCACAAGTCATCGCCCTCTATAAACCCTTATTTGAGGCTTTTTAAAAGATAGTTAGTCCCGCTATTTTTACCACTGCAAACCTCTCTGTTCATGCACATACGTTGCTGTGGTAACGACTTGCTTTGCCATACTGACTTTGCCCGTCATAGGACCCTATATTTACTCCTAAGAAAAGTTATTAACTGTTTCCCATATGATATTTTCTCTATTTTCATAAATTCGACTCCGGACTTGATTTTCGGACAGCAATAAATCTTTTTTCAAAAAAAATCGCACTTGCCGTATAGTTTTTCGGGCGGTTGTCTGTCTAATAGGTAAACGAAGTGAAGATGAACACAAAAGAACAACGATTCTCCAAACTGGTCAAAGAGCATGAACAGACTATATACGCTGTCTGCTATATGTTCTCCCACGATGCCGAAGATGTGGATGATCTGCATCAGGAGATCCTTCTGCGGCTTTGGCAGGGATACGATGGATTCGAGGGTCGCAGCGATATAAAAACGTGGATTTACCGTGTGGCGCTGAACTACTGCATCAACTTCAGTGACAAACGCAAGCGCGAGCAGACCAGGCGTACGACGGCGAGAGAATCGGACACCTCCGACAGCGACCTCGAAAAACAAATGCAAATCAAACAGCTCTATCAGCGAATCAATAAGTTGGGACTTGTCGACCGAAGCGTCATCTTGTTGTGGCTCGAAGGCCTGAGCTATGAGGAGATAGGCGCAATCCTAGGCATATCGGTCAAGAATGTCTCTTTCAAGTTGGTACGCATCAAGGAGCGGCTCAAGAATGATTAACGACTAAAAAGTATGAATATGGAACGCAACATAGGAGAAGAGCTGGATGCTCTGAAAGCCGATTACAACGCCTTCAAAGCGCAGGTGAAGCAGCAGGAGCGTTTGAACGAACGTTTCTTCAAAGCAGCCCGTCATCGCTCGGCACAAGCTGTGAACAAGGGAATTCGGAATCGCATGATAGTCGATGTATTGACCCTGCCCACCATCTGGATTATCTGTATCACAACCCACTGGCCGCTGTTGTTCGGTGTACTGGTATCGCTGTGGACGATAACCGATCTCGCGGCCACAATCTGGATCAACCGCAAGTTGGGCATGGATCATCTGCTTGATGGTGATACGCGGACAGTCACCCACACAATAGCCTCTTATCGCCGCTTCTACCGCCGCGCTCAAGCCATCAGTATCATTCCCTGCATCGCGATGATTACCTATATCTTCGTGGAACTTCTCACCCGCATCAATGACTCGGCAAACCGCGACCTGATCATCGCAATCGGTATTGCCTACACAATCATTGCAGTCTCTATCACTTGGGGACAATACCGTCGCCACACCAAAGCCTGCGACGATCTGCTCAACGAGTTCGAAGAGTAGCATACATCGCACCGAACCGGCAGAACAAAAAAATCACTCTGCCCAAAACCGGCAGCCGTGCGGCATGCTGCAACTTTTACGAAAAACAGCAGGGAAGAAGTGCCGAACGAACAGTCAAAGGTTCTGAAATAAAAAGAGGATGTTACTCATCGTAACATCCTCATCTTTTGGCGGAGAGAGAGGCTCTTGAACCTGTGCTATCTCAAAATATCACACAATCGCAAATGTCTATTAATAACCAGATTATTACAATCATAATTAAATCTAAATATTATCGAATATCGCTCGCTATTTCAATTTTTGGGTGTATATTTGGGTGCAGAATTTCAAATACACCCAGTCATGAACATCAAACGAAACATCATTTTTGCACC
>DWYR01000015.1 GCA_019118565.1 Candidatus Alistipes avicola | reverse complement strand
AGTGTTATTTTCGGAGATTCGAGTTTGACGACAGCGTTTTCCGTGGAGGAGTCCTCGCACCCGTATCCGGCGAAAAGGAGCGCTGTCACAGCAAAAATCAGAGCAAGTTTTTTCATACGCAAAATGTTTTTTATTAGTTGGTTATGGAGGTTTTGGAATAAAAATAATCATTTTGTCCTGATTTGCAAAGCAGAGGGACTTTTCATACTACAGAGTGCGAAAAAGGGGAGAATTTGAGTTTGTTATAAAACAGAAGTTGTTTCCCGAACGGCAGAAGGTCTTGCCGCTTGTCTTTTGTGAAAACAAAGATCCCGAAAAACGAAATATCGAAAAGTTCGTTCTTCGGGATCTTTATTGTATGGAGCGAAAGGCTACTGTTCCAGAGTAACGCTCACCCTTTCGATCTTGCCTCCCAGCGGCGGAGCCAGTTTCGAGACGCTGCAACGGATGTGCCGGATCTGCGGGAATTGGGCGTAGAGGGCCTGCATGATGTTTGTCGAGACCCGCTCGATCGTACGCTGCGTGATGCGCATCTGGGCCTGTACCGTCTGGTAGACGAGCAGGTAGTTGACCGCCTTTTCGACACAATCCTCCTCGGCAACCACGCCCAGTTCGGCGGTGATCTCCAGGTCCACCCGGAACCGGTTACCGACCTTCTGTTCGAGGTCGTAGCATCCGTGGAAGGCGCGGAACTCCATATTCTCCAGCTTGATGCGGTATTCCATAGACTATTCGGCGATGATCAGGTAATAGTTCTTTTTGCCTTTCTGAACGAGCAGATATTTGCCGGCGATCAGATCGCTCTCCTGTAGGGCCTGCATCGGATCGGTAACCTTCTCCTTGTTCAGCGAGACACCTCCGCCCTGTACCATCTTGCGGCACTCACCTTTCGAGGGGAAGATGTCGCTCTTCGCAGCGCAAAGGTCGATGAAGGGCATTCCTGCGAGTTCCGTGCGGGCGATCTTGTATTGGGGAACACCCTCGAAAACCTGTAGCAGCGTCTGCTCGTCGAGTTTGTGCAGAGCCTCCGAAGTAGCTCCGCCGAAGAGAATGTTCGAAGCCTCGACCGCCTTTTCGTACTCCTCCTGCGAGTGGATCATGACGGTAACCTCGCGGGCCAGTGCCTTTTGTAGTACGCGCAGGTGCGGGGCCTGCTCGTGTTCGGCGATCAGGTTCTCGATCGTCTCACGATCCAGCAGCGTGAAAATCTTGATGTAGCGCTTTGCATCTTCGTCGCTGGTGTTGAGCCAGAACTGGTAGAATTTGTAAGGCGACGTGTAACGCGGGTCAAGCCATACGTTGCCGCTCTCGGTCTTGCCGAACTTCGTGCCGTCCGCTTTGGTGATGAGCGGGCAGGTCATCGCATAGGCCTCTTTCCCCAGTTTGCGACGGATCAACTCGGTACCGGTGGTGATGTTGCCCCATTGGTCGGCACCGCCGAGCTGGATTTTGCAGTTCTTGGTCTCGAACAGGTGGAGGAAGTCATATCCCTGTACCAGCTGATAGGTAAACTCGGTAAAGGACATACCTTCGCCTTCGCCGTTAAAACGTTTCTTGACCGAATCCTTGGCCATCATGTAATTCACCGTAATCATCTTGCCAATGTCACGGATAAAATCCAAGAAGGAAAAATCCTTCATCCAGTCGTAGTTGTTGACCAGTAGTGCCGCGTTGGGAGCGTCCGATTCGAAGTCGAGCAGCTTCGAAAGCTGGCGTTTGATCGCCTCCTGGTTGTGGCGGAGGGTCTGCTCGTCGAGCAGGTTACGCTCCTGCGACTTGCCGCTCGGGTCGCCGATCATGCCCGTTGCACCGCCGACCAGGGCGATGGGACGGTGGCCGCACATCTGGAAATGTTTGAGGATCATTACACTTACCAGGTGTCCGATGTGGAGCGAATCGGCCGTCGGGTCGATTCCCACATAGGCGGTGGTCATCTCCTTTTGCAGTTGTTCTTCGGTACCGGGCATGATCGTGTGGATCATGCCGCGCCATTGGAGTTCTTCGACAAAGTTTTTAAGTGCCATCGATTTATGTTCTGTTTTTTAGTGTTCTGCTTATTCTACCTCCAGGTCGAGCGCACGACGTAGCTCGGTCAACAGAGGATTTTTCTCGGTCATGTATTTTACGCGGTCTTCGAGTTTGATAGGCTTTGAAGCCTTGATCTGCTCGTTGACGGCAACGTCCAACTCCAGCATTCCGTTGATTCCGACCGTTTCGGCGATTCGCATCAATAGTTCGGTCTTGTTACGCAGGATCTCCTCCCGCAGGACGGAGGTGGCGACGGAGATTCGGATCGTATGTCCTTCGAATGCCATCTTCTCGAAGGCTGCGACGAATCGTGGTCGTTGCTGCTGAATTAGTGTCAATATCTTTTCACGTCCCTGTTCCAGTTTTTCCGTACTTGCCGGATCGTAAACTGGTTCCGGAGCTGTCGCGGCGACTGTTTCGGAGGACTCTTCCTGTCGAGAAGATCCGTTCACGAGCTCCGAGATGGAGATGCCGGATGCGAGTCGGGACATTCGGGGGCGTGGGGTGGATGTCGTCCCATCCGAGCGGGTGATCGTCTCCGATCGAGTCTCGGTGCCGGTATTTGTGTTTGGGACACCTGTGGCCGGCTGAGGCGATGCGTTTTGTATCGGGGTTTCGGCTGTCGTTTGAACCTTCGCAGGTGTTGGTATACCGGCTGAAGGTGTTTCTGACTGCTTGGATACTGTCGTTGCGGTAGTTGTCGCCGGTTGGCCGACCTTCTCGGGGGTGATCGAAGGGGCACTTGCAGGCGTAGCCGTCAGCGGAGGCAGCGAGTAGGTTACTGATCGGTCGGGGTTATTTTTTTTTTGACCGAGACCGGCTATTTTCATCAGTCCCAGTTCTACCAGCAGTCGCCCGTTGGACGATTGTCTGATCTTGCTGTCCAGCTCCGTGAGCAGAGATATGGCACCGAAAAGAAATTCCGGAGGGCAGGCGGCCGCCTGCGTCCGGTATCGCTCCATGAGCGTGCCGGTGAATTCGAGCAGCCGTACTGTTTGGTTGTTGCCGGCTACGAGCAGGTCGCGCATATGGCGGTTCAGTCCGGCCATGAAGGTCTGTCCCGAAAAGCCGCGTGCGAGGACCTGGTCGAATGCAATGAGGGCATCGGCATAGTTCCCGGCCAGCAGCGTATCGGTCATTTGGAAATAGGTATCGTAGTCGAGTACGTTCAACGTCTGGGCTACCTCCTGGTAGCGGAGTTCCGATCCGCAGAACGATACGGCCTTGTCGAACATCGAAAGGGCATCGCGCATACCGCCGTCGGCTTTCTGGGCGATCAGGTTCAACGATTCGTCGTCGGCCGTGATTCCCTCCTGCGAGGCGATGTATTTCAGATACTCCACGGCATCTTCGACCCGGATGCGGTTGAAGTCGTAAATCTGGCATCGGGAGAGAATCGTGGGGAGAATCTTGTGTTTTTCGGTGGTGGCCAGGATGAAGATCGCGTGGGCAGGGGGCTCCTCAAGCGTCTTGAGGAAGGCGTTGAAGGCAGCCGTCGAGAGCATGTGGACCTCGTCGATGATGAAGACCGAGTAGCGGCCCAGCTGCGGGATGATCCGCACCTGCTCGATCAGCGAGCGGATGTCCTCCACCGAGTTGTTCGAGGCGGCATCCAGTTCATGGATGTTGAGTGACCGTCCTTCGTTGAAACTGCGGCATGATTCGCACTCGTTGCAGGCCTCGGCCCCTTGCGGGTTCATGCAGTTGATCGCCTTGGCGAAGATACGGGCGCAAGTGGTCTTACCCACTCCGCGGGGGCCGCAGAACAGGTACGCATGAGCCAACTGACCGCGTTCGATTGCATTTTTGAGGGTCGATGTGATGTGTTTCTGTCCGACGACCGAGGCGAACGTGGCAGGGCGGTATTTACGTGCACTTACGATAAAATCACTCATAGCTGCGCAAATATAGCAAACAAAATCCGAATAACCAGAGGTCAGCCCTCTCTTAATTTCCAGGGGAAGGAGAACCTGTTTTTTTGATTGAACACAAAAAGGCGAAGACTTCGTCTCTTCGCCTTTGCTTTTTATGGGACAGTATTGATTACTCTGCCATTTCGACCGATCCGTCGGGCAGAACGTTGAAGGTTACCTCGTAGTATTGAATCGAGGTTTTACCTGCGCTCGTAACCTGTTCTTTACCATCTTCGGTTACATTTACGCAGAACGAGGCGACGATCTCTCCCAGGTTCTTGTTCCGGTCGAGGAATTCACTTCCGGAGGGCATCGTCTCCTGGAACGTATAGGAGGCAATGCTTTGGAACGTGTACCCTTCTGGAATCATAGCCTTTGCTGCGTCGTATTGTTTCTGAATCGCGGCCGGATCGACCATGTCGAGCGTGATGCCGGTCGTCTTGTCAAACAGAACGTGTCCGGTAGCCATGCCGCCTACTGCGCTCAGTTCACTGATATTTCCTGCCCCGGGACCGCTCAACAGGAACGATTGCGTGAAGCAGTCATTGTTTCGATTGATCATCTCCACAACAACCAACTGTAGTTGGTTTTCGAGTTCTTCACCTTCCATCCACGCGAGCCGATAGATTTTCCATTCATTGAAGTCGATGTTCTTTTTGAGTGTTTCGGCGACTTTTCGAGTCGCATCTTCCGTGTCCATCTTCGTTCCGCCGAGCATATCTGATACGGAATTGCAGGAACTGATAACCGATGCGGCGAGCATGACGGTCAGAATGTGTAATAGTTTTTTCATAGGATGTAAGAAATGGTTTGGCAAAAGCAAATATACTTATAAAATAATAGATTCACTCTCCTGGCAGGAGGAAAATGAGGCCGAAAGGTTAATTTGAGCGAATGAAAGGAAAATTTGTCGAGATTTTGCCAAAATGGCATCTCGAAGGGAATATTCCGGACATTCTGTCTGGGATCGAGAGTTGGCAGGTTATTTGTAAGTATTTTATATCGAAAACGAAAAAAGAATAACTAAAACAAATATAATATGAACATCAACACTTTAACGATTAAGGCGCAAGAGGCGTTGCAGGCTGCGGCGACTCTTGCCAAGGAGCGCGGAAGTCAGGCCATCGAACCGGTGCACCTGCTTGGTGTGTTGATTCGGGAGGATGATTCGCTGTGTACGTTCCTGCTTGGGCGTGTCGGCATCAATGTACGCGGATTGCGTGGCGAGGTGGAGCAGGCGATTGCCTCGTTGCCGAAAGTATCCGGAGGGGGCGATCAGTTCTTCTCGCAGGATACGACCAAGGTGATTCAGCGGGCCGTTGACTTCACGAAGAATTTTAATGACAAGTATGCTTCGATCGAGCACCTGTTACTGGGACTTGTCGCCGAACGCGGAAGGGCTGCCGATCTGTTGAAGGGGGCCGGGGCTACCGAGAAGGAGTTGCTGGAGGCTATCCGGACGTTCCGTAAGGGAGCAACGGTCGATTCACAGACCTCCTCTCAGGAGTTCGATGCATTGGGAAAATATGCGATTAACCTGAATGAGATGGCCCGTAGCGGTAAACTCGATCCTGTGATCGGCCGTGACGAGGAGATCCGACGGGTTCTGCAGATCCTTTCGCGTCGAACCAAGAACAACCCGATTCTGGTCGGTGAGGCCGGTGTCGGTAAGACGGCGATCGCCGAAGGTATCGCCCACCGTATTGTCGATGGCGATGTGCCCGAGAACCTGCGGTCGAAGGTGATCTACTCGCTGGATATGGGTGCCTTGATTGCCGGTGCGAAGTATCAGGGTGAGTTCGAGGAGCGTTTGAAAGCGGTCGTACAGGAGGTGATTGCCAGCGATGGTGAGATCCTGCTCTTCGTCGATGAGATCCATACGTTGGTCGGTGCCGGTAAATCGAGCGGTGCGATGGATGCCGCTAACATCCTCAAACCGGCCCTTGCCCGTGGTGATCTGCGTACGATCGGTGCGACGACCCTCGACGAGTATCAGAAATATTTTGAACAGGACAAGGCTCTCGAACGTCGATTCCAGAAGGTGATGGTCGATGAGCCTACGACCGAGGATGCCATCTCGATCCTGCGTGGTTTGAAGGATCGTTACGAACGTCACCACAAGGTTCGTATCAAGGACGAGGCGATCGTGGCGGCTGTCGAGTTGTCGCAGCGTTACATTACGTCGCGATTCCTGCCCGATAAGGCGATCGACCTGGTGGATGAGGCTGCATCCCGGTTGCGTCTGGAGATGAACTCCGTTCCGGAAGAGATCGATACGCTCGAACGGCGTATCCGTCAGCTCGAGATCGAGCGTGAGGCGATCCGCCGGGAGAACGATGAACAGCGAGTCGAGCAACTGACCAAGGAGATCGAGGAACTGAATGCCAAACGGGCCGAGTCTCGTGCCAAATGGGAAGGCGAGCGTGACCTCTTGAAGCGGATCGAAGAGAACAAGGAGTTGATCGAACGACTCAAGATTGAGGCACAGCAGGCTGAGCGTCAGGGTGATTACGGGCGGGTTGCCGAGATCCGTTACGGTAAGATCCAGGAGGCGCAGAAGAAAATCGATGCCTTGCAGGAGGAGTTCAATGCCGCTTCGGTCAATGGCGCAATGATCAAGGAGGAGGTCGATGCACAGGATGTAGCTGAGATCGTATCCCGTTGGACGGGAATTCCCGTGACGCGAATGCTTGCCTCCGAGCGTGAGAAACTGCTCCACATGGAGGAGGAACTTCACAAACGAGTAGTTGGACAAGATACTGCAATCTCGGCCATTTCGGATGCCGTTCGTCGGTCGCGTGCCGGCTTGAGCGATCCCCGTAAACCGATCGGATCGTTCATCTTCCTCGGTACGACGGGTGTCGGTAAGACCGAGTTGGCCAAGGCGCTTGCCGAGTTCCTGTTCAACGATGACAACATGATGACCCGTATCGATATGAGCGAGTACCAGGAGCGTCACAGCGTGTCGCGTCTGGTCGGAGCACCTCCCGGATACGTCGGTTACGACGAGGGTGGTCAGTTGACCGAAGCCGTGCGGCGCAAACCCTATTCGGTGGTGCTGCTCGATGAGATCGAGAAGGCCCATCCCGATGTCTTCAATATCTTGTTGCAGGTATTGGATGACGGACGGTTGACCGATAACAAGGGACGTACGGTCGATTTCCGCAATACGATCATCATCATGACCTCGAACATGGGTTCGCAGATCATTCAGGAGAATTTCGCACCTGCCTTCAACGGTCAGAAACTGCCGAAGGAGGTGGTCGAGAAGACCCGTCAGGATGTGATCGAACTGCTGAAGATGCAACTCAAGCCGGAGTTTCTGAACCGTATCGACGAGATCGTGATGTTCGAACCCCTGACCCGTCCCGAGGTTGAGCGTATTGTCGATATTCAGATGGGAATCGTTGCCAAGATGCTTAAGCATAACGGTATCGAACTCGATTATACGACCGGGGCGAAGAACTGGTTGGCATCTGCCGGATACGATCCTCTGTATGGTGCCCGTCCTGTAAAGCGTACCATCCAGCGTTATGTGGTCAATGATCTGTCGAAACGGATTCTGGCCGGTGAGGTCAATCGGGAGAAGCCGATCGTGATCGATGCGAATGCCGATGGTCTGGTCTTCAGGAATTAATGGAGACGGCAGGGAGAGTCCGGTCTCCTGCCACATGAAAAATCCCCGCAGATATTCTGCGGGGATTTTTTGTTGTTGTATGGTTGGTTAGCGAACCGAGAAGCCCTCGTCGGCCTTCATCGGAATTGGTTTGTCACGATAGAAACCGCTCTCGAGACGGTCGCGGATCGACTTGAATGCCTCGATTGTGTAGTTTACATCCTCGAGCGTATGAGCTGCCGTCGGGATCAGTCGCAGGATGATCTCTCCCTTCGGGATAACCGGGTAAACGACTACCGAGCAGAAGAGGTTGTGGTTTTCGCGCAGATCCACGATCAGGTTCGTTGCCTCCGGAATACCGCCCTTCATATAAACGGGGGTTACAGGCGACTGGGTTACACCGATCTCAAAGCCGTTCTCGCGCAGACCTTTCTGTAGGGCACGGGTAATTTCCCAAAGTTTCTCCTGATATTCAGGGTGCTTGCGGATCAGATCCAGACGTTTCAGTGCCCCGATGACCATCGGCATCGGGAGTGATTTTGCATAGAGCTGCGAACGCATATTGTAGCGGAAGAGGTTGATGAGCCATCTGGGACCGCTGACGAATGCACCGATACCGGCCATTGACTTGGCGAACGTATTGAAGAGTACGTCCACTCCGTCAACGACACCGAAATGGGCGGCCGTACCGCGGCCTTGGGGACCCATCGTTCCGAAGCCGTGGGCATCGTCTACGAGCAGACGGAATTTGAACTCTTTTTTCAGTTCAACGATCTTGTCGAGTCGCCCCAGGTCGCCTTTCATCCCGAATACACCCTCGGTCACGACCAGGACACCGCCGTTCTGCTGTTCGGCCAGTTCGGTAGCGTGCTTAAGTTGCAGACGGAGCGAATCCATATCGTTGTGTCCGTAGACGAAACGCTTGCCTTTGTGCATGCGCAGACCGTCGATGATGCAGGCGTGAGCCTCCGCATCGTAGACCACCACGTCGCGCGGGGTGAGCAGGCAGTCGATGATCGAGATCATACCCTGGTATCCGAAGTTGAGCAGGAATGCGTCGGGTTTGCCTACGAACTCGGCCAGTTCGCGCTCGAGTTGTTCGTGGTATTTGGTCTGTCCGCTCATCATGCGGGCACCCATCGGGGCAGCCATGCCGAACTCGGCAGCACCTTTGGCATCGGCCTCGCGTACTTCGGGGTGGTTGGCCAGGCCCAGATAGTTATTCAGACTCCAGTTCAACATTTTCTGGCCCCGGAAGATCATGTGGGGACCCAGTTCGCCTTCGAGTTTGGGGAATGCAAAGTAGCCGTGGGCATAAGCCATATACTGGCCGATCGGGCCGCCGGCGTTCTTTTCGAGGCGTTCAAAGATATCTACCATACGAGTTCGTTATTTGATTTTTTAAGATTATGCGATTAATACATACAAAAGTATAAATAATATTCTGGGTGTGTGCAAAGTACCTCGATTCTTTTCGTGAAAAGTGGTATAAATACTTATCGTTTTGAGGTTCGAGGCGCTCTTATTATCCTTCGTCTTTGAAACGTACGGATGGACGGAATGTTATTAGGCCTTCGTTACGACGGCTGTTCCTTCGTTTATAACGGATTTATAACGGAGCAAAATGAAACATGGCATCGATACGAAAAAGAATGATTTTTTATAAAAAGACCGCAACCTGTCGGATGGACGAGGCTGCGGTCTCGGAAATACTTTTATACGTAAAAAAATTTGTTGCGTTTAGTTGATGTTTTTGCGGTCGGGAATCGTATTGGGGGAGGCGGCCTCCATGTCTATCTGCAGTTTGACCATCTGGATGGCTGCTGCTGCCGCTTCGTTGCCCTTGTTGCCGTATTTGCCGCCGGCACGGTCGAGAGCCTGCTGCTGGTCGTTGACCGTCAGCACGCCGAATGCGATCGGCATGTTCCATTGCAGCTGGAGTTGCGTAACTCCCTGTGTGACACCCTGGCAGACGAAGTCGAAGTGGCGCGTTTCTCCCTGGATCACACAACCCAGGACAATCACGGCATCCACGTCCGTATATTCGGCGAAGAACTGACTTCCCAACGCCAGTTCGAACGTGCCCGGAACGTACTTGATCTGGATGTTCAGGTCGGGGCATCCGGCGCTGCGCAGGGTCTGTACCGCCCCTTCGAGCAGCGCTTCGGTGATTTCACGGTTCCACTCCGCCACGACGATGCCGAATTTCATGTCGGCCGCCGAGGGCAGCGGAGCGTCCAGCTGCGAGAGATTATGGTGTTTAGTCGCCATTTTTGTTCTGTCGCGGATTATTTCTCCTGCTGGAACGAGCCGATCAACTTCTCGGCATTACGAGCTTCGGCCGAAGCGGGAAACTCCGTATAGATGCGCTCAACGAGTTCGATGGCCTGATCTGTGTTGCCCATTGCTTTGGCTGCCAGGGCCGCTTTACGCAGGTACGTCGGAGCGGTCAGGTTGTTTTCCGAGGCTTTAACTGCTTTCTCGAAGAACTTGATAGCTGTTGCGTAATCACCTTTCTCTACGGCAACGTCGCCTTGCAGACCCAGATTCTGCGCGTTGATGATCTGTGCGGGGATCCCTTTGGCTGGTTTGTATTTGGCCAGGTAGGTTGCCGCATTATCCAAATCGCCCAGCTGCAGGTAGCAGATCCCTGCATAATGTTTGGCCAGATTGCCTGCCGGAGTGGATCCATACTGTTCGATCACATCCAGAAATCCGGGACCGTTTGCATCGCCTTCGAGGGCCAGTGTATAGTCCGGTGCTTCGGACTCGAAACGGTATTGAGCCTGAGCCATCATCTCGGCTGCTTTCCCGTCGCGGGGCTGTGCGATCAACTGCCGATATCCGAAGATCGCGGCGGCAATCACGAAAAGGGCGAGCAACAGGTAAATTACCTTTTTACTGTTTTTCTCGAAGAACATTTCCGTTTTGCCCAAAGCTGCGCCGAGGCCTTCCTGCTCATTTTTCGTATTCATAGAACGAAGAGGTTTTTAGTTTGATTTTTTCGATAGTAACGTGCAAAAATACATTTTTTCTTTGAAAAAAACCAACGATCCGAAAAATTGTGTGTGGAATGGGATGAAAAAGAGCGGCTCAGCGGATGACGACCGCATGGACAATCCGGATTTTCGACCGTCGGTTGATCTCCTCCTTGAGGGCCTCGCGTTGGTAGAAGAGTTCGCTGCGCAGGATACTCGAACGGATCCGGACATGGAGGATGTGGTTTTCGAGGCGCAGTTCGGTCGTTTCACGGTCGGCCTCCTCGCCGACGATCTCCCGCCATGTGTCGTGCAGGCGGCCTTCGGCAACTTTGGCCGCAACGTATGGCCGCTGGAAAAATTCCTCCAGCAACACTCCGATCGGTTGTGTCTTGCTCCGTTTCATCGCGAGATACCTCCGTTTTTTACCGTAAAGAGTACGTATTCATCGCCCGTCTTGTCCAGAATGGTTCTCAATCGGGTTGGGTTGCAGTCGGTGATGAAGATCTGACCGAAACTTCCGTCTCCGACCAGACGGATCAGCTGCTCGACCCGGCCTGCGTCGAGCTTGTCGAAAAGGTCGTCCAGCAAGAGGATAGGTTGCTCCTGTTTACTCTCTGCCACCAAGGTGTGCTGTGCCAATTTGAGGGCGATCAAAAACGATTTCTGTTGACCTTGGGAGCCGTATTTGCGGAGCGGGTAGCCGCCGATGCGCAGCACCAGATCGTCGCGGTGGATTCCCGAGGTGGTAAACCCGTTGATAAAATCCTTTTCGCGGGCAGCCTGCAACAACTCCTCGAAGGGGCGGTCGTGCAATTCCGATTTGTAGGCAAGCTGTACCTCCTCCTTGTCTTCCGAGAGGATCCGATAGAATCGGGCCACCTCCGGCTCCATGCGGGCGATAATCTCGGCCCGCTTGCGGAAGATCGTCCGTCCATGTTCGATCAGCTGGTGGTCATATACTGAGAGCATCTCCTCGTCGCGGGAGATCTTGAGCAGTTTGTTGCGTTCACCCAGTACGGCGTTGTAACGGACCAGGGCCGTGAGGTAACTGCGATCGAGTTGCGAGATAAAACTGTTCAGGTAGCGGCGTCGTTCGTCGGCCGCATCGCTGATAAGCATCGTGTCGGATGGAGAGACGATGACGACGGGGATCAACCCCACGTGCTCGGAGAGCCGTTCGTACTCTTTCCCGTTGCGTTTGAATACTTTACCTCCTTTGCGAGAGAACGAGCAGACGATGTTTTCCCGTCGGTCCGCATCGGTGCGATACTGGCCGTCGAGCAGGAAAAAGTCGCTTTCGTGACGGATGCACTGGCCGTCGGTCATCGAAAGCGCTGATTTACACATCGACAGGAAGTAGACCGCATCGATCACATTGGTCTTGCCGGCTCCGTTGTCACCTACGAAGCAGTTGATACCGGCGTGCAGCTCGATCTCCTCCTCCGGGATGTTCTTGAAGTTGATAAGCGACAGTTTTTCGAGTTGCATGACAATGTGCGGTTGGTGATTGTTATTGCAAAGATACGAAAAGAGGGGTGGTAAATGCAAATTTGTCCGGCGAGTTTTCCTGAGAGGCGGAACGTTCGGAAGGGTATAAAAAAAGCCGACTCTCATGAGAGTCGGCTTTTCGTATCGCGGAATGTTGTCGGATTACTCCTCGGCAACAACGCTGAATTTGATCGTAGCCTTTACATCGCGGTGCAGTTTTACGGTAGCCTCGTACTCGCCGAGGGTCTTGACTGCCTCTACGATGATACCCTTGCGGTCGATCTCGATGCCTTTGGCAGCAAGAGCCTCAGCCAGGTCGGCAGAGGTGATCGAACCGAAGATCTTGCCCTCCTCGGCTTTGGCTGCGATTACCAACGGCAGGTTGGCAATCTTCTCGGCCAGAGCCTGAGCGTCAGCCAGGATCTTGGCATCCTTGTGAGCACGCTGTTTGAGGTTCTCTGCGAGGACTTTCTTGGCGGCAGCGGTAGCTGCTTTTGCGTAGCCCTGCGGAATCAGGTAGTTGTTTGCATAGCCGGGCTTTACGTTAACGATGTCGTTGGCGTAACCCAGTTTCTCGATATCTTTGATCAGAATTACTTCCATGGTTCTTCCTCCTCTTTATTATTTCATGCAATCGGTTACGAAGGGCAGGATAGCCAGGTGGCGTGCGCGTTTTACGGCCTGAGCCACTTTCTTCTGGAATTTCTGCGAAGTACCGGTCAGACGGCGGGGCAGAATCTTACCCTGCTCGTTGAGGAACTTCTTGAGGAACTCACCGTCCTTGTAGTCCACGTATTTGATGCCGAGTTTCTTGAAACGGCAATATTTTTTCTTCTTTACATCAACCGAAACGGGGTTGAGGTATCTGATTTCAGACTGGTTTTTGTTCTCCTGTGCCATGATTATTCCTCCGATTTGTTAGAAAGTTTCGCACGACGTTTCTCCGAGTACTCTACGGCGTATTTGTCCTGCTTGAAAGTTAAGAAACGGATTACGCGCTCATCGCGGCGGAACTGCGTCTCGAGCGTGTTTACGATCGAACCCTCACCGGTGAATTCGAGCAAGAAATAGAATCCGGTGGTCTTCTTTTGAATCGGGTAGGCGAGCTTTCTCAAGCCCCAAGCCTCAGAGTTCACAATCTGACCCCCGTTCCCGGTGATGACACCCTGGAATTTGTCAGCTACCTCTTTCACCTGCGTATCGGAAAGAACCGGCGTGACAATGAAAACGGCTTCGTAATTGTTCATAATTGTTTGTTAATTAGGTTAATATACTTTATAGCGGTTGCAAAGGTAGTAAAAAAAATGTAAATCACCTATTTCCACCTCTTTTTTTTGCAATGTTTGGTCTGGAAGAGGGGGCGATCCGGAACAAAAAAGGACGGCACACGCCCCGCCCTTTTTAAATGGTTTATTGCATCTTGCGATTAGATCGAATCGATGATCTGGCAAATGCGGCCGAATACCTCGTCGATCTGTCCCAGGCCGTTTACTTCGGCATATTTCCCTTGAGCCGCGTAGAATTTGGCTACCACGGCGGTCTGTTCGCGATATACTTCGATACGTTTGCGGATCACCTCCTCCGATGCGTCGTCGGCGCGTCCCGACTCCTTGCTGCGCAGCAGGATACGTTTTACCAACTCCTCTTCGGGTACATCGAAGTAGATCATCTTGTCGATTTTCAGTCCGCGGGCCGTGAGCAGACGATCGAACTCTTCGGCCTGGTGGATCGTGCGCGGGAATCCGTCGAAGATGTTGCCTTTGGCGTGCTGGTGTTCCGTTACATAGTGGTCTATCATGTCGATGACAATCTGGTCGGGAGCCAGTTTGCCCTGCGAGGTGTAGGATTCCATCTCTTTTCCCAATTGGGTTCCCCGTGCTATCTGATCGCGGATCACTTCGCCGGTCGATACGTGATCGATTCCGTACTTCTCTTTGAGCAGCGAGGCTTGCGTTCCTTTGCCGCATCCCGGAGCTCCGAACAAAACGATATTCAACATGGTCGTATGTGTGGTTTGAATTTTTTACGCCAACAAATATAGTCGATTTTTCGGTCGCAACGACAAAGTTTTCCCATATTTATTGTACACAGGCTGGTTTTGGCGGTCTGTCGCATCTGTACGATCTGCCCGAGAGTGGGGCTATCGGCTCTTCAGCGCGGCCTCCAGAGTTCTGTCGTGACCGCTCATGAGGTCATGGGCCTGGAGCGGAATGATGCGATCGGGAAGAATACCCCGGGCGTGGTGCTGCTCACGATCCATGCCCTGCATGCGCATGCAGGGCATGGTGAAGGGGAACAGCGGGAGGTCGAACTGAGTCATGTCTCCGGTGGTGCCGGCCGTCGTTTGGCCGACGATCACCCCCAGTTTGTAGTGGCGGACCATCATGAGGATGGTTTCGCCCCAGCTGACGGTGCTGCCATCGCATAAAAAGATGGGTGGCAGGGCGATGAGGGGCGATTTTGCCGGTAAGGTCTCCGCCTCGATTCGCCACGAGATACCCTGTTGAAAGGGGAGGCAGTTGATCGGGACCTCGGTGGCCGGAGCCTTCGCATCGGCAGGGATCAGATGAGCCAAAATCGCTTCGAATTGGAGGGAGGGGAGCCCGCGCAGATCGAAACAGAGAGCTTTGATGTCGGGTGTCAGAGCTGCCAGAAAGCGTTTCTCGCTCAATTCGGGCGAGGTGGCATCGAGGTAGAGAACCCCGTTGTCGTATTGGTGCAGAGGCGGGTTGTCCCGTCGGGAGAGCGGCCCGTCGGTGCGTTGGGCGTAAAGCGTATCCCGGCGTACGTCTCCCGAAAGGTCGCAGCTTTCGATGATGAACGGGGTGCCGTATTCCGGGGAGGCGAAGAGTTTGTCGACCGCCAGTCGGTCGCGGTGTGCCGGCGTGGCGGCGTTTGTGGCGGCGCGGCAGGCTTGCAGCCTTTCGAGGGGTGGCCGACCGTCGAGGGAGAGAAGCATGCGCCAGGATTCGGCCTCATCGGCCTGCGTGCGGACGAGCAGCGTGTCGTTTACGACGCACGTTTCGACCGCTGCATGATATTCGGGCAGATAGGTCGTCTGGAGGGCCGAGAGCCTCATGTCTCTGCGCACGAAAAGGTGGCCGTCCTTCACCGGATTGAAAAAGCGGCAGAGAAGGTCGTACCAGGCGAGAAGCTCCTCGAAAGAGTCCACGAGGTCTATCTGAACGGCCTGTTGCAGGTAGAGTTCCAGTTGGCGATCCCAGCCGAGATCCTCCTCCTCGTAGTAGGGGTAAAAGTGGCGCACCACATTCCAGCGGACGGTCAGGTCGGCTACCCGAACCGCCTTGTCCGACAACAATCCGAAAATGAACTGGCGCCTCGGGGAGAGGTTTTTGTCGTCAAGCCGATGTGAGTCCCAGTATTTTTTCGCTTCGGCAAGCAGTCGATGCGTTGCCCCTCTGTCGAACTGCTCTTTGGGTAGTGCGTGTTGAATCTGTAGCCAGCGGCCGTCGCCCGCCGGATAGCTGTAATATCGATTGGCTGCCGGAGCCGTAATCGAGTCCGGACATTCGGAGACGGGGACGAGTTGTTTGTAGTAGGGGATGTAGTTCGCGAGTCCGGGTATGAATATTCGGGCGAGAAGCGGAACATGCAGCACGCCCGATCCGCTGTAGCGGTAAAATTTGGCCGCAGCGCTCGACGCGGGTTTCTCTTCCTCCGGCAAGGACTCCCTTGTCGAGAGTAGCAGCGTGGGGGCGAGCGGTTTGAATACCTCCTCCAGGGGCTGGGTCTCGGCCCGGTTGGCTAGCAGGGCACACACCTTCATCCAGTCGCTTTCCGACCAGTTCCGGGTGTAGGGGTTTGGGGAGAAGTAGCGGACGATGCCGTATGTGCGGGCAAATGCGACATAGGGGGTGAGGCTCTCTCCGAATGTGCTGCTTATGCAGGCAGCCAGGCAAAAAAAAGTCAGTGCGATTCCTTTCTTCATTCTGTACGGGTGGCGGATTTCGCTTTCTCAGCGGTTCGAATTCAGGTTGTTGATCCATTGACAGCCTCCTCCCAGAAGGTTCTGGCGAGGGTGCCTCGAACAAAAATAGCAAGAAATATTGAATTCTTTGCCGCATGGACCCGAATTCTTGGAGTGCTGAGGGGTGGTGTAGTGGCTGCTGCCCTGGTTGTGTCTATTATTTCTCTTCAAGTCGTCCGTATTCGGCCGAGTTTTCCTATTTTTGTAAAATCGAACGGGTGGTGTCGCTTTTTTCCTAAGGCATCGCACCCCTTGTTCGGGTGTTGCGGGGCCGGAGAGAGGCGCGCGGCCATACGGCGCGAGGGGCCGATCGATGGATCCCCGTTGAAGAGAGAAAAAAAGGAGATATTGCTATGGCTGAGAAGAAACGTACCGAAATCGTTACTTTGGGCGAATTCGGATTGATCGATCGCCTTACGCGCGATTTGAAACAACATAATGCCTCGACCCTGCGCGGGGTGGGGGATGATGCGGCTGTTGTGGCTGCTCCCGATGGCGAGGTCACGCTCTGTACGACCGACCTGCTGTTGGAGGGGGTCGATTTCGATTTGACCTATTTCCCTCCGAAACATCTGGGCTACAAGGCTGTTGTCGAGGCGGTGAGCGACCTGCTGGCCATGAATGCCCGTCCCGAACAGTTGCTCGTCTCGCTCGGTGTGTCGTCCAAAATATCGGTTGAGGTGCTGGATGACCTCTACGAGGGGATCCGCTTCGCCTGCGACGAGTTGGGGGTCGATTTGGTGGGCGGCGATGTCAAGGCTTCGGTGACGGGGTTGGTTATCAACGTCACGGCATTGGGACGCGCCCCGAAAGAGAAGGTGGTCTATCGGGATGGAGCTAAACTGAACGATCTGATCTGCATCACGGGTGACCTGGGGGCAGCCTATATGGGATTGCACCTTTTGCAGCGTGAGAAGCGGGTGTTGGAAGGGGCGAAGGAGCTTGCCCCGAAGTTCGACGGATACGAATATCTGTTGCAGCGCTACTTGAAACCCTCTGCGCGGAAAGATATTGTGGAGGCATTGACTGAAGAGGGAATCGTTCCTACTTCGATGATCGATCTCTCGGACGGTTTGGCCAGTGATCTGATACAGATTTGCAAGGCTTCCCGTTGCGGTGCCCGCATCTATCTGGACAAGATTCCGATTGCCCGCCAGACATCGGCTTTTGCCGAGGAGATCCATGCCGATCCGGTTGTAGCGGCACTCAATGGCGGAGAGGATCACGAACTGCTCTTTACCGTGCCGCTTTCGATGCAGGAGCAGGTGATGCGTATGGGCGGAATCGATGTGATCGGCCATATCACGGCCGAGAATACCGGAGCTTATCTGGTTACGCCCGACGGTGGTGAGATCCGGCTGAAGGCACAGGGATTCCCAGAGCAGACTCCCGCCCCGGAGAAGTAAGGGTGGAAATGGTAAAACAAAAAAGACTTTCCGTCAAGGAAAGTCTTTTTTTTGTTTTTATACCTGTCAATTACAGGGCATTTACGTGCGACTGCAGTGCGCTCTTCAGGTTACCTGCCTTGTTCTTGTGAACGATGTGGTGTTTAGCCAACTTGTCCAACATGGAGGTAACTTTCGGAAGCAGGGCCTCTGCTGCGCTCTTCTCGGTCGTGTTGCGAAGAGCCTTCACGGCGTTGCGTGCCGTCTTGTGATAGAGACGGTTGTGTGCACGCTTCGTCACAGTCTGACGAATTCTTTTTTCGGATGACTTATGGTTTGCCATAATTCTTTGTTTTTATTTTTTAATTTTTTTGTCCGTTAATTATCTGACATCCCGATTGCTCGGGCCATCATTTTCCGGCCGTGGCCGCTTCGGAATAGGCTTGCGCCCGCTTCCTTCATCTTTTATTCCCCGTAAGCACGCTCCAGAAACGAGACGTACGGCCTTGCAGCCGTTCGTCTGACACCGTAAGGTGCTCTCGTGTAGCCCATAGGAGAGTCGAACTCCTCTTTCAAGAATGAAAATCTTGCGTCCTAACCGATAGACGAATGGGCCTCCTGCGCTATTGGTGATTCTTCGAGAAGAGAATCCTTTAGCGGTGCAAAGGTAAACAAAAAAGTTTTCGATCCAAAAAAAAGTGAAAAAAAATAGACGGGAAGCCTTTGAGCCTGTATATAAAGAATAGGTATTTCATTTGGGAGTGTTTTTGCTCTCTTGCCTTGGAAGGAGAATACTGTTTTGGTTAGCCGATGTTTTTGACGTTTCGAAAAAAATATAAAAGTTTTTGTTGTTGATTATTAGCGTGTTGCGTCTGTAGTATTGTTGTGGTTGGATATTTTTATTGGAATTTCATTGCCAGATTTGGGAAAAATGCCTATATTTGCGTTCCGAAATCAGTTCGGGGTGTAGCTCAGCCCGGTTAGAGTACGCGTCTGGGGGGCGTGTGGTCGCAAGTTCGAATCTTGTCACCCCGACTAACTGAAAAGCCTTGACAATCGCTAGATTGTCAGGGCTTTTCCCTTTTTTTCTGATGTTTTTGCTGCCGGTAATAAAAAACGAAACTCGTTTTAGCGAATCTCGTTCTCGGGTGGAAGATGGGGCTTGAACCCACGACCTTCGGGACCACAATCCGACGCTCTAACCAACTGAGCTACATCCACCGTGTAGGTTGACCCTTTTATTGAATCAACCGGATTGCAAAGGTAATATGATTTTTTTATTCGAGCAAAAAAAACGTGAATTTTCTTTCCGGTACCGTTCCGATCGCTGTTTGCCCCCCCCGATTCTTTGTCATGGATGGCGGTAGGAACAGGCAGGATGTTGACAGAATGGCAGTCGGGGCGGGGGTTTTGGCAGGGATTTCTGCCAAAAAGTGTTTGGCATATCTCTTGCGTAATCTCCTATCGAAAAAAGAAAAATAATCAATAATTATAAAACTCACGATTATGAACGTAAAACCATTATCAGACCGCGTGTTGATCCTGCCCAACCCTGCGGAAGAGAAGACGGCGGGTGGATTGATTATCCCCGATACGGCAAAAGAGAAACCGCTGGCAGGCAAAGTCGTAGCAGTCGGTCCCGGCACTTCGGAGATCAAGATGGAGGTTAAGGTCGGCGACCAGGTTCTTTATGGCAAGTATGCCGGACAGGAGCTGACGATCGACGGTGTGGATTACCTGATTATGAAGCAGCAGGATATTCTTGCAATTATCTAATTCTAAAAGAACGTTTGAATTATGGCAAAAGAGATCAAATATAATGTAGAGGCTCGTGAGCTTCTCAAGGAGGGCGTTGATGCATTGAGCAACGCCGTGAAGGTAACGCTCGGTCCGAAAGGCCGCAACGTGATTATCGACAAGAAATTCGGTGCTCCGCAGGTAACCAAGGATGGTGTAACGGTAGCCAAGGAGGTCGAGTTGGAGGATGCCATTGCCAACATGGGTGCCCAGATGGTCAAGGAGGTTGCCTCGAAGACCAACGACGATGCCGGTGACGGTACGACGACGGCAACGGTGCTGGCTCAGGCCATGATCGGTGTCGGTCTGAAGAACGTGACGGCCGGTGCAAACCCGATGGACCTGAAACGTGGTATCGACAAGGCTGTCGAGGTGGTTGTAGGCGAGCTGAGAAAGCAGAGCCAGACCGTAGGTACCGACTTCGCGAAGATCGAGCAGGTCGCTACTATCTCGGCTAACAACGATGCTACGATCGGTAAGTTGATTGCCGAGGCGATGGCCAAGGTCAACAAGGAGGGTGTCATTACGGTCGAGGAGGCCAAAGGTACGGAGACCCACGTGGATGTTGTCGAGGGTATGCAGTTCGATCGTGGCTATATCTCGGCCTACTTCATCACCGATACCGAGAAGATGGAGGCTCAACTCGACAAACCCTACGTGTTGATCACCGACAAGAAGATCTCGACGATGAAGGAGTTGATGGGTGTTCTGGAGCCGGTGGCTCAGAGCGGCCGTTCGCTGTTGATCATCGCAGAGGATGTCGATGGCGAGGCTCTGTCGGCATTGGTTGTCAATAAATTGCGAGGTACGATCAAGATCGCGGCCTGCAAGGCTCCCGGTTTCGGTGATCGCCGCAAGGAGATCCTCGAGGATATCGCCGTGCTGACGGGTGGTACCGTGGTTTCTACCGACAAGGGTATGAAGCTGGAGGATGCAAACCTCTCTGTACTGGGTACGGCCGAGAAGGTTACCCTGAACAAGGAGAATACGACCATCGTCGATGGTGCCGGTTCGAAGGAGGCGATCGCAGCCCGTGTGGCTCAGATTCGTGCCGGTATCGAGAACTCGACTTCGGACTACGACCGTGAGAAGTTGCAGGAGCGTCTGGCCAAGTTGGCCGGTGGGGTCGCCGTTCTCTATGTCGGCGCTGCAACCGAGGTTGAGATGAAGGAGAAGAAAGACCGCGTAGACGATGCACTGGCGGCAACCCGTGCTGCCGTTGAGGAGGGTATCGTTCCGGGTGGCGGTGTGGCTTACATCCGTGCCGTGGAGGCTCTCGAGAACCTCAAGGGGGACAATGAGGATCAGACGACCGGTATCCAGATCGTAAGACGCGCTATCGAGGAGCCGTTGCGCCAGATCGTTACCAACGCCGGCGGCGAGGGCTCGGTGGTTGTCAACAAGGTCAAGGAGGGCAAGGGTTCCTTCGGATACAACGCCCGCGAGGATCGTTACGAGGATATGATGAAGGCCGGTATCATCGACCCGACGAAGGTGTCGCGTGTCGCTCTGGAGAATGCCGCTTCGATCGCTTCGATGTTCCTGACCACCGAGTGTGTGCTGGCTGAGAAGAAGTCCGAGACTCCTGCCATGCCCGCTATGCCGGGTGCCGGAATGGGCGGCATGATGTAACAGTCGCTTCAGACGATATGTGTCCAGAAGAGGCGGATCCTGTAAGGGATCCGCCTCTTTTTTTGTGGGTGAACTTTTTATTTCAGGACTTTACAGACCACCGTCTGCCACCCATGCCCGGTTCTGGTTGTCGTTGCGCAGGGCGAGGATGATCAATTCACTCTCCCCGTCGGGTTTTCTCACCAGGCAGGGTACGAACACTCCGGCGTACTGTCCCGAACGGAAGTGGGGACGGACTTCGATCAGACGGCATCCGGCATAGATCTCTTTCAGTATGGAGAGTCGGTGCGGTGCGTTGTAGTAGATCAGCACCTCCTGAAGGACCTCTTCGTCCCAGCTCTGCATGGCGGTGAAGAGTTTGCGTGCGGCCTCCTCCGGGGTGATGTCCGTAAAAAGAGAGCCTTTGGCCGGTTCTGCCGGGGTGATCCATTCGATCCCTTGCGGGGTGGAGAAGAGACTCGCTGAGAGCGGGGTGTTATAGTCGATCCGCTTCATGTGGACGATCGTCTTCTCTTCGGAGCCGTTCAGTTGTATGATCTTTAGACCGGTCAGGGCGTGTGTCTTACGGTCAAAGCTGTACTCCCGACAGGTGTTGGATTCGCTGACCGAGGTGTTGAGCATATAGTTGTTGGAAAAATCTCCCTCGGCCGGGACACGGACCGTCAGGGTGATGGTGTTGTCCGAGACCTGTTTGGTACAGGTAGCCTTTTTGTTGGTGGCAACGCAGGCCTCTTCGCGCAGCAGCAGCGAGTAGGGATCGAGCAGGGTGGCGAATCCATCGATGAACCCTTCGTCGGGAGGCAGGATCCAACCTGTCTTGGAGTTTGGAAGCCACATCAGGATCTGAGAGCCGGTGTGGATGGCAATACGCCCCTCCTTTTCGAGCCGCCAGCGGTTTGTTGCCGGGTCAACCCACATGCGGTGGCGGAGAAACGGTTGTTGTGCGTCGATGTAGGAGAATGACTCTCCGGGCAGTGTCCGTACGTCGATCTCGAGATAGAACGATTGGCTGTTCTCGATCTGTGCGATCGCATCGCGCAGCAGACGCCCGGCTGCGTGGGCCTGGTAGCGCTGGATCGGGTTGAGAATCAGTACGAGTGCGATCAGGGCGGCGGCACTCAGTGAAGCCGTGAGGGGGCGCAGCCAGCGTCGTCGTCGGGAGACGGTTCGTTTGCGTTCCTCGTTTGTCTCTTCGGCAGCTGCCCGCAGGATCCGCTGTTTCAGATCGGTCGGGACCTGGAGGGCCTTTTGGGGGGTTACGGCTTCGAGAGCTTCTTTCGTTTGCGTATAGAGTTGTTGGCAGTCGGGACACTCCTTCAGGTGAGCTAGCAGTTCTTCACGCGTTGCGGTTGGGGTATTGTCGTCGAAAAGCAGTTCGAGGCGCTTTTCAAAATCTTGGCATTTCATGGCATGATTCGTTTTAAGGTGATTAATGGGATGCTCCGGCGATGAGTGTGCGGAGTTTCTGGATGCCGTAGCGGAAGCGGGACTTGACAGTCGCCTCGGAGCTTTCGGTGAGCTCGGCGATTTGGGCAAAGGTCATCGATTCCGATGTCTTCAGCCGGATCACTTCGGCCTGCTCTTCGGGCAGGCGTTCGAGAAGCCGGTAGATCCGTTCGTACTCCTGTTCCGGGGGCGGATCTTCAGTCGGGACGGCTATTTTGCCGACCTGGTCGAGCGGGAGTGTTGCTTTGGAGCCTTGCCGATGGTAGTCGCGACAGCGGTTGATGATCGCCTTTATCAGATAACTCTCCAGATCGGTTATGTGACTCAGGTTGCTTTCCGACCGAAAGAGCCGGAGCATTACATCCTGCACGATGTCTTCCGCTGCCGTCCGGGATCCCGTGTGCAGACAGGCGAGGCGGAACAGTCGCTCCTGATGTCGGTCGATGATCCGTTCGAGTTGTTTGAGTTTCGATTCGTATTCTTGCATATCGGTTCTGTTTTTCGTTTCTTGGGGACGCGTCTATCTATAAGACGCCGCTTCTCAGAAAAAGATCTATTTTCCCGGTAAAAAAATAACCCCGAACCTGCAAGTGTGTTCGGGGTATGGTTGTACTGTGGCTGCAGCGGCTATTTGCCGAGCAGAATACGTGCCTGGGCCAGAGCAGCTTCAGTGATCTGGCTGCCCGATAGCATCTTGGCAATCTCGGCAATGCGCTCCTCGTCGTTGAGGTGTCGGATGTGGGTCCCGTCCTGGTCCTTGTAGACGAAGAAATGGGTCGAACCCTTCGAGGCCACCTGCGGGAGATGGGTGATGTCGACCACCTGCATCGAGTCCGAAAGCGAGTGGATAATCTCACCCATGGCATCGGCGATCTGACCCGAAACTCCGGTGTCGATCTCATCGAAGATGATGGTCGGCAGCTCCATGCGGCGGGCGAGCAGCGCTTTGAGGGCCAGCATGACGCGGGACGTTTCACCGCCCGAGGCGATCCGCTCGATCTTTTGCGGCGAGAAGCTGCGGTTGGCCGTAAAGAGGAAGTCGATCCGGTCGCAGCCGGTTGCCGTCAGTGTCTCTGTCTGTTCTGCGGCAACGCAGAACCGGGCATCGGGCATTCCGAGTTTCGTGAGCGTCTCTTCGATCTGCTCACTGAAAGCCGGAGCGGCGCTTTCGCGTCGCGTGTGGATTTCGCGGGCGCTCTTCCATGCCTCCTGTTCCGCTTCGGAGAGTTCCGCCTCGAGTGCGGCTATCTGCTCGTCGCCGTGGGTAATGGCCTGCAAGCGGGCTTCGTATTGTGCCTGGATGGAGAGCAGCTCCTCCAGATCGGCTGCCTTGTGTTTCTGGCAGAGCGTGTAGATTGTTCCGATCCGGTCGCTGATCTTCTGCAACCGTTCGGGGTCGGCATCGATCCGCTCGCTCTCGGCGGCGGCCGTTGCACTGATATCTTTCAACTCCTCGATGACCGATCGCAGGCGGGTAGCCGCTTCGGCGGCAAAGGGATAGCTCTCGGAGAGGTGGAGAAGTGATGTTTCGTTCGTTTTGAGTTGTACGAGAATGCCGGTCAGGTCATCGTCCAGCGCATTGCGGAGCGCGGTGAGCGCCTCGCTGATGCGGTCGGCATTCGAGAGGACGGACAACTCCGCCTCCAGTTCGGCCTGCTCCCCCGTTTTCAGTCGGGCGGCCTCCAGCTCTTCGGTTTGGTAGCGCAGCCACTCCTCGTCCCGATGTCCCGCTTCAGCCTCTTCGCGCAGGCGGGTCAGTTCGCGTCGCAATGCTCCCATTCGTTCGTATTGTGCCGTATAGGTTGCCAGCAGATCGGCATTCTCGGCCAGCGTGTCGAGGGCGCGCGTGCGGAATGCCTCAGATCCGAGAATCAGATTCTGGTGCTGGGAGTGAATGTCGATCAGGCGGGATCCCAGATCGCGCAGCAGCGTGAGCGGTACAGGGGTGTCGTTGATGAACGAACGACTCTTGCCGCTCGGGGTGATCTGACGCGTGAGGGTTGTCTCGGGGCTGTAGTCCAGGTCATTCTCCTCGAAGAACGATTCGAGCCCGAGCTTGCCGATCTCGAAGGTCCCTTCGACCAGACAGTTCCGCTGGCTGTCCTTCAACGCGGCCCCGTCGTTCTTGGCACCGAGCAGTAGCCCGAGGGCACCGAGCAGGATCGACTTGCCGGCACCGGTCTCTCCCGTAATAATGTTCAGATGGATATCCAGTTCCAGTTCGAGCCGGTTGATCAGCGCGTAATTTTCGACTCTCAGCGTGCGCAGCATGGCTATTTCAGTATGGTTTCGATTTTATCGACGATCCGTTCGGCTGTCTCCCGTTTCGAGAGCAGGGGAAGTTCCTGTCGGCCGTTGCGGTCGATGAGCGTAACTTTGTTGGTGTCGACACCGAATCCGGCTCCTGCATCGCGCAGTGAGTTGAGCACGATGAAGTCGAAGTTCTTGCGGGCGAGCTTCTCTTCGGCGTGGGCCTCCTCGTGATCCGTTTCGAGAGCGAATCCAACCAGCATCCGTGCCCCTTTTCGTGCCCCCAGTTCGGCGGCTATGTCGTGGGTGCGCTTGAGCCGGATCACCATATCCCCCTCACCCTTCTTCAGTTTGATCGGGGAGACCTCTTCGGGCGTGTAGTCGGCCACGGCAGCACACATGACGGCACCGTCCGCTGCGTCGAACTCGCGCAGGGCCGTTTCGTACATCTGTAGGGCCGAGGTGACATCAATCCGGCGGACCGAAGGCGGTGTGGGCAGGGTGGTGCGTCCGCTGATGAGCGTAACTTCTGCTCCGCGTCTTGCCAGGGCGTCGGCCAGGGCATAGCCCATCTTCCCGGTCGAGTGGTTCGAGATGAACCGCACCGGGTCGATCGCCTCGATCGTGGCTCCGGCCGTAACGATCATCCGTTTACCTTGCAGGCTCTTTTTTTTTTCAGAGAGAAGATCCTCTACGAACGAGAGGATTTCGGCCGGTTCGGCCATGCGCCCTTTCCCCATAAGACCGCTTGCCAACTCCCCTTCGGCCGGTTCGACGATGGCCACACCCCGCTCGCGCAGGGTCTGTAGGTTGGTTTGGGTCGCCGTATGGGCATACATGTCCAGATCCATCGCCGGGGCGACGGCTACCGGACAACGGGCCGAGAGATAGGTCGTGAGCAGCAGGTTGTCGGCAATGCCATGTGCCATTTTGGCCAGCGTATTGGCTGTGGCGGGGGCGATCAGCATGCAGTCGGCCCACTCACCCAGCGAAACGTGTGAATTCCATTCGCCGTTTTCGGGGTTGAAGAACTCGACCAGGATGGGGTGTTTCGAGAGGGTGGCCATGGTCAGCGGGGTGATGAACTGCTTGGCCAGCGGAGTCATCACCACCCGTACGTCGGCACCGGCCCCCTTGAGCAAACGGCAGAGCACCGCTGCCTTGTAGGCCGCGATGCTTCCCGTGATGCCGAGCAGAATATGTCGTCCGCTGAGGCTCATACGTATAGGTCGTTATTTCTTTTCTGCGTCGTCCTTGTAGAAAAGATCACCTTCGACGAACTCTTCCGTGGCAATAAGTGTCGGTTTTGGAAGACGCTCGTAGTAACGCGAGATTTCGATTTGCTCGCGGTTCTCGAAAGTTTCCTCCATCGTGTCCGAAGGCGATGAGAAGTCTGCCAACTTGCGGTTCAGCTCGGTCTTGAGCTCCACGGCAATCTGGTTGGCTCGACGGGCGATGATGTTGACCGTTTTGTAAATGTTGCCGGTTTCCTTGTCCAGATCGGCTAATTTACGCGTTACGGTGTTGGTGGGAGTTGTTTTTTTGATCTCCATGTTATAGGGTATTTTCTTTGTTGTTTCTATCGAGGAAGTCTTTGGCGTGTTTTGCCAGCCGGTCGAGTTCTTTCACATAAGAGGATTCCGGAAATTCGGCGACAAACGAATAGTAGGAGTCGAGCATTGAAAGATAGCGGTCTGCCTGTTTGTCTTGTACCGAATTCGAGGCCAGTTCATAACCCGACTTGACGATCAGGTACATGATCTCTTCGCGGTGTTTGCTTTCAGGATACTCCTTCAACGCATTTTTGAGAGAGAAAATCGCGGACTTGTATCGCTCGATTTTATAGTAAGTATAAGCGTTCAGAAAGGCTTTGTCGTGGAGCCGTTCCGTAAGGATTTGATTCATTTTCCGGAATTCGTCGATCTTTTCGTTCGTCGGGTAGTGAACCATGAATTCATTGATTGCAACCAGAGCCTGTGTCGTCATGGATTGATCGCGGGTCGGCCCGGGCGAGAGGTAGAAGTAGCTCAGTGCGAGCATTCCCTCCGCATCTTCGAGGAAAATACTGCGTGTGTGTTTGCGACGGAAAAGATCCAACTCCGAAGTTACTACGTCGTATTCCCGATTCTTGAACTTGCAGTAGGCATGCATAAAAGCAATGCTGTCCTCTTGAGGTTTCGCGACGTAATATGGGCTGGCTCCTTCGAAGAGGCTGGCTGCTTTCGTCCATTTCTCCTTTTCATAATAGTATAGAGCCTGTTGATACATCACTTCGGGTCTACCGCTTTTCAGGATCTGCTGAACGCCGTTGCAGCTTGTCAAGAAAACCGTCAGGAGTACGGTACAGTAGAGATATAGCTTCTTCTTGGTCATCGGGATCGGTTTTTTGCCGTTCTTATCCGGGGATAATCGCACAAAGTTACACTTTATTTAACGAATAACAAAAATTTTTTAGTACGGGAGATTTCGATCATTTTTTTGCAGCACTGAATGTTGCGTATAAAAAACGGCGGAACGTGTTGTTCGTTCCGCCGTGAGTCATGGTATTGTTGTTCTCTACCGGATCCCGCCGTGTTCGACGAGCCATTGTGCAATTTGTACGGCATTCAGGGCTGCCCCCTTGCGGATCTGGTCTCCGACACACCAGAAGGTGAGTCCGTTGGGATTCGTGAGGTCCCGGCGGATTCGCCCGACATAGACGGGGTCTTGTCCTGCGGCCATCAGAGGCATCGGATAGATCTTCTCCGAGGGAGTGTCTTGCAATACAATGCCGGGGGCCGATGCGAAAGCCTCACGGACCTCTTCCGGCGAAAGAGGACGTTCCGTTTCGACCCAGATGCTTTCCGAGTGGGCCCGCATGACCGGAACACGGACACAGGTGGCCGATACCAGTACATCCGAGTGCATGATCTTGCGTGTTTCGTTAAACATTTTCATCTCCTCCTTTGTGTAGTCGTTTTCCATGAATACGTCGATGTGCGGAATCAGATTGAAGGCCAGTTGGTAGGCGAACTTCTCTACACAAGGGTCCTCTCCTTTTACGATGGAGGCATGTTGCTGCTGCAATTCGACCATTGCCTGGGCCCCCGCTCCACTGGCCGACTGGTAGGTGGCCACATGTACGCGGCGGATATGGGAGAGACGCTCGATGGGTTGCAAGGCAACGACCATCTGGATTGTCGTACAGTTCGGATTGGCGATGATGCGGCGCGGTGCGTTGAGAGCATCCTGTGCATTTACCTCCGGTACGACCAGCGGAATATCCTCCTCCATGCGGAAGGCACTCGAATTGTCGATCATCAGCGTACCGTGACGGGTGATTGTTTCGGCAAATTCTTTTGAAGTCGAGGCTCCGGCCGAAACCAAAGCAATGTCCACGCCTTGAAAATCGTCGTTGTGGGCGAGTTTGCGTACAGTGAGTTCGCGCCCCCGGAACAAGTATTTCCTTCCGGCGCTCCGCTCGGATCCGAACAGCAGCAAATCGTCGATGGGGAGACGATCATTATCCCCTAACACTTTTAGAAACTCCTGGCCAACGGCTCCGCTGGCTCCCACAATTGCTAATTTCATGGTTTTATTGGGTGTAAGGTTATTTTTTATTCAAAAAACTCATCTTCGTCATACCAGTTGCCCTCGGTTGCCGTCGGTTCGTTTTCGATCGGATCGCAGTCGTAAACGGGAATGACGGCTGGGCGTGTGAACTGATCCTGCTTGGAGATTCCAACGCTCGGATCGGCATAGATGCGGTTGAGCATTTCGCCGACGATCGGTAGTGCTACCGTGCTTCCTTCTCCTCTGGAAAGCAGGTGGATGTATTGGTCCTCACCCCCGACCCATGTTCCGATGACCAGCTTCGGAAGAATACACATGAACCAGGCATCGCGATTTTTCTGCGAGGTACCGGTCTTGCCGCCCACCTCTGTGTTTTGCATGCCGTAGGCCCAGTTCAGACGGCCTCCCGTTCCGGAGCGAATAACATCCCGTAGCATCGTGAGCATCGTATAAGCGGTCTTTTCGCTGATGGCATCCTGGGTCGAAGGGGCGAAGCTTGCGATCAAATTACCCTGACGGTCCTCGATGCGGGTAACGAAAATCGGTTCGGTGAAAACCCCTTCGTTGGCGAAGGTCGCAAAAGCGCCGACCATCTCGTACACATTCGATTCGGAGGTCCCCAGACAGAGGGCCGGTACGGGATCGATGTAGCTGTGGATACCCATGTTGTGGATGAAGTTGGCGACCGCCTGCGGTTGTTTGGCCTGCTTCATGATCCATGCCGAATAGTTGTTGCGGCTGCGGGCCAGTCCCCAGCTGAGCGGGTGCAGCTCTCCGTTTTGCTCCACCCGGCCGGCCTCTTTGGGCGACCAGGGCACTCCGTTGGCCGTCTCGATCGTTACCGGAAGATTCGGTACGGGGGTACAGGGCGCGAGTCCCAGATGGTCGATGGCGAAGGTATAGACGAAAGGCTTGATCGTCGATCCGATCTGACGTTTCCCCTGTTTAGCCATGTCGTACTTGAAGTAACGGAAGTTCGGTCCTCCTACATAGGCTTTGACGTATCCGGTCTGGGGCTCTATGGCCACCAGGCTTGCCCGCATGATACGCTTATGATGAAGGATCGAATCGAGCGGGGTCATGACCGTATCGCGCTCACCTTTGTAGGTAAAGACCTTCATCGGGCAGGGACGGCTGAAACTTGCGAGGATATCCTTCTCGTTCACACCGGCTCGCTCCATCTCGCGGTAACGGTCCGAATAGCGGATCGCATTGCGGATAATGCGGTCACGTTCCTCCTTCCCGGCCCCGTTGAAAAGGACTTTGGTACGTTTGTATTGGGCATCCATCTGGGGCTGGATTACCGATTCCATCTGTTTTTGTACGGCCTGTTCTGCGTACTCCTGCAGGCGGGAGTCGATGGTTGTGTAGATCTTCAGGCCATCCCGATAGATGTCGTAGTGTGTTCCGTCGGATTTGGTATTTTTAAGACACCAGCCGTAGATCGGATTTTCATCGTATTGTTTGACGGCCTGTTCGTAGTCCCAGTCGTTGAGAAACTGCTGACGTTTGGGGCGTTCGGCATTCATCGTCAGGCGCAGCATCTCGCGAAAGTAGGTAGCCGGCCCTTCGTTGTGGGAGACGGGTTTGTAGTTGAGGATGATCGGCAGCGCCGAGAGCGAGTCCCGCTGCTCGTGGGTGATGGCTCCGGCCGAGGCCATGCGGGCGAGCACAAGGTTGCGGCGTGCCAGCGAGTTTTCCGGATTCCGACGGGGCGAGTAGAGCGTTGGCCCCTTCACCAGACCGACCAGTACGGCCGCCTCCTGGATGTTGAGCTCGTGCGGCTCCTTGTTGAAGAAGGTTTGGGCGGCCGACTTGATACCGTAGGCATTCGATCCGAATTCAACGGTGTTGAGATACATGGCGGCAATCTCCTCCTTCGTGTAGTTGTATTCGAGTTTCAGGGCGGTGATCCACTCCTTGAGTTTCGAGATGACCAGTTTCGAGGTGCGGGCGATCTTTCCCCGGTTCTCGTCGATGTCGCGCGGGAAGAGGTTTTTAGCCAGCTGTTGTGTAATGGTACTGCCGCCTCCCTGCGAGGTGTTTTGCAGCAGAACGGTCTTGACTCCGACACGCACGAGCGATTGCAGGTCGATACCCGAGTGGCTGCGGAAGCGAACATCCTCGGTAGCGATCAATGCAGCGATGATCGGGGGAACCAGATGAGAGTCGAGACGGAGCAGCTGGGTCGAGTCCTGCGGAAAGAGATCCTGATATTGCGTATAGGATCTGTTTTGTATGAAGAAGGTGCCCAAAACCTTGCCGTCTTCGGAGTAGATCTCCGTAGCCAGGTTGCTTTTGGGGTTTTCGAGTTCTTCGAATGAGGGGAGTCGCCCGAATAGGCCTGTAGCCGTGAGCAACAGCAGGACGAGCAGCAGGACGAACGGTGCCATGACGATACCCCAGAGCCATTTGACGGAACGGGGAATAGGTTTATGCGATTTTTGTTTTTTCATCGGTTCGAGTATATGGGGCAAAGGTACGAAATTTCTTCCAAAAAAGGGTCAGAACGGGAGCTCCAATCCTGCTCCGAACCAGAAACTTCCCCGATTGGGTTGGTAGAACGAGAGTTTCAGTGCCCAGGTGTCGGCCTCGGGTTCACGCAACAGGTTCAGGTCTAAGTAGATGTCGCCGCCGTACGAATAGAGCCGCCTCCACTCCCGACCATGTGTTCCCAACTCCTGGAACTGGGCATAGCCGAGACCCACGTTGATCCGGATACGCTTGATGTAAAGGAATCCCGGAATACCCCCTTCCGGATAACAGAGCGGAAACTGATAATCAACGGCTGAGGCGATATAATTATTGCTCGAAATGTCGGCGGAGGTGAACCCTTTTGGGAGCAGCCGGGTCGACTTGTACCCCAGGAAGTGCATTCCAGACGGGAAACGGTATCCGCCGATCGAGGTTTGGTAGGCAACGCCGACCGAGAGCGAGTTGCGGGCAAAGAATCCGGGGGTGTATACCCGGGCGTAACATGAGAACAGATCGCTGAAGTCTCGGTTGGTCGGGTTGAGGTCGTAACTTGCCTGCAAGAGGTATCCCCACGGAGTCCCTACATCGCGGTAGGCGCTCCGTACCACGTCCGAGAATCCGATCCCGAACGAGAGTTTGTGCAGGCCGTGCCGATAGCCGATTGTCTGTAGGTTCTCCATTTCACCCTGCTCGTTATAGCGAAGATCGCCGACGTTGGCGACCAGACCGTTCGAATAGTTCCATCCGGCCTGTATCGAGAGCTGCCGGACGTGGTATCCCCGGTCGAAATAGAGAGGAAGTGTCGCGTCGGCCCCGACGGACCAGTATTTGTCCCGTTTCGGCATCGGTTGCCGTTCGATCTCTCCCGACCCGAGTTGCTGGGCCACGCCGTAGACCATCTGATCCCCGCCGTAGGAGGCGTTCAGGTCGAGGTGCACCCCCAGTCCCGTATAGCGGACTTCGCCTTTGATCCGGTGCCCGTTTGCCCGGCTCCATCCCCAGGTGGCGTAGCCGTCCGTATTGGCAAGCAGGTTTTGGGTGAGAACCGTCGCGCCGAGCATTGCGTCGGGGCTGAACTCTTCGATCGTCCCGAAGGGGTCGAACGAAAGAGGAGCCCAACTGTGCAGGTTGAACAGGTGGGTCGCCCGTCGGTATCGGCGGAACTTGTATTTTTGTTGCGAAGCGATCGAGTCGAGCCCCGTGAAACGAACCGTATCGAGGTTGACGACCTCCCAACGGCTGTATTGCGGGTTGACCAGTTCGACGGGGAGCTGCGAAGGCGTGACCGGGATCGGGTCGACCGTTTCCTGGCAGGTGATGCGATAGCCCTGCCGCTCGTAAGTGGTCGTCCAGACTCCTCCGTTTCGGTCGGGTGCGGGAGAGAACGAACCGTAGGTGGAGGTTGACAGGCGGTACTCCTGGCCGTCGGTCAGGTCGAGGCAGTGCGCTTCATCCAGTCCCGATGCGATCGAGCCGAAGTAGAGTCTTCCACCGCCGGCCCGCAGGTCGCTCAAGGTGATATAAGCCCCTTTGGTCAGGGGAACGATGCCTGTGGAGTCGACGCGCCCGATCCACATACCGCTGTCGTCGGTCATGAGCGTATAGAGTTTGCATGTTGCGTCGTCCCAAGCAAGGCCGTGTATCTCGGCAAAGCCGTCGGCCGGGATTCGCCGGCGCTGATCGAGCGAATCTTCGATAACCACGGCATAACGTCCGTCGGGCGTATATTCGGCCCAGGCCAGTGATTCCTGCTCCGTCGGGGTGGGATAGAGTGCGTTGCGAATGCCCGGCACGGTACGCGGATGTCCTTGTGTGAGATCCAGACAGCAGATTCTCGAGCCGACCCGTTCCGGAAAGAGAAGTGAGCGTCGGTATTCCGTCCACCAGATTTTGCGGCCGTCGGTTGTCGGACGGCTCGATACGAGTCCGGTTTTGCCGAGCACCGTCTCATTCCCTGTTCGTATATCTATTGCGATCAACCGGTCGGTATGGTCGAAATCCTTTTTCAGTGAGACGAGCGTCGTATCGTTCAGTGTGACCGGATGGGCGTAGATGGTGTAGTTCCTAGCGGGGAGTGCCATCAGCGAGCGGCCGGAGTCCTCCCTTTTGGGCAGGGAGTCCCAGAGCCGGTTCAGCTCTTCGAAGGAGTCGCGGAAGAGTTCGTCCTCGCTCGTGTCGTAGAGTTTGCGCAGTCCCACGCCTGTGCTGAAGGTGAGCATGTAGGCGTTGCGCACGGCGTAGCGGAGCGTGCGGTCCCAGATCTCCCTCCCGTAGCGGTCGTAGGAGTAACGGACCATCTGGTAGCCGAGCTGATAGTGGTCGGGGACATACTCGAGATAGGAGCCGCAGAACCATTTGTCGCAGTTGCGCAGTCGCAGAATATCCCGCCCGATGGCCCGGTATTCGAGGGTGAAACGGGGTTGTCGTCCCCGGCCGAACGAGGACATCTCCGTCTCGCTCATCACGGCATCGCCCTCCAGGATCCAGAAGTACATGAAGGGGATGCCCAGCGTGGCCCCCTGCTGGCCGAACAGGTAGCTCAGAACACGGATGATGCCCCGGTTGAGGTTGTTGTATTGCACGGCGTGGCGGTATTCGTGGGCGACGAGCTGCTTGGCCCATGGCATCGAATAGCCGTCTGCTGCAGGGGTCGAGAGGAAATCGATCCGCTTGGGCATCCACATGACCATCGCGTTCGACTGGAAGTTCTCGGTATGGAAAACGAACGGGATCCTGAGCGGTGGCAACCGGAATCCGTAGCCGATCGAGGGGCGGACCGCCTGGACATAGTGGAGCGTCCTGCGTCCGAGCATCTCGGCCGTGTCGGGGACGATTATGCGCACGCTGTCCGTACCGAACTGCTGCCAGCGCATCGGGGCATCCGATCCCCAGGAGTAGTATTGCGCTTGTGCGCTTTTCGCTCCGAGGAGGATCAGTATGGCAACAAAAAAGATTCTGAAGGCGATTCGCATGGAAGGGGGTAGTGCAGTCTATCCGCCGGCCTTTTTACATCTGTATCCGGCTTTGGTGAGCAATTCGACCACCCGGTCGCGATGGTCGCCCTGGATGATGATCTCACCCTCTTTGGCCGATCCGCCCACACCGCATCGGGTCTTGAGCATCCGGGCCAGTTCGTTCAGGTCTTCGTCCCGGCCGACGAATCCCCGAATGACGGTTGCGGTTTTTCCACCGCGCTGCTTGCGGTCGAGCCAGATGCGCAGCTCCTGCTCCGATGGGGAAAGCGTCTGCGGCTGCTCCTCCTGAACGGTGGTGTATTGGTATTCCGTGTTGGTCGAAAAGACCACTCCGAGGCGAGATTTCCAGTCGTTAGCCATTTGCGTGATACGAAAAAGAGGTAGGAAGACGTTAATTTTGATGGAACTTGCTTTCTCCTGTTTTGTGCAAAAATACTAAAATTCTTACCTTTGTGAAAAGGCATGAAGAAAATCGTTCATAAACTGCGGCGGATCAATCCCTTTTCGAAGCGGAATGCGGCTCCGCTGCCTACGCCGCTACCGGGCGATCCGTCGCTGCGGGTGGTGAAGGTCTTTGTCGAGGGCTACGAGGATGTGGCCTTCTGGCGCGGCATTTTCGACAGTTTCGCCAACCCCTACCTGCAGTTCGAAATATCGGTTCCCAATCTGAAAAATCTTCCCAAAGGGAAGAAGGTGCTGCTTTCGATGATCCCGGAGGCTTCGGAGGGGCTGTTGCTCTGCGTCGATTCCGACTTTGACTACCTGTTCGACGGGCAGACCGAGCAGTCGGAGCTGATGCTTTCGTCCCGTTTCATGTTCCACACCTACACGTACGCTACGGAGAATTATCTCTGCTATGCGCCGTCGCTGCATAACGTCTGTGTGAAGGCGACCAAGAACGATACCCGGATCTTCGATTTCGAGCGTTTCATGGCCGACTACTCCCGTACCATCTACCGCCTGTTCCTGTGGTATGCCTATTCGGCCAAACTCTCCGACGAACACATGTTCACGCTCAACGAGTTCAAGTCCTCGGTAAAGATCCACTACCTGGACCTGGAGGAGAACGGAGCCAATACGATTGCCTGGTTGGAGCGCAACGTGGCGCGCCGCGAACAGATGCTGGAGAGTCGTTTCCCGCAACGTGCGAAAGAGCTGGATGCCTTCGCAGAAGAGATGGCGGCCAGAGGAGTAACGCCTGAGACGACCTATCTCTATATGCACGGCCATACGTTGATGGATAACGTGGTGATGGTGATGCTCGAAACGGTGTGCGAGAAGCTGCGGCAGATGTCGCTGGCCAAAATCACAGCATCGAGCAAGGAGGGGGTGGCCCTCAAGAACGAGATCAGCAACTACAATAATTCGCAGCGGTCGATCCGCGATGTGCTGCTCGATAACGAGAATTATGACAAGTGTCCTCTTTTCAAACAGCTCTACCGGGATATCGAACGCTATCTGTTGCGTGCCATCTGGCGGATGAGGCAGCAGGGTGAGATTCCTTCGTCCGCCTCGGTGATCTCCCTGGCCCGAAGTTTCCGAAAATAGGGCGCGAAGGAGAATAGAAAAGCCTCCGATCCGAGATCGGAGGCTTTTCTTCGTATGATACATGGACGAATTATTCGTTCTTCCGTACGATGCGGGCCGTGGACTGCGTGCTTTGCAGGATGAAGACCGAAGGCCCGGAGGCGTAACGCTCCATCAGGTCGGCGTTGTAGCCGCGAATGGTGAGCAGCTCCATGTCGGAGACCTTCATCACGTCGAACTCCTCTTCGCGCAGGGCTCGTATGGCTTCGTCGATATGCCATGTCTCGTCGACGCACAGGCTGAGGTTCACAGCCGAGTTATGGATCAGGTTGACCTTGATGCGGAACCTTTCGAGCAGGGTGAAGATCTGGGCGAACTTCTCTTCGAGTACGAATGAGAAGTCGCGCGAACGGATCGTAAGGAGCACCTGGTTCTTCTTGAGGATCAGGATCGGCACGTCGACCGGTGCCGACATGCGGCGGATGACCGTTCCCGGCTTGCGTTTGTCGCCGAACGGGCGGACATAGAGCGGGATGTTCTTGTTCTGCAGGGGCTTGATCGTCTTCGGGTGAATGATCTGCGCACCGCTGTATGCCAACTCGATCGTATCCAGATAGTTCAGTTCGGTGATCTGTACCGCGTCGGGGAAAGCTTTCGGATCGGCGTTCATCACGCCGTCCACATCCTTCCAGACCGACATCGACTCCGCATTGAGAATGTTGGCCGCTACGGCTGCCGAGTAGTCCGAGCCTTCGCGTCCCAGCGTGGTGGTCGTCCCGTCGGGCGCGCCGCCGATGAAGCCCTGTCCGATGTATATGCGGGCCGGACGCTCTTTCATCGCCTCCTGCAGCAGCGGCTGCGAGGCTGCAATATCGACCGTGGCATCCTTGTGGCGATCGTTCGTGCGGAAACAACGGCGCATGTCGAGCCAACGGTTGGGAATGCCGTGTGTCCCCAGATACTCGGAGATGATGCTCGTCGAGATCAATTCGCCGAATGCGACGATTCGGTCGTACCACAGTTCGGCCGCTTCAGGGCGGTAGTCGGTTTGTGTGGCTACCTGTTCGAGCTCGGCGAAGAACGCTTCAACCCGATCGAGCCGGGTCGGTTTGCCGTACAGTTGGTCGATGATCTCGGCATGATAGTGTCGCAATGCGGTGATGTGCTCCATCGAGAAGGCGCTGTCGCCCTTTTGCAACCCCTCGAATACCTTTTCAAGGGCATTCGTGGTCTTTCCCATGGCCGATACGATGATGAGCAAATCCTGCTCGTCACCGATGATCTTCAACAGATTGCGTACACCGTCCGCATTGC
>DWYR01000014.1 GCA_019118565.1 Candidatus Alistipes avicola | reverse complement strand
GTCGTGGCAGCCGGCGCGGTCGTCACGAAGGATGTCCCCTCCGACACGATCGTCGGCGGCATCCCTGCCCGCCCGATCCGCCGCATCTGACCCACCCTACTACGACCAAATCTTCCGTTCAAAGCAAACTTTTCCGATTTTCAATCGAAGTTCAAGTATTCTGCCCATCATAAGAACGAGCAGCAATTATTCTGTACTATATTGGAGCAGCGATCAAACGCCCCTCAAAATCCTTTGCACGCTCCGAAAATACATACCCTCGACCATATTTGCTCCGGGCAAGGGTGCCATTTCACGTCTCTTTATCAAGAATCACCAAAAGTCAAGCACCTCTCTACCAGCATCAGAAATCCTAAAAAAATCGATGAAAATCCAGAGGGATATTTGTAAATGGATAAAAAATACTAACTTTAGATGATGAATCTCGAAAAGAGATACCAATATCGCTTAAACTCTCAAATAAACTATTCCTTATTTAACCTCAAATTAAACACCATTCTATGAGAAAACTGTTTTACGTGGCAAGTCTGTTGGCGTTTACGATTCTGCTCACAACAGGCTGTACAAAAGAGTCCTCCACTCCGATCGAACCATCGCTGCGCTTGACCATTTCCAACATCGAAGCAACGAACTTCGCCGTCAAAGTCGAAAGTACGGACCCCGAGACACTCTATTTCGTAGGAGTTACTACCCGTGAGAGCTACGACGCGCTGGGAGACCCCAAAGCCGCGGCCGAAGCCTTCGTACAGATAGCCAACCAATCCGGCCAGGTAAACTGGACAGAAGCCGACGGGAAACTCATCCATCAGGGGAATACAACGATCGAGGCGGGAGAATCGTGGACCATCAACCCCAAACGCGAATACGCCGTCCTTGCATTCGGTGTGGGCGAAGGGGGTGTCATCACACTCGACCCGGTATACGAATTCGTGACCACAACGGAAGTCTCCCCCTCGGAGAACCAGCTGGACGTAACGGTCGATGCCGAAAAGGGAATCGTGACGGTCAAGACCACTAACGACGATCCCTATTTCTTGGATTGCATCGAAGTCGATCGTCTGACGGACGTTCCCCAAGAGAGGCTTGCAGAGCATATCATCGGGATATACGGAAGTTTAATTGATAACTGCATAGAAAACGGAGATGTAGAACGCGATTTTTCTCGAATCATCGAGGCGGACACCGACTACTATGCCGTAGCTTTCGGATACCTCGGAGGCTACTCGACGACCGAGATCACGATGGTCTCCTTCCACTCGGCCGGCGGTGGACTCATTCCCCAGGATTGCACCTTCGATTTTGACGTGAAGAATATTACCATCAATGGCGCCAATATCACCGTCATCCCGAGCAACCCCTCGACCCCCTATTTCTGGCAGGTCTACAACAAGGTGCTTGTCGACAGTTATATCAACGGAGCAGGAGTAGCCCAACTGATGCAGGACGGACTGGCAATCATCGCCGAGGCCCTCTCTGACGAGTACGGGATTCCGATAACCCCGGAAACCGCTGCCTCGATGGTTACCGTAACGGGCAACGACAGCTACGCATACAACACCCTGGAGGCCTCGACGGAGTACTACGTGGTCGCCGTCGGCCTCGACAACAAGGGACGCCAGACCACCGAGGTCCAGCTTTCCACCCTCTTCACCACGCTTTCTCCTTCGACCGGTCCGGAAGACCCCATGGAGTGCACGATCCAGGTCAACGGGCTAACCGATGACGGACTCAGCGTCAGCGTAATTCCAGCCGACAAGGAGATGACCTACGTAGGAATGGTCGGCGAAGCCGAAGTCTACTCCTGGTACACTTCGGATGCGGAATTCCTGGCTGACGATATTGCCATGTGGTCCGAGATGGCCGGAGCCGAGGGAATGAGCCTCTCGGAGCTGCTCTCGGAATACGGACTGTTCCTGAAAGGGGACCAGACCTATATCTTCCCGGAGAGTTTCGAGCCGGGCGTGCTTTACATGGCCTATACGTACGGACTCAGCGAGACCGGCGAAATTACAGCCGGCATGCAAAAGGTATTCTTCTCCCTGGACGAAAACGGCCAGGCCCACGAGGCGGACGGCCCCGCAGGAATGTAACCCCTCGCGACGGAGCCCCTCTCCCCGGACACGATAAGATTGCCGGCAACGCTTCCCCGTTGCCGGCAATCTTATTCAAGTACAGACCGGAACGGCAACCGACCAAGGGCAATTCCGCCCGGCATTCGACTTCGGTCGGGATAAACAAAACGCATCGGAGAGGAACATAAAAAAGAGGCATGGTCCCCCTCACGGCAAGAGGAGAAGAGATGGCAGACTCTCTCTCCTGTCATCCCTCCCCTGCGACACGAGTCAAACGCCACATCTTCCGCAGAGAAACCCAATATTTTACGTATTGAACGCTACCTTTTACGCATTGAAACATGCCTCGGAGATTGTTTGCCTATCTTTAAGTTGAAATATCGTAAATGATCATACCCTCTAAAACATCAAACATATGAAGAAAGTTCTACTTATTATTACATGGGTCGTCTTACTGACTGCCGGAACGGCAGTCGGGACCCTCGCAGAGACAAGACTCTCTCCGAAGGCGGCCGGTCCGGCTCAAGAGGCAGGGTGCGAGACCCAAACACCCCTTTCGCTGGATTCAGGTCAGCTCCCGGCATTCCCCCACCTGACCCCCGAAACGAAATTCATCCCCAAGAACACGAACCAACACTCCGTTTCGGATGTGAGCGAGGGGATATTCTCCCTCCAGGAGTACAATCGAGAATACGGTTACTCCAGCTATTTCAGTTTCTATTCCATCGAGGGCGAATACCTCTTCCCGCCGATGTGGGAGATGTCAAACGGTGGCGGAGCACCTATATTTGATAGCGGAGCTGCAGTGGTAAAGTATCCCCGCAAACTGAATCCGAACGCCCCGCACGCGATCATCTATAGCGACGGATCCGTCCGAGAGTTGCCAACCACGTGGAAAGAAGTCACCCAATTCCATGACGGGGTGGCGATGGTCTATGAGGTAAATCCGCACCAGGGGCAACAGATCTTCTATATCAACATCATGGGAGAAAAGATCCTCCCCCACCTGACCCACGTCTACAGCGGCAAAGGTCCGATGGGTGTCAAAGACCGCATGAGGGACCTCAAGGAGAACCGCCGGGCCTTCTTCAACTACGATAACCAGAAGTGGGGTTTCCTGGACGATGAGGGAAATATCGCCATTACCCCAAACTTCGGAGAGGTACGCGACTTCCACGGCGGGTATGCCCTGGCCATCGTCAAAGAGCAGAATGCCAGTGGGAAGCCGGTATTCATCGACCCGTCGGGAAAAATCGTCTGCAACATCCCCGACAACGCCTCGACGCTCTATTATGCAGAGAAGATCAGCGACGTGGACAACGGCATATTCTGTATCCGGGATTACGGCAAAGCCGTCTATTACGACCTGACCGGAAAAGAGCTGGCCCAATATCCTGAAGGGACTCCCTTCCACAACGGATACGCCTTCATAAAGACAAGCAGCGCATACAAGACCCCGATCAGCATTATCGACACGAAGTTCAGCATCGTCAAGGAGATCGGGTTCGACAACCTCTCGTTAAACTCCGAAAAGGCTCGTTTCAACGGACTCGACATCTCTACCTTCGATAAAAAGTATGTCTTCACCAACAAGGGAGAGTTGATTTTACGCGCCGGCGACAACTACAACGATGCAATACTCGACTTCTCCGAGGACGGATATGCGAAATCGCTGTCGACCTTCAAAATCGAAGGCTCCAGCAACACCTATCTGGGTATTCTTACCCCCCAGGGAGAACTCAAGATCGTCTTTGGCGAGAACTCCTATCCGGAACTCAAGGACAAACTCACCCCTGTCTCACCCCTGCCGATAGATCCGCCCAAGGATCCGACCCCGCCGAAGGATCCGACCCCGCCTATTGTCGACAGCATCCCGAAAGGACCCAAGGTTGTCTCCCAAGCCACCTACAACATTCAGGTAATCGCTTCGCCTGAAGAGGGAGGAACCGTTAGCGGGTCCGGCACATACCATTTCGGTGATACCGTCCGTATCTCGGCCAAGGCCAACGAAAACTGGATGATCTCCGGAGTCGAGGCTTCGAGTCCCGATATGAACACCCGCCACCCAGCCAAATATGTAGTCAAGAGCGACGGCACGGTAACGGTCTTCTTCTCGAAGATCGAGGAGCGGGAAGAGTTGCAGACCAGTACATACGAGGGTACCGTAGTCCTGCTGGATGTTTCGGGCAACGAAATGGCAAGATTCCCTCTGTATCTGGAGATCGATGCCGAGGGCAACTACCAGTCTCCCTACGGCAACAAGACACATGGCGTACTCGCCCCCATGCTCGATCCGGAGCAGACGTTTACGAACCAACTGTTGCATGGTGACGGATCGAAGAAGGTAGCCGAAGGGAGCTTGTTTACCTACAACTGCTTCTACACCCCGTTCAAGGTTGTCGGCATGACGACCGATCCTCAGACCGGTAAAAAGTACCTGAATATCGACGGCGGACAGCTGTTCGTACGAAACATGACGGTTCTGGCTACCGACGAGACCCAGATGAACAGCCTCAATACCCTGATGGCAAACATGATGCTACAGTTCGACGGAATGAACAACATCGAAATCCCGTCCTACAGCTACCGCATCGAGATGCGCGACATCGACGCGAATACGGGAGCCTTTACCTTGGGCTGCATGGAGTGTTTCTCATCCAGGTACGGCTGGTTGTCGAGCGATGACGAGCGACTCTTCAAGAGACTCCGCACCCTGTTCACCTACGGATACACGAAACCGCTTCCTTCCGAAACATTCGAAGGCATCCGTATGGAGAAAGCCCCGAAGCGTACGGACATCCTCTGGTATCCGTCCGAATCATTCTTCGATACCGAGGAGAGCATCGTCGAGACCCTGGGCAAACAGTACCGGGAATTTGCCTCGGACTATGAAGTGCTGAGAGACCTCAACCTGATGGATCTGACGGAAGAGGTGGACGAAAACATTTTCAAGAAGTTCTAACCAGGGATCCGCAGACAGGCTCAGCCGCCCGGCTCCCGATATGACAAAAGATTCGCCCCGACTTGCTTTTCGGCAAGTCGGGGCGAATCGCCTATTGCCTGATACCCCAATCGGGATTTTTCGAAAGTTCCAAAGGGTGCGTTCAAACAGAAACCGCGTTGTAGACATCTACAACGCGGTTTTTTTGAGGTCTGAAGCGAACGCCATAAATTTGAATCGAATTTTACCGATTTTAATTTTATCTTATCTATATATCAATATTTTACATCCATTTTTCATCAACTGAGAGGTCTGGAAGTTTTCGAAAATTCGGCCTATGTATGACAAATGTATGACAAAAAATGATTACATTTGCAACAGACAAAACCTCCTGACCTATGGCATCCTTCTGCTACCGCATCCGCTCGACCCAGAAAAACAAACTGGTCAAAATCCAAATTCTCTTCACAGTTGGCCGTGGTAACCAGTTCTACGCCGACTGCCAATATATGGTGCTGACGGACGCCTGGGACAACAAACGGCAGACAGTCAAGAGCCGTTTCACCTTTACCGACGACTTCACCGAGCAGCAGGGGCGCGAGCTGACCAAGAATCTCGCCGAACTGCGAAGCCACATCCTTGGAGAAATCGCCAAGGATCCCGAACACGCGATGACGAAAACGCGGCTGGAGAAGATCATCTACAGTTTCCACCACCCGCGCAGCCTCACCACCGGCCGCCATGTCCGCAGCCGCGAATCGCTCGGCGACTACATCGCCCGCTTCACGCACGAGATGGAGGACGGCACCCGACTGAACATCCACAAACTGCGCTACGGGGCATCGACAATCAAAAACTACAAAGGGTTTATAATTCAATTCGACGAGTTCTGCAAAGCAAAGCGAAAGAGATTCGATTTCGGCGATATCGATCTGAAATTCTACGACGATTTTGTGGCATGGTTCACGGCGAAAGATTATTCGATCAATACCATCGGCCGCCACGTCAAGGAGCTGAAGATCATCATGCGGGCAGCGCGCGAAGAGGGGCTGCACGACAACGGGGCCATCGAGAGCCGCAAGTTCCGCGTGCTGACGGCCGACGTGGAGAACATCTACCTGACGGAGTCGGAGATCCGGGCCATCGCCGCGCTCGACCTCTCGAAAAACCGGCACAAGGATGTTGCCCGTGACATCTTTCTGGTGGGGTGCTACACGGCGCAACGATTCAGTGATTACTCTACGATCAACGAGGGTAACATACGCACGCTGGAGAGCGGGCAGCTGGTTATAGACCTGAAACAGCAAAAAACCGGCAACCACGTCATTATTCCCGTCCGACCCGAATTGCAGGCGATACTAGACAAGTACGAAAACCGTTTGCCGAAGTCCTACGAACAGAAAGTAAACAAGTTCATCAAAGAGATTGCTCGGGAAGCGGGTATCACGGAAAAAATCGAGGTATCATACGTCGAAAACGGGGAAAGGAAGACGCACTTGGTAGAGAAGTGCGATTTGGTAAAGACTCATACGGCACGCCGCAGCGGTGCGACGAATATGTATCTGGCGGGCATTCCGACCATCGCCATCATGAAAATCACGGGCCACAAGACCAAAAAGGAGTTTATGAAATACATCAAGATTACGGAAGAGCAGACTGCCATGGAGTTGATGAATCATCCGTATTTCAGCGGGAAATAAAATTTTTCATATCTTTATATCCAAACTAAAGAATCTGGAATATGATTACAAAAGACGAAATACTGGCATTACTCAATGATATTGAGAATTACCATATTGAACGAACTGTATCTACTGATAAGATGGATAAATTCTGTCAGGCAATATGTGCTTTCTCTAATGATATGCCCAATAGCGGCAAAAAAGGTTATCTTATTATTGGAGCGACAGATGATGGCGTCATTTCAGGATTAAAAGTTGATGATAGATTATATAAAACGATTACCGGGATTCGTTCCGATGGGAATATTCAGCCTTTTCCTATTATGAGTGTTGAAAAACTTTCCTATGACTCTGGTGATCTTTTAGTCGTTGAAGTTACTCCACACAAGTATCCACCTATAAAATACAAAGGAAGAACATGGATTCGTATTGGACCACGTAAAGATATTGCATCAGATATGGAAGAGCGAGCTCTGATGGAACGGCGCAGGGCCAATATTCTCTCATTCGAGACATACCCTTGTATCGACTCGACACTTGATGATCTAAGACTGGATTTATTCAAAAACACATATCTTCCGGCCATAATGGACGAGGATGCCTTGATAGATGATAAAAGAGATATCAAGCAACAATTAAGCGCATTACGATTATACAGCATTGCAGAGGATTGCCCAACATATGCTGCAATTCTTTTGTTTGGAAAGAATCCGGAATATTATCTGCCGGGAGCATACGTACAATATGTTCGATTCGACGGTAATGACAATGCCGCGGACATAGTCAATGAACATAAGTTTGCGGGTTGTTTAATAGAAATATTACCGAAACTCGATACCTTCATTGAAACAGCAATAGTAGAAAAACGACCAAAGCCAATTACCGCACTAAGAGAAAGAACAATATATAATTACCCAATATGGGCTATTCGAGAGTTGCTAATGAATGCTGTAATGCATCGAGACTATCAATCGAATACACCTATTAAATTTTATCAATATGCTGATAGAATAGAAATTGATAATGCCGGAGGGTTATATGGAAATGCCAAACCAGAAAATTTTCCAAATGTAAATGATTACCGTAACCCTATTGTTGCAGAGGCAATGAAATCTTTAGGGTATGTTAATAGATACAATCGCGGAGTTGCTCGTGTACAGAAGGAGTTACGAGATAATGGGAATCAAAAGGCTATATTTTCTGTTGATAATATTACTGTTTTTGGTGTAAAAGTTAACGATGCCGCTTTTGTTGCAGATAATCAACTTCGTATAAACTTTACTAACCAAGTTACTAACCAAGTTACTAACCAAGTTGATTTTGAATTAGGGCAAGCTATCATTTCTTATAAACAAGCGGAGCTAGCTGAATATGAAGCCAAATACTCTAAAGTAGCCGTTCGATTTGATACCTCTGATTTTGATTCACTAAAAACAGAAAAATCATACAAAATATTAAATGCACTATTGCAGGGGCCTAAAAGCAAAAAGGAGTTACTTATCAATACGCTAGAATTAACATCGCAGATTTATAATTATCAAAGATATATAGAACCATTAATGGCTCGAAAACTCATTATTCAAACAATTAAAGATAGACCTAGAAGCCCCAAACAAAAGTATGCGATTACTTCCTTGGGATATTATTTCCTAATGTATTTGACGCGACTACCGATCAAATAATTCCTTGACGACATATTCCGTTTGGAAAAAGTATGTTGAACAACAAAAATTCATTTGAAAAATGTATTCGAAATGCCCCGTCGTCGCAAAATAGAGATCAAAGCCTCCGAACTGGCATGCTTCGACACGTTGGTCGAGACATTGCGCACCCGGCCGGAGTTTGCAGACTTCGACCCGACAAGTCTACATGTGTGGGCATACGAGAATTACGAACCGACGATCAGAAATGCAGCAAGGGCTATTCGTCATTTTGATTATTGGTTGGCGGCACATCGAAACGAAATGTTTCTCTCGTCGTATTCGGGCAATCGATTGTTCTGTAAAAAGGATTTGGCCGAAGCTCTGGGAATTACACGCCCGACACTCGACCGGTGGATTGCGAACGGCTGGCTGGAAGGATGCACCGCACGCGCATTTTCGAATGGAGAACGGTGCTATTCGGCAGACGCAGTCCGTGAAGCATTGGAAAAATTAAAATAAAACTCACAAAAACAGCTTTGTTTCGGAGGACGGTTCTTATCAAAAACCGTCCTCTTTTATTCATCGAAACAATCACTTTACACACTGCGGTCAAAACGGAAAACAGAGGTAGACCGATGCAATTCATCCCTAAAAAATTCCGAAAATTCCATAGGCTGTCCGACTATGTCCGTTCGTGGCAGAAGACGGCATTATTTTGTAACACAATTACTTATTTTAGACAGCCTCGATAAATGATTTTCTTTGCGACGTTAAATCGAATAAACCATGGCAAAGGAAATCTATCTGAATGGCATGACTGCCGATCAACTTTCGAAGATGATCCGGGAGTCCCTGCGCGACGAATTGCAACAGTTCCGTCCCGCACATCCGAAAACCGACACGAAATATCTCACGCGGCGCGAAACCGCCCGCCGTCTGCGCATCTCGCTCGTAACGCTCACCGACTGGGTGAACCACGGCAAGATCCGCGCACACAAGATCGGCGGGCGCGTCCTGTTCCGCGACAGCGATGTCGAAGCAGCCTTGAATCGAATCGTTCCCATTAAATAATTCAGTGAAAGAATAAATATTTTTCTTTTCACTGAACATAGATTGTTATGAAAACGATTCAAGCTATCAAACATCTTTCCATTCGGGCCTACCTCGCCGAACAAGGTTTGCACCCGACCAAAGACAATCCGCGATACGGTCTTTATCTTTCACCGTTGCGCGAGGAACATATGCCGAGTTTCAAGGTGGACTACGTGCGAAATCTCTGGTATGACTTCGGACTGGGCGAAGGCGGTTCCATTATCGACCTTGTAATGCGGTTGGAGCGGTGCGATTTCGCACACGCCGTCCGATTGCTGAGAAACAGAGAGAGGGTACCGATCGCTGCACCCCGATCTTTGTCGCCTTTATCGACCGTTCCCGCGCTCCGTATCCTCTCCGACACACCGCTTCGTCATTCGGCATTGCTCGACTATTTACGGCGGCGCGGTATCGTTCCGGAGGTTACCTGCACTTATTGTCGGGAGATACGCTATACGATCAATGGCAGAAAATATTTCGCCATCGGATTTCCGAACGATGCCGGCGGATGGGAGTTGCGCTCGGAATGTTTCAAAGGAAGTGCATCGCCCAAACAGATTACGACGATCGACAACCGCACCGATACGGTAATCGCCTTCGAGGGGTTCATGGATTTTCTCTCCTGCCTTTCGACGAAGCACCCCGACCAACTACACATTGACGTAAATAGTATTAAACTCGGTCGTCAATCTTCCGAAAGCGCTTCCGTTTCTCGCACGCCATTCGACGATTCATGCTTTCTTCGACAATGACGATGCGGGTCGTAAAGCGACCGCCGAGTTGATTCGTCTTTGCCCCCGCAGCGAAGTCGTCGATCAAAGCTGTTTCTACTCCGGACACAAAGATGTCAACGACTATCTGATCGCCCACATAAAAGACCATGCGAAAAAGTTAGCGGCACAGAAAAACGCCTCCAAAACAAAGACGGTTCAATCTGTTCGGAATAATCCGCAACCCCTAAAAGCAAAAACAGCAGCGGTTGAGCCACAACGCCGGAAAGGGGTAAAGGTTTAGGAAGGCAAGTTTGTGTTTTCGTAAACGAAAACTTACCTGTACTGAACATCCCGCTGGTCTAACTCCTGCACACAAACCGATGAAACAAACACAGAACAAGGGCGGACGGCCGGAATTGAGTAAAGGTCGTGTTCGCCGATATATCGTCAGTACGCGACTCGATACGGAGCATTATTTACGTCTTCGGTCATTGGCCCGTACTTCGGGGCAGCGTCCGGCGGAAATCATCCGACAACTGCTTCGGACAGGAGCGGTACGAGAACGCCTGCGTCGCGAGCATCTGGATTTCGTAACCCAGCTCAAAGGCATAGCTCGTAACTTGAATCAACTGACACGGCTTGCCCATGCGAAAGGATTTTCAAGTGTCGCATCCCGTCACGCGGCCATTATGGCATGCCTCGAAGCCCTGCTAAAACAGATCCGCGATGATCGGTAAAATCATTGCCGGTTCATCCTTTGCCGGGACTGTCGGCTATGTGATGAAAGAACTGTCGCGCATCCTCGATGCCGAAGGCGTAAACCCGCCGGAGGTAAAGAACATAATCGAGGATTTTAAGGATCAGACCCGACTGAACCCTCGGTTGAAAAACACGGTCGGGCATATCTCCCTCTCGTTTTCGCCGAAAGAAGCACCACACATGAACGATGCACTGATGACGCAGATCGCCAAAGAATATATGCAGAAAATGGGTATTACCGACACGCAATATCTGCTGGTACGTCACCTCGACCAGCCCCATCCTCACTGCCATCTGGTCTATAACCGGGTCGGGAACAAGGGGCAGACTATATCGGACAAGAACATTAAAATACGCAATACGAAAGTCTGTCGGGAACTAACCGAGAAATACGGGTTGCATCTTGCGCCGGGAAAGGACAGCGTGCGGCGGGAGCGATTGCGCGAACCGGACAAGACCAAATACGAAATATATGATGCGATCAAAGGATGTCTGCCCAAATGTAAGAGTTGGAACGATCTGGAAGGTAGATTAAAAGAGCAAGGCATCGACGTCCGCTATAAGTATTGCGGAAATACCAACCGAAAACAAGGCGTTCTATTTTCAAAAAACGACTTCGAGTTTTCGGGGTCGAAGATCGACCGGCAATTCAGCTTCTCGAAACTGAATCTGCATTTTGCATACGCGCAACAGCAAACCCGACATCGAAGCGCTATTGTCAAAGACTTCCATGCGGCGGCAGGCTCCTACCGTTCGGCCTTCTCCGATCTGTTCGGAACGGGTGGCGGAAAGACCGACACGGATAGGCCGACGGTCAATTTCGGCGGTAATATCGGCGAACTTCCGTTGCCGCCGAATAGTTCGCCGGCCGAATTGTCCGAAGCCCAATTGCAACGCAAACCCGGCGAGAGTCCCGAAGAGTACCTCGCCCGCATCACGGCATTACTCAATACCGTCGCCGAAGCGATGGCGGTTGCCGCAATGGAGCGGGAACGTCGCTTGCGAGAACGCATGACCAAACCCAAGCAGAAATTGTAAACAGGAAGCGATACAACCATGAAAGAGAATAATATCATGTCCTACGAAATGTATGAGGACTTCAAGGAGACGATGGTCAAAACCATCAAGACCGAACTAGCGGCAAAAACAGCGAACAATAATCAATCAAGCGACAATGACTTGTCGCAACGATTGGAGCAAATCGTATATACAGAACAAGAGCGGCATCAGGCGATAATAATCCAGCTTGCCGGACGATTGGAGATCATAGAGCAGAACTATACCAAAACGCAAACCGGTATCGATAATCTGCAAGCATCTGTCGAGGCAATCAAAATCCCCGCCGAACTGCCGCCGAGAATAATCCGACACCGAGTGATTTTCAGCTCCGAATCCCCATTCGTCATTTATTTGGTGCTGTTCCTTTTCATAAGTTGCATGATCTTGTCGTCGGCACTCTATTTCGCTACCCGACCGAATCATGCCCGCATCGACAACGACCTGAAATACCGCTATATAAAAATGAAAGGTGAAGCGACATCCGACCGTATCGCCGAACTGGAAGAGCTATTCGAATTAAATCGCGACAACGCAAAAATCCGTCAGATGAAAAAAGACGTCGAAGAATATGAACACACTATCCGCCAGAAAATCGAACTCGAAGAACAGACGAGACTGAAAGAACGGGAAGTCGAAAAACTTAACAAAAAAGCTTCTCGATTAAAAAGAGAACATTAGGTCTTTTGGAGTTATAGCTAACAATTTCATATCTTTATGCGAAATATGTTTCATTTTGTCGATCAAAATATATGAACAGGATTAAGGAAGTGCTTGAAGAAAAGGGTATTAAACAGACATGGCTGGCCGAACAGCTCGGTAAGAGTTTCAGTATGATAAATGCCTATGCCTGCAATCGTCGTCAACCTAATCTGGAATTGCTCTTTGAAATTGCACGCATTCTTCAAGTCAACCCTAAAGATTTAATCAGTAGCAAATAATGTAATATGGCAATCAAGAAATCGGAATTATATAGTACCCTTTGGAAATGTTGCGACGAGTTACGCGGAGGTATGGATGCAAGCCAATACAAGGATTATGTATTGGTGATTCTGTTCGTGAAATATATCAGCGACAAAAGCCGCAACGACCTTAATTTCATGATAGATATTCCCGCCGGCTGCCACTTCGAGGATTTTGTCGCTTTGAAAGGCCATGCCAATATCGGCGAAGAGATGAACAAGAAAATGGCGGCTTTGTCCGAAGCTAATCAGTTGGACGGAGTGTTTATCGCGGATTTCGATGATGAAACCAAACTCGGCAAGGGCAAGGATAAGGTTGAAACATTAAGCGGACTTATCGGCATATTCCAAACATCAGATCTCGATTTCAGCAAAAACCGCGCGGCTGATGACGATCTTATAGGCGATGCCTATGAGTATTTGATGAAGAATTTTGCAACCGAAAGCGGAAAAAGCAAAGGTCAATTCTATACTCCAGCGGAGGTTAGCCGCGTCATCGCAAAGGTTTTGGGGCTCGACAAGGTGAACAGTATCCGTACCACCATCTACGACCCGACATGTGGTTCCGGTTCGTTGCTTCTTCGCGCCAAAGCCGAAACTCCCACGGATGCGACCTTGTACGGACAGGAAAAAGACAATGCCACAGTCGGGCTGGCGAAAATGAACATGATTCTTCACAACGACCCCTATGCAACGATCAAACAGGGCGACACGCTCAACGACCCTCAATATAAAGACGATTCGGGAAATTTGCAGACATTCGATTTTGTGGTTGCCAATCCTCCTTTTTCTACCAAATCATGGTTGAAAGGAGCAAAAGAAGAGGATCAATATAAACGCTGGGGATCGTCAATCGGCATTCCTCCAGAGAAAAACGGCGACTACGCCTTTCTGCTCCATATCGTTCGGTCAATCAAACAAACAGGATGCGGTGCTTGTATCCTTCCGCACGGCGTGCTATTCAGAGGCAATGCCGAAGCGCAAATCCGTAAATATCTTGTAGCTGAAAAACGATATATCAAAGGCATTATCGGCTTGCCTGCCAACCTTTTCTTCGGGACCGGAATACCGGCCTGTATTATCCTTATCGAAAAATCCGAAGCCTCCAACCGCAAAGGTGTTTTTATGATCGATGCAAAATTCGGCTTCATGAAAGACGGAGCGAAAAACCGGCTGCGCGAACAGGATATCCGTCGTATCGTAGACGTTTGGCAGACCCAACGCGATGTCCCACATTTCGCCCGATTCGTTCCGATGGAAGAGATCGAACGGAATGATTACAATCTGAATATTCCGCGTTATATTTCAGCTCCCGACACCGAAATTTTGCAAGACATCGACGCGCATTTGCATGGTGGACTGCCTGCGCATGATATTGAACAACTTTCCGACTATTGGCTGGTCTGTCCCTCTTTACGCGAAGATCTTTTCCGACCGCATGTCTCTCGCACGGGATATTTCACGTTGAAATGCGAATCGTCGGCCGTGCACGATACAATTATGGCCAACACCGATTTCCGTAATCAGACCGAAATTTTTTATCGAAGTTATACCGAATGGTGCGATCGACACCGTGCAAACCTTTACGCCCTTGCTACGGGGTTTGCGCCGAAACATCTTATCGAAGAATTGAGCGATTCGCTACTCACTATTTTCAAGCGGGATGAATCACTGGTTGATGCCTATGATGTGTATGACTGCCTGATGAACTATTGGAGCGAAACCATGCAGGACGATTGTTATCTGATCGCTGCCAACGGATGGAAAGCGGAGCTATATACGCCGCAGCCGGCGGCTAAAAAGAGAGATGCGAAGCCGAAAGAGAAGAAAGCTTCCGCACCGGAGGATGTCGTGTGCGACTTATTGCCCGTTTCGATTGTGATCGATGAGTATTTCGCGAAAGAAAAGCATCTTATTACGGCTTCCGAAGAGTTATTAAGTGACAAAGAAAACCAATTAAATGAAATGCTGGAAGAGCACTCGGAAGGTATATTAGACGAAGATAATTTTGCCGATGGAAAGCTCTCCGACAGCAACGTCAAAAAACGAATCAAAGCACTCGACCAAAAATCGGATGCCGATGAAATAGCCATTCTTACGCAATATCTCACATTGAAAGAGGATATTTCGCTTACGAAGAAAACGCTGAAAACTTTGAAATACGATTTACTTACGGCTTTGATCGTCAAGTATGCTGGGCTTACAGAAGACGATATCAAACGCTTGGTTATCGAAAAGAAATGGTTTGCTACTCTTTCGGCTCGGCTCGACAGTGAAATGCATCGCATCGGTCAACAGCTGACCTCGAAAGTTTCGGCACTTGCCGAACGCTATGCACAAACGCTTCCGGAAATCGACGCCGAAATCACTGATCTCGAAGTCAAAGTCGCCGCACACTTGAAACAAATGGGATTTTAATAAATAATGAAGTGGGAAATTTTGGACAATGGATATCTTTCGGAATGTTGTTGAATTTGAACCAAAGATATAATTAAGGCCAAAACATTAACAAAGATGAGCTGCATATGACAATAGAGAGTTGCAAATACTCGCATAACCGTGATGTCGATAACAATAACATGCTCACCACAGAGCAAAAAGAAAAACGCAAACGGTTGTTCTCTAAAATGGCAGATGCGGCAAAAGATTATATCGAGCAACGTTTGCTCGATGAAAATAAATTGAACGAATAATAAAAATGAAGAGAGATATCAGTATAATTTTATCACTCATTGCTCTTGTAGGAGTTATCATATTGGCAATGCTATGGTGTTGCCGTTCGATGTCGTTATCAGCCGTATCACTCGATACTTTTATCGGTGTAATGGCCGCAACGATAGGTCTACTGGTAACATTTGCAATCGGCTGGCAGGTTATCAATGCCTTGGATATTAAAAACAAACTTGCCGAAATTGAAAAATTGAAAGATGAAATTACCGAGCAACGAACCGAAATTAACAGGTTGGTCACTCGAAGTAAATTCGATTCTAATGTAAACCAGAGTTATACGATGCATAAACTCGGCTCTCATCACAGAGCTTTTGCCTGCACATTAGAGGCTATAAAATATGGTTTGGCATTGGATGATGCTTACGAAGAGCTGGATGTACTTCTTGTTAATCTAAAAGTCTTTGCAGTAAATTCACAACGGGAACATTGTTATCAATCCGAGCGTGATATGATGGTTGCAGCAGATGAGGCGATTCAAAAATCGCCTAAATTTGCTCTTATCAAAGACAAATACACGGATGCACTATCGGAATACAACAAGTTTTTCAGCCATGTATTTCCAGATCCAAAAGACAAAAAGAACACTGATAAAAAATGAAGATACCACAAAGATATAAGCATACGGAGTTTGGTTTAATTCCTGACGACTGGGTATTGTGTACGTTCAAAGATGTTTTAACAACATTTTCAAGTGGAGCAACACCTTATCGTGGTATTCCCGAATATTATAATGGCAATATCCGATGGATTTCAAGTGGAGAGTTAAATTATAATGTCATATACGATACCATTGAACATATTTCAGCAAATGCCGTTAGAAATACCAATCTTCACATACTTAACCCCAGTACGTTTTTAATGGCTATTACGGGACTTGAAGCTGAAGGTACACGTGGAAAGTGCGCTTTTGTAGGTGCTCCAGCTACAACGAACCAATCTTGTCTGGCAATCAATGGGACGGATAGAATGTGTGTAGAATATTTATTTTGGTTCTATCGAATGTGGGGCGATTATTTAGCTTTCAAATATTGTCAAGGAACAAAACAGCAAAGTTATACAGCTGAGATTGTTAAGAAGTTGCCGATTTATTGTCCTATAACAATCAAAGAGCAAAACAAGATTGCCGAAGCATTGAGCGATGTAGATGCATTGATTACGGCACTCGATAAGAAGATTGCAAAAAAGCGTCTTATCAAGCAGGGTGCGATGCAGCAACTTCTGACCGGTAAAATGCGACTTGCAGGATTTTCCGCTCCATGGATTGAAAAGAAAATATATGAAATAGGAGAACTCACAGGTTCCGGTGTTGATAAAAAGAATATCGCTGGAGAACAAAGCATACGTCTTTTAAATTTCTTAGATGTATTTCGAGAAGATCATATCTTTAGTAAAGATTTGCATTTTTGGGCTACGGCTTCCGATGTTAAAATCAAAACATGTAATGTATTACAAGGGGATATATTTTTTACTCCGTCTTCAGAAATGCCATATGATATTGCCCTTTCAGCAGTAGCAATGGAAAATATGAATTCCGTATGTTATAGTTACCATATATACAGATTCAGAATTTTTGAAGACATTGATTTACAATATCGAGCTTATATGTTTAAATCCAGCTCTTTCTATGAACAGGCAAATGTAGCTTGCGAAGGAAGCGGCAAACGATATGTAATATCCTTATCTAAATTTAAGGACTTAACAGTATATTATCCATCTGACAAAAAAGAACAGCATGCTATTGCAACTATTCTGTCAGATATGGACAACGAGATTGCAAAATTGGAGGCACGCCGCAATAAGTACAAATTGATTAAAAGCGGCATGATGCAGAAATTATTAACCGGACAAATACGCTTAGTTAAGCCGTTAGCGCCGATTATTCCGCTTGAAACTCCAGATGCTCAAATTCGTGAAATTCCTCTGCAAACACATGTAGTTACTGGACATATCGTAAATGCATTATATCAATCATCAGGATGGGGACGTACCAAATTGCAAAAAACGTTGCATTTGGTCGGGTATCATTGCCAACTCGATTTCGGAAACGACTATATTCGCAATACGGCAGGACCAGATGATCAGGCGATGATGAATCACATCGACAGTAAGTTCAAGCAATATCGTCATGTCAGAATAGAGGTAAAAAAAGAGAATGGAAAGACACGATATAATTATATTCCTACTGCAATGATCGACGAATTGGAACAGGTGTATGAAACATATCCTCAAACAATTCGCCACGCAGTCGATTCTTTGATAAACAAAATTAAAAAGATGGATTTGGCCTGTGCGGAGATTGTTTCGACGCTATATGCCGTATGGAACAACCGAATCATAAAAGGGGAGCCGATATCCGACGATCTGTTGCTGGAAGATTTCTATGCTTGGAGCAAGCACAAGTTGGATTTCAGTCCTGACCAGGTGTTGTGCGAGTTGAATTATATGCGAAAAGAAGAAATTATCCCAATCGGCTGGGGAAAATATATTGACAAGAAATAAGAACTATGGACACAAACATCGGAGCGAAGGAACGGGTAACGCAGGAGCGGCTGATCGGATTATTTCAGAATGTGTTGAAATACGATTATCTCGGTAATTGGGAATACCGCGAAGACAATGCGAATGTAGAGGAGGCGTTGTTGCGTCGTTATTTGAAGAGACGGAGTTATGCCGATAAGGAGATCGACAAGGCCGTTGCGAAACTCAAACAAGCAGCGGCCAATATCGGCATAGGTTTGTACAACGCCAACCATGAGGTCTATACATTGCTGCGTTATGGCGTAAACGTGCAGTCGGAAGTATCGGAGCACAAAAAGATGGTACACCTTATCGATTGGGCGAACCCGATGGAGAATGATTTTCAGATTGCCGAAGAGGTGACAGTACAAGGCAAAAGCGACCGCCGCCCCGATCTGGTCGTTTATGTCAACGGAATCGCCGTGGCCGTCATCGAGCTCAAACGCAGCAAGGTGTCCGTTCATGAAGGGATTCGTCAGAACATCCGCAATCAAGAAGACGAATATATTCCCCGATTCTTTACGACCGTACAATTGTTGTTCGCAGGTAATGATACCGAGGGGCTGCATTACGGAGTAATCAAAACACCCGAAAAGTTCTGGCTTCGTTGGAAAGAACCGTGCGGCGAACCGTGCGAACCCTCCCTGTTTACACCAGATCGTTATCCAAATGAACTGGATCGCAGCGTTTTGCAATTTTTCGAACCGCATCGGCTGTTGGAATACATACACGATTTTATTATTTTCGACGGCGGCCGCAAAAAGACAGCCCGACCGAATCAATATTTCGCAATCAAGGCGGCGCAACCACGTGTGCGTAATAAAGAAAACGGCATTATCTGGCATTCGCAAGGTGCAGGGAAAAGTCTTACGATGGTTTGGTTGGCACAGTGGATTCGCGAAAATGTTGTGGATGCCCGTGTGGTCGTCATCACCGATCGTGACGAACTGGACAAACAGATCGAAACCGGATTCAAGGATGCGGGTGAGAAAATCCGACGCGCCCGAAGCGGAGCACAATTGGTCTCGATGCTCAATGAAGCCGAACCGTGGCTGATTTGCACCCTCATCCATAAATTCGGCAACCGAAACGACAACGACGGCATATCGGTCGGAGGGAAGAAAGCGGTAAAATCGCTCGATTTCTATTTGGAGGAGGTCGCAAAGAACCTTCCGCAGGGGTTTCAAGCCAAAGGCAATATCTACGTCTTTATCGACGAGTGCCATCGTTCGCAGGGCGGCATGCTGCACGAAGCGATGAAGCATATCATGGGTGAACGTGTCATGTTAATCGGTTTTACCGGAACCCCATTGTTGCATACGGACAAGAAGAAATCCATCGAGACATTCGGTTCATACATACACAGCTATAAATTCCACGAAGCCGTTCGGGACAAGGTTATCCTCGACCTACGCTACGAAGCCCGGAATGTGGAGCAATTCCTCGGCAAGCGCGAAAAGATCGATGAGTGGTTCGATTCCAAGACAGCAGGGTTGAGCAAGGTCGCCCGGTCGCTACTGAAAGCACGCTGGGCGAAGATGGAAAAATTGTTCAGCAGCAAGGAACGTATCCATCGCATCGTGGCGGATATATGCCAAGATATGGACACCAAGCGTGCCTTGTCCGGCGGATACGGCAATGCGATGCTTGTAGCCGACTCTATTTATCAGGCCTGTCGCTATTGGGAGGTATTCCAATCTACGGAATTGAAAGGGCACTGCGCCGTTGTGACGAGCTACGATGCGAACAGTTCGTCAGTAAAGGACGAATACGTCGGCGAAGGCGAAACGGAAGATTTTACCAAATACGAAATCTACAAAAGAATGATCGGCGACCGCACGCCCGAACAGTTCGAAGCGTGGGCGAAGAAGGAATTCATAGAGCATCCGGCAGATATGAAACTGCTGATCGTCGTGGATAAATTGCTCACCGGATTCGATGCGCCGTCGGCTACCTACCTGTATATCGACAAAAAGATGCGTGACCACAACCTGTTTCAGGCGATTTGTCGCGTGAACAGAGTGGATAGCGACGAAAAGGATTTCGGTTATATTATCGATTATCAAGATTTGTTCGGTGCTATCAAAAACGCAATCGAAGATTATACGAACGGGGCGTTCGATCAATATGACGCTGCGGATATTCAAGGCTTACTGACCAATCGTCTGACCGAGGGACGCAAAGGGTTAGAAGAAGCCATACAAGCGGTATATACATTGTGCGAACCCGTAAATCCGCAAACGCAAGCCGGATATTTCGCCTATTTCGTTTATTCGGAAACAACGCCAATCAAGGAACAACAGGATGAATGCGAAGCGAATAGTGCAAAACGCGAAACATTTTACAAGTTAGTATCGACCCTCGTCCGTCGTTACATAGATATCGCCAATGAAATGACAGCAGCAGGATATACGAAAGAGGAAGCGGAACAAATCAAACGGCAAGTCGATTATTTCAACGACCTAAAAGATGAGATAAAACTCAAAAGCGGTGACGTCCTCGATTTGAAACTCTACGACCCAGCTATGCGTCAACTGATCGATAATTATGTACGGGCAGAAGATAGCGAGAAACTCGTGGATTTAGAGGATGTGTCGTTCCTTGACTTACTCGATCTCGGCGGAAATGAGGCCATCGACGCCCTTCCGAAAAATATCCGACGGAACGAACGTTCCGTTGCCGAGGTATTGGCGGCTAACATGCGCAAGATGATTATCAGCGAGCGACCAAACAATCCCGCTTATTTCGACAGAATGTCAGATTTGCTGAATCAATTATTACAGGAACAGCACGATGGAAAATTGCAATATAAAGAGTTGATCGAACGGCTTATCGAGAAGCTCAAAGAAATGCGTTCGGAAACACGGACGAAATATCCGATAACGCTCGATACCGAAGGAAAACGGGCCCTGTACGATAATCTGAATCATAACGAGGAACTCGCAATTCGCGTACACAATGCCGTAAAAGCTAATGCCCGAGATGGCTTCAGGGATGTAAGCGGCAGCGGATTGAAGATGAAAGCAGTGCGTAAAGCCGTCCGCAATGCTTTACCTGACACGACAGAAGACAAGATTGATGATATTATGCAAATTATCATCTCACAAAAAGAGTATTGATGACTGTTATCACCCTATCCGATCTGTCTGCCGAGATTGAGTGGAAGGCTATCAAAAACGTGCATTTGACCATCTACCCGCCCGAGGCGCGAATACATGTTTCTGCCCCGCTTACCATGACGGAAGATGCAGTCCGGTTATTTCTGATAACTAAACTTCCATGGATTAGGCAACGTGTGTCGCAGATTCTCGATCAAAACCGCCAGACGCCTCGTGAATATGTTTCGGGAGAAAATCACTATTACAAAGGACAACGGTATCGTTTGAAAGTCGTTTACGACCATATTCCTGCAAAAGTCGAAGTGCAAGGGAACGAATATCTTGTTTTGCATGTTCGCGAAAACTGCCCGTTGGAACGTAGAGCCGAGATACTTAAAGAGTGGTATCGTGCAGAGTTGAAAAAACTGTTGCCCGCTTTAATTGCCAAATGGGAAAAAATTCTGGATGTTCGGGCAAATAAATGGGAGGTTAAACAAATGAAAACTTTGTGGGGCAGTTGTAATCATCGAACGCAAAACCTTATTTTCAATCTGGAACTGATCAAGAAACCGCTACACTGTATCGAATATATCGTCGTCCATGAATTACTGCATATTAAGGTGCGGTTGCACAATGAAGAATTTACAACTCTACTGAGTCGCTATTTCCCGAATTGGAAATTACTGAAAGAGGAATTGAACGATTTTATCGTATAGTCGTATTACAAATGTATGACAAAACCAAACGAAAACCGCGTTGCAGCTATCTGCAACGCGGTTTCTGTGAGGTCTGAAGCGGACTCGAACCGCTGTACAAGGTTTTGCAGACCTTTGCCTAGCCACTCGGCCATCAGACCATATATTCCCTTCGGATGTGCAAATATAAGAAGTTTTCTCTTTCCTGCAAAACTTCATCGACAACTTTGCATTTTTTACACGGAATATTTACCTTTACTTCCGATTAATCCGTTTCCAACAAGGTGGCCTCAGTCGAAGATATTGCCCTCACTCTTATCCCCAGGTTGGGGCCGAAAGGAATAGCCCATCTGCTCGACCTCTTCTGCTCGGCTGAAAAAATCTTCTCCGCCACAAGCGACGAATTGGCCCGACAAGGAACCCTGCATCCCGACATAATCGAACACATCCGTCGTAAAACGACATTTCAGGCCGCCGAACGCGAAATAAAATATTGTCGGCACCACACCATTACCCCCGTTGCTTCCACGGACGAAAATTATCCCGCCTTGTTACGCGAAACCCTCGATTACCCTCACGTATTGTACGTAATGGGAAATCCGGAAGTTCTCCGCAAGAATCACCTCACCATGGTCGGGACCCGTCGAATGACACCCTACGGCCAACAAATCGCAGAAAAATTGATCAGCGACCTGGAAACACACTCCTCCGAGACCGCTATCGTAAGCGGACTGGCCTTCGGCATCGACACCGCCTGCCACCGGGCGGCCCTAGCTTACGGAATACCCACCATCGGTGTCGTTGCATCGGTTCTCCCCGAAATCACCCCGGCCCAGCATACAGCTATCGCACGCGATATGATCGAACACGGTGGGGCCATCATTTCGGAACTCCACTCCCAAACCAAGCAAAACGGCCGTTACTACCTGGCCCGTAACCGCATTCTGGCTGGGATGAGCGCAGGGACCGTTGTCGTGGAGTCGCCCGTAAACGGAGGATCACTCTCCACGGCGCTGATGGCCGACAGCTACAATCGAACAGTCATGGCCGTTCCGGGACGGTTGACCGACAACATGTCTTTCGGTTGCAATGCTCTGATCCGCAACCGCAAGGCACAAATGATCCTTTCGGCCGAAGATATTGTCCGGGAGTTGATGTGGGATCTCTCCCGTCCCGAAGAGCCGACCAAACCACAATCCGCCCTTTCGGTGGAACTCTCTCGTGATGAAGCGGAGCTACTGGCCTGTTTTCATACTGGCGACCCGATCTCGGTCGAAGAGCTGGGTAATGCAACCGGACGTTCCGTACAGGAGTTGTCGGTACTGCTCTTCGGACTCGAAATGTCCGGAGCCATACGGCAAATTCCCGGCAACCGCTACATAAGACTTTAAAAAATAGCAAAAGATGAGAAATCTGATCGATACCCATTCTCACATCTACGCCGAAGAGTTCGATGCAGATCGGGAGAAGGTCATGCGCCGCGCCATCGAGGCCGGTGTCGAGCGACTTCTCCTGCCCGCAATCGACTCCGAAAGCCACGAACGGATGCTCGACACCTGCCGACAATATCCGGACCACTGCTTCCCGATGATGGGACTCCACCCCACCTCCGTGAATGACAATCCCCGTTGGCAGGAGGAGCTCTCGATCGTAGAAGGTTACCTGCGCCAGCCGCCGGTCGAGCGTTTCTACGCCATCGGCGAGATCGGACTGGATTTCTACTGGAGCAGCGACTTCCGCCAACAGCAGTTGGAGGTGTTCCGCACCCAACTCGAATGGGCTCTCCAATACGATTTGCCCGTAGTGATTCATACCCGCAATGCGACTGAAGAGATGGTCGAGGTGATCGAGTCGTTCCGGGGAAGAGGCTTGCGGGGTATCTTCCATGCCTTCTCGGATTCGGTGGATACCTATATTCAATTGAAAAAGGCAGGCGATTTTCTCTTCGGCATCGGCGGTGTCATAACCTTCAAGAAGAGCCCCCTGGCCGAAACGGTCCGTCGGATGGAGCTTTCGGACCTCGTGCTGGAGACCGACTGCCCCTATCTTACCCCCGTACCGCACCGCGGCGAGCGAAACGAATCAGGATATATTCCTTATATTTGCGAAAAAATAGCCCAGCTGAAAGAGATCTCCGCCGAAGAGGTAGCCCGGCAAACGACCTGCAACGCGGAACGTATGTTCGGACTCCGACCGGCGCTATAAATACGGTATAATATAGTATAAGTAATCATATTGTACGCATGAAACCTTCTATTCTGATCGTCTATACGGGCGGCACCATCGGCATGAAGCCCGATCCTGAAACCGGGGCTCTCGTTCCTTTCGACTTCAACGGGATCTACGACGAATTCCCGGCGTTGCGACACCTGGAACTGGAGATCGACGTACTGACGATGGACCCCGTGATCGACTCGTCGAACATCAACCCGCAGAACTGGCTCGACCTGGCTGCCATCATCCGCGACAACTATGCCCGTTATGACGGTTTTGTCGTCCTGCACGGAACCGACACGATGTCCTACACGGCATCGGCCCTGAGTTTCATGCTCGAAAACCTGGCCAAACCGGTCGTCTTCACCGGCAGTCAGATTCCGATCGGCGTACTGCGTACGGACGGTCGCGAGAATCTGATCACCGCCATCGAGATCGCCTCGACCCGTCTGGGAGACCATCCGGCCGTCCCGGAGGTTTCACTCTACTTCCAGAACAGCCTCTTCCGCGCCAACCGCACCACCAAACACTCCTCCGAGGAGCTGAGTGCCTTCGGATCGTGCAACTACCCGGCTCTGGCCGAAGTGGGTGTCAATATCACCTACCACTCGGAGGCGATCCTGCGTCCCGAGCGCTACGACGAACCGCTGCGCATCGCCACCAGCCTGAGCGACGGCATCGCCATCGTCAAACTCTTCCCCGGACTCGAAGAGCGCACGCTGCGGGCCATGCTCTCGGCCGAGGGGTTGAAGGGTGTCGTGCTGGAGACCTTCGGCGCCGGCAACGCCCCCACGAGCGAATGGTTCATCCGCGTCCTGAAAGAGGCCATCGACCGCGGGGTGCTCATCCTGAACGTCACCCAGTGCCAAAGCGGATCGGTCATGATGGAACTCTACGAAACCGGCCTCCGACTACAGCATATCGGCGTAATCAGCGGACACGACATGACCACCGAAGCAGCCGTCACCAAACTCATGTACGTATTGGGCGAAAACCGCTCCCGGGAAGAGGCGCTGGCCCTTCTGCGCACGCCGCTCAAAGGAGAATTTACCCGATAAATGATTGTGCGAAAAAAAATAAATTCGTATATTTCGGAGCTAAAAGTGTTGTATTGACACTCACCCAGGCGCATCGAGATTCGGAGCAGTACATGTAACTCATTGTAAACAAACCATTTAATACTGCGACGTATAAAACAAGTGCGTACGGGGGAGTCCGCGAAAAACTCATTTTTTTGCACGGCCAGTCGTTGAACGGGCCTTCGGAGAGGAACGAGACTGAAAGAAAAAACATATTTTCGAACACAAAAAAAAGAGAAAGATCAACTAATCAAAATTTAATTAACCGATTATGAAAAAACTTTTCTTGATGGTAGCAGCTGCCACGTTCGCGCTCGGTACTGTTACTTCTTTCGCCCAGGAAGCGACTACGACTACAACTGAGGAGACCGCTGCGATCGAAGCGGTTGAGGCTCCCGCTGCAACTGCAGCCGAGGACACGCAGCTGGCCGATGCACAGCCGATGCACCAGGAGATGATGCGTCAGTTCCTCGATGGTGGTTGGGAATGGATGCTCCCGCCCCTGCTCTGCTTGATCGTCGGTCTTGCTATCGCTATCGAGCGTATCCTCTACCTGACTTTCGCAACCATCAACACCAAGAAGTTCATCGCCAACATGGAAGAGGCGCTGAAAAAAGGTGGTATCAACGCTGCTAAAGAGGTTTGCCGCAACACGCGCGGTCCTATCGCATCGATCTTCTTCCAGGGTCTGGATCGTTACGACCAGGGGCTGGACAACGTCGAGAAAGCCGTTGTTTCCTACGGTTCGGTACAGACCGGTCGCATGGAGTCGGGTCTGAGCTGGATCGGTCTGTTCATCGCATTGTCCCCGATGCTCGGATTTATGGGTACTGTAGTAGGTATGATCGCTGCATTCGATGCAATCCAGGCTGCAGGTGATATCTCTCCGACGTTGGTTGCAGGTGGTATCAAGGTGGCTCTGTTGACGACGTTGATGGGTCTTATCGCTGCGGTTATTCTTCAGCTGTTCTACAACTATATCGTTTCGAAGATCGATTCGCTTGTAAACGATATGGAGGATTCGTCCATCACGCTGATGGATATCCTGACGGCTTACAAGAAATAATTCGCGTACCTTTAGATCACATTCCAATTATGAAGAAGAAATTATTAAACATATTCTTGTTCATCCTCCTTGCCATTACGGCCGGTCTGGCCATCTACATGATAGTCGAGGGTAGCAAGATGGAAAAACCAATGGCTGCGACCAGCGCGAACCTCCTCTGGAGCTACATTCTGATCGCTCTCGCCATTGTCTCGGCACTCTTCTGCGCTGTATGGGGAATGCTCAAGAACCCCACTGGTATCAAAGGTTCACTGATCTCACTGGCCATTATCGTCGTGGTGATCGTTGCATCCTACCTGATTGCAGCCGGTCGTACGATCGAGATACCCGACCTGGCAACCGGAGGATTCTTCCCGCATAACGAAACCGTTATCGCGGACAGCAGTATTCTGGTAACTTATGTAGCTCTGTGCGGCGCTGTAGTTGCAGCCTTGTTCTCGGAAATCTACAAAGCTTTCAAATAGAGTATCACAATGGCTATAAATAAAAGAAAAGTGCAGGAGATCAATGCCGGTTCAATGGCCGACATCGCTTTCTTGTTGCTCATCTTCTTCCTGGTGGCTACGACGATGAACGTGGATACGGGTATCGCTCGTAACCTGCCTCCTATGCCGCCCGAAGATCAGAAGACCGAGGATGTGAAGGTGAAAGTACGTAACCTTCTCCCCGTGCTGGTCAACAGTAGCGGTAATATCCTCGTGGGTAGAAGCGGAGAGCAGGAGTACATCACCATCTACCAGCTGAAGGATCGCGCCAAGGAGTTCATCATGAATGCAACGAACGACGAGAACCTCCCCGAAAAGGAGGTCAAGGAGTTCGATCTTCCGGACGGAACGAAATGGAGCTTTGAGGTGAGCAAGGGTATTCTCTCCCTGCAAACAACCAAAGAGACCAAGTACAATGCCTATATCCAGGTACAGAATGAGTTGACGCGTGCCATCAACGAGATCCGCGACGAAGTATCCATGGCGAAATTCAACAAGAAATTCATGGAACTGCCCGAGGATGTTCGTGCCGTAGTGGCCAAAGCGATTCCCATGAGTATCTCGGAGGCAGAACCCAAAGACATAGGAGGTAAAAAAGTATGGCAGTAATGAAAAAGAAGGGCAACAAAGATTTGCCCCCGATCTCTACGGCCTCGCTTCCGGACGTTATCTTCATGATCCTCTTCTTCTTCATGGTATCGACGACCATGCGTGAACAGGAGTTGTTCGTGAAATATACCCTCCCGAATGCCACAGAGGTTCAGAAACTTGAAAAGAAATCACTGGTAAGTTACATCCACATCGGTGAGCCGGTGGGCGTATGGGCCGCACAGTACGGCACCGCCCCCCGTATCCAGCTTAACGATGCTTTTAAGACGGCCCAAGACATCGGTCAGTTCGTGGCAGCCGAGCGCGACAAGCTCAACGAGTCGGAACGTGCCCAGATGACCATCGCGTTGAAAGCCGATGAGAACATCTCCATGGGTACCATTACGGATATCAAACAGGAACTCCGTCGTGCAAATGCCCTGAAGATCTCTTACGCCGCCTACAAAACGTTGGAGAAGAAGTAATCTCACATACGGGATTGCTTCCTGGAAAAAAGGACAGGTCTCAAAACCTGTCCTTTTTTTTCGTCTCCTCGAATACCCGGCATCGAACGTCTTTTCCGCTTACGTACCTCTAACAACGGAAGCGTTCGAAAAAAATGGAAGCCTCGAAATCGTATCGAGGCTTCCATTTCATATATAAATACCAACTCGATCAATGGGCTTCGAGCCAGTTCCGCCCAACTCCACACTCGGCCACCAAACGCACCCGCAGCGAGGCCGCTGCCTCCATCTCCTCGGATACGATGGCAACGACACGCTCCTGCTCCTCGCGCAGCATATCCACCACCAATTCGTCGTGAACCTGCAGGATTACCTTCGAGCGGATCTGCTCCTGCCGAAAGCGGCGATGGACACGGATCATGGCCAGCTTCATGATGTCGGCCGCACTTCCCTGAATCGGGGCGTTGATCGCATTCCGCTCGGCCAGCCCGCGGGCAACGGCATTGTGCGACGAAATATCGTTCAGATAGCGTCGCCGGCCGAAAATGGTCGAAACGTATCCGTCGCGACGCGCCTGCTCCACAACCCGCTCCATATACTCCTTGGCCTTCGGGTAGGAGGCAAAATAGCCGTCGATAATCTCCTTGGCCTCCTTGCGGGGGATGTCGAGCCGCTGGCTCAGACCGAAAGCCGAAATGCCGTATATGATGCCGAAATTGGCTGTCTTGGCCTTCCGACGCTCATCGCTCGTCACCTCCGAAAGACTCTTGCCGAAGAGGCGTGCCGCCGTAGCGGCATGGATGTCCCGCCCCTCCTCGAAGGCGGCGATCAACCCTTCGTCCTCGCTCAGGTGAGCCATCAGGCGCAACTCAACCTGGCTGTAATCGGCCGACAAGAGCAGATGATCTTCATCCGAAGGGATGAAGGCCTCGCGGATCCGACGTCCCAGTTCGTCCCGGATCGGAATGTTCTGCAGGTTGGGATTGGTTGACGAAAGGCGTCCGGTAGCTGTTACGGCCTGGTTGAACGATGTATGTATCTTTCCCGTTACCGGATTGACCAGTTGCGGCAGTGCCTCGACATAGGTCGAAAGCAGCTTCTTTACCCCGCGGTATTCGAGGATACGATCGACGATTTCGTACTTGTGGGCAAAACTCTGCAGATACTCCTCGTCGGTCGAATACTGCTTCGTCCTGGTCATCTTCGGTTTGTCCGTAATACGCATCTTGGCGAAGAGCACCTCGCCCAGCTGCCGGGCCGAATTGATGTTCAGCGTAGGTTCGTCGGCCAGACGGCGGATCTCCTCCTCCAATGCGGCCAGCTTCCGGTTCAGTTCCACGGCATAGTCGGCCAAAGCCGCCGTATCGATGCGCACGCCGGCCATTTCGATATCGGCCAGCACGCCGATCATCGGCTCCTCGATCTCCAGGTAGAGTCCCGACAACCCCAACTCCTCGACCCGGGGCCAGAGCGCCTGCTTGAGCCGCAGTGTCACGTCGGCATCTTCGGCCGCATACTCGGCAATCTGTTCGAGCGGCACACGATCCATCGTCAGCTGCCGGGTCCCCTTGCCGATCAGCGTCGTGATCGAGACGGGTCGGTAATTGAGGTAGCGCATCGCCAGCGTATCCATGTTATGGCGCGATTCGGGATCGATCAGGTAGTCCAGAATCATCGTATCGTACAACCGTCCGGCCACCTCAACCCCGATACGGCGCAACACCATCAGGTCGAACTTGATGTTCTGGCCGATCTTGGCGATCGACTCGTCGGCAAAGAGCGGGCGGATCACCTCGGCATACTCGGCCGTCGTGGCCGGATCGAACGGGACGTACCACGCTTCGTTGGGACGCACCGCCAGCGATAGGCCGACAATCCGATCCCTGAACAGATCGAAACCGGTAGTCTCGGTATCGAAACAAAACTCCTTATAGGCAGCAACCTCAGCTACAACGGCAGCCAACTGCTGAGCGTCGCGGACGATCGTATAGGTATGGGGGGTTGTTTCAACCGTCTCGAATGACTCCTCCGCGGAGGTTGCCACCACCACTTCGGGATGGGATGGCACAGGCGCCACGGCAGCCGCCGGAGTCTCCATCGAGGCGAACAGATCGCCCTGCCCCGCCATCGCCGCCTGTCGGGCCGCACCCTTCGTACGAGCCGGCTCACTCGTTTGCAGCGGGAGTTCCGCCGGAGCCGGCGCAGCCTCGGCGGCCACTACAGGAGCAGCACCCGGCAACTCCTGCATGAAGAGCCGGAAATCCAACTCGGCAAAGAGCTCCCGCAACTCATCGACCTTCGGGGCGCAGACGGTCAGCTCCTCCTCACGCAGCTCGATCGGCACATCCAGTCGGATCGTTGTCAGATCTTTGGCCAACAGCAACTTGTCGCCCCAGGCCGCCAGGTTCTCCCCCTGTCGTCCCTTGATCTGTCCGACATTCGAAAGAATATTCTCAACCGGGCCCCACGCCTGCACCAGCTTGCAGGCGGTCTTCTCGCCGATACCCGGCACGCCCGGAATGTTGTCCGAAGCATCGCCCCACAGGGCCAGGATGTCGCGCACCAGCGCGGGATCGTCGATCCCGTATCGCTCCTGGATCGCCGCCACGTCGACGATCTCGATCTGTCCGTCGTTACCCTTCTGTTTGTAGATGCTGCAACGGGGTCGCACCAACTGGCCGTAATCCTTGTCGGGGGTCACCATAAAGACCTCGTAACCGGCCTCGACCCCCTTATGGGCAAGCGTACCGATCACATCGTCGGCCTCGTATCCGGCAACCTCCAGCACCGGGATGCACATCGCCTCGACGATCCGCTTGACGTACGGGACCGAAAGCAGGATATCCTCGGGCGTTTCGAGACGGTTGGCCTTGTATTGGGGGAAGATCTCGCGCCGGAAGCTGCCCCCCGGCGGATCGAACGCGACACCCAGCAGATCGGGATGTTCGCGTTTCTGAATATCGCGCAGGAACTTCGTAAACCCGAACACCACCGAGGTATTCATTCCCGCCCGGTTGCGCATCGGACGCCCGACGAAAGCGTAGTAATATTTGAAGATCAACGCATAGGCATCGACCAGAAAGAGTCTCTTCATAGGGGTTCGCATTATCGGTTGTCCTCGGCCAGCCACTCGGCATAGGAGGTTGCCGTCTCGTGCAGGCGCAGGGCGTGCAGTTTCACATGAGAGGGAAGGTTGGCCCCGATGCGGGCGGCGAAATCCGCCAGCATGTTCTCGCAGGTGGGCTGGTAGTCGACCCGTACAATCCGGTCGAACCGTTCGGAGAACTGTTCGATGAGGGGCCGATTCCGCGGCGAGTCGCGCAACACGAGGCTGTGATCGAGGCGCGAAAGGATCTGCTCGTTCACGATCCGCTTGAGTTCGCCGAAATCCATCACCATCCCGTATTTGGGGTTGTTCGGATCATCGCAGGGCGAGCCCTTGATGGTTACGAACAAACGGTAGGAGTGACCGTGGATCTCGCGGCAAAGGCCGTCGTATCCCTCCAGTGCGTGGGCCGACTCGAAGGAAAATTCCTTCGTCATACGAATTACTGTTGCCATGGTTTTATCTTTTTGTTTCGTTGACAGTTGATTTTCAGGAGACTCGGCTACGGTTTCCCGACGGATTCACAACCGATGACGAATTCTCCGAAGGCTTTTGCAAGGTAGTCAAATTTTCCCGGATTCACAACGAACAAGGCTCCTGCCGGAAGCAGAGAATGCCAACAGAAGGGGTATCTGAGGGCGATCGCTTTCTCGCTGTACTCTTCTGTCGGAGAACTTGCCCGACAGGACAAGATTGCACCCGCCCGCAGGGCTCTGACTTTGGTCGCAAGCCGGGCTCCCCACTACAACATCGGCGGAGCTTTGCTCCGCCGACTTTCCCTTTCGGGCTGAAACTCATCCCGGACGAACCGGAATCCCGCTTGGGTCTTAAGGCTATCTCATCTTCAATCGGCCAAACTTTCGGGCTGTTTTTTTTATTGCCTTTGCATCAATACAGGTAAATTGTCGCCGACGAGTTCATAATACCATGTTGTGAGACTATTCAATACAGAGTTCATCTCTCCAACGGCATCTACCCAGGTAACGGTCGTGCCGTCGACCTGCGTGACGTCGCCGCTGCCGTCGCCGATACCTGCGTCAAGGTTGTTGCTCCAGTAGCAGGCGGTCACAATGTCAGAGTTCTGACCCGCCACGCCGCCGACAGAGGTGCCCGTCCCCTTGACATCGCACGTGGCGTAGCAGGCGGTCAGGGTGCCGCTGAAGTTGAATCCCGCCACACCGCCGACATACCAGTTGCCGTTAATTTTCGCCCCTGCAAGCGTCAGGTTCTTCACCGTGCCTTCTTCGCCAACCACGCCGAACAGGCCCACATACTCCTGACTCGGAAGGTCGACGGTCAGCCCCATGATGGCATGGCCGCCACCGTCGAAGGTGCCGGTGTACCCGATGAATACATCGCTATCATAATCATAATAGCCCACGGGTGTCCAGTTGCTTGGGTCGGCGCCGGTCACCTCGGGCAGGGTGATGTCGGCGGCAAGGGTGCAGTTCAGCGAGAGGTCGTTCCGTGCGGCCTCGCTCCACGCCAGCAGACCGTTGGTATTATAGACGGTGTAGGTGTGGGTGGCGTCGTCGTAGATGTAGCCCGCGCCGGCCGCGATGAGGGATATCTCGTAGGTGTACTCCCCGCCGGCCTGCCACTCGACATCGTTCTGCAGCGTGCAGGTGAAGTTTCTGCCGTCATCCAACGTGCAGGTGACGAACGCCGTGCCTCGTGCCACGCTTTGCGGAATAACATGGGCGGTGTACGTGTCGTTGTCCGTCATGTGCGGTATGATCGACCTCGGGTTGTTGCCCCCCCGGAAAGGCCGGTCAGCAGCACGGACTCCAGCCCGTCGGGGCAGTTCCTCAGGATGATGTGTATCAGGGCCGTGCAGTGGGTGAAGGTGAGCGTAGGGGCATCGTAGGTCACCTCCTGCTGGTCGGCGACGATGAGGTCGCTGGCGGCGAAGGCGGCCCATTCGCTCTGGTCGGCCTTGACCTTGACGGCAGGTATGCCCTCTTCTCCGTCGTTATAGGGGAACCAAGCCGAGACGGTGACTTTCGTCATGCCGGCACGCCAGAGGTGGGGATCGTCGGAGGAGAGCGTTGCGGAGGCATAGCCGTCGGCCGCGGAGGCCGTCACGTCGTAGGCCTTCACTTCATCGTTCATCATGACGGCTACGGACGAGACGCCCTGCCAGTCGCCGTCGACGGGAGACCGGGAACCGGCGGTTGCCGCTACGGGCTCCAGCCCCGTGGCGGTGAAGATCATGGGGACACCATCCGCCCCTTCGTCGAACAGTCCCGCATCATGCTGCGTGCAGGCCGCAAGACCGAGCAGCAGCATGAGGACCGAGAATATATGAATGGTATGTCGTTTCATATCGTTGACAGGTATTAGGAGGTTAGTTTATGGATACCAGTGTCGGCGGGGTCGTTGCATCGGTACTCTCGTAGTGCCAGTTGCACAGCTTGTCGGGATTGCTGCCGTTCCACACGTCGATGGCGTTGCTCATGACGCTTTGGGCTTGTATCCAGTCAACATCCGTGCCGTCCACCTTGGTGGTTCCGCCGGTACCTACCTGGTCTTCACCGATGCCTTGTGTCTGGCCGTTGTCTCCCCAGTAGCAGGCGGTGATGATACCGCCATACGGCATGAGGCCCTTGTAGTTCCGTCCCGCCACGCCGCCTGTGGTTCCTCCTGGGCAGCTGATAGTCCCATTGGCATGGTAGCAGGCAGTCAGGGTGCCAAAATCGTTGGTTCCCGTTACGCCGCCTGCATAGATGGTGCCGCTTCCGCTACTGGTCACGCTGCCCGTGGCATAGCAGGCGGTTAGGGTGCTGCTTCCGTTAGATCCCACCACGCCGCCGGCCCAGGCAGCATTTGTTGTGTTATTTTCAACGCTTATGCTGCCCGTAGCATAGCAGCCGGTCAGGGAGCCACCACCATTCGTATATCCCGCTATGCCGCCGGCATAGGTCACGCCCTTCACTGTGGCCGAGGAGCTGCACCCGGTGATGGAACCGCTCAGTTGAGCGCCCACCACGCCACCTGCGGTGGAGTTGCCGCTGACGCTGCCCGACACCGAGCAGTTTTCAATGTTGCCATAGCTATATCCCACCACGCCGCCGACAGCGCTCATTTCGTTATCGCTTTCTATCTTCACCTCCTCCAGCGTCACATCCTTCACCGTGCCGCCGGAGCCGATGTAGCCGAACAGACCCACATATTGGTCACTCGTCGTAACGGTCAGCCCCGTGATGGTATGGCCGCCGCCGTCGAAGGTGCCGGTGTATTGGTGGTTATAGTCTATGCCTATCGGCGTCCAGTCGATGCCCTTCAGGTCGATGTCGGCCGTCAGGGTGATATTGATGCCTAAATTCCATTGTTCGTTCACCAGCTTGGCGATGTTCTTCAGGCCCTCGGCGGAGGTCACGGTGTAGTTGCCCTGTCCGTCGTCGGTATATCCCTTGTCCTTATCCAGCGTGATGTTGTAGAACTTGCCCGCTTCGGGGGTGATGGCGGCAGAGAGGTCGCGTTCCTTGTTGTCGTTGTTCGCCATCAGCTTGGTTATCGTGTAGCCGGGCACCACATTCGCCTCCCAACAGGTGAAGGAGACGCCGTTCTCGGTATATTCGCACCGCTTCATCTCTATCCAGCCCTCTTGCGAGCCTTGCACTACCGTGCCCTTTTCATAAGTACACTGTGTGTAGGTATAGAGCTGGAGGCTCTGCACTTCGCCGAGCGCATCGCCGGTGGGCGTGACGCGCACCTTGGCCAGACGGTGGGCAAAGGTCAGCGTGACGGGTGTCAGGTAGTCGCCCGTGCCCGAGCCGCCCAGCAGGTAGGCAAGACTTTGGCTTTGGTCGCTGAGGTCGAGGGTGCCGCCCGTGGCGGGGTACCAGGCGGTGACGGTGTGGGCCTCGTCCCTGTCGCTCCAATACAGGGGTGTTTCGGCTTCGACGGAGCCATCGTTCTGCACGGTGTAGGTGCCGACCTCTCCCTTGTCGTCTATCTGTACGGCGAACTTGTCGTCCGCGTCAAACTTGCTGCTGTTGCCGTCCTCTTTCTCGCTGACGCGCGTCGCCGGTGCGCCCCAGGGCTGTGCCTCGCCGCCCTCCACGCCGAGGGTGATGCGGGCTATCTCCAGCGGGTATTGTCCTTCGGGCAGACGGTCACCGTCCGCCAGTTCGTCCTTCGTGCAGGCAGCCGTGGCAAGGAGCAGTGCGGCTGCGGCAAGAAGCAGATGGATGGAATGTCTTTTCTTCATATCGGGTTGTCTTTTTATTTGTTTTCATTTTGTGCTGCCGCCGCCTGCGAAGGCGGCCGTCGCACCATACTGTCTATGGGCAGCTCCGGCTTGACGCATGCGTCGGGGCAGCGGTATGTGGGGCTTACAGCGTGATGCTTACATCGTTCGAATTTCCGGGTTCCCACGGGGTAATCTCCGGTTCTTCCACCGTGATGCCCTTGTTGTTGAGCGTTATGTTGTAGGTATAGGCATAGCCTGCGGAGAACTGATTCGCTTCGGGCTTGGATGGATTCGGCAGTGTGGTTGTATAGTCCAGTCCGTTGAAAGACACTTTAAGGTCAAGAGAGGTGGTCACTCCCTGCGGGAGAATGATGACTTGCGAAGTGGTGGCACCGCCCAGCTGCATGGTAATCGGCGATTCGGCGGCTGCGGTTACGGCAGTCGTTCCGGTAGCCGTGTCGAAAGTGCCTTCGTGCTTCAGTCCGTCCAACGTGTAGTCAGCAGGTTCCATTCCGTTGAAAATGAGGCCGTCGCCTGGCTTGAAGGTGAATTTGATGAGACTCATGCGGTGGTGGAAGGAGTTGTCTTCACCGCCTTTGTCGGTTTTGTCGGTGAAGCTCACCTCCGGGCTGCGGGTGCTTCCCTTCGCTCCCGAGGCAAAGAGGAAGTCGATGCCGGGGCCCTGCTTGTCGGCTGCGG
>DWYR01000013.1 GCA_019118565.1 Candidatus Alistipes avicola | reverse complement strand
AGTGTTATTTTCGGAGATTCGAGTTTGACGACAGCGTTTTCCGTGGAGGAGTCCTCGCACCCGTATCCGGCGAAAAGGAGCGCTGTCACAGCAAAAATCAGAGCAAGTTTTTTCATACGCAAAATGTTTTTAGTTAGTTAATTATTGAGGCGGATAAAATCAAAACTAATATTTTTATTTGAAAATTCAAAATAGAGAGACGCTTTTTATTCCCTGACGGGCTTGTAAGCGATAGAATCGGAGCTTGCATGTCGAATGTCAAGGGGTGTTCATCGACTTCGGATTTATCGGTTCGATCTATCCTCAACTGCATCCGAGTCGTTTTTTTGCAGAGGAAAAGAGGTCCGACCCGTAAAGGGTCGGACCTCTTTTCCTAAGACAGAGATATGACCGAGAAGGTTGATTTTTATCGTCCCTGGTTCATGTTTTCGTCCGTGAATCCGATCACCTCGGTTGACAACTCGCCCAGCAATCCCGCCTTTCCGTTTATTCCGGTCTGGACCTTGATGAAGTCGATGTATTGCAGGTTGGCCGGCGTACCGTCCGGATGGATTGCATTCGAGATTTTGAAGTAGGTCTTGTTCGGGGCCGCATCGGCCGTCTCTTCTCGATCCAGGGCATCCTCTCCGCAGTTGTCGGCATATCCCCAGGCATGGGAGATATTTTCCCAATAGCCGGTGGCCGGATTCTTTACGTAGTTGTCCGGCAGACGAGTGCCGTAGAATGTGTAGGTATCGGGCACGATCCAGTTGGGATAGTAGTACGGTTGGGTGTGGTTAGTGGCGATGTAGTCGATCGAGCCGCGATTGCCCCGGTTGTCGATCCACTGCACGGAACTCCCCGCATAGGTCGGACGGTAGTAGGTTACCGCATATTCCTGAATCGTCTCTGCTTTCCCGTATTCTGATCCTTTCAGTTCGTACCACTCGTCGTCGGGCAGCGAGTTGCCGTTGGTGTCCTGCATGACCCATACCACGCCCGGTTCGGAGGATCCGTCGAACATATTTCCCTTGATCGAAAAGTTGTAACCGTCCCGGTATCCGCCGTTGCTCTCGATACTGTGGTCGAATCCCACGACGATGTAACCGCCCCAGCCTCCGAGCGAAACCCAAAGGTCTTTCTGCATACGTCCTTCGGCGTAGGCAATGGCCGCTTCGGGAGTTGTCTCCGTGCCGGCGAACCCGCCCGTTTTCACGTCGTTGATGAACTGTCCCGGTGCAGGGGTGTACTCATAGACCTTCTCCCAGTTTACGTTGTTGCTTCCAGTTGCGGTGCGTTTGTGCGAGGACTCCTCTCCGAAACATTCGACCGTGAACTCAAGCGTGATACGTATCTGGTCGGTGCGTGTGATGTGTCGTGTGATCTTTGCCGCCGACTCCTCTCCGGCAATCCGGTCCGTTACCGTGAAGAGGATCTTTTGGCTCCCCTCGCCGCTCGGTCGGTAGGTATATTCGAGGGTCGAGGCAACCTCCTGACCGTTGATACTCCACGAATAGGTCGGATTGTTGGCATTCCATACGTAGGGCTTCAGCACCAGTTCCCGGTCCGAAGAGACCGTGCGGGTCAGTCCGTCGTATCGGGCACCGATCGGGGCAACGGTCGCCACGAGGGTCAGCGCATCGACCACTTCGATCTGAATGGTCAGTTGGTCGCTGCCGTCTTCGTTCTCGGTGCTGAGACGGAGTTGGTAGCAGCCCGTCTCCTGCTGGCAGAATTCGTAGGTAGGCTCCTGGCCGACTACCTCCATTTCTACTTCGCCGCCATCCGTTCCGACTTTCCCCAGTTCCCACCGGTAGGTGGCATTCTCGCTGTTCTGTACGTCGGGTTCGAACAGATAGGTGCCTCCCCGTACGATCTCCAGCCCCTCGGCCGGGACCGCCAGCGAAATGGTGGGCGGAACCGCTTCGAGTACGTTTACCAGCAACTCTTCCGAATCGGAGCCGGCTTCGTTCGTCACGGTTAGCATCAGGTAGTAGCCCGTACCGCCGTGTTGTTCGTTGCTTTCGGAGAAGGTGTACCGCAACTGGGGCTCCGTCGAGATCGTCTCGCCCGTATCCTCCATCACCCAGGCATAGGTCGCATTTCCCGTATTCTTGTAGGTGGGGGAGATGACGATCTCCCGGCCGACTTTGGCCGTATAGGAGTTTTTCTCCAATTCGATTTCGGGGGCCTTGGGCGTATCGTCGGTGATCACTTCGTCTTTGTTGCACGAGGCAAGTGTGCCCAACAGGATCCAGATCAGTATGTAAAACCGTTTTATCATTGTGTTGTGTTTTTTGATTCCAAATTACAACCAGCAGAAGGAGCCGGGGGTGATTTTAACATGGAACGTATCGAGCAACTCCCCTTCGGGCGAGTAGCGGTAGATGATTCCCGGCTGCACATAGTCGATCGCGTCGGAGACATAGACCTCCGAATTGACCGGATTGACCGTCAGGGCGTAGAAGTTGGCATCCCCCTCTTCAACAAGCGGCCGGATTGGTAGCAGGTCATCCGTGACGGACATCTTCCAGACCGCACCGTTGATGAAGTAGAGTTCATCTCCGGTGCCGTTGAGTTGCAGGGAGCGCGGCGAATCGTTCATCCCGAAGACAAATTGTTTCTCGATGGTGAAGGTCTCGGCATCGATGCGGGTGAGGGTCGGGGCTTCATTTCCGTAGGGGCTTCCCTCGTAGCCTCCGTCGGTGATGACCCACAACTTGTTGTAGCAGTCCAGTACGATCGACGAGGGCTGTATGCCCACCTCCAGTTCATCGACGACCGTATCGGTCTCGGTATCGATCTTGAGGATGCGGTTCTGGTAGGACCAGCAGTTGGTGAAGATATATTTCCCGTATTGCACCATCTGTTCGGTCGATCCGTTTTGGAAGTTCATGTCGGTTTCGACATATCCGGTGATGGAGTAGCTCTTCGGATTGACGATGTAGATGCGGGGATCCCACAACTGGGTTACATAGGCCTTCTCTTCGCTCAGGAAGTGTATGTAACGGGGCGAGGTGAAGCCGGTGATGCGTCCGACCTCCTTGAAGGTCTTGACATCGATGGCGAAGATCACGCCGGAGTTGTTCACCACTACCCAGCCGATTCCGTTGCGGACGACCATCGATTGCGCCACGTCGCCCAGCAGCATGCCGTTTGCCCGGGCGAAGATTTCGTTTTGCACCGTTTTTTTCTGAGGGTCGTAATAGGAGAGGGTGGCATTCCCGTACATGAAGTTCCCTTCGTTGGTGATGAAAAGTCCCATGCCGGTGGGATCGCCTATGCCATCGGGGCCTCCGCTTTCGAGTTCTTCGGTCGAAATGGCGATGGGTTCCATGCAGGCCGTCAGCAGGACTCCTATTCCCAGGAGGATTATGTAAATCCAGCGTCGTAACATCGTATATGCAAACGTCCATTCGTTCGAACGCTGCGGACGGTTGTATGGCACCCCGAATCTTCGGGTCGCATTCGTTTAAAAAAGCGGAGAATGAATCATTGTCCGATTTCTCACCGACCCCCGCAGTGTGTAAATCTGTCTCGATCTCGGCAGGTCTTCTGACTTGTTCCGGTTTTAACGCCTTCCCATCCGACGGGGGACAGTGGCCAAGAATGTTAAAACTTCATGTGTTCCCCGGTGGGGGACAGGAACATACAGCAACGGGTATTGTCGCCGAATCTCACGGCATTCCCTTTTTAATCCGCTCCGGCTGAAAGCTGGAATGGAACCGAATCGGTGCAAAGGTATGGATTTTTTCATTTTTTAGAACAAGAACAGGACAATTATTTCGTTTTCAATAAAAAAGGAGAGTGTATTTGAGTGAGACGAATTGCTCTTCCCGATTCCGGGGGAGGATGATTTCTGTGAGAGAATGGGTGAAAAGATTGCATTGTTCGCAGAAAAGTTGTTCTTTTGGACCCGGATAATTCGAACGAGGTTCTTCTACCCCGAATAGTCCTGGTATTTTCGGGGGCCTTCTATCCCAAAGAATGATGATTATGAAAAAGACGCTGTTTCTTCTATTACTTTTCACATTCGCTCTCCGAACCCTCTCTTTTGCACAGGAGAGCGAGTCGGAGTCGGCCGAGCGGAACAATGACAAACTGCACATTCGGCTCGATACGCGTTTCGATCTGAAATACATGACCGATGCCGAACAGGAGGTGTTCCAGTTCGAGGCTCAGGCGCTCAAACTCTGTCTGGATGGCGAAATCACGCCGGGAATCCGCTATAAACTGGTCCATCGTCTCAACGTTTCGCAGGAGATCGCTTCGGATGGCCTTTCGAAGGCGACCGACCAGATGTGGTTGGCCTTCGATCTGGGCAAGCGGCGGAACTGGACGCTGACGGTCGGCAAGCAGCCGGTCCAGCTGGCAGCCTTCGAGTATGAGTACAACCCGGCGGACAACTATCTCTCAACCCGGGCCAATGCCACTTTCGACTGCTATCAGATCGGAGCCAACATCGCCTATAATTTCCTGGGACAGACGCTCAACCTGCAGGTATTCAATTCGGGACGCCCGCAGTTCGCCGAGAGCCGGTATGAGAATAAGGCGCTGGCCGGAAGTTTGTCGTGGGCCGGCAGTTTCCTGGAGGGTGCTTTGAATACCCGGCTGGGCTATATGGCGCTGCAACACTCCTCGTCAAAACTTTACAGTTGGGTGACCACCGGTTTGCAGGTCAATGCCGGGGCGTTTACCTCCGAGATGGACTATTATATCGGAACGTATAACGTGCTCTACGATGAGATCTCGCCCGATCTGGGACGCCGTGAGGCCCGAGACCAGTCGGCCTCGGTCAATCTCCGTTACCGGGTGGGAAAGTGGTGCCCGATCGTCAAGGGCGTATGGGATTTGCGCCGCGACAACCAGTTTGATGCCAACATCTTGCAGAGTTTCGGCGTGCAGGCCGCCGTCGAGTTTTATCCCTTCATCGGACGGAAGTATCTCTCCGATATGCGGCTTCATCTGGTTTACAACTACGTGACGACCGACTATATGGGTCCCTTCCAGAGTACACCCCGCATGGATCGCCATACGATCCTGTGCGGTATCCGATGGCTCTTTACGGCCAAGTAGTATTTTGAGAGTAAGAGAAGCGGGTCGCAACATATATCGTTGCAACCCGCTTCTCGTTTATTGTCCGGAACTTCTGGGCGATTTCCCGAACTGACGCTTGAATGCGGCCGAGAAGTGGGAGAGATTCTTGAACCCCACTTCGGCCGATACGTCCGAAACGGACTTGTCGGTCTGGTGCAGCATCTCTCTGGCTGCTTCGAGCCGGCGGCGGATCAGCCACTTTTCGGGCGACAGGTCACTGACCTTCTTGAAGTCGCGTTTGAAGGTCGAAAGGCTGCGGCCGGTAAAGGAGGCGATCTCCTCGAGCGTAAGGTCGTACATGTAGTTCTCGTTCAGGAAGTCGAGGATGTCGATCTTCCACGGTTCGGTGAAATCGAAGAGTGTCGGGAAGAAACTTTGGTCGGTGTGCAGCAGGGCGTAAACCCCTTCGAGCAGTTTGAGCTGCATGATCTCCTCCGAGGGTTGTACGGCGGAGTCGAAGTAGGGGATCATCGAGAGGAAGAGACCCTTGATCTCGGGGGTTTCGGGAAGCAGGATTACGCTTTGCGACGGTTTGCGGATGTCGGATGGCAACTCCCTCTTCTCGAACCGCTGGTAAACCTCCCGCAGGAAGTTGCGTTTGAGAAGCATGAAGATTCCCCGGAAGGGCTCCTCCTTGCCGGGCTTCTTGACCATGTTGATCCTATTGTCGCGCCGGATGAAGACACACTGGCCCGGCCCCACCGTCACGGTCCGATCACCCTCTTTGAGCAGGTACTCTCCCGAATGGACATAGACCAGACAGTGATCGCGAACCATCTTCGCACAGAGACAGTCATCGTCGAAGTAGTAGCTGAAGATGATGTCCGAGTAGTTGAACGTCACGTATCCTTTTTCGTAGCTCATTGTCTGGAGATATTTTTACAAAAATACAAAGAGATCCGATTTGTTTGTTTATTTTGTAACCCGAATCGCTTTGCCGGAGTGACTCTTTTCGGGAAAATCCCTATTTGTGGCGATTGTCCCGAGGCGCGATTATCCGTTCCTTTGTCCGGTTGTAAACAGGAAGTTTTATTCAAACAGTTCAATACCATGAGAAAATTACTTTTTTTCGCCGCATTGCTGGCCTTTGCGGTCTCCTGCGGGAATAATCCGAATGCAAAGAAAGAGGCGGCGGTTGCCGAACAGCGGACGGAAGCCGAGACGACCCCTTCGTATAAACTCGACGAGTTGCTGCCGGTGGCCGATTCGCTGGTCGGTCAGGAGGTGATCGTCCGTGGATTCGTGACGCATACCTGCAAACACTCCGGTCGCCGTTGTTTCATCGTCGGCGACAGCCAGAAGACCTCGATGCGGGTTGAGGCCGGAGGAAAGATCAGCGGGTTCAACCGGGAGCTGATCGGTGCGGAGCTCGCCATCCGCGGTATCTTGCGTGAGAACCGCCTCAGTCGGGAGTATCTGGCCCAGATGGAGAAGGATCTCGACGAGCGGATGCGTCAGGAGGACGGATCCGTCGAGGCGTGTGCTTCGGAGCAGGCCAACCTTGCGGAGATGAAGGCCTGGATGGAGGCCAACGGCAAGGATCACTATTCGGTGTACTACCTGGACGGCGTGGATTATGAGGTGGTGGAAGAGTAACGACGTGCGCCGCTGGCTGCGTATCATCCATCGCGATCTGGGATACCTGATGGTGGGTATCTGCCTCGTCTATGCGATCTCGGGAATCCTGCTGACCCACATGAGCGGTAAGGATCCTGCCTACCGGAGCTCCTCCTATACCCTGACCTTCCCGGTCGGACTCGATCAGAAGCAGCTGGCAGCCCTCTGGCAGGAGGACACCTCCCGCCCGGCCTTGCGAAACATAAGGCCGATCGACACGGACCATTCGCGACTGATGCTGCAGGGGGGCATCGGGGTCTATAACGCAGCCGATGGCACACTCGACTACGAGATGCACCGCAAGCGGGAGTTGGTCTATTGGATCAACAAGCTGCACTACAACCGGGTCGAGGGGTGGAGTTTCATGGCCGATCTGTTTGCCGTGTCGCTGATCTTCTTCGCCGTGTCGGGCCTCTTCATGGTGCCGGGACGGAAGGGTTTTCTCGGCCGCGGCAAGTGGTTCCTGCTCGTGGGACTGTTGATCCCCGCCGCCTATGTGCTGTTCACCTGACAGGCTCTCTATCTTGTAAAAACGCCCTCCATGCGGAGGGCGTTTTTTGTTGTCATGAACTTTTACGGTAACTGACTACGGCCCAGACGTTCGATACGATGGCGAAACAGCCCAGAGCGAGAAAGTCGATCCCCAGGTCGGCCACTGAACTGGCCTTGAAGAAGACGCTTCGGATGATGGTTACGAAGTATCTGAGCGGGTTGAAGAGGGTGATCCCCTGTGCCCAGGCGGGCATACTGCTGATCGGGGTGAAGATGCCGCTCAGCAGCACGAAGATGATCATGAAGAAGAAGGTGAGGAACATGGCCTGCTGCATGGTCGAGGAGTGGTTCGAGATGACAATGCCGAATCCGGAGAGGGCGACCACATAGACCACGAAGGCGGCATAGATGGTCAGCAGGCTTCCCGCCGGTGTGATCCCGTAGACGAGCCAGGCGATGAGCATACCGATCGTCAGGACGATAAATCCCATGATCCAGTAGGGGATGAGTTTGGCCAGAATGAAGACGGTGCGCCCGACGGGGGTGACGTTGATCTGCTCGATCGTGCCGACCTCCTTCTCCGTCACCACGTTAAGGGCCGGCAGGAAACCGCAGATGAGGGTCATCAGGATCACCATGAAGGCCGGGACCATGAATCGCTTATAGTCCATCTGGGGGTTGTAACGCACTTCGGGAATTACCTCCAGTTGCGGGGTCCGCGTCGTTATTTGGATGCCAGCCCCCTGTTCGACCGAGATCTCGCGGGTGAAATCGGCCAGAATACGGGCCAGGTAGGAGCTGCCCAGCAGGCCTTTGGTTCCATTGACCGTGTTGGCTGCAATCAATACGTCTGTTATTTTTTCGCGGATCAGGTCGCGCTCGAAGTGTCGGGGGATCTCCAGAATGAGGTCCGCTTCGCCCATCTCGACGGCGTGCAGTGCCTCTCGGTAGCAGCCGAACTGCTCGTAGAGCAGGAAGTAGTCCGATGAGGTTGCTTTGCGGACGAGCCGCTGGGAATAAGGCGAGCCGTCGCGATCGACCACGGCCAGCCGGACGTGCTTCGTGTTGAGGTCGGCGGCCCAGGGCAGTACGAGCAGCATCATGACCGGGATGAGCAGAACCAGCCGGGGCAGGAACGGATTGCGGATGAATTGCTTGAACTCTTTTTCCAACAGGAATTTCAACATGGCTATTCGAGTCTGTTTTTAAAGGTTTTGAGGCTGGCTGTAATCAGCAGGAGGGCCATCAGGGAGAGGATTCCCAACTCTTTCAGCACGTATGAGACGGGCAGTCCTTCGATCATGATCTTTTTGATTCCCGCCACATACCAGCGTGCCGGGACAATCGTCGAAAGCGCCTGCAGGATGCCCGGCATATTCTCGATGGGGAAGATCATGCCCGAAAGAACCATCACGGGGAGCATCAGAAGCAGTCCCGAGGCGATCATGGCCGTTACCTGGGTGGCGAGCAGGGAGGAGATGAGCAGGCCCATCGCCAGGGCGACGAAAATATAGACAAGCGAAAGGAGTGAGAGCCAGAAGAGGCTCCCTTCGATCGGAACCTTCAGCACGTAGACGGTCAGCAGCAGGATCGAGATCAGGTTGACGGTCGAGATGCAGAAATAGGGGACTACCTTGGCCAGGATGATGGCGATCGGGCGCACGGGCGAGACGAGCAACACCTCCATCGATCCGCGCTCCTTTTCGCGGACGATCGAGATGGAGGTCATCATGGCGCAGATCAGGATCAGGATGAGTCCCATCACTCCCGGTACGAACGAGTAGGCGCTCTTCATCTGCGGGTTGTAGAGCAGCTTCACCTGGGGAAGGATCGTGGGCGAAAGGGAAGTCGCGTTTTCGGCGGCCAGTTCGGCACGGTATCCGGCCAGGATGTTTTCGGCATAGGTTGTCATCATGGAGGCCGAGTTGGGCTCGCTGCCGTCCACGATCAGGCGAGCCGTCCCTTGTCCCGTGTGCATCAGGTCGTTCTGAAAGTCATGTCCGAAGAGCAGTACGGCATCGATCCTGTTCCGACGGAACAACGCGTCGATCTGTTTCGGGTCGCGTACCGTCTCCACGATATCGAAATAGTCGTTCGCGGAGAAGCGTTCGGTGATCCGACGTGTCAGTTCGTCGTTCGACGGGGCGTAAACGGCCAGTCGGACATGGTTCACCTCGGTGGTGATCGCGAATCCGAAGAGAATGATCAGTACGACAGGCATCGCCAGCAGGATCAACATGGTTCGCCGGTCGCGGAAGATGTGGCGGAACTCCTTGCCCACGAATGAGAAGAACTGTTTCATGGCCTATCCCTCCGATCTTTTTGCCCGACGGGCCAGTTGGGTGAAAACCTGATCCATGCTTTCGGCCTGAAACCGGCGTTTCAGCTCGCGCGGGGAGTCGAGCGCCTCGATGCGTCCGTCGACCATGATCGAGACGCGGTTGCAGTACTCCGCTTCGTCCATGTAGTGGGTGGTGACAAAGACGGTGATTCCCCGCTCGGCCGCGTCATAGATCAGCTCCCAGAACTGTCGGCGCGTAGAGGGATCGACACCACCGGTCGGCTCGTCCAGGAAGACGATCTTCGGTGCGTGGAAGATGGCCACCGAGAAGGCCAGCTTCTGTTTCCAGCCCAGTGGAAGCGACTTGACCAGCGTGTTGCGCTCGGCCTCGAAGTCGAGCGTGCGCAGCAACCGGTCGGTCCCTTCGGCGATCTGTCGTTCGCTGAGCCCGTAAATTCCACCGAAGAGCCGGATGTTCTCCCACACCTTCAGATCCTCGTAGAGCGAGAATTTCTGGCTCATGTAGCCGATGTTGCGTTTGATCTGTTCCGGTTGGCGGGCGATGTCGAATCCGGCGACGCTGCCCCGGCCTTCGCTCGGACGGCTCAAGCCGCAGAGCATCCGCATCGCGGTCGTTTTCCCGGCTCCGTTGGCTCCGAGGAATCCGAAGATCTCGCCCCGATGCACCTCGAACGAGATGTGGTCGACAGCCGTGAAGTTGCCGAAACGTTTGGTCAAATTCTCGGTCAGTATGACGGTCTGTTCCATGTTCTATTTCTTAGCCAGATTCATGTAGGCATCCTCGATGTTCGGCTCGATGGGGCGAATGGTGCACCCCTCGAATCCCTTTTGTGCGAGAGCCTGCCCGAGTTGTGCCGTGGTGAACCCCTCGGCAACGGTTATGTGGTGTACGTCGCCGAATGCGAAGGCGCTTTTCACTTCGGGAATCTCACGCAGCGCTTTGAGCAGCTGCGGCATCCGCTCCCCTTCGACCGACCAGAAGGTGGCGGTCTGTGCGCCGACGATCGCCTGTGGCGTGTCGAGGGTCAGGAAACGTCCGTTGCTCATCAGGGCAATCCGGTCGCAGCGGCTCGCCTCGTCCATGTAGGGGGTCGATACCAGAATGGTGATGCGCTGCTCCTTCAGGCGGTGGAGCATCTCCCAGAACTCCTTGCGCGAGACGGGATCGACACCCGTGGTAGGCTCGTCCAGCAGAAGTACCTGCGGTTGGTGGATCAGGGCACAGCAGAGTGCCAGTTTCTGCTTCATGCCACCCGAAAGGGCCCCTGCCCGCCGCCGTTTGAAGGGCTCCAGCTGTCGGTAGATGTCGCGGACAAGGTGGTAGTTCTCTTCGACACTCGTGTGGAAGACGGTGGCAAAGAAGTTCAGGTTCTCCTCGACCGTAAGGTCCTGGTAGAGTGAGAAACGTCCCGGCATATAGCCAACCCGCCGGCGAATCTCGCGATACTCCCGTACCACGTCGAATCCGGCAACCCGCGCCTCTCCCCGGTCGGGCAGCAGGAGCGTTGCGAGGATCTGTTGCAGGGTCGTCTTACCGGCACCGTCCGGGCCGATCAGCCCGAATAGTTCCCCTTCGGCAACTTCGAGACTCACCCCGTGCAGGGCCTTAACCTTCCCGTAGCTCTTTTCGATACGGTCGACTTCGATGGCTGCCATGTGTATCCGGATTTAGAAGGTTACGTCGGCATACATGCCGATTTTGATATAGCCGTCATTCTCGACGGCAATCTTTACGGCGTAGACCAGATTCTCCCGTTCGTCCTTGGTCTGGATCGTCTTCGGGGTGAATTCGGCTTGGTCCGAGATCCAACTTACCGTGCCGGTGTATTCACGGCTCTGGTTGTCGCCGAAGTCGGTGTGGACCTTTACCTGCTGTCCGATCTTGAGCTGCGTGAGCTCGCCGGAGGTGACGTAGGCCCGCAGGATCATCTGGTCCAGATCGGCAACCTTGAAGAGCGGCATTCCGGTCGAGGTGAATTCGCTCTCCTCGGCATACTTCACCAGTACGGTTCCCTGAATCGGGCTTTTGATGCGGCTGCGCTGGATGCGGTCCTCCACGCTGGCGATCTGTGCCTCCACTCCGCTCATCTCCCCCGAGATACTCTTGTTGCTGCTCTGCAGCGATTCGGTCTGGGCAGCCAGCTGGCGTTCCAGCACGGCAATGGACGAGTTGATGTCGTCGAGTTGCTTGGTGTTGGCCGCATCGGCCGCAATCAGCCGCTCGATACGCTCCTTCTCGTGCTGTTGGGTGGCTATCTGTTGTTCGAGCGCTGCGATCTGACGGGGTATGTCGAGCGTGCGGCTGCCGACCGCCTGGCGGCTTGCCTGGAGCTGCCGTTTGCTCAGATAGAGTTGGATCGTATCGATCAGACCGATCTCCTCTCCGGCTTCGAGGCGGTCTCCCTCCTCGACGGAGAACCATTGAAGGCGTCCGGACGTTTCGGCCGAAACGATAACCTCGGTCGCTTCGAAGGTCCCGGAGGCGTCATAGGGGTATTTATTGGGGTTGCATCCGGCCAGCATAGCGGCCGCGATGCAGAGAGTCGGCATTTTTTTCATGGTCAGTTGTTCGTAAGGTTTTTGATTCCGTATATGGTTTGCAACATTTCGATCTCGTGGACAGCCTTGTTTGCCCGTGCATTCTGTACGGCGATCAGGTCGCGCATCAGATCCGATACGTCGATGGTGCCGTTCGCAAGGCGGGCTTCCGAACTGCGGACAATGTTCTCCCGCAGCAGGATGATCTGCTCGTCATCCTGCATGATATCCCGATACTTCCGGTATTGGGCATCGAGCTGGAGTTGCCGGAGGTTGTTGTTGAAGAGGAATACCTCGCGGTTTATTTCTATCTGTTGGAGGCCTACGTCGATTTTGCGCATATCGCTGCGGCGCGTGTAAAATCCTCCGAAATTCCAGGAGAGTCGGACACCGGCAATGGCAAACGGTTTGAAATCATTTTCGAGCATATTGAGTCCAGGACGGCCGTATCCCCCTTGAACGAAGAGTCCGATGCGGGGCATTGTCGTCGAGCGGATGCTTTTGCGGCGCTCTTCGAGTTGCTGCTGCATGGCATTGAACAAGGCCATTTCGGGACGCAGTTCGGCCGATCCGATACGTGGATCCGATTCCGGAGAGGGTTTCTCGAGCCGTGTATCTGCATCGAGCGGCTGCCCGACGAAAGCCGAGAGCATTGTCAGGTAGGCCTTGCGATTGGCTTCGAGTTGTGTGCGGGCCTGTTTGGCACCGAGTTGCTCGACGAGAACCAGATCCAGATCGGCCTGGTTGGCCACACCGTTCTCCATGTAACTCGACAGGCGGCGGAGGGTTACCTCCAGATCGTTGAGAAAGAGGGTATTGATCCGTAACTGTTCGTCGAGAAGCAGAATGCCGAAGTAGAGGTTGTCGATCCGTTCGCGCAGGGCATACATATCGACTTCGTATTGCGCCCGATCGACCTCGCCCTGTGCCTCGATCGTCTTGCGGGCGGCACGGGTCGCCCCGCCGTCCCAGATCGTCTGGCTCACCTCGGCTGCGATCTGGTATTGGTCTTTCGAGATGGTGGGAATGTCGATGCCGGGCAACGAAAGGGGAATGGTCGTTACGTCGGTCTGATAGGAGGCCTTTCCAGAGATCGAAATCTGGGGCAGGTAGCTGCTCGAGGCGTGTCTGAGGTCGTATTGTTCGCTTTGGGCGATCAGACCGTATCGCTGTACGAGCGGATAGTTTTCCCGGGCCAGTTCATAACACGTTCCGAGTGTAAGCGGCTGGCTGATCGAGAGGAGGGGAGAAAGTAGCCCCCACAACAGAAGGGTGTATAACTTTTTCATGGTCTCAGACTTGACAGGATGGTGCGGATAATCTCCTCCTTGCGGTGATCGAACAGTTGCTGCATCTGACGGTCGTCCTGTTGGCAGACCTGCATATACAGCGGTTTGACGACGAACAGAAAGGCGTTGAGGGAGATGATGTTTATCAACAGGTCGATGAATTCGATCTTCCGAATCCGACCGGCAGCGATCTCCCGGCTCAGATCCTCTTCCAGTGACCCGAACAGTCGCGAGGGGAGCTCTCCCAGTTCCTGTTTCAGTTCTTCGAGCCGCTGGGGATCGCGGGTGAACTCCGTGATCAGGAAGAGCGTCATGTGGGAGTTTTGGCGGATAATGTCGAAATGGCTGCCGATGACGCGGGCAAGTTTCGTCTCGAAATCACCCTCGCCGGCATTGACCGACAGGAATTCATTGAAGAACCGTTTGACTTTGCCACCTAAAACCTTGGTAAAAAGATTCTCCTTGGTGCGGAAGTAGTAGTGTACGAGGGTCTGGTTGCATCCGGCCTGTCGGGCGATCTCGGTAGTCGAGGTGGCGGCGAATCCCTTTTCAAAAAAAAGTTTCTCCGCTTCGGCGAGGATACGCTCCTCCATGTTCGACTCTTCGGAAGGGATGGTTTCTTTCATGATCTTATATTAATATTAAAGAGAATTTATTAGTTTTATTTGATATTATTGTTTAATATATCTATTAACAGCTGCAAATAAAAAGGATAAATTTGTAACAACCAAATTTTATCCCTCTTTTTTAGCGGTTTGACGGAATAATTATGGCTCCGACCCTTATCGGATGAAGTTTGTGGGGTGCCACTCCTCCTGTTTGGGGATGGGGGCCGTGCCGGATTTTAGGTTGCGGAGCATCCATACCATGTTGCGGGCCAGGGTGCGCATTGTCTGCATCCCCTCCTCATCCCGTACGGCTTCGCCGGGAACGGCTCCGTGTACGCTGTTCCAATACTGCGAGGAGACGATCGGCATGTTGTTGATCGTGAAGTATTTGTTCAGCCGGTCGAATGTGGCGCTCGCACCACCGCGACGGCATACGGCGACCGATGCCCCGGGTTTGAGGGCGAGTCGGTTTGAGCAGGTGTAGAAAAGCCGATCGAGCAGGGCGCAGAGCGACCCGTTCGGCCCGGCATAATAGACCGGAGATCCGATAATCAGACCGTCCGCCTCAAGCAGTTTTTCGCGGATGCGGTTGTAGAGGAGGTCCTGAAAGACGCATCGTCCCAACTCCCGGCATTTGCCACAAGCGATGCACCCCTGTACGGCTTGGGTCCCGATCGAGACGATCTCGGCCTCTACGCCGTTCTCTTCCAGTGTTCTGGCAACTTCGGAGAGTGCCAGGTAGGTATTCCCGTTCGATTTGGGACTTCCGTTGATTAGCAAGACTTTCATGATGAATGTGAGTTGAATTAAAGATTCTCCTATCTCGAATTACGAATATCCGTGTGGGAGCGTGTATTGAGTATGTTGGAGGTGCATTTGAGTACCCCCTTGTGGTGTTTCGGGCTATTTATGCGGGATGCCGTGTGTCTGTTTTGTCTGCATATTCTTTCTACCACCCGCTTCTCTGCATTAGCGGAAGGAGCAGCCAGATGATGAGCGCAAACAACACGCTGGCCATCACCAGTATGTAGAGACCGTGGAGCAGGAGTGCCTTGACGGCGGTCTTGCCCCAACTCTCGCCATAGATGCGGTGGAAGGCGAAAATCATGTGGAGCAGATAGAGCAGGAGCAGTAGCAGGGCGTAGTTCCTGGTATGGTCAATCCATTGACCTCCGAGGAGTACGGTGAAAATCAGGATGAGCTGCACGGAGTGCAGGTGGAGGGCCGTGACGAAGTGTCCCATGTAGTGCATCCGTGAACGGTGGAAGAATCCTTTGAGCAGCAGAGCGAAGAGAGGAATGAAGAGCAGCAGGATTACAGGCAACCATTGTGAGAACCAGCCGATGATCTTGGCATAGATCATTTCGCGGTGGAGTTGTTGCACCTCGTCATGCTTGAAGAGGGCAGCCGGGCGCTGAGGGTCCTCGTTGCTCCAGAAGATCGAGTCTCGTGGCACTGCGACGAGATACTCCTCCTTGATGAGGTAGGCCGGGAGTCGCACCTGCAGGGTGCTGGAGCCGGTTTGTTCCTGCACCTCGACCAGCGCTTCCAGCCCTTCGAATACCGTGCGGGCATTTGCCACCCAGACGACCGTATCCCGGTCGGGTGTCCCGCCTCCGGTCATCTCCTCATTCTTCAGTGCATTGAGAATCATCGGGTTTTTCAGGTCAGACAGCTGCTTCTCGTTGGATTTGAGAGCCTGGTCGGCTTCGGGAATGAAGAAAGCGACGGCCAGGAAGAAAAGGGCCGATATGAACATGAACAGCCGCAGCGGATGGACATAGGAGTTGATTTTCCCGGCGTTGAACTCCCGTGTCAGAAGCCCCGGACGGCGGAACAGGAGCCACAGCGTTTGCCACACCTTGCTGTCGAACTGGTAGACGTTTTCGAAGTATTGTTTGATGTATTTCCAGAAAGGTTGTTCTGTGTCGAGGGCATATTGTCCGCAGCGGTGACAGTACATACCTTCGAGGCGTGTGCCGCAGTTTTTGCAATGAACGTATTTCGGAACCGTTTGGCGGCGGATGCGGCGTAGCCGGTCATATTCGATTCTGCGCAGCATGGCCGTGTGCTGTTTGCGGAGGCGCTGCCTCCACACCGACCACCGTGTCGGAGTCTTCTCCGGTTTTATGTCGGACTCCGTTTCCGGAGTTTCGGCCGGTTGTTTTTCGTCTGTGGGTTTCATGCGGGGGTGTTCGGGGAAACGATATACAAAGGTATGATTTTTTCTTTCCCGTGCAATACCTGCGCCCGCTTGTCGATTCTGTCTCAGAGTTTATCCCGGCGACCGGTGCGCCTCATGTAGAAATAGAATTCCGGGTATAACCTCCTCCGTGATAGTATTGTATTGTCCGCCTCGGAGAGTGCCTTAACCACGGGCTGCCTCGTTGGCCTGGCGAATGTCGGAAAAAGCGAAACCGCGTCAAACTTTCGTCTGACGCGGTTTCTGGTGCCCAGGACAAGACTCGAACTTGCACGAACTAATGTTCACTACCCCCTCAAAGTAGCGTGTCTACCAATTTCACCACCTGGGCATTCCTCCCTTGACAGGGATTTTTAGGTGTGCAAATATAGCGACTATTTTGTTTTTAGCAAAATAATGGACGAAAAAATTGCCGGTACGCATTTCGTTCCGGCAATTTTTGTCTTTCGCGAAAGAGCCTATTCGGCGAAATCCATCTCGTCGAACAGGTAGGATGCATTTCCGATCCGGTCGATCACGAAGAGTACGTAGCGGATGTCGAGTGCGATGTTGCGGCAGAAAGCCGGGTCGAAGGCGATGTCGCTCATCGTGGAGAGCCACGTACGGTCGAAGTTCACGCCGATCAGCTCGCCGCGTCCGTTCAGCACCGGCGATCCGGAGTTGCCGCCCGTGGTGTGGTTGTCGGCCAGGAAGCAGACCGGTACGGTGATCCGGCCGTCGATCTCCACGCCCCAGCGGCCGTAGTCTTTCTCGGCGATAATCTCGCGCAGCCGCTGCGGAATGTTGTAGTCGTAAATCTCCGGGTTGTCCTTGGCCAGAATACCCTCTGCCGTCGTATAATATTTATGGTAAACGGCATCGGCGTAGTGGTAGCCGCCGACCTTGCCGTAAGCCACGCGCAGGGTCAGGTTGGCATCGGGATAGAAGGCACGCTCGGCATCCCATTCACGCAGTCCCTTTACGTAGGTCGTATAGAGCTCGTTCAGACGGGCGCTGTTCAGGTTGCGCAGGCTGTTGGTCCCCAACTGCTCGACCAGTTTGCCTACCGTCGTCTTGATGTCGGACAGCAAAGCATTCAGCTCCTCGACCTCTTTTACGTCATCCTCACGGTTGGTCAGCGAGAACATATGTTCGGCATAGGCCTCGGGTGATCCGAAACGCTCCACTTTGGCGGCGAAGAGCGGCACCATATAGCCTTCGGGGCAGTTGTCGTAGTATTCGCGATAGAGCGTCCGGAAAAGTTCCCGGTTAAGAGCCTGAACCTGCGGGAAGAGTTCGTCGCCCAGTTCCGAACGGAGATATACGTTGGTCAGCTGGGACGTACGGATCGTCTCGCTCATCAACTCGAGGGTGAAGTAGATGTCGAAGATACGGGCATACTCCTTCTTCAGCTCCTTCACTACGTCGCGGTATTCCGGTTTGTCGGCAGCCCAGCGCTCGAAGGCCTCCTCATACTCCCGCTTGCTCTGCACCGTATTCAGACGCTCGAGGCCCAGCGCCTCGCCCTGCCACTTCTTCCAGGCGTTGGCGATGCTTGCATTGACTGCGGCATAGCGGATACGCATGGCCGGGTCTTTCGCCTGTGCGGCGTTGATCAGATCGAGTCGTTTGGTACGTACGCGGATCTTCATCGGGTCCGAACGGTGAACGATGTAATCCACGGCATCCGAGATGATGTACTCCTGGGTCGATCCGGGGAATCCGTAGATCATCGTGAAGTCGCCCTCCTGGATCCCTTTGGTCGATATTTTGAAGTGAGCAGCCGAGCGGTAAGGAACGTTGTCGGGGGAGTAGGCTGCCGGACGGTTATCCTTGTCGGCATAGATACGGAACATCGAGAAGTCTCCCGTGTGGCGGGGCCAAGCCCAGTTGTCGGTATCGCCGCCGAACTTGCCGATCGACGAGGGGGGGGTGCCGACCAGACGTACGTCGTCGAACTGCTCATAGACGAACAGGAACTGCTGGTTGCCGTAGTACATCTGCTCGATCGAGGCTTTGTAGCGGCCGTTTTCACAAGCCTCTTCGATGATCTGCTCCGGGGTCTCGCCTGCAGCTAGACGCTCCGTTACATCCTCCATCCGTTTGAGGAACTTCACGTTGAGGTTTTCGTTCGGGAGCTCCTCTTCGCGGGACATGGCCCAGAAACCGTCGGTAAGGTAGTCGTGCTCGACCGACGAGAGGCGCTGGATCGCGTCGTATCCACAGTGGTGGTTGGTGATCAGAAGACCGTCCCGGGAGATCAGCTCGGCCGTACATCCGTCGTCGAACAGCATTACGGCATCCTTCAGAGAGGCTTGGTTGATGCTGTAGATGTCTTCGGCGGTCAGTTGGAAACCTTTGGCGCGCATGTCGTCGATGCGCGACGAGATCAGGCTGGGCAGCCACATTCCTTCGTCGGCGAAGGAGGTGAGTGCGAGCAGCGCGAAACAGAGAGTCGAAATGATACGTTTCATGAATTTTTTATGAAATGAATTGGTTAAGTTCGGTGTAGACACGTTGGATCGGGAGTCCCATTACGTTGAAGAACGATCCCCGGATCCTTTCGATGGCGGCATAGCCTATCCACTCCTGGATGCCGTAGCTGCCGGCCTTGTCCATCGGGTGGTAGTTGTCGACATAGAAGACAATCTCCTCGTCGGTGAGCGGACGCATCCAGACGTCGCTCCGTACCGAGAAGCTCCGGCGGCGTTTGTTCGTACGCAGCGTCACGCCCGAGATGACCGTATGGCACCGTCCGGAGAGGGCGTGCAGCATCCGGATGGCATCCTCGCGATCCTTCGGTTTGCCGAGGATCCGCCCGTCGAGCAATACGACGGTGTCGGCCGTCAGCAGGATCTCCCCATCGGAGAGAGGGCGCGGAAAGGCGCGGCTTTTCAGTTGCGAGAGGTAGCGCGGAACCTGGGTGACGGGCAGCGTCGGGGGATAGATCTCCTCGCACCCGTAACGGGGTGCCAGTTCGAATGGCAGGCCGCTCTCGGCAAGCAGTTCCCGACGTCGGGGGGACTGCGAGGCGAGGATCAGTCGGTAGGGTTTCAGTTTTTCGTGCAGCAGCATGACAGTTTCCGTTGATTATCGAATGTCGAAATCGAGCAGGGTGCGTCCTTCGAGCGTAGCGCGCAGGTTGTCGCCCGGATGGACGGGACCGACTCCGACCGGGGTTCCCGTGTAGAGCAGGTCGCCGATTTTCAAGGTGATGTATTGCGATATGTAGCTGATCAGACGGTTGACCCCGAAGAGCATCTGCGAGGTGTCGCCCTGTTGGCGCACCTGGCCGTTGATGGCCAGTTCGAAGTGCAGCCGTTGCACGTCGCCTCCCAGTTCGGCGAGCGGGATGAACTCCGGAGAGAGGGCGGCCGAGTGGTCGAATCCCTTGGCTCGCTCCCAGGGAAGCCCCTTGGCGATCGCTTCGCGCTGCAGGTCGCGGGCCGTGAAGTCGATGCCCAAACCTACCTCGTCGTAATAGCGGTGGGCAAAGCGCTCTTCGATGCATTTGCCGACCCGGTTGATTCGCACGACCAGTTCGCACTCGTAGTGCAGGTCGCGGGAGAACGACGGGATGTAGAACGGATCGTTGTTGCGCAGCAGGGCCGTATCCGGTTTCAGGAAGAAGACCGGCTCCGTCGGAAGTCCGTCTGGACCGCCTGCCGTATTATGCAGCTCCCTGACATGGTCAGCGTAGTTGCGACCGATACAGATGATTTTCATCGCAATGGGGTTTTATCGCTTCTTTTTCAACAGTTCGACCATGCGGAGGGCAAATCGGGTGCTTGCCCCGGGGCCTCCGATGATGGCTCTCAGGCGGGCGAACTCTTCGAGCATCCGGGTGCGTTTCTCGCCGCCCGGAAGGATGGCGCGCAACTCCTTTTCGGCCCGCGTGATGTCCATGTCCGACTGGATGATCTCGGCGACCGATTCGCATCCCAGGTTGAGGTTTACCAGCGAAACGTAGGGTACCTTCAGCACATAGGGCCGCAACTTGACCTGGAACCAGAGGGTGCGGTAGACAACCACTTCGGGAACATTCAGCAGCGCCGTTTCGAGGGTTGCCGTTCCGGAGGTTACCACGGCCGCTTCGGCCGCAGCGAGGGTCTCGTAGGTCTGGTCGCAGACGTAGCGGATGCCGCTGTCGCCGATCTGTTGCTCATAGAGCGAGCGGTCGAGCCACGAAACGCCCGTTACGACAAACTGCCGTTCGGGAAAGCGGCGGGCCAGATCGGCCATCAGCGGCAGGTTGGCCTTGATTTCGCCCCGGCGGCTGCCGGCCAGCAGTGCCACGATCGGACGCTGGTCCAGTCCGTGGCGGCGGCGGAACTCTTCGGGCGAGGGGAGCGACGGGCGCCGCGCTTCGATGGCATCCACCAGCGGATTCCCCTCGAAGATGGGTTGAATACCGTGCTTGGGGAAGTACTCCCGCTCGAAGGGGAAGATGATGAAGAGCTCGTCCACGTAGCGCTGGATCGACTTGACCCTCCACTCGCGCCATGCCCACACTTTCGGGGCGATATAGTAGAAGACCCGGATACCGTGCTCCTTGGCGAAGCGGGCCATCTTCATGTTGAAGCCCGGATAGTCGATCAGAATCAGCACGTCAGGGGCGAAGTGCAGCAGATCCTGCTGGCATTCGAGCAGCTGGCGCTTGATCGTCCGCAGGTTTCGGACCACCTCGACGATGCCGAAAAACGAGGTCTCCTTGTAGTGTTTTGCCAGGTTATCCTGGCCTCCGGCCTCGGCCATCTTGTCACCGCCCCAGAAACGGAACTGCGCCTCGGGATCTGCCCCCTTCAGGCCATGGATCAGGTTCGAACCGTGCAGGTCTCCCGACGGTTCGCCGGCTATCAGGTAATATTTCATGTTTTTATTGCTTATTCTTCTTTGGGTAACAGGTCGGGACGGAGCCGTTTGGTGCGTTCCCACGATTGCTCCTCCTGCCACTTCTCGATTTGGGCGAAGTTGCCCGACAGCAGTACGTCGGGTACGCGCCAGCCGTTGAACTCCGCGGGACGGGTATAGACCGGCGGAGCCAGCAGGTTGTCCTGGAAACAGTCGGTCAGGGCCGAGGCCTCGTCGCCGATCGCCCCGGGAATGATCCGCACCACCGAGTCGGCGATGATGCAGGCGGCCAGTTCGCCTCCGGTCAGGACGTAGTCTCCGATCGAGATCTCGCGCGTGATCAGGTGTTCGCGGATGCGGTAGTCGATCCCCTTGTAGTGGCCGCAGAGGATGATGATATTTTCGAGCGTCGAGAGGCGGTTGGCCTCATGCTGGTCGTAGCGGATGCCGTCGGGCGAGGTGTAGATCACCTCGTCGTAGTCGCGCTCGGCCTTCAGTGCCTCGATGCAGCGGAAGATCGGTTCGGGCTTCATCACCATGCCGGCCTCACCGCCGAAAGGATAGTCGTCCGTGGTGCGGCGTTTGTCGAAGGTGTAGTCCCGCAGGTTGTGGATATGGATCTCGACCAACCCTTTCTCCTGCGCACGCTTGAGGATCGACTCGTTCAGCGGCGAAGTGAGCAGTTCGGGAACAACGGTCAGAATATCTATTCTCATGGTCTGGTTATGCTTGTCGGAAAATGATGTCCTTGTCTGTATCGGGTGTAAGGGGGCGCTCCGCTCCATTCACGAGCGTATAGCCCCGATAGCCCAGCTCCGTGAAGAGGGCGATGATCTGTTGCCGGTTCTCTCCGCCGGTTTCGATCAGCACCGTCGGTCGGAAATGCTCCAGCAGCGGGCGTATCTCCCGCATGATGTGCAGTTCATACCCCTCGACGTCGCACTTGATGAAGTCGAGGCGGTCGAGTGTGGCGAAGAGTTCGCTGCCCCGGCGCATCTGGGCCGTGAAGCTCACGGCGTGTGACGAGGCCGACTCCCCGACGAAGTTCTGTCCGGTACCGAGGTAGCCGCTCTTCTCGGCCGAGTCATTGCTCATGGCGACGGTTTTCGTCTCGGTGCCCAGCGCGTAGTTGAGGATTTCGACGTTCGGACAGCGTTGCAGGTTGTGACGCAGCACTCGGCAGACGACCGGTACCGGTTCGACGGCATAGACCTTTCCGGTGAGGCCGACCAGTCGCGAGAGCGGTCGGGCATAGTAGCCGAGGTTGGCACCGATGTCGATCACGGTGTCGCCGGGGCGTACCAGGCGGGGCAGGTGATAGACATATTCGGTGGCCCGGCTTCGGCGGCCGAGGCGAAGACGGTAGCTGAGGAAAAAGAGGGCGCTCACCACCCGCAGATAACCTTCGAGCGGCAACATCCGATAGAGCGCTTTATGGAGCAGGCGACCGAGCACGCAGCGTTTAGTTTTTGTAGTTTACCTCCTGGTTGAGCACCTCGACGATGAAGGGGTTGTAGAGCACCTCGTGTCCGATCGAGGTCTCGGGGCCGTGGCCGGGATAGACCTGTACGTCGTCGCCCAGCGGGATGATCTTGTCCAGGATCGAACGCATGATCCACGAGTAGTCGCCGCCCGGAAGGTCCGTGCGTCCGATGCTCTCGCGGAAGAGCGTGTCGCCCGTGAAAAGCGCTTTCGACTGCGGCTCGAAGAGGGATACGTGTCCGGGAGTGTGTCCCGGCGTAGGGATGATCTTCAGCGAGGTCTCTCCGAAACGGATCTCATCGAGGGTATCCATGTCGGTGTCGATCGAGGGCATGGCCCCGATCTTCACTCCGTAGATGCTCGATCCCACCTCACAGGCATCGATCAGGAAGGCATCCTTGCCCGAGAGGATGAACGGTATGCCGTACTGCCGGCGCAGGTGCTCGACTCCCAGTGTGTGGTCGAAATGGCCGTGTGTATTGACGGCAGCGACGGGTTTCAACTCGTGCTGTGCGATGAACCCGTCCAGCGCGGCATCCTCTTTGGGGTTGCTGTTGCCGGCATCGATGATGACACACTCCTTGGTGTGGTCCCAGACCACATAGGTATTCTCACAGATGGGGTTGAAGGTCAGACAGGCGATTTTCATACGGAAATGCGTTGTGTGTTTTTTATTAAGGTACAAATATAACGATATTTCGCGGATTATTGCTACATTTGAAATCGGAGTGCGGGGGAAATACCCTGCACCGGCGTTCCGATTGCAGGATATCGTAGTCTGTGTCGTGAGAATAAGTGTATGAAATACAAATTGTTGAAATTGTTGCTGTCGGGATCGCTCCTGCTGACGCTTGGCGGCTGTTCGCTGTTCAGATTTTCCGTCGATACGGGAAATCCTCCGCTGTCGACCGAGGAGGTAAACGTGCGGACGATGACGCGCGGATTTTATTACGACCTTTCGGATGAGATCACCCGCACGGCCGATTCGATCGTCTCGACAGCCCCCGATATTTCGGTGCGGATCCGTGCCATCCGGTGGAAGATGCAATCGACACGGGCGGCCGTTGCCGCGGCCATGCAATCCACGCCTGACGTGGCGTTGCTCGACACGTGGTTGCTGTGCGTGCGGATGGACAGCGCTTTTTGCCGTCTGCCCGATTCGCTCCTTTTCAGGGAGCAGACTCCGCTTGCCCGTACCGTGGCGGCCCGGTTGAGCAAAAAGGCGGGACGTCTGGCCGCAAACCTGCTGCCCGAAGAGAAGTACCGGCTGATGGAGCGCTTCGTTGCCGAATACATGACGGCCAACCCCGTAACGGCCTCGCAGTTTACTCCGGTCAATACCACGTTGCCGTGGATCGAGTTCCTGCGTGCAAACGGTGTGGAGCCGCAGTATAACGTCGGGTCGGTCTCGGATGTAATTGCCGACCTGGGCGACCGGTTCGGAGGACAGTCCGCCCAGACGGTCAACAGCATCACCTGGTCGAAGGATATCTTTGAACTGCAGATGGAGCAGGACAGCGTGCGGAGTCGCCTGATGGCGCAGCTCGACAGTCTGGAGCAGAATTTCGACCGGCTCGTGCTGGTGGCTGAACACATGCCTCAGATTGCCGACTATATCGGGGCGAGTCTGAATGAGGAGTTCTCGGCATTGATCCATACCCTGAACGGGGCGGTGGACAACGCCTTTGCTGATATCGACCGACAGCGGATGGAGTTGCAGGCCTACGTTTCGGCAGAACGGGAGGCAATGATCCTCCAGGCGCGCGAGGCGGTCGACGAGGCGGTGCAGCGTGCGATGGACCGCATCCCGGCGCTGGTGAGCAAATTGCTCGTCTGGATCGTCCTGTTTGCCGTGATCGTCCTGGGTGTCCCCTTCGGAATCGGATTCTGGGCCGGACGGCTGCGTGAAAAAGCGAAGGCACGCAGGGACGGAAGTGGTCGATGATGCGAATTTTTCGTACCTTTGCTCTCCGTTTCGAAAAAATCCGAACACAATTTGAACGATGGCTCGAAAGAAAGCGAATTACCCCCTGATCGAGGGGCTCGAAATTACAACGCTGGCTGCCGAAGGCAAGGCGATGGGACGCTATAACGACGTGGTTGTTTTCGTTCCGATGACCGTTCCGGGCGATGTGGTGGATGTACAGATCCGCTGCAAACGTCGCCGCTATATGGAGGGATACGTGGTGCGTTACGTCAAACGCTCCCCGATCCGTGTCGAACCGTTCTGTGCCCATTTCGGGGTGTGCGGCGGTTGCAAGTGGCAGAATCTCCCCTACGAGGAGCAGTTGCGTTTCAAGACCGAACAGGTCCGCGACCAGCTGACGCGTATCGGCAAGGTCTCCCTGCCTCCCATTGCGGAGTGTCTGCCTTCGAAAAAGACCCAATTTTACCGCAACAAACTCGAATTCACCTTTGCCGACCGCCGTTGGCTCACCTACGAGGAGGTGGCTGAAGGGGGCGATCTGGAGGCTACGCCGGCGTTGGGATTCCATATTCCCGGCATGTTCGACAAGGTGCTCGATATCGACAAGTGCTGGTTGCAGCCCGAACCCTCGAACGCAATCCGCCTTGAGACCAAGCGTTTCTGTCTCGAACACGGCTATACGTTCCATAACGCCCGCCAGCACAGCGGGCTGATGCGCGGCATGGTGGTGCGGACCGCCTCGACGGGCGAGGTGATGGTGATCGTGGTCTTCCATGCCGACGAGCGGGAGAAGATCACGGCGTTGCTCGACCACCTCGGTGAAACCTTCCCGCAGATCACCTCGCTCTTCTATGTGGTGAACGACAAGCTGAACGATTCGATCGCCGATCTCGCGCCGGTTTGCTACCGGGGCAAGGATCATATCATCGAACGGATGGAGGGGTTGCAGTTCAAGGTAGGGCCCAAGTCCTTCTACCAGACCAATTCAGAGCAGGCGTACGAGCTCTACAAGGTGGCACGCGAATTTGCCGACCTTGCGGGCGGTGAGGTGTTGTACGACCTCTATACGGGAACGGGAACGATCGCCAACTTCTGTGCGGCACGCTGCGCGAAGGTGGTTGGCGTGGAGTATGTCCCCGAGGCGATTGAGGATGCCCGCATCAATTCGCAGCTGAACGGGATCGAAAATACGGTTTTCTATGCCGGAGACATGAAGGCGGTGCTGAGCGACGAATTCGTACAGCGCAACGGCCGTCCGGATGTCATCATTCTCGATCCGCCGCGTGCCGGTGTCGATGAGCCGGTGATCGAGGTGATCCGGCGGGCCGCACCCCGGCGGATCGTCTATGTGAGCTGCAATCCGGCCACGCAGGCGCGCGACCTGGCGCTGCTCGATGCCGACTACCGGGTCGAGGCGGTGCAGCCGGTCGATATGTTCCCGCATACGCACCACGTCGAGAATGTGGTCAAACTTGTCCGCCGGTAGGAGTGCAAAGGGGGCTGTCGGCATCGGTTAATTTTGGAAGAATCGATTCATAAACTTAAAATAGAAGGTGAATTATGAAAAAGATCGTGTTTTTGGTGGCGGCGCTTGTTTTGTCCGTAACGGCCATGGCGCAGGTTCAGGAGGCTTATCCCAGTTACGTTCAGGTGGAGGGATATGCGGAAATGGAGGTCGACCCCGATGAATTCTATCTTTCGATTGTGATCAACGAGCGCGATTCGAAGGGAAAGATCACGGTGGAGACCCAGCAGCGGCAGATGATCGAGGCATTCAGCCAGTTGGGAATCGATGTCGAGAAACAGCTCAAGATGTCGGATATGAACAGTGTGTTCTTTAAGAAGAACAATACACTGACTACCGCTTCCTATGAGTTGAAACTGAATACGTCGAAAGAGGTGGCGGCTGTTTATGCGGCACTCGACGGGCTGGGAATTTCGGATATCTCGATTGCCCGGGTAGATAATACCGAGATTGAGCGTTACAAGGATCAGGTGCGTGCCGAGGCGATGGCGAATGCGAAAAAAACGGCCGAATCATTGGCTGGAGCTGTTGGCCAAAAGATCGGTAAATGCTTTTATATTTATGACATAAGTGGCTATCGTGGTGTTGCACGGTATGCGGACAGTGCGATGTACATGAGTGCCAATAGTGAGATGAAGGTTGCTGAGCCAACGCTTGAATTCAAGAAGATTCGGGTGGAGCATACCGTCCAGACCAAGTTCGTGCTGGAGTAGCACGACGTGTTTTACAGATTTTTTATTAAAAAGGTAAGCTGAATTTTGATTTTTCAATGATTCGGCTTACCTTTGACCACTTTACCTTCTTTAATAACGGGAATTTATGGAAGAGAAATTCAGTTTCGAATATCAACATTACGCCTCCATCGACCAGATGCCGACCGAGCAGCGAGAGTTGGTGGAAGAGGCTCAGAAAGCCGTGGAGCGTGCCTATGCTCCCTATTCCAAATTCCGGGTAGGTGCGGCTGCACGTCTTCGTAGCGGTAAGATACTTTATGGCGGCAATCAGGAGAGCGAGGTCTTTCCGGCCGGTATGTGTGCCGAACGCTCCCTGCTTTTCCACGCTGAGGCGTGTCATGCCGACGACCCGATCGTGGAGTTGGCCATTGCATCGATGCCCTCCGATCGGGAGTGTTATCCCTGTGGCCAGTGCCGTCAGGTGCTGCTCGATGTCGAGCGTCGTCAGGGATCACCCATCCGCATCATCATGAGTGGCGGCGGTACGGCCTCGGTCGTGGATTCCGCCGTGCGGCTGCTTCCCTTCACATTTAAGCTCTAACCGCTTTGCGTTATGTTCAAACCCGACGATATCCTTTATGAGGATAACCATCTGCTGGTTGTCAACAAACATTGCGGCGATCTGGTGCAGCCCGATCCGTCGGGAGAGAGTGCGCTGGAGGATCAGATCAAGGCCTATATCAAGCGTCGGGATGCAAAGCCGGGGGCTGTTTTCCTTGGGGTTGTACACCGTATTGACCGTCCGGTCAGCGGGGCGGTACTCTTTGCAAAGACCTCGAAAGCGCTGGCCCGCCTGAACGAGATGATCCGCCAGGGGGAGATCCATAAGACTTATTGGGCCATCACTGAAAACCGGCCCGAACCCGAAGAGGGCGAATTGCGGCACTATATCCTGCGCGATCCCAAGACGAACCGTTCGAAGGCGTTTCAGTCTCCCCATGCAGGGGCCAAGGAGGCGCTTTTGCGTTACCGGATGATCGGGTCAAGCACGAACTATACGCTGGTGGAGGTCGATCTGCTGACCGGTCGGCACCACCAGATCCGGGCTCAGCTCTCCAAAATCGGCTGCCCGATCCGGGGCGATCTGAAGTACGGGGCCCGTCGGTCGAATCCGGACGGCGGTATTTCGCTCCACTCCCGTTGTGTGGAGTTCCTCCACCCGGTGCGCAAGGAGCCTGTGCGGGTGGTTGCACCCGTTCCGGCCGGAGATAATCTCTGGGCCTTCTTTTCTCAGGAATAAACAGATTTCTTCATGCGGATTTTAATTCAACGTGTAAAACGGGGCTCCGTTTCGATTCACGGTCGCCTCAAGTCATCCATCGGACAGGGATTGCTGGTCTTTGTCGGGGTCGAGGCCGCCGACGGCGAGGAGGATATCGAGTGGCTGACCGGTAAACTGGTGCGGCTCCGGATCTTTGATGACGAACAGGGCGTTATGAACCTCGATGTGCAGCAGATCGGTGGTGAGGTGTTGGTGGTGAGCCAGTTCACACTGCACGCCTCGACCCGCAAGGGCAACCGCCCCTCCTATATCAAGGCGGCTCCGGAACCTGTTTCCCGTCCGTTGTACGAACAGTTTGCACGTAGTGTGAGTACGGCGCTTGGCCGGGAGGTTGCCACCGGAGAGTTCGGTGCCGAGATGCAGGTCGAATTGGTCAATGATGGCCCCGTGACGATTTGGATCGACTCCAAACAGCGTGAGTAAAGGTCGCGGAACGAGAGTAAGATTTTTTGAATTCTGAAAATATATATTGTAAGGAAATTTACTTTATGATGAAAAAGATTTTTTGGCTGATGGTCGTCCTGTTCTCAGGGATGATTGTCGCGTGTGATTCAGGTGAGGAGGCTCCTTCGTTCGATTGGTTGGATGCCCAGCCCAGTGCAAACAAGGCTGTTTTGACGGCTCATATTTCGGTTGGAGATGAGTCGGCTATTTCGGAGGTCGGATTTGCCTATCGGGAGACGGACGGACAATTCGTCGAGGTAGTATGTGGAAATTTTGAAAAGGGAATTGCCCGACAGACTTTGACCGGGTTGAAGGCCGAGACCGAATATCTGTGGTTCTGCTATGCGATTGTGGGCGGTACCCGTTTTGAATCGACTCCTTTGCAGTCGTTTACAACCCTGAAGGGAGGAGGAGAGGATCCCGATCCGACCCACCCCCGGTTCGAGACTCCGACGTTCGATGCGGTCGGGGAGAATGGTGTCGAGTTGAGATGCGCCTATTCGTATGCGGGTGAGGCATCGATCGAGTCGGCCGGATTCGGTTACCGCAAAAGTACGGATCAGGAGTACTCCCGACAGGAGGTCGCATCGGTCTCTTCGCCACTGTCTCTCGTGCTGGAGAATCTGGAGCCGACGACCAAGTATGAATTTTATGCCTATTTGATGATCGGTGGAGAGTCCTATGAGAGTGAACACGCTACATTGACTACTACTTCGTCGGGTGAGGTCGTAAATCCTGAATTCGGAGCATTGAATGCTTCTGGAATAACCGAAACGACCGCTACGATCAGCGGCAGTTTCACCTACGAGGGGGAAGAGAGCATCACCGAGGCGGGATTTGAATACAAGAAAAACGGGGAGAGCCAGTATGCATCGCGCACGGTAACGGCGACGCCCGGCTCCAAGAGTGTCTCGCTGACGGGGCTTACCGCTTCGACCACCTATACTTATCGGATGTATGTCGTTGTCGGTCAAACCCGCTACCAGAGCAGTGAGTCAACCTTCACGACTTCGGCCACGGCTGCTGTCGGGGTATATCGTACGGGCTGGGCCGAACTGCCTATCGAGGTGACGAACAGCGACTACTACTACGCCCACCATATCTGTCCGGACTTCTATGTCGGCGGCCAGAAGGCCCGTAACTATACGGTCTGCTTCAGTGCCGAAAACCACTGCCCGCTGTGGGTGGCCGCTCCGCGTCATAATTGTTATGAAGGAGATGCTAACCGGACGAATGCTTATGCTAAGGACCCTAACATACCTTCCAATATCCAGTATAACAGCAAGGATACCGGTGGTGGTTGCAACAAGGGCCATATGCTTGGATCGGCTGAACGAACTTGTACTTCGGCTGTCAATCGTCAGGTTTTCTACTATTCGAACATCGCACCGCAGTACTCCTCGAACTTCAATACGGGCGGCGGAGCCTGGAACAACCTGGAGGGTTTCGTGGACGGTCAGGTGTGCCGTGATACGACCTACATTGTGGTCGGAACCTACTTCGAGCCCTTTACCGATGCCTATGGCAAGACCTGCACCTCGTCGCGGATCGAGTTCGGAGGCCGTAGCGACGTGAGCCGTCCTTCGATGTTCTACTATGCGATTCTGCGTACGAAGAGCGGCTCTACCGGCAAGTCGGTCAAGGATTGCTCGGCCAGCGAGTTGAAGTGCGCCGCCTTCGTCCTGCGCCACAACATGGACAAGGGGCATGAACCGCAGGCCCGGGACATGATCTCGATCGAGGAGTTGGAGGCATTGACCGGCTTTACCTACTTCGCCAACGTGCCGCAGGCTCCGAAGAATACCTATAATCCGGCGGATTGGGGCTTGTAGGCGACGGGGAAATGAAACGGATTCATCCCTGGGGAGACGACCGGCCGATTTATAGCTATGCGGCCTATTGCCGGGAGCGTTTCGGCGAGAAGGTGCGCAAGATTGCGATCGATGCCGGATTCAGCTGCCCGAACCGGGATGGAACCATCGGATCGGAGGGGTGTGCGTTCTGTGACAACAGGGCGTTCACCCCTTCCTATTGTTCGCCGCGCAAGAGCATCACCGAACAGATCGACGAGGGGATCCGCTTCAATACCGTGCGGGGAAAGGACGAAGGGATCCGGCTCGCCTATTTCCAGTCCTACTCCAATACCTATGGGCCAATCGACCGCTTGCGGGCCTGTTATACCGAGGCGTTGGCGCATCCTCGGATTTCGGGGCTGATTGTCGGGACGCGTCCCGACTGTGTCGATGAACGGAAGTTGGATCTGCTGGCATCCCTGGCCGAGAGCCATTATCTATCGGTTGAGTATGGAATCGAATCCACCTTTGACGAGACATTGCGAGCCGTCCGTCGGGGACACGACTTCGAGACGGCACGTCGGGCCGTGGAGCAAAGTGCCGCACGGGGACTGCACGTCGGGGCCCATTTCATTCTGGGTTTGCCCGGTGAGGATGACCGGATGTTGATCGAGCAGACGGATCGGATCAATGCACTGCCCATCGCTTCGGTCAAGTTCCACCAGTTGCAGCTGATCGAAGGGACGGCGTTGGCCCGCGAGTATGATGTCTGTCCCGAACGGTTCACGCTGCGTTCGGTTGACGAGTATCTCGATCTGGTTGTCGAGATCCTCCGCCGACTGCGTCCGGACATCGTGGTGGAGCGCATTGTGAGCGAGGTTCCGGCCCGTTATCATCACCTTACACCCTGGGAGCGTACGCGCGGAACGACTCTGTGGGCGCTGCTTGAAAAAAGAATGATCGGACGGAATGTTTTTCAAGGAGAAAAAAATTGTACATTTGCGCCGTTAAAACGTTTATAACCTGTATTTATGGAGAAAATTACTTTGGAGAAGGTCGCAAGCGGGGTGAAAGAGTATATCATCATGGTGATCGGTATCTCTTTCTATACCTTTGCGTGGATCGCCTGTATCCTCCCGGCTCACGGTACCGGTGGCGGTGCAACGGGTCTTGCACTGGTGTTCACGGCCGCCATCAAGAGCTTGTTCGGCGTTGAGATCAGTATCGGTGACATGGCGTTGATTATCAATGCGCTGTTGTTGATTGTAGCTGGATTTATTATCGGATGGAAATTCGGTATCAAGACCATCTTCTGTGTGATCATGATATCCGTTACGCTGAATTTTTGGCAGGCGAAGATTCCCCAGTTGCAAATGTGGCTGACGGAACGAGGCATGATTGCTCCGGACTCTCTGAGTATTTTCGGGAACCTGGAGCCGATCCTGTTGATCATCATGGGCGGTTTGCTTTGTGGCGTAGGTATCTTCATGTGTCTGCGCCAGGGAGGGTCGACCGGAGGTGTCGATATTCTGGCCTTGATCATCAACAAATATCGCCCGATCAACTACGGCCGGATCGTGATGATCCACGATACGACGGTCATTTGCGCCTCACTGTTGGTGGGCAACGGTCCCGAGACCGTAATTTACGGTTTTATCATGACGGCCGTCTTCAGTTTCGCCACCGATGCGATGTTGTCCGGCCAGCAGCAGTCCACCCAGCTGCTCATCATCAGCCACGAGTACGAGGCCATTGCCGAGGAGATCACGCAGAAGGCGCATCGCGGCGTGACGATGCTCGACGGTATGGGTTGGTACACGAAAGAACCTTCGCAGGTGGTCATGGTGCTTTGCCGCAAGCGGGAAACTTCCGATATTCTTAAACTGATCAAGGGAATCGATCCCAACGCCTTCATTTCGGTAGCCTCCGTAACGGGGGTTTACGGCAAGGGATTCGGTATGATCGGAACCGGTACGTTGAGCGCCGCCAGCAAGAAATAGTGGATGGCTGGTGCGGCCTGTCGACCCGGCCGCTTTTGCATCCAATATGAAAAACACCTCGCCAGGAATGTGGCGGGGTGTTTCGTTTTCCCTGAATAATCCGTACCTTTACCCGAAAGAAACCGACCTCGTCGAAATTACGCAGCCGTATGCTTTATGCCGATATCGTACTGCCTCTGGCGCAGCCGCTTTATACCTTTGCCGTAGCGGAGGGGCTCACCCTCTGCGAAGGGATGGCCGTGGCGGTTCCATTCGGTCGTACCGGAAATAATATCTATACGGGTATCGTCTGGCGGCTGCACGATCGCAAACCCGATTCGGGGAGGGTCAGGACGATCTCGCGCACGTTGTATGAAACGCCGCTGGTGGATCGGAAGCAACAGGCGTTCTGGGAGTGGATTTCGGATTATTACATGTGCACGCTGGGCGAGGTGATGCGTTTCGCCTTGCCGTCGCTGATCAAACCGAGCGGATCGGGCGAAGCCGAATTTGCGGCCGATGAATTCTGTCCCCGCCGCGAGCTCTTTCTATCGCTGGATGGAGAGGCGAAGTCTGGGGCGGAGCGTCCGCTCCTTTTGGAGCGCCTCGGCCGCCGGGCGCCTCGTCAGCGGGAGGCGCTGGAGCAGGTCGTCGCCCTGACCGGGGCCGACGGCATGGTGGCGCGCAGCTGCCTGACAGCCGACCGGGCGGCGCTTGCAGCGCTGGTTCGCAAGGGGTGGCTGATACAGACCGAGCGCGTGGCGCTGGGACCGGGGGCTTTGCCTGCGGCCTGTTTCCACCTTCCGGAACTCTCGCCGGCACAACTGGAGGCAAAAGCGAAGATCGAGGAGGGCTTTGCCTCCCGCTCGACAGTTCTGTTGCGGGGTGTTACGGGCTCCGGAAAGACGGAGATCTATATGCACCTGATCGCCGATGTGCTGTCGCGTGGAGAGCAGGCCCTGCTGCTTGTTCCCGAAATTGCCCTTACGGCCCAACTGATTGCACGGTTGGAGCGGGTTTTCGGTCCACGGGTGATCGCCTATCACTCCCGGCTGACCGACCGGAAACGGGCCGAGACCTATCTGCGTCTTCACAATGGCACGGGGGGCGAGCTGGTTGTAGGGGTACGGTCGGCGATCTTTCTGCCCCTTAGGAAGTTGGGCTTGATCGTGGTGGATGAGGAGCATGATGCCAGCTATAAACAGACCGAACCTCCCCCTTACTATCAGGCGCGGGATTGTGCCGTTATGATGGCGCATCTGTTCGGGTGCCGCACACTGCTGGGAAGTGCAACCCCCTCGCTCGAGAGTTATCTGAATGCCCGTTCGGGCAAGTATGGAAGTGCTCTTCTGACGGAACGTTACGGGGAGTCGCAGCAGCCGCAGATCCTGGTCTCGGATACGATCCGGGCGGTGAAGCGGGGCGAGCGCCATACCCATTTCAATAAACTGTTGCTCGATCGGATAGAGGAGACGCTCGCAGGCGGAGGCCAGGTGATGCTCTTCCAGAACCGTCGGGGATTTGCTCCCTATATCGAATGTCGCGAGTGCGGATGGACTCCCCGTTGCCCGAACTGCAACGTCACCCTGACGCTGCACAAGGGGGCGAACCGGATGGTGTGCCACTATTGCGGCCACACGGAGAGCGTGCCGACACAATGTCCCCATTGCCGTGTAACGGCCCTTACGCCGATGGGCTTCGGCACGGAGAAGGTCGAGGAGGAGATTGCCCGTATCTTTCCGCAGGCCCGGGTGGCGCGGCTGGACCGCGACAGCGTTACTTCGGAGCGGGCTTTTCGGCAGATTGTCGAGACTTTCGCCCAGGGGGCAAGCGATATTCTGATCGGGACGCAGATGATTACCAAGGGGTTCGACTTCGGCGGTGTCGAGCTTGTCGGGGTGCTGAATGCCGACAATATGCTGAACAATCCCGATTTCCGCTCCTCGGAACGGGCCTATCAGCTGCTGACGCAGGTGGCCGGACGCGCCGGACGCCGCGAGATGCCCGGAGTGGTGATCATACAGACGGCCGAGCCGGACCACCCGGTGATCGGTTGGGTCGTTTCCGATAATTACGAGGCGATGGCCGGAGAGGTACTTGCCCAGCGCAAACAATATTTCTATCCTCCCTATGCCCGTTTGGTTGCCCTCCGACTGCGTCATCGGGATCCGGGTGTGCTCCGTCGGGCCGCCACTGCCCTGGGAGGGGCCCTGCGGGAGCGTTTCGGGCGGCGGGTACTCGGACCGACGGCGCCGCCTGTCGATCGGGTACGGGGTGAGTATCTGGCCGACCTTCTTCTGAAGGTGGAGGCGGGAGCCTCGTTCGAACGGGCACGTCGGATCCTGCGCGAGACGTTGGAGCGATTGTCACGGATGCCCGAATACAAGGGCGTTAAAATCTTTTGCGATGTCGATCCTCAGTGATCTGAAGAGCCTCTTCCTGCCGCCGGTCTGTCCCGTCTGCGGCGGACCGCTGGCCGAGGGCGACGGTGCCTTCTGCATGGTGTGCCGTACGACTGTGCCCCGCACGATGTTCTGGCTCAAGGCCGAGAATCCGATGGCTGCCCGGTTGCGGGATTTTTTCCCGGTGGTGCAGGCTTCGGCCTTTATCTGGTTTATTCAGGGGAGTCCCTGGCAGCGGGCCATTCATGATTTCAAGTACCGGAGCCGCTGGCGTACGGCCTATGAGCTGGGACGCTGGTTCGGAAGCAATCTGGCCCGAAGCGGACTTTATGCCGGAGTCGATTGTGTCGTACCCGTGCCGCTCCATGTGCGGCGTCTGCTCGGACGGGGATACAATCAGGCGGATTATGCGGCCGAAGGTATTGCGGAAGGGCTGGGTGTGCCGGTCGTTCACCGGGCGTTGCGCCGCCTGCGCAACAACCCCAGCCAGACGACCCGCTCCACGGCCGAGCGATGGGTGAATGTGGAGGGGCTCTTTACCGTTCGTCGTTCCGATCTTTTGGCCGGGAAGCATATCCTGCTCGTCGATGATGTCGTAACGACCGGATCGACCCTCCTGGCCTGTGCTGAGGCGCTGGCGGCAGCCCTGCCGGAGTGCCGGATCAGCATGGCGGCTCTGGCCGTCTCGTACCACCATTTCGGGTTCGACCGATAGACCCTATTCCAGTAGTTAGTAATTATTTAAGCGATACATATTCCCTTTTGGGAGAGAGAGTGGATTTTCTTATCTTTGCCTCTGGACGGCGCAGGTTGCGTACCATTTCTGGTACGGTCTGCCTGCTGTCCTGTCTGTTTGTTTTCACCTTCCGGCCGGAGGCAGCCTTTTATCTGTTCCGGGCCGGTATTTTTAACTGTCATTCGTTTATGTTTCGTATCGTTTTTCTGCTTTTTATGGGAGTCGGAGCAGGGTATCTGCTCCGTCGCTGGCCGTTGGTCCGGAAAGCGGATCGGGGCTTGCGGTTCGTCGTGTGGGCGTTGCTTTTCGTCTTCGGCGTTTCGATCGGATCCAATCGCGAGTTGATAGCCGATTTCGGACTATTCGGTTGGCAGGCTGTGGTGCTTGCTTGTCTCGGAGTGGTTGGCAGTTTGGCGGCTGTCCTTGTCGCACGTCGCCTGGTGTTCAGGAAAGGAGGTGAGCAATGAAAGAGAATCTGATCGTTTTTGCATTCTTTGCGGCCGGCGTGGCGATCGGCTATGCCGACATAGCCCCCGCGTGGCTGCTTAGTCCCGATCTGCCGATGGCGATCCTCTCGTTGTTGATCCTATTGGTCGGGCTGGGACTCGGCAGCGGCGATGACCTGCAATATATGTTGCGGACCTTCCGTTGGAAGATGTTGCTGCTGCCGCTCTTTACAATCGTCGGCACGCTGCTCTTTTCGGTTCTCGGAGTATTCCTGCTCCGGGGACTCAGCCTGAGGGACTGTCTGGCCGTGGGAAGCGGATTCGGATACTATTCGCTCTCGTCGGTGCTGATTGCCGACCTGAAGAGTGCCTCGCTCGGGGTGCAGGGGGCGGCCGAATTGGCAACGGTGGCGCTGCTCACCAACGTCATCCGTGAGATGATCGCCCTGTTCGGTATGCCGCTCTTTTCCCGGGTGGGAGGACGGATGGCCCCGATCTCGGTCGCCGGTGTTACGTCGATGGATATTTGCCTCCCCTCGATCGCCCGCTATTCGGGAGCCGATCTGGTCCCGTTGGCCCTTTTGCACGGTATCGTGCTGGAAGTCAGCGTCCCGATTCTGGTCGGTGCATTTTGTTGATGAATTCCGTACTGGAACAAAATGTGAATCAGACCGCTGTGCCGGCTCGTGTTTTTTAGTGGGAAACAGCAGGGATGCGCTTTGAAATATCGCCTTGTTTGTCTACCTTTGAAAGTTGAAAATCCACGTTGAAAATGGCTAAAGAATATACCCCGGCTTCGCGTAACCGCGAGGCCTTTGCAGCGATGACCGATACGCCGGGCAACGTGCCTCCGCAGGCCGTTGAACTGGAGGAGGCGGTCCTCGGAGCCCTGATGCTCGAGAAGGACAGTATCATTACCGTGCAGGAGTTCCTGACGGCCGATGCCTTCTATACCGAGGAGCACCGCCTTATCTACCGGGCTATCGAGGAGCTCTCGACCGAGTTGAAACCGATCGACCTCTATACGGTAACCGAACGACTCAAGGTCCGCAAGGAGCTTCAGAAGGTGGGCGGAGCCTCTTACCTGGCACAGCTGACCCAGAAGGTGGGCTCGGCGGCCAATGTGGAGTTCCATGCCAAGATCATCGCTCAGAAATACGTCCAGCGGGAGCTGATCCGCTCGGCAACCGAGATCCAGCGCCGTTCGTACGACGAATCGACCGACGTAACGGATCTGATCGGGTTTGCCGAGAGTGAGATCTTCAAGGTGGCCGAGGGACACGTGAAACGTTCGGTGCAGTCGGCCAAGGATCTGTTGGCCAAAGCCATGATGCAGATCGAGGAGGCTTCGAAGAATACGAGTGCCTTCAACGGCGTGCCATCCGGATTCATGGCCATCGACCGGGTGACGCTCGGTTGGCAGCTTTCGGACCTGATCATCGTGGCGGCCCGCCCGTCGATGGGTAAGACTGCTTTCGTGCTCTCGATGGCGCGCAACATGGCCGTGGAGCATGAACGTCCCGTCGCCTTCTTCTCGCTTGAGATGTCCTCGGTACAGTTGATGATGCGTCTGATCGTCGCCGAGACGGGTCTGCCGGCCAACGATATCAAGAGCGGCCGTTTGACACCCGAACAGTGGCGCCACCTCGAATCGGCGACCAAGCCGCTCGGTGCGGCACCGCTCTACATCGACGATACGCCGGCTCTGTCGGTCTTCGAGTTCCGCTCAAAGGCGCGACGGCTGAAGATACACAACGATATTCAGATCATTATCATCGACTACCTGCAACTGATGACCGGCGGTGCGCAGGATTCGAAGGGAAACCGCGAACAGGAGGTCTCGTTCATTTCGCGGACGCTGAAGGCGATCGCCAAGGAGTTGAACGTGCCGATCATCGCCCTGTCGCAGTTGAATCGTTCGACCGAGTTGCGCGGCGGCTCGAAACGCCCGCAGCTCTCCGACCTGCGAGAGTCGGGTGCCATCGAGCAGGATGCCGATATCGTGGCCTTTATCCACCGTCCCGAGTATTACGGCATTACGCAGGACGAGAACGGTATGCCGACAGCGGGCATGGCCGAGATCATCATCGCCAAGCACCGTAACGGTGCCGTTACGGACGTGAACCTGCGCTTCCTGAAGGATCAGGCGCGTTTTGCCGATGTGGACGAGACGCTGCTGCCGGAGTCGGGCGGGTCGCGTTCGTCGATGGGACAGTACGAGGATGTGGCGAGTGACTCGAATGCCGGATTGAGCTCGATGAGCGGAATTCCCGATGAGTTCGCGACACGTCCGATTGCAACCGGAGCGGTCGATTTGACCGAAGAGGAGCCGTTTTAAGGGTTAGACGGGAGTTCTCCCTTCGAGAGGAATCGATGGATACGTCCCGACAGGGGATGTTTGAAAAGGAGAGAAAAGGAGAATGTTTGTCAAAACATATGCAGGGGCTATTGTCGGAATCGATGCCCTGAAGGTGACCGTCGAGGTAAATCTCACGGGCGGCGGACTGGGACTCTATCTGGTCGGCCTGCCCGACAATGCCGTCAAGGAGAGCGAACAGCGTATCCGGGCGGCTTTTGAGAATTCGGGCCGCAAGATGTCGGGGCGCAAGATCGTCGTGAACCTGGCTCCGGCCGACCTGCGCAAGGAGGGGGCCGGTTTCGACCTGCCGATTGCTGTCGGGATTCTGGCGGCGATGGGCGAGGTGAACGACCGGATGCTGGAGCAGACGATGCTCGTGGGCGAGTTGTCGCTTGACGGTTCGCTGCGGCCGGTGCGCGGAGTGCTGCCCATTGCGGCCAAGGCGCGTGAGGAGGGGTTGCGCCATCTGATCGTTCCGGCCGGAAATGCAGCCGAAGCAGCTGTGGTCGAGGGGTTGGAGGTCTATGGCCTGCAAACCCTGAGCGAGGTGATCGACCTGCTGAACGGACAGCGTGTGTTCGAGCCTGTCGTCCCGATGGATATGAAGGCATCGGAGGTCGAGTCGGGCCGCTATGCCGAGGATTTTGCCGATGTCAAGGGGCAGAGCGCCGTCAAGCGGGCGTTGGAGATCGCTGCGGCGGGCGGGCATAACGTCCTGATGATCGGGGCTCCCGGATCGGGCAAGACGATGTTGGCCCGACGGATTCCGACCATCCTGCCGCCGTTGAGTGTGGAGGAGGCGCTGGAGACGACCAAAATCCATTCGGTGGCCGGGAAACTGGGTTCGGTGCGGGGGTTGCTGTGGCAGCGTCCTTTCCGGGCTCCGCACCACATGACCTCGCAGGTGGCGCTCATCGGCGGGGGACAGTCGCCCCAGCCGGGCGAGGTGTCGCTGGCCCACAACGGAGTCCTCTTCCTGGATGAGCTGCCCGAATTCGGGCGCAGTGTGCTGGAGGTGCTCCGCCAGCCGCTCGAGGATAAGAAGATCGTCGTGTCGCGGGCGAAATACAGCGTCGAATATCCTGCCAATTTCACCCTCGTGGCGGCAATGAATCCCTGTCCGTGCGGTTACTACAACCATCCGAGCCGGGAGTGTACCTGTCCGCCCGGAGCGGTGCACCGCTATATGGGGCGTATTTCGGGTCCGCTGCTCGACCGCATCGACCTGCAGGTGGAGGTGACACCGGTGGCCATCGGCGAGATTTCGGAGAGCCGCCCCGCCGAGTCGAGTGCGGCGATCCGCGAGCGGGTCATCCGGGCGCGGAAGGTGCAGGCCGAACGGTTCCGCGAGGTGCCGGGCATCTATACGAACGCCATGATGAATGCAAAGATGCTGCGCGAATTCTGTCCGCTTTCGGACGAGGCGCGACGGCTGCTCGAACAGGCGATGGTGCGTCTGGATCTTTCGGCGCGTGCCTATGACCGGATCATCAAGGTCGCAAGGACGATCGCCGATCTGGATCACGCAGAACGGATCGGTACGGCACATCTGGCCGAGGCGATCAATTACCGCTCGCTCGATCGGGGCAGTTGGGGAAGATAGAGAAGTTAAAAAAATATACGGTCATGTATAAAATCATTGTTTCGGGAGGCGGTACGGGTGGACATATCTACCCGGCCGTTGCCGTTGCCGAGGCGCTCGAACGGCGTCTGGGCGATCAGGTCGAGATCCTTTTTGTCGGTGCCGAAGGGAAGATGGAGATGGAGAAGGTGCCGCAGTTGGGCTATCGTATCGTCGGGTTGCCTATTGCCGGTATGCAACGCCGGCTCGACTGGCACAATCTGTTGGTCCCGTTCAAGGTACTCAAGAGTATTCGGCGTGCACGGTGCGTAATCCGCGACTTCGGGGCCGATATTGTAGTCGGGTTCGGCGGATATGCCAGTGCCCCGGTGTTGTGGGCAGCTCAGCGGATGGGAGTCCCGACCATCATCCAGGAGCAGAACTCCTATGCGGGTGTAACCAATAAGATCCTGGCCAAGGGGGCCCGGACGATTTGTGTTTCGTACGACGGTATGGAGCGCTTCTTCCCGAAGGAGAAGCTGGTCATGACGGGAAATCCGCTTCGGGGCCGTTTTTCGAAGACGGGAGCCGACCGGACGGAGGCGTTGGCGCATTTCGGACTGAAGGAGGGGATGCCCGTGCTGCTTGTTGTGGGCGGATCGCTCGGTACACGTACGCTCAACGAGATGATGAAAGCCTGGATTCTGAAACACGAGGGGAAGGCTCCCGTACAGGTGATCTGGCAAACCGGTAAGTACTACGAGCGGGAGATGCGTGATTTTTTGGCGGCCCACCCGACCGGAAATATCTGGCAGGGAGCTTTCATCGACCGGATGGATTACGCCTATGCGGCGGCCGATTTGGTGATCTCGCGCAGCGGAGCCTGCACCGTGTCGGAACTCTGCCTGGTGGCGAAACCCGTGATTTTCGTCCCCTCGCCCAATGTGGCGGAGGACCATCAGACCAAGAATGCCCGTGCCCTGGCCGACAAGGGGGCTGCCCGACTGGTCCCCGACGCGCAGGCCGTAGCAAGTGCCATGCAGGAGGCCGAGGCGTTGCTCGGCGATCGGGAGCGGCTGGCCTCCCTGAGCCGCAACATCGAGGCGCTGGCCATCGCCGATTCGGCCGATCGGATCGTCGATCAGATCCTGCGTCAGCTCGAAAAGGGGCGTAAATAGAGTGAAAGTTATGAAAGAGTTTTCAAACGTATATTTTTTGGGAATCGGCGGCATCGGCATGAGTGCCCTGGCGCGTTACTTCATGCACGAAGGCAAGCGGGTGGCCGGATACGACCGTACCTGTACGCCGCTGACCGAGGCGCTCGAACGGGAGGGAGCCCTGATCCACTACGAGGAGCGGGTCTCCCTGATACCGGGTTCGTTCCTGAATCCGGAGAAGACGATCGTTGTCTACACGCCAGCCGTCCCGGCGGACCATGCCGAACTGCTCTATTTCGAGCGTAACGGATACAAGGTGGTCAAACGTTCCCAGATGCTCGGCTACCTCGCGCACGGTAAGTTCGTGATGGCGGTGGCCGGTACACACGGCAAAACCACGACCACGACGCTCATCGCCTGGCTCAACCGCGAGGTAACCGGAGGCGGCAATGCTTTCCTCGGCGGAATTTCGAAAAACTTTTCGAGCAACCTGGTGCTCGGCAAGGGGGCCCGTATGGCGGTCGAGGCCGATGAGTTCGACCGTTCGTTCCTGCGTCTGTGGCCTGATGTGGCGGTAATCACCTCGGCCGATGCGGACCATCTGGATATCTACGGGACGCACGAGGCGCTGAAGGAGGCCTTTTCGCAGTTCGTCGGCCAGATCCGCCACGGCGGTGCGTTGGTAATCAAGCAAGGGGTGGAGTTGCACTTCGACAATCCCGGTGTGAGGGTCTATCGCTACGCGTATGACGAGCCCTGCGACTTCTATGCCCGTGACATCGAACTGCTCGAAGGGGGTTACTATCGTTTCGATCTGGTGACGCCCGATCGTGTCGTGAAGGGGTGCCGTCTCGGAATTCCCGGTTGGATCAATGTCGAGAATGCCGTAGCGGCGGTGGCGGCCCTCTGGTGTGCCACGCAGCGCGACGGCGAACCGTTCGACGAGGAGCGGATCCGTCGCGGACTGGCCTCGTTCTCCGGGGTGAAACGGCGATTCGAGTTCTATGTGAATACCCCCCGTCAGGTCTACATGGATGATTATGCGCACCATCCGCGCGAGTTGGCTGCCACGATCACGTCGGTCAAGAAGATGTTTCCCGGACGGCGCTTGACGGCCATCTTCCAGCCGCACCTCTATACCCGTACGCGGGATTTCTACCGGGAGTTCGCCGAGGCTCTTTCGCAGGCCGATCAAGTGGTGCTGCTGCCGATCTATCCGGCACGCGAGGAGCCGATCGAGGGGGTCGAGTCCGAAATGATCGGGCGGTTGCTTCGGCTACCCTGGTCGTTGTGCGACCGGGCGGAGTTGGCCGACCGGATCGCCGCGATGGATACCGATGTGGTTGTCAGCTTCGGAGCCGGCAATATCGATGCCTGCTGCGGGGCTTTGGCCGAAGTTTTGCGGTTGAAATCCTGATGGGGAGAAACGTATAGCAAGACCTCGACCCGATGAACAAGTATTTGAAATATACGTTGTTGGGACTGCTCTGGGCGGCCGTTTTCGTCTACCTGCTGTTTGCGGGCGGACGGGTGCGTCGGCATCGTGCCGATCAGGCGGTGGAGCGAATCGAGGTCGAGGTGGTGGACAGTACTTCGCAGAAAAGGCTCGTCTCCGGGGCGACGGTCAAGGAGTGGGTAGCACGCAGCGGAATCAAGACGATTGGTGAGAAGATCGGAAAGGTAGATTTGGGTGCGATCGAACGTTTGGTATCCGAAAACGGGTTCGTATCCGATGCCCATGCCTCGGTTTCCTATTCGGGGACACTCGATATTTCGGTCACTCAACGCACTCCGCTCATGCGTCTGTTGCTGGACGGTTACAATTCGTATGTAACCGAGGAGGGTTATGTCTTTGCCGTACCCCGCAATTCGGCCGTTTATGTCCCTGTGGTGACAGGCTCTTACCGTCCGCTTTTCCCGCCCGCTTATGTGGGAAGTGCCGAGGCGTTCACCCAGGAGCGAATTCGTCAATCGCAGGAACGGATCGCCGCGCTCGAACGGGAGAAGTATCCCCTGTATCAGCGCGAGATCCAAAACGATGAAAATACCCGTGCGGTCCGCCGCATGTTCATAAAAAAAGGATGGTTCGAATCTTCGGAGGCATTCTCGAAACGGGTGAAGGAGTTGCGCAGGCACAAGGAACAGTTGAGGCGTAAATACCGCTATGAGGCTCAGGTGATTCAGACGGCGATAGACAAGATTACCGCCAAACAGGAAACGGAGTTGGCTGTACAAAAAAAAATCCTGAAAAGACACGAAGATTTCTTGAAACTCGCTAACTTTGTAAAATGGATCGAAGAGGATGATTTTTGGCAATCGGAGATCGTCCAAATCATCGCTCGTACGACCGATAGCGGGGCTCTCGAAGTGGATTTGATCCCTCGCAGCGGAGCCTATACGATCCGCTTCGGCCGCTTGGACAATATGGAGCAAAAATTCGACAAGTTGCTGAAGTTTTATCGCAAGGGATTGAGCCGTTTCGGATGGGATCGTTACAAGACGATCGATGTCCGGTTCGAGGGCCAAGTGGTTTGCTGGTAAAAAGAAATGAATAAAAAAAAGAGATAGGATACAGTGGAAAAGAAGAGTTATACGGTTGCCATCGACCTCGGTTCGTCCAATGTGGTGGTCTTGGTCGGAGCGAAACAGGAAAACGGTTCGTTGAGTATCGAGGCTGTGGCATCCAAACCGGTAGAAGGAGTCAATGCCGGTCGGATCGATAACATCGAACAGGCGGGAAACGCTATTCGGGAGGCTATTGCCGAAGTGGAGGAGAAACTCGGCGTGCGGATTACGGAGGCTTATGCCGGTATTTCGGGCGAGTTTGTCCGTTGCGCCCGCCATACGGATCATGTCTTTACGTTCGATCCTCAGAATGGAGTGAATCAGGGGGATGTGGATGCGCTCTTCGATCGGATGCGCAACGTGCAGGCTCCCGATGATGAAACCATCATGGAGCGTATTCCCCAGCACTATTTGGTGGATGAGGCCGAAGAGGTGCGTAATCCGGTCGGGTCGTTTTGCAAACGTCTTTCATCCACGTTCAATTTCATCCTCTGTGCCAAAACGCCGTTGCAACGGCTCGATATGGCCCTGCGTCGGTTGGGAGTCCGTTCGCTGGGTGTATTTGCCAATGCACTGGCTGCACCCGAAGCGGTGTTGACCTCCGATGAAAAGGAGGAGGGTGTTGCCGTAGTCGATATCGGCGGTGGCGTAACCGATGTGACGGTTTATTACCGGGGCATTCCCCGTTATATTGCGACGATCCCGATGGGAGCGAAGGCGATCAATCGGGATATCCGCTCGCAGAGCATTCCTGAGAAACATGTCGAGAGTCTGAAATGCAAATATGGTTCTGCCGTGGCGGAATTGGCTCCCGATGACAAGATGATTCGTGTCAGCGGCCGCACGGCCCGCGAAGCGAAGGATATTCTGTTACGCAACTTGGCTACGGTGATCGAGGCCCGCGCTACGGATATCGTCGAGTTCGTTCAGCAGGAGATCCGCGAGTCGGGTTATGCCGAGCGTCTCGCTTACGGCATCGTGTTGACGGGTGGATCGGCCCAGTTAAAGGATATTGACGAGTTATTCCGTCGGGTGACGGGGATGGATGTGCGTATCGCCGCTCCCGAAATCAATCTGGATGAGGCGACCCGTGAACTGGTGGCCGGTCCGGCTTACGTTACAGCCGTTGGAATTTTGCTTCGCGGTGCAGGGTTGGGGGCATGCAACGTAATCGAGGATCGATCTGCCGCAGCGTCGCGTCGCCCGGTCAATCCGATGCCTCCGACACAACCGTTCCAGCCTGCACAACCTCGACCTTATGCCCCGACCCGTCCGGTCAATACAACGCAACCCAAGCCTGTCGAGCAAACGCAGCAGGCTCCTCAGCCCGAACCGGAGGCGGAGGAGATGCCGGAAACCCCGGAGACGATAGCAACTCAGGCGACAGGATCCGGAAAGAAAGAGCGTAACTGGCGTAATATTTTCAAGAAAACGCTCGACAAGATCAACGAAGGCTTCAATGCAGCCGACGATGAGGAGATTTAAAAAGTAAAGGAGAAACAACGATATGAGTGACGATGTTATGACCCAGTTGACAGCCTCGCGCAGCAACTCCTCCATCATCATGGTGGTAGGCGTCGGCGGAGCCGGCGGCAATGCCGTGAATCATATGTGGAACCTTGGAATCAAGGGGGTGGAGTTTATGGTTTGCAATACGGACCAGCAGGCTCTCGACAAGAGCCCGGTGGAGACTAAGATTCGGCTGGGGCACGAGGGTTTGGGCGCGGGTAACGACCCTGAGAATGGACGGAAAGCAGCGCTCGAATCGCTCGATCTGGTTCGTGAACGTTTCGAGGCTTCGGGAACCAAGATGGTTTTCGTGACGGCCGGTATGGGGGGCGGTACGGGTACGGGTGCCTCGCCGGTTATCGCCAAACTGGCCAAGGAGATGGGACTTCTTACGGTAGCGATCGTTACTTCGCCGTTGGCTGTCGAAGGTAAGATTCGTTATGAACAGGCTTTCCGGGGAATCGAGGAGTTGCGGCAGAATGTTGATTCGCTGTTGATTATCAACAACGAAAATATTTTGGAGATTTACGGGCGTCTGGCTCTCAAACAGGCTTTTGGTAAGGCTGATGATATTCTGGCATCGGCGGCGAAGGGTATCGCCGAGATCATTACGGTCGAGAGCGACCTGGTTAATGTCGATTTCGCCGATGTATCGAAGGTGATGCGCGATAGCGGTCGGGCGCATATGAGTGTGGCAACGGCCGAAGGCGACAATCGAGCTGAAGCGGTGGCCGAGGCATCGCTGCGTTCGCCGTTGCTGGATCATAACCTTATTTCCGGAGCGCGCAATATTCTGTTGAATATCTCCGTGGCCAATGCCGAGGAGTTGATGTACGAGGAAGTGGTGCGTATTCTGGAATATATCCAGTCGCATGCCAGCGTGGAGGATGAAAACGGTAATATCCATAATGCCAATATCATTTGGGGTACGAGTGAAAAGCCCCAATTGGGTAACGCGATCGAGCTGGTGGTCGTGGCCACCGGATTCGACGGGGAGCAGAACAAGCAGGTGATGAAGACGATCATCCCGCCGGCTCGGGTGATCAAGCCCGTGCAGGAGAACTCGTCAGCTCCGATCGAGAAGCCTGTGTTGGAACCCGTCGGGAAATCGGCGGCGAAACCTGTACAGCAACGCCCTGTCGAACAGGTTATTTTGGGACAAAAGTCGACTCGCTACAACAATATTCAGGAGCTGCTCAGCAAACCGGCCTATCAGTCGCGAAACGCCCAGTTTATCGTGGATATGCCTTCCGGACGCAAAGAGGTCCTTAAGGAGGAGACCGAGAGCGTACAGAAGAAAGGCGGCCAGTCCGAGTCGCTTTTCGATTAACCCTAAACGAATTCGGATTTGGAAGAGCCTGCATCATCATCGATCATTTTTAACGGCATGACACTCCATACGGGAGTGTTGTGTGGTATTACCTTGCTTTTGCTGATGGTTTCCGCTCTGGTTTCGGGGGCGGAAATGGCCTTTTTCTCCTTGACCCATAAGGATGTTCGGAAACTTCAACGACACAAATCTCCGGCAGGACGAGCCATTCTGAACCTGCTGGGGAAGCCCGATTTGCTGTTGGCGACGATTCTGTTGGCCAATAACCTGGTCAATATCTGCATTGTCATTCTATCGGCCGGAATTATCGATTCGTTGTTTACTTTTATACGGTTCGAGTTCCTGTTCAAGAGTGTCCTCGTCACTTTCCTTTTGCTGCTTTTTGGTGAGATTCTCCCGAAAGTGACGGCTCAGACTTCCCCAATTAAATTTGCCGGATTCGCGGCTCGTCCCATGTTGGTGATGAGGACGTTGCTCTATCCTTTCTCTTGTCTCCTGTTGCGGGCCGGAAACAAGATCAGCAAACGTACCCCGCATCATCAGGAGATTTCGATCGATGATTTGGCAGATGCCGTCGATATGACCCATACTTCGTCGAAAGAGGAGCAGGGAATGCTGTCGGGAATCGTAAACTTCGTCAATACGGAGGTGGAGGAGATTATGAAACCTCGGATCGATATTACGGCGATCGCTCTCACGGATACCTATTCTCAAGTCAAACGGACGATCATCGGGTCGGGTTTCTCGCGGATTCCGGTTTATGAGGGGGATTTGGATAATATTCGGGGTACATTGTATGTCAAGGATTTGCTCCCGTATATCAATCAGGATGATAGTTTCGACTGGCGGCAGTTGATCCGAAAACCGTATTTCGTTCCTGAACATAAGAAGATCAATGACCTGCTGGCCGATTTCCAATCCAATAAAATTCATATGGCCATCGTGGTGGACGAATACGGTTCGACACTCGGGTTGGTCTCGCTTGAGGATATTATCGAGGAGGTAGTGGGTGAAATATCGGACGAGAGTGACGTGGAGGAGTCTTTTTATACACGCCTCGACGCTCATACCTATCTATTTGACGGCAAGACTCATCTCGGTGATTTCGAGCGGGTGCTGGAACTGGCCGAAGATACCTTCTCCGATGTGAAGGGGAGGGCCGAAACGCTGGCCGGGTTGGTGCTTGAGCTCAAACGCGATTTCCCGCGCAAGGGGGATTCGGTGATGGCGCATAACATCCGTTTTGTCGTGGAGAACATCGATGGTCGTCGGATCGACAAGATCAAGGTGATTCTGCATGAGTGATAAACTCTATATCGAGGCAATTCTTCCGTTCGAGCAACTGTGCGGATTGGTTTTGGAAGAGGATCTTGCAGCTGTAGCCGGATTTCGTAAGCAGCAGCGGAAGGAGGAGTTCCTGATGTGGCGTGCGGTGGTTTACCGCCATTTGCCGGGGGCCGAAATCCGTTACAATTCGGTCGGAGCCCCCGTTGTATGTAATTTCCCGGTTCATTTGGGGGTCTCGCATTGTCCGGGATATGTTGCTGTCGCGCTTTCCGATCGACCTTGTGCCGTCGATATAGAATCTCTTTCCCGTAATTTTGACCGAATTGCCTCCCGTTTCGCTTCGCGACGCGAATTATCGCTCGATGGGGGTGAATATTTGCTGCCTGCGCTTTGGTGTGGGAAAGAGGCTCTTTATAAGTATTCGGGACGACAACAACTCGATTGGATACGGGATCTGCGGATCGAGTCTTTGGATATGCAGAGAGGGAGAATGACCGGACGTATTGCAGACGAGGCTCCTGTCGTAATCGATGTCCGTATCGAGCGGAATATTTGTATTGCTGCTATTTTCTAAGCGCGCGGTTGCCCTCTTTTGTCGTGTAAGGTCGATTGTTTGGACGCAGATCTCCGTCGTGAATCGATCCTTTGTTGTTCTAAATCGGACTTGTCCTGGAATAACGCTTGTCTTTGTCGTGCGATTTCAGGATGTTATTCGTATTTTTGCACTCATGAAACCAGCAGCAACACCCCTTTCTCTGGGAACCGATCGGATCTCGTCACTGCTTGTCCGTTACTCCATACCGTCGATCATTGCAATGACTTCGTCATCGCTCTACAACATTATCGACAGTATCTTTATCGGACATGGAGTCAATCCATTGGCCATCTCGAGCCTTGCATTGACGTTGCCGTTGATGAACGTAGCATCGGCATTCGGTTCGATGATCGGTATCGGAGCTTCGGCTTTGATCTCTATTCGACTGGGGCAAGGCAACAAGCGGCGGGCAGAGGAGGTATTGGGCAATGTCGTACTTTTGAATTTGATTATCGGAACTCTTTTCACGATTCTCAGTTTGGTATTTTTGGATCCGATTCTCTTTTTTTTCGGGGCCAGTGAGAATACGATCGGCTATGCGAGGGAGTTCATGCAGATTATTCTGAGCGGCACGATCATTACGCATATGTATTTGGGGCTGAACGAGGTGCTTCGTGCATCAGGTTATCCGCAGAAGGCGATGATGGTCATTCTGACGGCAGTCGTCCTGAATACGATTTTGAATCCTTTGTTTATTTTTAAATTCGGATGGGGTATCAGGGGCTCCGCAACGGCAACGGTCATTGCCCAGTTTGCTGCCTTGATGATCTCTTTGACACACTTTTCCTCATCGGGAAGTTTTTTACACTTCAAACGACGTATTTTCCGACTTCGAGCCCGAATCGTCGGACGTATCCTCTCGATAGGTATGGCACCATTCTTGCTCAATGCTTGTGCTTCGGTCGTCGTAATATTCGTAAATAAAGCGTTGCGGGATCATGGCGGAGACGTGTCGATTGGGGCTTACGGCATCGTGAACCGAGTCGCACTTCTTTTTGTGATGATCGTGGCCGGATTGAACCAGGGAATGCAACCCATCGTGGGATATAATTACGGAGCAAAACAATATTCTCGCGTATTGAGAACGTTGAAATTGACGATTATCTGTGCGGTTTGCGTAACGACGACCGGATTTTTGATCGGTCAGTTTTTGCCGCATGAAGTCGCCATGCTTTTCGTCAGTGCGAAGGATGGAGCGGCAGCAGAGACGATGATCGAGGTTGCGGCTGAAGGAATGCGCCTTGTCTTGTTGGTATTCCCCATTGTCGGATTCCAGATCGTTACCTCCAACTTCTTCCAGTATATCGGTAAACCGCGTAAGGCTATCTTCCTTTCGCTGACACGTCAGATGTTGTTTCTCGTGCCGCTGCTTATTTTGCTGCCTCCCCGTTTGGGTACATTCGGCGTGTGGATCTCCATGCCAATTGCCGATACGATTGCCGCGTTGCTGGCTGCCGTATTGCTTTTCTTCCAGGTACGTAAGTTGAAGTACCATCCCGATACGGAGAAGAGCATCTGATCCAGTCCCTTTTCTTTGTTCTATTCCTGGTAGGGATCGGATCGGAGTAAGAGTCGAAAGAGAGGTGGATTTTGTCGTGTCGCTTTTTTCTTTTCTCCGCATATACAACAAAGAAGGCTGTGAACATCACAGCCTTCTTTGTTGTTGCTCCTAAGAATCGAAGTACTACAGTCCCAGTTTGGTGCGGATCTCCTCCGGAATCGCGTTCTTGTTGATTGTAATCGAGAGAGTTTTGTACTCGAAGAACGGGCGTGAGAAGTAGTAGAAACCGTCATACGGGGGACGAACGTTCCATGAGTTTTTAACCTTGAAGAACGGGTTGCCGGCCTGATCGACTGCCGTTCCGACGATTACCATGCCGTGGTCATCGGTCGTTTCGTAGTTGTCGAAAGCCTCCTGACGCATCTCCTGGGTAATGGTTTTCTCCTTGATCGGCCCGTTGAACTCATACAGAGCCGCCTCACGCTCGGCTGCGGTCAGTTTGCCCCACTTCTCGGCTTCGGTACCGGTCATGCTCTCCAATTCGGTCTCGGGAACGATGGCAATCGCTTTCGAGCGGCTGAATCCCTTTTCGCTTACGTCGGTAGCCCACTCGATCGAATAGCCGTTCTCCATGGCGTTGTCGACGATGGCCATCAGATCCTCGAGAGGTACGTTGTAGACCTGTCCCCACATCCAGTTGTCGGGAACCTCGATGATAAACTTCTCATAGAAAGGATGGTGCGTGAATGAAGAGATATGTACATAGTCCTCCATGTCGATCGGCAGCGATGCGGCGAACGATTCCGGGGTATACTCTTTGCCTTCGTACATGAATGTCTCCGGACGGGGCCCGAAGTAGGTGTCCAGCAGGGCGTTGAATCCATCCTGCCATGCTGTCGTCAGCTTGCCGTTGCGGGCTTCGATAACGGCATCCAGATAGGCTTTCAGAACGGCGCTCAGCTCTCCGAATACCGGTTTCTCTGTACCGTAGTTCAGACCGGGATATACCTCTTCGGGAACGATGCCGAATTTTTTGATCGCTTCGGTTACATCATGCGGAGCTCCGCCCTCACCGAAGTTCAGATGTCCGTGCATACGGACGTATTTAACGCCCTTGTCGAAATACATGTTACGAACGATCCACATTTCCGAGAGATCCAGTTCCGGGCCTCCGGCGCGCAGCACTTCGTTCTCGATGAACGAGAGGGCCGAGTAGCTCCAGCAGGTGCCGCTGCTGTACTGATCCTTGACCGAGGTGGTCGGAATCGTTTTGGTGTCGGTGAATTGGTACCCTTCCTGTTTTTCGGGTTTTTTCGCCTCAACGCTACCTGCCATCAAAAGCGCGAGTCCTGCGAGTAACAACAGTTTTTTCATCGTGATTTGGTGTTTGGTTTATTTTTTTTGGTTGTTTGAATGATTTTCATGCACTCGTCGAGAGTCAAGGTTTCCGGAGCACTGTCTTTCGGGATGCGGTAGTTCTTCCCCTTGTAGGCGATGTAGGGGCCGTAACGGCCATTTTTTACCTGAAGATCAGGCTCCTGCTCGAAGGTTTTGATCGGCGTGTGTGCCGCCGTAGCCCGGGCCTGCTGCTCGAGAACCAACTCGACGGCACGATCGTACCCGATCGTATAGGGGTCATCCGTCTTCGCAAGCGAAGCGAACGATTTGCCGTGACGTACATAGGGACCGAACTTGCCGATGCCAACCACCAGATCCTCTCCGTCGAGTTTTCCGAGGTTGCGGGGCAGGGCAAAGAGTGCCAAGGCCTCTTCCAGGGTGATCGATTCGATCAACTGTCCCTTTTTCAGAGAGGCGAAACGGCTTTTCTCTCCGTTGGCACCTTCGATCTCGACCATCGGACCGTAACGTCCGATGCGGGCTTTGACCGTATGACCTGTTTCCGGGTCCGTTCCCAGAATACGGATCTGGTTGTTTTTGGTGGTTTGTGTTGTCGTAGCCTGCTCGACCAGTTTGTGGAACGGCTCATAGAAGTCGTCGATCATCTTGTTCCAGGTAATCTTGCCTTCGGCAATGCGGTCGAACTCTTTTTCGACGTTGGCCGTGAAGTTGTAATCCATGATCGACTCGAACTGCGACTCGAGGTAGTCGTTCACCACCATGCCGATATCGGTCGGCTGTAGACGGTTTTTCTCTTTTCCGTAGGTCTCGCTGAGGCGTTTTTCGGAAATTTTATCTCCATGAAGGGTCAGTTGCACATATTCGCGTTTTTGTCCCTCTTTGCTCTCCTTGACCACGTATCCGCGGTTGATAATGGTGGTGATCGTCGGAGCATAGGTCGAAGGACGCCCGATACCCAGTTCTTCGAGCCGTTTGACCAGCGAGGCCTCGTTATAGCGTGGTGGTGGGGTTGTGAAACGCTCCGTGGCCGTGATTGCGGCGGATGTCAATCGATCACCTTTGGCCATTTTGGGCAGGATACTCGTATTTTCGTCACCCGGTTCGTCATCCGTCGATTCCGAATAGAGTTTCATGAATCCGTCGAAGCGGATCACTTCGCCCGTCGCGACGAATTGGGCCTGTGAGTTCGAGATTTCGATGACGATCGAGGTGCGGTCCAGTTCGGCCGGAACCATCTGCGAGGCGACGGTCCGTTTCCAGATCAGGTCATAGAGTTTCTTCTCGGCCGGAGTTCCCTCGATGCTCTGGCGGTCGATATACGACGGACGGATCGCCTCGTGTGCCTCCTGGGCTCCGCGGGTTTTGGTCTTATAGTTTCTCGGTGAGGAGTATTTCTCGCCAAAGAGTTTCTCGATCTCGGTTTTGCACTGGCCGATTGCCTGTTTCGAAAGGTTGACCGAGTCGGTACGCATATAGGTGATCAATCCCTGCTCGTAGAGGTGTTGTGCCACCGACATGGTTTGCGAAACGGACATGCCGTATTTGCGGCTGGCCTCCTGTTGGAGGGTCGATGTGGTAAAAGGCGGGGCAGGGAAACGCTGGGCGGGTTTCTCTTCGGCCTTGACAACCTTGAACTGCGCTTCGATCGAAGAGCGCAGGAACGCCTCGGCCTCCTCCTTCGTATTGAAACGGGTCGACAGTTCGGCCTTGAAGAGAGTCTTGTCGGGATCCGTTGCGGGGTAGAACTGTGCTACGACGCGGAAATAGGGAGCCGATTTGAAGGCGATGATCTCACGTTCACGCTCGACCAGAAGTCGGACGGCTACGCTCTGTACACGGCCGGCCGAGAGTTGGGGGCGTACTTTTTTCCAGAGCAGGGGCGAAAGTTCGAATCCCACCAGTCGGTCCAGCACGCGACGGGCCTGCTGGGCATTGACCAGGTTCATGTCGATGGTGCGGGGCGATTCGATGGCCGCCAGGATGGCCGGTTTGGTGATTTCGTGGAAAACGATTCGTTTGGTTGTATCGATCGGCAGACCAAGCACCTCTGCCAGATGCCAGGCAATAGCCTCTCCCTCGCGGTCTTCATCGGATGCGAGCCAGACGGTTTTGTCTTTGGCTTGCTTGGCCAGTTCGTCAACGACCTTGCGTTTATCCGAAGGAATTTCATAGATCGGAGCGTAATTCTTCTCCAGATTTACGCCGAGATCTTTTTTCGCGAGATCCCGGATGTGACCGAAACTCGATTTGACCATGAAGTCTTTTCCGAGAAATTTCTCGATGGTTTTGGCTTTGGCCGGGGACTCGACGATAATTAGATTCTCCTGCATATACAGTTATTCTCTTTTCTCTAACACAAGATAACCTAAGACGGAGCTTAGGTTATCGGGTTTTGCTGTCTGTTTTTTTATTTTATCATGGTGTAAACCAGATTCAACATGATCGGAGCGTTGTTTCCTCCGTCCTCCATACCCTGGGCTGTGGTATAGGGCATCGAATAGAGTCCGTAGGCTTCGGGGCCGATGTAGATGGTTCGAGACTCCGACTCCTCGTTCTGTACGACATCCTCTCCTTGTGATTTGAGATAACCGTTCCAGATGGATTGCAGATAGCTGGTTATATCCATTACGTAGCATCCCAGACTTCGGTTCAAATAGCCTCCGTAAGGCAACTTGAATCCACTACTTGAGTAGAGTCTTTCGTAAGCGTAGGAATAATCCGAGATGCCGATCAGTTTCTTGTAGTCGGTGTAGAGGCCTAAACGTGCGAAGGAACTGTCCAGCAAAGGAGTGATTGCACCCACGTCGATTTTATCCCAGTCGTAATTGCTGTGGTCGAGGAAGATCATCAGCTGTGCACGGTTGATGGCGATTGAGGTGTAGGGTTTCCCCGATTCGTCCGTTACTCCGTCATAGAGCTTGCGCATCTGTTCGAAGAGCGCATCCGTGAAAGTCAGTTCCGTGATTACACCATCCATTCCCTCGACATAGACATTCGGATTCAACGGTCGATTCTGTGTCTTTTCATCCGCATCTGCGATTGTAATTTGAGATCCGGTATAATCATGCCGGATTGTATTGATCGATGCCGTGGGATAGGAGCTCGAGCTTATATAGAAGGCATAGCTTGCCGTAACAGTATCCTGGATAAGCGTCGGATCGGTTCGGTTGCGGTTGCGGGCATACAGGTAGAGTCCCGATCCTGAGAGCGAGGTGGCGAACATGTTTCCTCTGCCGGTTATCTCTTCGGCCGGAGCGATATAAATTCCCTTGAAGTAGTTGGTCCACAAGTCGAGTTGCTCGTAGATGGTCATATCGTCTTTGTATTCTCCTTCGAGCAGCATGAGACGTTTGATAAGATTCATTCCTTGCTCGGTCGGTTGCAGGGTAATATATTCCGTATGGGGCCCCGTGTCGTGCCCGTTCGGGAACGTGAATGTGAAGACCGGCTCGGGATTTACGTACGGCATAGGATCGAAGCAAGAATAGAACAACGTATCGGCAACGTCTCCCGCTCCGGCCGGTGCCGGGAGAGAGGGGTTCAGGTAGTCGTTAGAAACGATTTCGTAAATGTTGTATTTGATCGGTTGCAGCGTATCGCCCCCATATTCCGAAACCAGAATCTTGAGCTGAATCGAGTCGAAGATAGGACGATAGCCGAACCCTTCCGTATTGGAGAGAGCTGCTGCTATGTATTGGGACAACAGGCCGACCTTTCGGCTTCCGAATGTTTCGTCGTTCATGACACCGAAGTAGCCTGTCCCCAGATTCGAGGATTTGATGGAGTCGGTATGGTATAGACGGGTCTCGAAGAAGGGACGATCGGGTTGATCCGAGAGGGTGAAGATCTTGGTCGAAATTTTCATTTGCTGATCGCTCGGCTCAAGACCGCTTCCTAACAGATCGTCTACCTTGGTACATCTGGAGAAAGTCATTACTCCGGCGATACCGAGAATGACGGCCAGACGAATCGTGCGGTGTATTTTATTGGATTGCATCATAGAATCGGATGTAATGATCGAAGAGATCCGGTGTTTCCGGAGAATGGTATTCCATCACGGGCTTTCCGCTTTGACGAGCCATTTCGCAGATACGCGGAGCTATTTTATCGGAAGCGAGGATAATCCCGTCCGCATACTGCATAACGTAGCGATAGAGATTTTCGTATGAAGGAGCATCGAGAATCGAGAGATTTTCGTCTTCGACTCCTTCGTGGGCGATTTTTTCTTTTATGCCGCTATTCAGCGGCTGTTCGAACTCGTCTCCGTAGAGAGACAGAACGATTTTTACCTCTTTGAAGATCGGATCGTCAGCGAAGACTTTTTTCAGATAGATGGGAACGATGCTCGAAAACCAGCCGTGACAATGGACGATAGTAGGGGCCCAGCGGAGCTTTTTAACGGTTTCGAGCACGCCTCGGGCAAAGAAGATTGCCCGTTCGTCGTTGTCGGCGAAGAAATTTTGCGCTTCGTCGTGCAGGATCGCTTTGCGGGCGAAATAGTCGTCGTTATCGATGAAATAGATCTGGATGCGGGCCGAAGGGATCGATGCGACCTTGATGATCAACTGATGGTCGTTGTCATCGATGATGAGATTCATGCCCGACAGGCGGATCACCTCGTGGAGCTGATGACGCCGTTCGTTGATGCAACCGTAACGTGGCATGAACGTTCGGATTTCATTGCCGCGTTCCTGCATGGCCTGCGAGAGTTTCCGGCACAAAAGAGCTCCTTCTGTTTCAGGGACATAAGGCGTTACCTCTTGACAAACGTAGAGAATCCTGTTCGATGCCATGTTCTTCCGTTTTTTACGCTTATTTTGCAAAGAGGCTGCGGACAAAAAAGACCTTTTTGAGCGCAGCGCACAGCTACTTCCTTGCAAAGATAGTGATTTTTTCTAAAGAATCAGCATCGCATCCCCATAAGTTCCGAAACGATACCCCTCCTCTTTAGCGACTTTGTAGGCATTCATAATCAAGTCGTAACCGCCGAAAGCGGCCACCATCATCAGTTGAGTCGAGTAGGGCAGCTGGAAATTCGAGATCATGGCATCGGCTACGGTGAATTCGTAGGGCGAGAAGATGAATTTGTTGGTCCATCCCTCCATGGGTTTGATCATGCCTCCGGTCGAGACGGCCGTTTCGAGGGTTCGCATGACAGTCGTGCCGACTGAAACGACCTTGTGTCCTTCGCGTTTGGCTCGGTTGACCGCTTCGGCCGCCTTCTCGGTGACAAAGAACTGTTCGGAGTCTACCTTGTGTTTGGAGAGGTCCTCTACGTCGACCGTCCGGAAGTTGCCCAGTCCGACATGCAGTGTGATGAAAGCCTTGTCGATCCCCTTGATTTCCATACGCTTGAACAGGTGCTTCGAGAAGTGCATGCCGGCTGTCGGTGCCGCTACGGCTCCCTCTTTCGAGGCGAAGATGGTCTGGTAGCGCTCGGCATCCTCCTTCTCGACCTTTTCGCGCACCCACTTCGGCAGCGGGGTTTCGCCCAGTTTGAAGAGCGTCTCCTTGAACTCCTCGTAGGAGCCGTCGAAGAGGAAGCGCAGCGTACGTCCGCGCGAGGTGGTGTTGTCGATCACCTCGGCAACGAGCAGGTCGTCGTCTCCGAAATAGAGTTTGTTGCCGATACGGATCTTGCGGGCCGGATCGACCAATACGTCCCACAGACGTAATTCGCGGTTGAGCTCCCGGAGCAGGAAAATTTCGATTTCGGCACCGGTTTTCTCCTTGTTGCCGTATAGACGGGCCGGGAAAACTTTTGTATCGTTGAAGACGAAAATGTCCTTTTCGTCGAAATAGTCGATAATATCTTTGAAGATGCGATGTTCGATTGAACCGTTTTTGCGGTTGACCACCATCAGGCGGGAGTCATCCCGGTTCGTAGCCGGGTATTTTGCCAGCATGTCGGCCGAAAAGTCGTAGCCGTATTGTGATAATTTCATGACGTGATAGCGTGCTTTTTGTAAGTTCGTGAAACAATCGTCGATTTATTTATACGCAAAACAGATTATTTTGTTTCACTTTTCCCTATTTTTTCAAGGAACGTCTGCAAATCGTATGCCTTGTCGAGCGAAAAACCGCCGCTTCGTGTCCGTCGCAACGAGGTCAGATGGGCACCGCTGTGCAGTGCTTCGCCGATCTCGCCGGCCAGCGAACGGATATAGGTCCCCTTGCTGCAGCGTACGCGGATCCGGATGCGGGGCATTTCGTATTCGAGCAGTTCGATCTCGTAGATGTGGATTGGGGCCATGCGCAGTTCTACCTCTTCGCCGGCGCGGGCCAGTTCATAGGCGCGGACTCCCTCGATCTTCTTGGCCGAATAGAGCGGCGGAAGTTGCAGCCGCTCGCCCGTGAGCGATTGCAGCGCCTCGAGCACCGCTTCGCGGGTGATGTGTTCGGTCGGATAGGTCTTGTCGACCGGATGCTCCAGATCGAAACTGGGGGTGGTGGCTCCGAGCATCAGGTCGGCCACATACTCCTTCTCCTCTGCCTGTAGCGAATCGACCTGTTTGGTCGCCTTGCCGATGCAGACGAGCAGGATGCCTGTCGCCAACGGGTCGAGCGTACCGGCATGGCCCACCTTGATTTTCGGGTAGCCGGCACGGCGCAGGGCGAATTTGATTTTACGGACAACATCGGTCGAGGTCCACTCGAGCGGTTTGTCGATGACGGCTACATACCCCTCTTCGAGGTTGGCGGGGATCGGATTTTCGGTTTGTGCAGACATGAATGACTATTGGATCACGAAATAGGAGACGATCGAGAGCAGGCCGACGATGGCGCAGTAGAGGGCGAACCAGCTGAGTTTGCCTCGTTTGACAATGCCGATCATGAATTTGCAGGCCAGACATCCGACGATAAAGGCGGCCAGGAATCCGGCCAGCATCGGAGCGGCACCGACTGCCTGGGCCGAGAATTCGCCACTCATCAGGTCGAGGAGCGTCTTGCCCAGAATCGGGGCGAGCACCATGAGAAAGGAGAATTTTGCTACGCTCTCCTTGTTGTTGCCCAGGATCAGACCGGTGGCGATCGTTGTGCCGGAGCGCGAAAGGCCAGGTAGTGTGGCTACCGCCTGCGCGATACCGATTACGAAGGCGTCGCGGTAGGAGATCGTCTCCTTGCGTCGCGGTTTGGCGCGGTAGGCGAAGTAGAGGAGCAGGGCGGTCAGCAGCAGCATCGAGCCGACTACGAGCAGGATCCGATGGTTGGGCAGATCCTCGACGAGCATCTCCAGTTTGGATTCAAGCGTGAAGCCGACGATGACGACCGGGACCATCGAGAGAATGATCTTCAGAATGTAGGCCTGTTGTTCGTTGAATCGGCGCGAGAAGAGTCCGATGATCAGCCGTTTGATCTCGCTCCAGAGTACTACGAACGTACTGAGTACCGTAGCGGCGTGCAGCGTGAGGTCGAAAGTGAGACCTCCGACCGTGGGGTCAACTCCGAGCAGCTCCTTGGCCAGTTGCAGGTGGCCGCTGCTCGATACGGGCAGAAATTCGGTTAATCCCTGGACGATACCCAGGATAATGGCGTGTATGGTCTCCATCGGTTGGTGGAATTAAAAACGTTTCATGATGGCGTAGATCTCGAAGGCGAAGCCGCCGATCACGAGCAGCGGGGCGAGCGTGATGCGGCGCCATGAGAACATGGCGTAGTTGAACTCCGAGGGCGAGTCGCTGCCGCCGCCTGCCATGAGAATGAATCCCAGGATGATGACCAGCAGTCCGGCGACGATGAGCAGGTAGTTTTTCAGGGTCAGGGGCATCTTTGCATCGTTGCCATCCTTTATTTCTTTAAGTTTTTTCATGGTTGCAGGATTAGTAAAGGTAGATCTTGTTGGATTTCATATTGACGAATTTGTTGACGGCGAACCAGGTGAAGCAGAGCGAGATAATGATGCCGCCCAGGGTCATGCATCCCATGATGACGGCCACTTTCGTGGCGGCAGTCAGGGGCATCAGCTCCGGTACAGCCTCGTTCAGGCCGTATACGGCTCCCAGGAAGAGCAGCGAGGCGATGATGCCGGCTACGATACCCTGTCCGATGCTGCTTGCGAGAAAAGGTTTCATGATGAACCATTTGGTCGCCCCGACGAGTTTCATCGTGTTGATCAGGTAGCGCTTCGAGAAGATTGCCAGTCGGATCGTGTTGTTGAGCAGGATCAGCGAGATGACCAGCAGCGCACCGCCGAAGAGCAACAGTACGAGCCGGATCTTCGAGATCGTCTTGTGCAGGCGTTCGATCGTCTGGATCGGGTAGGAGACTCTGTCCACGCCATCCAGCTTGCCGATCTTCGAGACGAAAGCCTCGAGCTGTTCGGGATCCGATGCCTCGGCCGTCAGGGTGAGTTCGAACGAATCGAGCAGCGGGTTCTCTTCGAGGATCAGATCGAACTCCTCTTGGAACATCTCCCGGAAGTCCTGATCTTCGAGCTTCTCCTCCTTCGAACTGTAGACAACCTGTTTGACCAGTTCGTTTTCGGTGAACTGATCGTGGAGTTTGCCCTTCTGCTCCTCGCTCAGGCCGTTGCGGAGTTCGACGGTAACCGAGACGCTCTCCTGGAGCGTGCGGGCCATCTGCATGGCGGCCGTCAGCAGGTATCCCACCGATCCGAGCAGGAAGAGTACCAGCGCAATGCTGATGTTCGATACGATGTACGAGTTGCGTACCTTACGCTTGAGTCTTTTGTCGTCTTTCATGGCGTAGAACGAGTATAACGGTTACGAGCAATCCGCCGAGGATTGCCAACGATGAAACGAGTGTGATCCCTTCGATGAGGGTCCAGTGCGGGGCCCGGAAACGCCATTCGACCGTATGGGTGCCGGCAGGCAGCTCCATGGCGCGCAGCACATAGTCGGCCCGCAAGTAGTGGGCCTCCTTGCCGTCGATAAAGGCTTCCCATCCGTCATTGAAGTAGATTTCCGAGAAGACGGCCAGAGCCGGAGCGCCGGCCGTGTATTGGTATTTGAGGTAGTTGGGACGGTACTCCGTCAGGCGTATCTCGCCTTTTCCTCCGGCCGTTGGGAGGGTGTTCCCGAACTCGTCGGTGTTGATGACGGCCGTCGTTTTGAGGTCGGTGTAGCCGAGCGCGTCGATCTCCTCGTGGGGGGTGGAGACATCCACGATCCCGTCCACGAACCAGGCCGCACCGTTGGCTGTCTGTCGCAGGTAGGCGGTCGGCTGTCCGTTGGTCTGGTCGTATTGGATGACGTAGCGCGTGTTGAGCATGTCGAGTACCCCTTCGTCCATCGAGGAGAGGTAACGTTCAATCAGATCCTGGTAGCGGGCCAGCTTGGCACCGTGATAACCGCCCACTGAGCGGTGGAAATAAGAGGTTGTCGCGTCGTTGAAGGGGCTGACGGTCAGGTTCAGGACGCGGAATCCGAGCTCCGGGTCGCGCAGGATGGCGCGGTCGGCCTCGGTCTGCACGATTTTGTTCTGACGTCCCGTGACGAAACGGCTCTGGGGCAGGTAGCGCAGGTTGACCGGAATCAGGTCGATCAGCACGATGACGGTCAGTGCCGCGACAAGTCCACCCCGTTTGAGGCGACCGAGGGCAAAGAGAAGTACGCTGCCCGCAGCCAGTGCAATCATCAACAGCGAGCGCCATGCGTCGGCACGCATGATGGCGGCACGGTCGACCGCCATTGCGTCGGCAGTCACCTCGCCCAACTCCTCCGGAACACCTTGTGCAATGGCATCCTCCATGCCGGCAGCCTGGAACATCTGGTAGTATTGCCAGCTCATCAGTTCGTTGCTCTCCGTGCGGCCGAATCCGAAGAGAGTGCCTCCGACAAGGGCGAAGAGCAGGCAGATGCCGCCCGTGACGCCGCCGGCCCAGGCGAGTGCCTTGAGCAGTTTCTGCCGCGGGATCTCCCCGCGCCACAGGGGCATCAGGGCGAGTGCCGCCAGCAGCGGAACCGTCCATTCGATCACCACGAGGATCATCGAGACGGTGCGGAACTTGTTGTATCCGGGCAGGTATTTGAACATGAATTCAGTGAATCCCATGAAGTTGTGGCCCCAGGCCAGCAACAGGGCGAGCAGGCTGACGGCGACGATCCACCACTTGTTGCGCCCCGAGGCCAGCAGGAGTCCCAGGACGGCAAGGAAGATGGCGGCCGCACCCAGATAGGTCGGCCCGGCCGTGTAGGGTTGTTCACCCCAGTAGGCGGGGAGTTGCTGAGCCAGATCCGAAAGGCCGTAGGGGCGGAGTGCCCGTGCCACTTCGCCGTCGCGCTCGAACGTACGGCCCGAATCGCCGCCCATGAAGTCGGGGATCAGCATGTTCCAGCTCTCGGCACGGCCGTAGCTCCATGCCGTAGCGTATTCGAGTGCCAGACCGTTATCGCTGCTCTCTTCACTTTCGGTCAGTTCCGATCCGCCTCGCATGGTCTGTTTGGAGTGTTGCAGCGTGTACCAGAGCGGTGAGAAGTTCGAACCGACGGCAAGGATTCCCGCTGCGATCAGCACCGCCGTGCGTTTGGCGAATGACGGAAGGTATTTTTTACGGAAGGCCTGAATACCCTCGCTGACCCACAGGGCGGCCATGGCCAGCAGGAAGTAGTAGGTGATCTGCGGGTGGTTGGCTCCGATTTCGAGCGAGGCGAACAGGGCTGTCAGTGCGCCTCCGATCCACATGTTCCCACGCAGGGTCAGCCATGCACCGCCCATCATCAGTGGGGCATAGACCAGCGCCCACATCTTGGTGATGTGTCCCGCGCCGATGATCAGGAAAAAGTAGGTTGACAGGCCGTACATGAGTGCAGGAACGATTCCCACCCAGGGATTTACTCCGACGATGAGCAGCATGAGCCACATCGAAACCATGGCGAAGAATACGAAGGCGGCCGGCGTATCGAGCAGGCGAACTACCTGTCCGACGGTGTTTTTGACCAGCTGGGCCGGGTAGGCGACGTTGATCAGATAGGCGGGCATACCGCCGAACATGCGGCCGGCCCATTGGGGGTCTTCACCTGTCTGGGCACGGTTGTCCCAGATCTCCTTGGACATTCCCTGGTATTGCTGTACGTCGTGCTGCGGAAGCTCCTCCCCCTGAAACTGCGGGGCGAAATAGAGGGCACTGACGATGAAGAAGAGCAGCAGGGCCGCGCAGTAGGGCAGCCATCGGGGCAGAATCTCTTTGAAACGGCTCATTTCGGTTGTTTTTCAAAACAAGGATCCGCCCGTTCCGGATAAGGGACAGCCGGTTTTCGGACGGGTTCCCCACAAGGGGAAACAACTGCCAAAGATACGAAAAAACATTGAGTTCCCGCCCCGACTCCGCGAAAAATAACTACCTTTGCCGCATAAAACAGATTCCGTCTATGGTAACACTCGATATGATCCGCAAGCCGGTTGAGGCAGATCTGGAGGCTTACGAAACCTTTATCCGTCAAAAATTCACCGCCAACGGGGGGCTGCTTTCGCAGATGCTCGACTATGCGCTTTCGTCGCGGGGCAAGGGGATCCGTCCGATGACGGTCATGTTGTCCGCCGCGCTCAACACGACCGGAGAACATCGTCCCGGCGGGCTGCGTGTCTCGCTGGCTGCCATGCTGGTCGAGATGGTGCACATGGCCTCGCTGATCCACGACGATGTGATTGACGAATCGGATATGCGGCGGGGAAAGGCTTCGGTCAATGCCCGCTGGCAGTCGCACAAGGCGGTGATCCTGGGTGACTATATTCTGGCCAAAAACATGGGAATCGGCCTTTCGAGCGGCCAGTTCGATCTGGTGACACATATTTGCAGCGCGATGGCAACCCTTTGCGAGGGGGAGATCCTGCAGAGTGAGACGGCCGACCGGCAGGATATGAGCCGGGCATCCTATCTCGATGTTATCTACAAGAAGACGGCCTGCCTGATCGGGGTCAGTGCTTCGGTCGGCGCGTTGGCTGTCGGGGCGCCGCGCGAAAAGGTGTCGTTGATGCGCCGCTTCGGCGAATCGGTCGGCATGGCATTTCAGATCCAGGACGATATTCTCGACTATACGCGTACGGCCCAGACCGGGAAACCTGCAAACAACGACCTGCGCGAACACAAGATGACCCTGCCGCTCATCGCGGCCCTCGAAGAGGTCGATGACGAGCGTCGCAAGGAGTTGATGGAGCGTCTGAAGCGCTGCCATGAGGATGAGGACTCGGTCGATTACCTGCAACATACGGTCGAGAATCTGGGTGGTCTGCGCAAGGCGGCCGAGACGATGCAGTTCTACCTGCAGCGGGCGATGGCCGTGCTCTCCGAATACGAACCCTCACCTTACCGGGATGCGCTGGCAAACCTGTGCGTCTATATCGGCGAACGGGACCGTTAATCTCACAGAAACAGAATCCGTTATCTCTTCTTCGCCATGGAATCCAAGCAGAACCGTTATGCGTTGCCCGTCGCGATGATGTTCGCGCTCTTCTTTTCGATCGCCTTTGTTACGGGGCTTCCCAGTCCGATCGGAGTGATTATCGCCCGCCAGTTCGATGCCTCGGTCTTTGAGTCGCAACTGGGATTTTTCGCCAACTTCATCGCTTATGCCTTCATGGGCATTCCGGCCGGTATGCTGTTGCGCCGCATCGGTTACAAGCGGACGGCTCTCGTGGCCATCGCGGTCGGCATGGCGGGTATCGCTATCCAGTTCCTTTCGGCCCGCGTGGGCAGCTTCGGTCTCTATCTGACCGGTGCTTTTGTTTGCGGCTTCTCGCTCTGCATGCTCAATACGGTGGTCAACCCGATGCTCAATACGTTGGGTGGCGGCGGTCGGCGCGGTAACCAGTTGATCCAGTTCGGCGGAGTCTTCAACTCGGTCGGCGGCACGCTGGCACCGATGCTGGTCGGCTACCTGATGGGCGCCGAGGCGGGGCGTACGCTCGAACGGGCGACCCCGGTCTTCCTGCTGGCACTGGGTGTCTTCCTGGTGGTTTTCGTCGTGCTGTGGTTTGTCCGGATTCCGGAACCACAGATGGAGGTGTCGGCCTCCAGACCGGCGCAGAAGCGCGGTCCATTCTCCTATCGCCACTTTGTGCTGGGTATCGTGGCAATCTTTATCTACGTAGGTGTCGAAGTCGGAATTCCGAGTACGGCCAACCTCTATATGACCTCCTATACCGAACTGCAGGCCAACGAATTGGTCGGACAGGGAGTCTCGGATGAGGAGTCCGTGACGCCCGAAATGATCTCAAAAGCCAGCCGTATCGTGTCGGGTGAGGAGAGCGCCGGATTGGGGCTGCCGGCCGGACTGGCCGGAACGCTTGTGGGATTCTACTGGTTCCTGATGTTGGTGGGACGACTCGTCGGCGGGGTGATCGGCGGCCGGGTGTCGAGCCGAGCGATGCTCTCCGGAGCGGCCGTACTGGCCCTGCTGCTGGTGGGCGGGGCGATTGTGTTCCCCTCGACCTGGAGTATCGGACTCCCCGAATGGATGGGCGGTAGCCGGATTCCCGTAACGATTCTCCTGCTGACCCTCTGCGGCCTCTGCACCTCGGTCATGTGGGGCGGCATCTTCAATCTGTCGGTCGCCGGTCTGGGCGACTGTACGGCCCTCGCCTCCGGCATCTTCATGACGATGGTCTGCGGCGGCGGAATCCTCCCCTCGCTGCAGGGCTATGTGGCAGATCTCTTCGGTTATACGACCAGCTATTGGGTCGTTTTCGCCGGGCTGCTCTATATCCTCTATTATGCGCTGCTCGGGTCGCGTCCCGTTTCGGCCGAGGGCGCAACGGTCAGGAAGTAAACGGATCGACATTTACCCCGAAATCTTTACGACGGTACGGTCGGAATGAGCCGCGTCAGTTGTTGACGCGGTAGGCTTTCTGTACCCCTTTGATGCGCAGGATCGAGTGGATCAACATATCGACCATGTTCGTTCCCGGCACCTCGACGTGGATTACGCCCGAAATGGTTCCTGCGCCCGGTGTCATGTTCATCGAGCGGATGCTCAATTTCAGGTCGCGGTTGATCACCTCGACGATGCTGTTGATGATGCCGGTCGTGTCGTTGGCGACGATCCGGATCGATACCCGGAAGGCTCCCTGAGCCTCTTTGCGCCAGTGTGCCTCCAGTACCCGATAGGGGTAGGTTGCCTTGAGCCGTTGGGCGTTGGGACAGTCGGTGCGGTGGATGGTGATGCCGGCCGCTACGGTGACGAATCCAAAGACTTCATCGCCCCGGATCGGGTTACAGCATTTGGCCAGTTTGTACTGGATACGGCCGATCTTGTCGTCAATGATCAGGGCATCCGAAGAACTGGCCACCGGGACCTTCTCTGTTTCGCGCTTTTTTTCCAGCTCGATAGCAGCCGCTTTGCGGGCATCGTCCGCAACCCCTGAGATATAGGCGTTCAACAGATCCTTGATCTGGATGAAATCGATCTTCTCAGTGGCGATGGCGGCGTAGAGTTCTGTTCCGGTGCGGAATTTGAAGTGCTTGCAGAGGATCGCGACGCTCTCGTCGATGGTCAGCGAGAGCTTCCAGTTTTTGAGTTTGCGCTCCAGCTCCTCGCGTCCCAGGCGGGCGTTTTTGGTCTGCTCCTCACGCAGGGCTGCCTTGATACGGCTGCGGGCTTTGGTCGTTACGACGAACGAAAGCCAGTCGGCTTTCGGCTTTTGGTTTTTCTGGGTCTGTACCTCGACGATATCGCCGTTGTGCAGCACGTCGCGCAGACCGGCCGAGCGGTTGTTGATCTTTCCACCCGAGCAGGTGGAGCCCAGGTTGGTATGGATATCGAATGCGAAATCCAGCAGGGTAGCACCCTTCGGGAGCTTGCGCAGGTCGCCGCCTGGTGTGAAGACGAAGATCTCACCGGAGGCGGGCGTTGCGTCGAAACTGTGGGCCAGAGGCTGTTTCTTCTCCTCCATCAGGGCGCGGAGCTGCTGCATCCACATCTCGCTTCCGGCCGAACCCTGGCTGACACCCTTGTAGCGCCAGTGTGCGGCGATACCCCGCTCGGCGACGGCATCCATACGTTCGGTACGGATCTGGATCTCGACCCAGCGTCCCTCTTTGGTGGCGACGGTCGTATGCAGCGACTCGTAGCCGTTCGATTTGGGGATGGAGATCCAGTCGCGCATCCGCTCCGGGTTGGGGGTGTAGAAGTCGGTTACGATCGAATAGACCATCCAGCACTGCTGTTTCTCCTCTTCGGGCGGGCAGTCCAGAATGATCCGGATGGCGAAGATGTCGTAAACTCCCTCGAACGGGACCTGCTGCTTGCGCATCTTGTTCCAGATCGAGAAGATCGACTTGGTGCGGCTCTTGACGTGGTAGTGCAGCCCCGCCTTGTCGAGCCGCTGGGTGATCGGTTCCAGGAAGCGGAAAATGAAGGCCTGACGCTCGCTCTCGGTTTCGGCCAGCTTGTCGCAGATATGTTTGTAGTCGTTCGGTTCGAGGTAGCGTAACGCGAGGTCTTCCAATTCGCTCTTGATGTTGTACAGTCCCAGCTTGTGGGCTATCTGTGCATAGAGGTTGAGACTCTCCCAGCTCTTTTTGCGCCACTTCTCGTGCGGGAACATCTCGAGGTTGCGCATCACTTCGAGACGGTCGGCCAATTTGATCAGAATGACACGCGGGTCCTCCGAATAGGAGACGATCAGGTCCCGGAAGTTTTCGGCCTGATCCCGGGAGACCTTCAGTTTGATGTCCGATATGTGGCTCAGACTGATGGTCATGCCGAGCACCTCCTTGCCGAACTGTTCGCGGATCTCCTCGGTAAGTTGTATGAAAGCCTCCGGATCCTCTTTGTCTTCCCGGTCGGCGATGCGAACTACGTCGTGCAGGATGGCGGCAATCACGGAGTCGCACCCCAGACCGATCTCTGTCAGGACAATGCGGGCTACGCCGACTCCATGGTCCAGCATCGGTGTACCGTTGTGGCGCAGTTGTGATTCCATGTGCGCAGCGGCGTATTCCAATGCCCGGTCGGCCAGGGTTGCCTCTTCGGGTGTCAATGTGCGGCGGATTTCGTCGCGTAATTTGGTATAGCGGGTAAGGTTCATAATCTCTCTTTTATGTAAAGATACGAAAAATACTGTTCGCCCCCAAGTTCAAATCGGAAACAATCTCCTGCAAAAAGCGCTCTCCGGGACTTTATGAATAAGGTAAAGGGAACATCTGAAAGTACGAATGTGCGGATCTGTTTTTGCGAGGTTCGCGATTAGACGGTAATTTCGTATCTTTACAGAAAACAGGATGCGCCTCGGACAAATTTGCAAACAAGTTTGCATTTGCCGCTCGGCTTTTCGTATTTTTGTTCCTCTCTTGTAAGATATCCATATGAAAGAGCGTAAAGTTCCTGCCGAATACCAATCTACGTATGGCGAAGAGGTGGCCAATACCGTCTCGCACGCCATAATGCTCCCCCTGATGCTCTGCCTACTGCCTTATGCCGCCGTGCGGGCCTATCTGAACAATCCGCAACCCGTATTGGCCGCGACAGCCGTGAGTCTCTGTTTCATCGCGATTTTCCTGATGCTCCTCGCTTCGACCCTCTACCATTCGATGCGTCCGGGATCGCGACACAAGGCGGTCTTCCATCGCCTCGACCATATCTTTATTTTTGTGGCGATTGCCGGGACCTATACGCCCGTGGCCCTGTTGGTGGTAGGCGGGTGGCAGGGTGTTTTCATTACGGTATTGCAGTGGGTGGTCGTCCTTTTCGGCATCTTCTACAAATCCCTGGCTAAGCGCTCCATTCCGGCACTCAGCCTCACGATCTATCTGGTGATGGGATGGACGATCGTCCTCTTCCTGCCCCGCCTGATCCGCAATGCTTCGCTTCCCTTCCTGCTTCTGATCCTGCTGGGGGGAATATTCTATACGGTCGGTGCCGTTATTTATGCGAAAAAGGGATTCCGTTATCACCATCTGCTCTGGCATCTGCTGATCAACCTCGGACTTTTGGCGCATCTGGCGGCCATTGTTTTCTTTATCCCTTAGGAATATATGCTCAAAAAAAGCACCCCGAACAGGGTGCTTCCTTTTATTCCTCTTTTCGTACGAATCGCAACAAGGCCTCGGCCGTGGCTTCCGGCTCTTCGATAAAGCCCATGTGTCCCGAGTTCTCGAGCCAGACAACCTGCGCCTGCGGGTGGGTGGCTGCGAGCGCCTCGGCAACCTCGCAGGGAATGTACTCGTCGTGCTTGCCGAAGATGAAGAGCTGTCTAACCGGTGAGCGGCGCAACATCTCGTTCCGGTCGGGGCGTTCGATCATGCCTCGCAGCAGGGCGACGATCCCTTCGTCCTCGGTGATGGCAACCTGTGCGACCAGATCGTCGATGTAGTCCTGCAGTCGTTCCCGATTCTGGCGGGCGAATCCGGTTTGGGGTGCTACGTGGGCCAATGCCTCCTTGCGTCCGGCCTCGACCAGCTTGATCTCCCGCAGTCGGTTCTCCTTTTTCTCCTCCGAGTCGGCGTTGGGTGTCGAGCTGAGCAGGACGATCCCGTCGAGCCGTTCGGGGTATTTCTCACAGAAGGCCAGGGCGACATATCCGCCCATCGAGTGGCCGACCAGCGTACAGCGCTCAATGCCGAGGGCATCGAGTGTCCCTTTGACCACATCGGCCAGATAGTCCATCGTGTGGACGGGGCCGTTTACCGTCGAGATGCCGTGTCCGGGCAGGTCGAGTGTGACGACCCGTACTTGCTTGTAAAGGTAGGGAACGAAATCGTCCCAAACCAACAACGATTCCAGATAGCCGTGCAGGAGTACCAGACAGTGGTCTCCCTTTTTCGAGTCGCAGATGTGTACTGCCGTATCCCCGGCCATGATAAATTTTTCAACCATCGCTTGTGTAGGATGTTAGTCTTCGTCGAAATAGTCGAGCGCCGATTCGCGTTTGGGGCGGAGCTCCTGCTCGAAGTCTTCCTCTTCGTCCAGTTCGCGGTAGATCGAATGGCGCGTTTTTCCGCTCTTTTGGTTGGGTTCGAGCCGTTTGGCCTTACGAAGTTCGTCCGTGGGCTCCGAACTGCGGACCCCCTTGTTCGTTTTCATGGGTGGAAAATGAGAATGATTTTCAATATTGGAAATTAGATGTGTCGAATGTACCTTCGAAAACTTTGCGGGCCGGGCCCGAAAGTCGGATGTTGGTGTACGTGCCGGGACACTTTTGTTCGAATGTAACGGCCAACTCTCCGCCGCGTGCCTCGATGCGGAAACGGTGTACGTCGGGTTGGAGTGCAAAATGGACGGCCAGGGCTGCAGCTGTCGAACCGGTACCGCAGGCGAGCGTTTCGTTCTCCACACCGCGTTCATAGGTGCGGATGGCGATGTGTCCGGCACCGAGTACCTGTACGAAATTGACGTTCGTTCCCTCTTTGAACCGCTTGTCATAGCGGATCTTGCGACCGCGTTCGATAACCGGGACGGTGTCGAGGCAATCGACCAGCTCGACATAGTGGGGAACACCCGTGTTGAGGAACCAGTATCCCTCTCCCTGTTCGATCTTACGAACGTCGATCATGCTCAGCTCGATGTGTCCGCAATATGGGCCGGCATCCAGAACCGTCGCTTCGTGGCGGCCGTCCGTCGAGTCGAATCGTACGATGGCATCCCCGATTCCCAGATGGTGGGCAAAGAGGGTAAAACAGCGTCCGCCGTTCCCGCACATTTCGCCCAGGGACCCATCGGCGTTGTAGTAGCGCATCGTGCAGTCGCAGTCGGGTCGGGTCGGGTGGCCGAGTGTCATCAGGCCGTCGGCACCGATTCCGAAATGGCGGTCGCACAAGCGAGCAATCGTCGCCTTGTCGGGCGACGGGGTCCCGTCTCTCAGATCCAGAATGACGAAGTCGTTTCCGGCTCCTTCGTATTTGGAGAATCGAGTCTGCATGCCTGTTCTTGTTCTTTTCTTTTTGGGGTACAAAAACCTTCGGAGGAACGCTTTAACACGGACAAAAATAAGTAATTTTCTAAAAGTTTTACTACTTTTGCAATAATTTGTTAGAGACATAGTTTCGACTTGTATGAAGAGTTTATTGGGGAAACACCGTTCGATTCGAAAATTCCGTCCGGATCCCATCTCTCCGGAGATACTGCAAGATATTTTGGAGGCAGCTACGCGCGCATCGACTACCGGTAACATGCAGCTTTACAGCTTGATCGTGACCCAGGATCGAGCACTGCGCGAGCAGTTGGCTCCGTGCCACTTCAATCAACCCGCCATTCAGCAGGCTCCGTGTGTAGTGACGGTTTGCGCCGATATTCACCGCTTCTCGATGTGGTGCGAGCAGCGCGATGCTGCACCTCGCTACGACAACTTCGCCTGGTTCCTCAATGCGATGACCGATGCTTTGCTTGCGGCGCAAAATCTTTGCGTGGAGGCCGAGATGCACGGGTTGGGAATCTGTTACCTTGGGACGACGATCTATACGGCGGCCGATATTGTGCGGGTGCTGGAGTTACCCAAAGGAGTGATTCCCGTAACGACTGTCGTAGTGGGTCATCCCGACGAATCCCCGGCTTTGACGGACCGACTTCCGCTCGATGCGGTTGTACATTGCGAAAAATATCACGAGTATACGACCTCGGAGATCGACGAACTGTGGGCAGAGAAAGAGATGTCCGAACATACTCATAAGTTGTTGGAAGAGAATGGTCTGCCAAATCTGGCACAGATCTTTACGCGGAACCGTTACCGGGCTGAGGATAACCTCGCCATCTCGAAAAGTTATTTCGAACTGCTCAAACGACAGGGTTTCTTTAACAATTAGGGCGGGTGAAACGCTTTCTGCTCATATCGGTCGCCTTGGCGGCCCTGCTTGCGGGAGTTTCGTGCAGCGTAACGCGTAAAATTCCCCAAGACAGTTTTTTGGTGCAGAAAGTAACGATCGAGACCGACAAGAGCACCCCTCGCAAGGAGCGTATCCCCGCTTCGGAACTGAAAAAGTACATCCGACAATTCCCGAACAAACGGCTCCTGGGATTGAACTTCTATGCCTGGATCTACGAACAGGCCGATCCCAAGAAGGATAACTGGTGGAACAATTTTAAACGGCGTATGGGAGAGGAGCCCGTCTTGCTGGATGTGACGCAGACCCAACAGTCGGCCCGCAACCTGAAATCCCTGATGGATTATCGGGGGTTCTTCTCTTCGGATGTCGATTATCAGATCGATACGATCTCGCGTAAGAAACGAGCGATGATCACTTATAGCGTGGTTCAGCGCAAGCCCTATCGGATCAACAGTATCTCGTACGATTTTCGGGATCGGTTTTTGGAGCAGATTCTCTTGCCCGATACGACCCGCACGCTGCTTCATGTCGGAGAGGTTTTTGACCTGGGGGTACTCGATGCCGAACGGCAGCGGATCGCCTCCTATTTGCAGGCTCGCGGATATTATGATTTTACGGTCAACAATATCGAATATTTGGCCGATACGCTGGGTGGAAACGACCGGGTCGATTTGACGATGATTATCAAACAGCACCTGGTCGGATACGACGAACAGGGTGATCCCATTCTGCGAAACAATACGGTTTATCGTATCGGTCAGATCAACATTTTCCCGAATTACGATCCGACGGAAGCGATCAATCCCGACTACCGGGAGGGGCTTGACACGATTTACTATCGGGGATTGAATGTGATTTATCACAAGGATAACAAGCGTCCGAATATCCGTCCGTCGGTATTGCGACAGGTTGTACCTCTCTACCCGAACTACGTGTACAACGTGCATCGGGTGGACCAAACCTATAACCAGATCATGTCGATGGGCTACTACAAGAGTGCGAACGTGATCTTTACCGAGCAGGTCGATACGTTGCAGGAGGCGAGCTACGTAACCTATATCGGCGACCGGTCGGTGGATTCGCTGCAGCAGACTCCCGAGGGCTATTTGCAATGCGACATTCAGGGGATTCCCGCTCTGAGGCAGGGCTACAAGATCGAACTGGAGGGGAGTACGACCTCCAGTTTCTACGGATTGCGAGCTACGGCCGGTTATCAGAACCGCAATATTTTCCGGGGAGCCGAAGCGCTCGACATCTCCTTTACGGTGGGGTATGAGTACATGAAGGCCGAGCAGGCGCGGGTGCGGAATGCCAAGGAGTTTGGCGTGACGGTCGGATTGCAGTTCCCGCGGTTCGTGTTGCCATTCCGGATGCAGCGCTGGCAGTCGATCTATCAGCCCAAAACCAGACTGGAGTTCGGTATCAACTATCAGGATCGCCCCTATTACCGGCGTACGCTGTCGAGTCTTAGTTGGACCTATACCTGGAACAACCGTCGCTATTCGAGTTTCTCGTTCCGCCCGATTGACATCAACGTGATCGATATGGGATACCTCGATCAGCAGTTTATGGATCAGTTGCAGAACGAATATTTGATCAACAGTTACAGGTCCCAATTCATCAGCGGTCTCTCGTTCGGCTATGTTTACAACAACCAGCGGCGGAATCTGGGCGGCAACGCTACCGTGTTGCGTTTCAATTTCGAGACGGCCGGCAACCTGATCGACGGACTGGAGCACCTCTTCTCGAAACCGGTTGCCGGAGAGGACTACTACCAGATTTTCGGCTTGCGCTATTCGCAATACTTCCGTGCCGACCTGAGCATCAGCCACAAAGTCATGCTCGGAGAGGTGTCGGCCCTTGTCGGGCGGCTTTACGGAGGTTACGGGATGGCCTATGGCAACTCGGTTTCGATCCCCTTTGACCGTCTTTTCTATGCCGGCGGCGCCAACAGCATGCGAGGTTGGGCCCCGCGAACACTTGGTCCGGGCTCAGCCCCCGAAGTGACCAACGCCGCCTATCCCTCCCAGTTGGGGGATATGAAACTGGAGGCCAATCTCGAGTTTCGCTTCCCGATTTGGGGCATGTTCCACGGAGCCGCCTTCGTGGATGTGGGCAACATCTGGTATGCAGACCGGAAGACGGCAGGTTCTCCGGATGAGGTCTTCCACTTCGACACCTTCTACAAGCAGTTGGGATTCGACGGCGGTATCGGCCTTCGTGTGGACATCAAGTTCGTCGTCCTGCGTCTGGACTGGGGTATTCAGCTCCACAACCCCAATGCGCCTGTCGGACAGCGGTGGATCCAGAAATTCCGCTGGAAGAATACAGCCCTCAACTTCGGTGTGGGTTATCCCTTCTAGTCGGGCAGGCCATCTTGCTCCCATGTTATCCGCCCGGAGGGACCTAACTCCTGACAGGTGTGTTTTTCTTTGCTTTTTCCCCGGTGTTTTTATGGATGAAATGAACGCGGTTCGCTCCATGATGACGGTCGCACGGCATGAGATCTAGTCGTCCTTCAGCCTCCACCTTGTGCCTTACAAAAAAAGCCTTCCGGGAGGAAGGCTTTTTTTGTAGATCTCGGCCGAGTTAGTTTTGAGCGGTGATGCCCAGCTCTTTTTTTACATTGGCCATCAGATCGGTCATCTGCGTTTCGTTGTAGTAAACCATCGAGGGAATGCTCGTGTCGAATACGGCTACGAATCCAGCTCCTTCGGCTACCTTCTTGATCGCCTCCTGAGCCTTCTTGATGATCGGATCCATCAACTCCTGCTGTTTTTTGTTCAAATCGTTCTGGGCGCTCTCGTAATATTCGCTCAGACGGGCCTGCAGGTCGGCCAACTCTTTCTCCTTGAGCTGACGGGTGACCTCTGAATAGGTCCCTTTGTTCTTGTCGTAGTCGTTGTACTTGTTGTTCAATTCGACTTGGATGGTCTCCAGGTTGTCTCTCAGGTCTTTGCTGTAAGCCGTCATATTGGTCTGCATCTGTGCGTACTCCGGCATGGCGGTAATGAGCTCCTGCAGGTTGATACGACCCAATTTTTGTGCGAACAACGAACTGCTCGCTACGACCATTGCGACCACGAGGGCTAATTTGATGACTTTTTTCATACGTTTTGGTTGATTTTTCAATATGAGGTTAAATTATCTTTATTGTTTTTTCAGCAATTCGATCACGGCATCCGTTTGGTCGACCTTCTCCGATTTGTAGAGCATGGTGGGGTTGGCTGCCGAGTCCAGCACCAGGTCGTATCCGTTCAAGGTTGCATATTGCTCGATCGCATCGAATACCTTTTTTTGGATCGGCTGGATCAGTTCGAGCCGTTTTTTCATCAGGGCACCCTCTTTGCCGAAGATGCTCTCCTGATATTCGATGGCCTCCTGCTCTTTCTGAGTAATGAGATTTTCCCGGACGGACTGGGAGTATGAAGAGAGCGAATTTTTTTGCTCCATGTAGTCGTTGTAGAGGGATTCTACTTCGTCGAACTTCGCATTCACCTGTTCTTGGTAGGCTTTTGCCAATTCGTTGAGCAGGTCGATGGCCGTATTGTAGTCGTCGATTGATTTGAATACCTTTTCACTGTCCACGACCATATAATTCTGGGCCGATAGGCTCCCTGTGCCGGCAACGAAGAGCAGCGCGAGTAAAAACAGACGTTTCATGGCGATTCGTTTTTTAGTGTAGTATATTATAATAACTCCGTTTCCCTGAATTTATTGTCGCCTTTTTTTAGAACTGCATGCCCATGGTGAAGTGGATGTGCCCGCCGCTGCGTTTGGTCTCTCCGGCTGCCGGATCGAAACCGTAACCCCAGTCGACACCCAACATGCCGACAACTGGCAGGAAGAGACGAATGCCGACACCGGCCGAACGTTTGATGCGGAACGGCGAGAAGGTGTCCCAGGAGCTGAATCCGTTACCCCCCTCGATGAATCCGAGGGCGTAGATGTTCGTCTGTCCTTTGAGTAGCAAGGGATAGCGCAACTCCATCGTATATTTGTTGTAGGCGATCGAATAGCTGCTGCCCACCGGATCGAGAGCTCCGTCGTCGTAACCGCGCATCGAGATGATGTCGATACCGTAAATGTTGTAACCGGTCATACCGTCGCCGCCGACTTCGAATCGTTCGAAAGGCGAAACCTTATGTTTGTTGTAATGCCCCAGATAACCCATTTCGGCACGAGCCATCAGGACCAGGTTGCCGTTCGAGGTGAGCGATGTAAACCATTGGCCCTTGAGGATCCACTTGTGGAATTCGATCCATTTGTAGCGGTCGTTGTCGCTCAGTGAGGAACTCTTGTAATCCTTGCCGTCCCAAAGTGAATAGGGAGGGGTCAACTGAACCGAGATGCTGAATTCGGATCCGCGACGGGGATAGATCGGCTGATCGACCGAGTTGCGCCCAAACATCAGACGGATGGAGAAGAGGTTGGAAGATCCGTTGGTGATGATGAACGACTCCCAGTTGTTCAGCATGTAGCGTTCGTAGCTGGCCTCGGCGTAGAAGGTGAAGTAGGGATCGGGCCAATTCAGACGCTTGCCCAGGCCGACGGATACTCCGAGCGTACGGAAATACCGTGTACCTCGTTGCCATGCGTAGTAGGCGTTGGTCTCTTCCGAGTAGTGGGCACCGATGGTGAATGAGTTGGGCTTGCGGCCACCCATCCATGGATCGGTGAAACTGAGAGCGAATGCCTTGTAATAAGTACCGTTGGTTTGGGCGCTGATCGAAAGACGTTGGTTCTGCCCCATCGGGTAGGGACGCCATGCCCCTTTTTTAAAGAAGTTGCGGATCGAGAGGTTGTTCAGTGTAATGCCGACCGATCCGACGAAGGTGCCGCCTCCCCAGCCTCCGGCGATTTGGAACTGGTCGCTGGCGGTCTCCTCCAGAGGCCAGTTGATGTCGACTAGGTTGTCCGAATTGGTGACCGGCATCACTTCGGGTGCGATCAACTCCGGCGAGAAGTGCCCCATCGAGGCCAATGTGCGGATGGTCTGGAAAAGCAGCGACTGGTTGTACAATTCGCCCGGACGGGTATAGAGTTCGCGACGGATGGCTTCGTCGTCGATACGCAGGTTGCCCGATATGCCGACGTTGTTGATTGTGAATTGCTTGCCTTCGAAGATGCGGAGTTCCATGTCGATCGAGTCCGGACCGATGATGATCTCTGCGGGATCGACTTGGGCCATAAGGTAGCCCTGGTCCTTGTAGAGGTTCATGATCGAAGGCTCGTCGGGATTCGAGTAGGGCATGACACCCAGTCGTTTGTACATCGATTTTTTATCGTAAACGGATCCCTTTTCCACGCCGAACATCTGTTCGAGTTGATCGGTCTGGTAGATCGAGTTCCCGACCCACGAGACATTGCGGATATAGTATTTGTTGCCTTCCGAGAGATTGATCTGAATGCCCATTCGCTTGTCGTTGATCGGGTAGATCGAGTCGGAGAGGATGCTGGCATTGCGGAATCCCTTTGAGTTGTAGAAGTCGATCAGCAGGTCCTTGTCCTCTTCGAAATCCTCCTCCTTGAATTTGGCCCCCTGGAAGAAGTTGATATTTTTCTGGTGGGTTTTCTTGAAGGTGCGGCGCAGGCGTTTGTCCGAGAATTCGTGGTTACCGGTGAAAGTGATCTTCCCGATTTTCACCTTTTTCTTGCGATCCACTATGAACGTGACATTGACGGCCTGTCTGAGAACGGAATCGTTTTCGATACGAACACTGACTTCAGCATTCCGAAACCCTTTGTCCGAGAAATATTTGCGAATAAGGATCGAGTTTTTGTCGATGATGTAGTCCGATAGTTCGGAGCCTCGTTTGAGCTTGAGTTTCTCGAGCAGGTCTTTTTGGTTGGTTTTCGAGATGCCTTCGAATCGCCAGTAGTTGACACGGGGCCTCTCTTGAAGGAATACCTCCAGATCGACGTTGTCTCCATCGATGGTTGCTCCGATACGTACGTCGGAGTAGAGCCGCTGGTTCCACAGACGGGAGATGGCTGCCGAGATGAAGTTGCTGGGCAGATAGATCGAATCTCCGGGAACCAGCTCCGATGAGGCCTGGATGATGCTGTGGTTCAGGTTGGGTGCCCCATGGATATTTACTCGACGGATATAGTAGAGCTTTGGTGTCGTTTGATCGAGCATCGGCGCTTTTTCGAACTGCTCGACGAGTTGTTCCTCTGAAATCTCGGTTCCGGTCGGTTCGGGGACCGTCGGAGCGGGGATCTCTTGTGCGAATATCTGAGGGCATGCCAACATGAAAGCGGCTGTCATGCTCAGAAAAACTGTACCGGATCGCTTCATCGTGTCGTTTAACTTCTCTCTTCGTTACGGTTTGTCACTCGGCCGAATCTTCGCTCCCGTGCGGCATATTCGTCGAGCGCGCGTGCGAACTCCTCGTCCGAGAAGTCGGGCCAAAGAACCGGGGTGAAATAAAATTCGGCATAAGCGGCCTGCCACAGTAGGAAATTGCTCAGCCGTTGTTCTCCACTGGTGCGGATGATCAGGTCGGGATCGGGGTATCCGGCCGTGTAGAGTGATTGCTCTACGGATTGTTCCGTAATTGTTTCAGGATTCAGGGTGCCTGCCGCAACTTTTCGGGCGAGCTGCTGCACGGCGTGCGTCAACTCATCACGGGACGAATAGTTAAGAGCTAACAAAAGCGTGAGACGTTCCCCCTGAGCCGTTTGTTCCTCGATCCGGGTCAGATGCTCTTGTACGTTTCCCGGGAGACGGTTTTTGTCTCCGATTATTTTGACACGTACGCCTTCGGTCTTGAGATTCTCTGTCTCGTTGATGACGCACTTGCAGAAAAGCTCCATCAATGCGTTTACCTCTTCGGCCGGACGATTCCAGTTCTCGGTCGAAAAAGCGTACAGCGTGAGGTAGGAGACCCCATGTCGAGCCGCAGCCTTGATAGTGCGGCGCACCGATTCGACACCCTGGATGTGTCCGGCATAACGTTCCAGCCCATGCTGCTGGGCCCAACGTCCGTTTCCGTCCATGATGATGGCGACGTGTTGAGGTATACGTTTTTGCTCGCTCATAGAGTGCAAATATAGGGAATAAAATCCTAAAAGTGAAACAAATTCTCGGTAAACGGACGCATGTCAGCTTCGAATGTCCACTCCCCACATCATTTTATTGCGTAACGTGTCGTAAAAGGATATATTGTGCGAGACGGCCAGAAAAAACCTGCGGTGGGCTCGTTTGATGGTAAAGGAGGCTCCTTCGGAGATGTGACTGATCTCGTTGTCGGCCGAGACGACCATTTCGGCCTGGCGTGCATGGGCGCGCAGTTGGATTTCGCAGGAGTCGGGGATAACGACCGGGCGCATGGTGAGGTTGTGGGAGGCGATCGGGGAGAGGATCATGCAGGCGCACTGCGGGGCCATGACCGGTCCGCCGACGCTGAGCGAGTAGGCGGTCGATCCGGTGGGCGTGCTGACCAGCAGGCCGTCTCCGTGGTAGGTCGCCACCATCTGCCCGTCCACGTAGGTCTCGACGGCGATCATGCCGGCACCTTGGCGTTGGATACCCACTTCGTTGACTGCGTATCGGGTGGTTATGCCGTTGCCGAAGTCGCCCGTCACTTCGAGCATCGAGCGGGATTCGTATTGCAGTTTCCCGTCGCGGATCTCGTCGAAGATCTCCCGGATGCCGTTCTGCGGAACGCTCGCGAGGAATCCCATGTGTCCCGAGTTGATTCCCACGACCGGGATTTCAGCCCCGTTGAGGCAGTGGATACCGTCGAGCAGGGTGCCGTCTCCGCCATAGCAGAGCAGCACCGACTCTTTGGGTTGGGGCTTCATGGGGGTGCCGTATCGGTGGGCGACATCTATCTTCAGGCCGGTCAACTCCTCGACGCGGGGGGCGAACTCTTCGTTGACCGCATAATCGAATCCGAATTGTTCGATGGCCTCGAACATTTGACGCACCTCGCTGGCTACGTGGGCGCTTCGCTGGCGGGAAAAAAGTAGGATTTTCATCCGGAGAGTCTGAAAAATAATTAACTTTACGCCCGCAAATATAGCCTTTTTTATGACAAAACTGAGTGTAAATATCAATAAGATTGCGGTGATCCGCAACTCGCGCGGAGGCAATATGCCCGACGTGGTGCGGGCGGCTCTCGACTGCGAGCGTTTCGGTGCCCAGGGAATCACTGTACATCCCCGTCCCGATGCCCGTCACATCCGCTATTCCGATGTGCGTGACCTGAAAAAGGTCCTGACCACCGAGTTCAATATCGAGGGTAATCCGATCCCGAGTTTCTGGGAGTTGGTGCTTGAGGTTTGCCCGGCTCAGGTGACGCTCGTCCCCGATGCTGCGAACGCCATCACCTCCAACGCCGGATGGGATACGGTGCAGAACCGTGATTTCCTGCGGAAGGTAACCGCCGAGTTCCAGGCCAAGGGTATCCGCGTCTCGATCTTCGTGGATCCCGTTCCCGAGATGGTGGCCGGTGCGAAGGAGTGCGGGGCCGACCGGGTCGAACTCTATACGGAGGCCTATGCCCGCAACTACTCCTCGGATCGCAAGCAGGCCATCGAACCCTACGTTCGGGCGGCCGAAGAGGCACGCCGTTGCGGATTGGGTCTCAACGCCGGACACGACCTGAATCTGGATAACCTGCGCTACTTCATCGAGCGGATTCCGTGGGTGGACGAGGTCTCGATCGGCCATGCGCTCATCTGTGATGCCCTCTATCTGGGTCTTGAAAATACGGTCCGCCTCTATCGGCGTGAGTTGCACTTTTAATCCCGTCGTCCTGTGAAACGACCCGACTCTCAACCCCCTTTGTCCCTTCCCGTTTTCCGGCAGATCTCCGAGATAGCGGCGCGCCAGGGCGTTTCGGCCTATGTGGTGGGCGGCTATGTGCGCGACTTTTTCCTGGAACGCCCCTCGACCGACATCGACGTGGTGGTCGTCGGCAGCGGTATTGCGCTGGCCGAGGAGCTGGGACGCGAACTCCATACACGCGTATCCGTTTATAAGACCTTCGGAACGGCGATGCTGCGTTCGCACGGTGTGGAGGTCGAATTCGTCGGGGCCCGTCGGGAGTCCTACGTGAGTGATTCGCGCAAGCCATTGGTAGAGGCCGGCACGCTTGAGGATGATCAGCGCCGCCGCGACTTTACGATCAATGCCATGGCCTGGTCCCTCGGAGCCGGAGACGATTTCGGCCGTCTGGTCGATCCATTCGATGGCATGCGGGATCTGCAACAGGGGATCATCCGTACGCCGTGCGATCCCGATATTACCTTTTCGGACGATCCGTTGCGGATGATGCGGGCCGTGCGCTTCGCATCACAACTGAATTTCCAACTCTTCCCGGAGACCTTCGAGGCTATCCGGCGCAACCGTGAACGGATCCGGATCGTCTCGCGCGAACGGATCATCACCGAGTTGAACAAGATCGTCCTGTCGCCCGTACCTTCGGTCGGTTTCCAGTTGCTCGACCGGACGGGGCTGCTCGAGTTGATTTTCCCCGAAATGCACCGCCTGAAAGGGGTCGATGTGCGCGGGAAGCACGCCCATAAGGACAACTTTCTCCATACGCTCAAGGTGCTGGATAACGTGGCGGCCGTGAGCGACGATCTGTGGCTGCGTTGGGCGGCGATCCTGCACGATATTGCCAAACCGCTCACGAAGGCCTATGACCCGAAGGTGGGATGGACCTTCCATTCGCATGAGGTGCTCGGTTCGAAGATGGTGCCTCAGATCTTCCGGCAGATGAAACTGCCGATGAACGAACACATGAAGTTCGTTCAGAAGATGGTCTTCCTGCACCTGCGCCCGATCATCCTCTCGGAGGATATGGTGACCGATTCGGCCGTGCGACGGCTCCTGTTCGAGGCGGGCGATGACGTGGAGAAACTGATGACCTTGTGCGAGGCGGACATTACGTCGGGCAACGATGCGAAGGTGAAACGCTATCTGGCCAATTTCGAGCTGGTGCGCCGGAAGATGAAGGATCTCGAGGAGCGGGACCGCATCCGCAACTTCCAGCCTCCGATTACGGGCGAGATCATCATGGCCACGTACGGTATTCCTCCCTGCCGTGAGATCGGTGAGATCAAGGAGGTGATCAAGAATGCGATTCTCGATGGCGAGATTCCGAACGAGTATGAGGCGGCCTATGCCCTTATGGAGCGGCTGGCGGCGGAGCGGGGGTTGAAGAAGGTTACGCAGCAGTAGATGCGATATGAAACAGCGAGGCGGTTGATTCCACGAAATCAACCGCCTCGCTTGTCTTTATTGTTTGGAACGTTTCGAATTCATCTTTGCCGCATCGAGCTGGGCCCTTGACTTGGACTTGGTAACCAGCCAGACTCCCGCGAAGATACAGAGGGCTGCCGCCGTTTTTGTAAATCCGAGCGTGTCGAGTCCGATGATGACCGTAAGCAGGACGGCTGCAACGGGCTGGATGTAGTTGTACATGCTGATGACGGTCGGACGCAGGTAGTGTTGCGCGAAGGGGATCATCAGATAGGCCAGGAAGGTCGAGAGAACGATGGCGTAGAGAGCTCCGCTCCATACCCGTGCCGGGAGGGCCGTGAAATCGACCTCGAGAGCGGGCCGGTAGTAGAGCGCCGAAACGACAATGGCTGCAAAGAAGAACATCCACTTCATGGTCGTAACGGGTGAATATTTAAGGATGGTCTTCCGGCAGGCGGTCAGATAGATTGCATAGCAGACCGAGCTGAGAAGTCCGATGATGTCGCCCAGCAGCGATCCCGTTCCCCCTTCGGCGTGGTTGCTGACCAGGATGAGCAGGATGGCTCCGGCCGCTCCGAGTGCTACGCCTCCGGCCTTGAGCGGGGTAATCGGTTCGCGCAGGAAGAGCATGGCGAGGATCATGGTCAGGATCGGGACCGAGGTGGCGATGATCGAGATGTTGATCGGCGAGGAGAGCGACAGACCCCACAGGAAAAAGATCTGGTCGAGCTGGATGCCGAAGAGCGAAGCTACGAACAAACCTCCCAGATCGCGCCAGGCTACCCGTTCGCGGGGCAGGAAGGCCGAGGCGAGCCAGAAGAGCAGGAAGGTGCCGACGAGTCGGTAGACCGACATGGCCGAGTGGCTGATTCCATTGGGATTCTCCGGCGAGAGCAGGACAGTCTTGCAGATCGGTGTGTTGAGACCCCAGATGACGTTGGCCAGCAACAGCGCTGCATGGCCTTTCAAGGCTCCGCGTTCCATGATAAGGGTGTAGAGTTAAAGGTTGGATTTACTCCTGCAGAAGATGTTGCCGCCACTCGTTCGGAACGGGGAATGACTCCTGCAGTTCGAAATCGAAGGCGACCATGACGGAGGTGCTTTCCGTACGTACCTCTTCGCTGCCGTCGGGTTTGCGGCAGATGAGTCGCTGGAAGAGGGTGATGCTCTTCGTGCCGATCTTGGAGACGGTCGTGGTGACGTAGATATCGTCCTGCATACGGATCTGCCCCAGGTAGGAGGTCGATGTGGCAGCCGTGATGATGCGCCGTTTCCCGGTGAGAACCCGCTCCGGAAGCATTTTCTGGTAGAATTCCTGCTTGCCCAGGTCGAAATACATCTGCTGCGAGACGTTGTTCACGTGACAGAACGAGTCGATGTCGGAAAAGCGTTTCTGTATGGGGGTTTTTAGAACAAATGCCATAGCTTGTTGTTGATACGTTTATTCCCGGATGATTTTGAATCCGCCCGCTTCGTCGAAAAGGATGATCGACGAGGCTTTTCGGGTCGGTTTGCCCTCGAAACGGGGATCGACGACGTAATCCACACCGTCGATGATCTCCTGGCAGACTTCCGACAGGTCGCGCGGGGTGGCTTCGCCGCTCAGGTTGGCCGAGGTCGAGACGATCGGCCGTCCCAGTCGTTTCAACATCCCCTGGCAGAAGGCGTGGTCGGGAATGCGCACGCCGAGAGTGCCCTCGTCGGGAATCAGGTTCGGGGCGACACCCGATGCTCCGGGCAGGATGAGTGTCAGGGGTGAGGTGGCCATCTCCTCCACCTCAAAGGCGATTCCGGGTGCCTTGTGTACGTAGCGGACGACCATGTCGGCCGATGCGCAGAGTACGAGCATCGACTTCTTGTTTTCGCTGCGTTTGAGCCGGTAGATCTTTTCGACCGCCTCGGCATTGGTCGCATCGCAACCGATGCCCCAGACCGTATCGGTCGGGTAGAGAATGATTCCGCCGTCGCGCAGTACGGCTACCGCCTCTTCGACGGCTTGTTGCAGGGGTTCCATAGTACAGTCGTTTTTTTACAGACGGTCCAAAGGCAAGACTTCGATCCAGTAGTCGTCGGGATCGGAAATGAAGTAGAGACCCATCTCGTGATTCTCGAAGCAGACGCATCCCATCTGCTTGTGGTAAGCCCGTATGGCTTCGTAATCGCCCGGGACGCGTACGCAGAGGTGACTCTCGTTCTCACCGAGCTCATAGGGTTGCGTATGGTCGCGCAGCCAGGTCAGTTCGAGACGGAATCCGGTCTGGCCGTCGCCCAGATAGACGAGCGAGAACGAACCGTCTTCAGCCTCTTTGCGGCCGACCTCTTTCAGCCCGAGAGCGCGGTCGTAGAACTCGATGCTGCGCTGTAGGTTGCTGACGTTGATGTTGAAGTGGTCGAAACGTGCTTTGATTTCCATAGTAGATGGTATTTTGCGTCTGGCAAAGGTAGACATTTTTAAATACGCATTGTTAAAATATTCAATAGTTTTTCTTAATTTTGCGCCATTGGGAAAAATAATAAAATCAAAATAAATCTTATGGGAAGAGCATTTGAGTACCGCAAAGCGCGTAAACTGAAACGTTGGGGTCATATGGCCCGGGTATTTACCAAACTGGGTAAGGAGATCGAAATCGCCGTGAAGGCAGCCGGTCCCGATCCTTCGGGCAATACCCGTCTGCGAATCCTGATTCAGAATGCCAAGGCGGAGAATATGCCCAAGGAGAACATCGAGCGTGCCATCAAGCGTGCTACCGAGAAGGATGCCGCCGATTACAAGGAGGTGATCTACGAAGGATACGGCCCGCACGGAGTGGCTTTCCTGGTTGAGACTGCAACCGACAATACGAACCGTACGGTGGCCAACATCCGTATGCACTTCAACAAGTGCGGCGGTGCGCTGGGTAACAGCGGCAGCGTAGGCTTCCTCTTCGAGCACAAATGCATCTTCAAGTTCCACGTGCCGGCCGGAACCGACTTCGAGGAGCTGGAGCTCGAGATGATCGACCTGGGTGTGGATGAGTTCGCTCCGGAGGATGAGACGACGGTAACGGTTGAGGCTCCGCACGAGTCGTTCGGTGCTATCCAGAAGTGGCTTGATGACAAGAAGTTCGAGATCGTTTCGGGAGAGTCTGTACGTATCGCTACCGATACGAAGGAACTCGATCCGGAGGCTCGCGAGTCGGTTGAGAAACTGATCGAGCGTCTGGAGGAGGATGACGATGTGGTAAATGTATATACCGCAATGAAAGAGGCGGACGACGAGGAGTAACCCTGTCGGTCCTTATGAAAAAGCCTGAAGCGGACAATCTACTTCAGGCTTTTTTCTTGGATTCAGCTCGCTTACATTCCCTTGCGGGCAAGTATCCAGACCAATCGGTTATAGGCATTCAGCAGCGGTGTGCGCCAGCTGACGGGCAGCCGGTTCAGCAGGCGAACCTTGCGCAGCGTGCGGCGGCTGTAGCGTGTGTAGGAGAAAAAGTCGGCACTCCGGGCTGCCTCCTGCGTACCTCCCTTGGCACTGACGATGAGTGCCTTTCCCAACGCGGCGCGGGCGATGTATTCGTTGCTTGCGTCGGTTGTCGCAGGATCGTAGAGATCTTCGAATCGGAAACGGGTCTGCTCCGGGCGGTAGATGGATGCCGAACGGTTGGAGGCCGCCTTTGAGTAGCGCACTAACGGCTCCGGCGAGAAGCAGACTTTGGCCGTGCGTGCCAGCCGGGTCCAGAAATATTGGTCTTCCCCCATACGCATCCCTTCGGGAAATCCGCCGAGAGAGCGGGCGAGAGACCGGTCGAGGGTCGTTGTCGAAGGGATCAGCACGTAACGGGTCAATGATTCGGTGAAGAAGTCGACTACACCCTCTGTTTGCGGGGTGTTGCCGAGCGTGAGCGTATGGCCGTCATCGACCCGGAAGGCGGTGGCGTAGGCACCGCAGCCGGGATAGGTGGCGATGAGCCGTGCAATCTCGGCCAGATAGCCGCACTCCCAGAGGTCGTCGCCGTCGAGCAAGGCAACATACTCTCCGCGGGCCTCTTCGAGGGCGCGGTTGCGGGCCGCACTGACTCCCCGGTTCTCCTGCAGGATGAGTCGCACGAGGGGTGATCCGATGCGTTCGACCTCTTCGGCGCTGTGGTCGGTCGAGCCGTCATCCACGACGATGATTTCGAGCGGAGGCAGCGTCTGTGTCAACACGGACCGGAGGGTGCGGGCGATCTCCCGCTCCTTGTTGTAGAGAGGTATTGCAACCGAGATGTTACACTTCATAGCTCGATTTCCCGGGTAATATGCGTTCGAAGGCTCCGTTCAACTGGCTTTTCATCCGGTTGAAGTCGGCGATCCGTTCACTGTCGTTCAGGCAGACCATCCGCCAGCGTTGGTTGATGATCTCGGAGCAGATCTCTTCGATTGTTTCGTCGGTAAGGGTAGTCAGCCGGCAGTCACGCATCGACCGGGGCGAGAATTCGCCGTCGGCGAGTACGTCGTAACGGATGAGCCAATGCGACAGGTCGGTCAGCGAACGGAAATGGTGGCGGCAGGTGGCATCCAACTCCTGAGGCCACTGTTCCCAGGCCTGTCGGAAGCGGGCCGTGAGGTAGGGTTGGGGCATATGGGAGTCGTAGAGGCCGGGGAAGAAGGCCCACGGCATAAGCGTGGCGCTCTTCAACAGGTTCATCACCCCGTAACAGGAGGCGAACCATTTGCCGAAGTTGCTCCGGATGGCCTGTCGCTTGTCGTGGCATCGGTTGATCAGCTCCAGATCGTTGTAGGCGATGTGCCCGACCGAAGAGGGCTGCACGACGCTGAGACGGGCCATGTCGCACGGTACACCTCGCCGGAAGAAATCCTCCGGCCGGCAGGGACGCAACAGGAAGGTGTCGTCGTTGAAGAGGACAAACTGTTCGGCCAATCCTTCGATGCGGTGCAGGTTCAGTTCGATGACGTTCGAGTTGAACGTAGGGCGGTATTCGGCCGGAATGAAATCCCGGTGTTCGACAATGTGCAGCTTCGGGTGTTCCCGCTGTAGCCATTCGGGCAGATGGCCCCATGTGACGAAGTGGATGCGACGCACCCAGGGGGCGAAGCGCTCCACACTCCGGAACCAGTAACGCAGGTTCTCCCAGTCGCGGTAGCGGATCGGCGATGCGTCGTCGGTCTCGGTGTGCCGCATCCGGTCGAACTCTTCGCGCCAGCGGGGGTCGTTACCGTCGACCCAGAGGATGACAAAATCTATCTCGTTCATTGTGCCAGAAGGTTACATCCGCGAATGTCGCTCCGGTCGATCCGTCCTTCGATCTCGAAGCTGCCGTCGGGGCGGAGTCGTCCGACATCCTGCGTCTGGATAAAGGCGCACGAATAGCGGTTGGCCAGGTCGATGATGTTGATTCCGCCCCGGGAGCCTGTCGGACGGATGTCGAACGGGTCGTTGATGTCCCGGATGAGGACCCGCATCCAGGTCGGGGTGCGGAAGATGCCCCGCCCCGAAGAGTAGGCTTGGGAGGTGAGTTCGGCCATACCGTACTCGGAGTGTATCTCCGTTACGCCGAATGCCTCGCACAGGATCCGGTGAAATTCGGCCTTGGGCAGCTCTTCCCGATGCCCTTTCATGCCGCCGGTCTCCATGACAATCGTGTTTTGCAGTTTTGGGGTGAACTGTTCGGCCAGATCCCACAGGGCATAGCTTACGCCGAGCAGGATCTTGGGTTTCGGATCGGCGGTCATGTCGGCAAGCAGCTGTTCGTAGTTGTTCAGGTAAAAACCGCCCGAACCGCACTCCCTGATCAGACGATCCACCATGTAGATCAGCGATGATCCCTTGCGCTCGAGATAGCTGGGCAGCAAGCCGTAGAGACTCCACTGCGTCGGTACGCCGTAGAACATACGGAAACCCCACTCGAAAGCCTTTTCGTAGAGGTCGAGCGAATACATCGGATGACGCGATGCGACGGTTTGTCCCGTGTTGCTTGAGGTGAAGATCTCTTCGGGAGTCCGGTCGCCGCAATAGACCTCCCTCCATTTGAAACATTCGATCGGAAGGAATGGTATCTGTTCGATACGTTCGATGCGGGCGGGATCGATCTGCATCTGCGAGAGATACTCCCGGTAGACGTCGCACCGTTCAGCCTGGAAGCGGAAGGTGTCGAGTGCGGCTCTCTCGAAGGCGGCCCGGTTGCCGCCGAGTCTGAATAGATCGTCGGTTGGAATCATTTGCCAGAGGTTGGCCGCACAACTGCGCGGCAGTTTCTTTCTTTTACAAAGGTAGGAAAAAATCCGGACGTAGATACATCCCTTCGGAACTATCCCGCGGATCGGGAATCTTACGAGGGGGAGAGGTGTATGTGCGATAGAGACGTCGTTCGAATTTAAGCCTCTATGATGTTGAAAATAAAAGGGTCGTGATAAATTTGGTTGGGCGTAAAATTATTTCTAACTTTAAAAATAGAACCTCACAGATTTAATACGCTTGCTTATGAAACGAATCTGGTTCCTTGGCTTTTTGCCCCTGATGCTTTTGTTTGCATCGTGTGAAAAAAACGATGTGGGGCCATATTATAGTTATATCTATAAGGAGCATTTTATTGATATCTATTATACAGGAGGAATCGAGTTGATGCATTATGGTTCGGAAGGGAGTTGTACCGCTTTGAGGATTGGGGCTACCGATATGGACAAGTTCATTATCGAGGCGAATAACCCTCTGGAGTATGAACAACAGGCAGAGCTGCACGGGGATTATTTCAACCGTTGGGTTTATGAATACCGAGGCTGGTGTATTAAAATATTTGCAGAGCAGTTTCAGTCGCTGCACGTGGTAAGTGATGCGGATTGGGACGAGGAACATCCGGCCGGCACCCTGCTGGACGATCTGTTGCGCGTAGAGTTCACTTCGATTGGAGCGTTCGTCCGTGGCGGTTATCATGCGGGGGGTACTGATGAGTCGGAGTGGATGCACGACTGGCAATACTTCACAAGGGTCGATAAACCGGTTTCGGAACTGACCCCTTCCGATATGGATATGATGGAGTGCGAATATGTCCTGCTCTATTTTATGCGTGCTCCGACCCTGGAGAGGGAACATACGCTGACGGTTATCCTGACGACAACGGAAGGAAAGGTCTATACGGATTCCCTCTATTGTATCCCGGAGGTTGAATCGGAAGATTAGCCGGGAACAGAGGTAGGAGATGGCCTGCAGTCGTGCAGGCCTTTTTCTTTTTCTGGGGAAAATTGCGGGGTCAACTCATTCCTTATTGGTTTTGTGATAAAGGCGACTCCTTCTTGGCCTTGAAAGAAATAGTTGTATTTGCTTGGAAAGTGGTACAAATAGACTTGTTTTGATATTTTTAATAAAATATATTTTCTTGTATAAAATAAAATATGTAATTTTAAGTATAGAATAAATTTCTTTTCTAATAAGACTTGCTCTTCTTCTTAGGAAAGGGTGATTGTTTGACTTAAAAAATTATTTTATGAAACAGATAACCTGTTATTTGTGATTTTAATTGCGTGGTTGCTTTCTGGATGTACCTCCGATCCCACGGCAATGTCAGAATCTGAGCCTCCTTTATCGACTCAGGAGGTAGTGTCTCATGTTGTTCCAATTGAACAGGCGTTGGAAGAGTTACAATCTGTGCTTGATGTGATAGATTCTCCATCTGAGAATGATGTCGTTACACGCAGTGGGGGAGTTCGTTGTGTAAAAGACGTTGCAACCGTATCTTCGGATATTCTCCCGGTATCGACGCGAAGTGGGGAGACTAATGATGTTGAGAATTTATTTTATATTGTTAACTTTGAGGAAGAAAATGGTTATGCTATTTTAGGAGCAGACAATCGTTTGGAATCAGTTTATGCTATTGTGGATGAGGGTTCTCTAACTCCAGAAGAATTGCAGCAGGCTGTAACGATCAGTGATGGAGAGGCAGAGGCAAATGGAGAACTTACTTTCCCGTTGAAAATGGTTGTCCAGGCCGCAGCTACAGGAATAGGAGGCCCTATTGGTGGAATTGGGGTACGGGATCCGTTTGATCCGAATAAGCCTGCGCCAACGCTTATCCGTGTTGAAAAGACTCCGATTGTATACGATTATCATTTGCCTAGGCAAATTCCAATCACTTTACACCAGGGATATCCATGTAATGCCATGTGTCCGGTTAAAAATGGAACTCATTGTCTTGCAGGATGTACAGCAATCGCAATAGCTCAACTCTTAATTGCAAATTATTATTGTCATGGTTCTGTAGTTGGATCTATTCAGGGGGTTCCTATAGATTGGTCAAAAATAGATAAAGTAATTGCGAATCCTAAGCTTATATCCAGAAAAACGGAAGAAGATCCGTCTCAAGTAAGTGAAGAAGCCTGGGAGGTAGCAAAGTTGGTTCGAGAGATTGGATCCCTGATGCATTTGGACTATGGAACAAAAAGTTCTTCTGGATTAAATTCGAGAATACAAGGTGTTCTGGAGTATGTTTTATACAGAGGTGTGCATGATTGGGAATATCAATTTTCTAAAGTTCGACAAATGTTGTGGGAAAGAGAACGAGCAACAATAGTATGTGGGTCAAATACAGTTGGAACGAAAAAGAAACATGCATTTAATTTAGATGGATGGCTTGAAAGAAACTGGACAGAAACTTCATATTACTCAGATGGTGGTGTATATGTAAAAGATACGGGAGATCGGCTGATTCATTGTAATTTTGGATGGTCGGGGAAAGCCAATGGATATTATCATTATGGAGCCTTTGATTTGCGTAAAGGGCCTGTTTTTAAAGATGAAGAAGAGAGAAAGGACCCGGTGAGTACAACTTCTGATGTATATTATGATATGGATCTTATTATCACTTACACATATTGTCCTTGATTATTTTGTTGATGCTATAATTTGTTTATTATGAGACGTTTTTTCATCTGTCTGTTTTTGACTCTGCTTCTTGGCTGTGTATGTTCATGTGATCGAACCCGAGAGCTTCTCAGTTTCCATCAGAATTATATCCAGGGGTATCGGACTGGTGAGTTGAGTTTGTATACGGCGTTTTTGAGACCAGAGGAGGAGCCTGAAATCACTCATTTTTATATGGGTGCTGAGGAGTATATCTCCCCGCAGACCGATCCGGTGGAGTTCGAGCGCTTGGCTTCTCGCAACGGAGATGTTTCGTACAACCAGTGGATCAATGAGGATCCGGTTTTTTATAAACAACCGGTTGCTTTTGCCTATGATTTCGGTTCGTTGCATATAACCAGTAATGCAGATTGGGATACGGAGCATCCGGCTGGGAGCTTGTTGGATGATATTATGCAGGTCGAAATGTCGTCTTATGCAGAGTACATTCGCAATGGGTACACGGGGCCGGTTGAGGTCTGTCATAAAAAACTTGCCTCGGAGTTGTCAGCAGAAGATATGGCGATTGTTTCTGACTCTTACTTTACCATTCGCTTTATGCGAGCTCCGACCCTGGAGAGGGAACATACGCTGACGGTCACCTTGACGACCACTGACGGCAAGGTCTATACGGATTCCCTCTATTGTATCCCGGAGGTTGAATCGGAAAATTAGTCAAAAACTGAGAAAAGAGAGGGCCTGCGGTCATGCAGGCCCTCCTTTATTTTCTGCGGACTTCTTCGTGTGGGAAAAAACAACACCCGGAATCACAAGCAATTCCGGGTGTTGTTACTGTGTATAAGACTCTTTCCGCTCGCTATTTCTTGGATTTGGGCGCGAGGATCATGTTCATCTTTTTGCCCTCCAGACGAGGCATCGACTCCACTTTGGCAAGGCTCTCCAGATCGGTTGCAAAGCGCAGCAGCAGAATCTCGCCCTGCTCCTTGAAGACGATCGAGCGGCCCCGGAAGAAGACGTAGGCCTTGACCTTGGCCCCCTCCTTGAGGAAGTTCTCCGCATGTTTCAGCTTGAAATTGTAGTCGTGGTCGTCGGTTTGCGGTCCGAAGCGAATCTCCTTGATCACCACTTTCGTCTGGTTGGCCTTCAACTCCTTCGCCTTCTTCTTCTGCTGGTAAAGGAATTTCTGGTAATCGGCGATGCGGCAGACAGGCGGTTCTGCCTTGGGCGAAATCTCAATCAGATCCAATTCCATTTCATCGGCGAGCTTGAGCGCCTCGCGGATGGGGAGTACGACCGGCTTTTCAATGTTGTCGCCGACCACACGCACCTCGGGTGCCGTGATCTCTTCGTTGATGCGATGCGGATTTTCCGGTTTTTTCGGCTGGAAACCCGGTTTCGGTTTCTGTTGATTATTCCCCGAGTTCATCGGTCTCGGCTGGAATGGACGGGGTGGTGTTGCTATAGCTTTGTCCTCCTGATGATGATTAGTTAAACTTTTATTTGGTTGTGTTCATTTTGTTGGCTTCGGTCTCCTGGCGAACGAGGTCGAGGATGTAGTCCTTGAATGCCTCGAGGCTCATCTGTCCCTTGTCGCCTTCGCCCTGTGCACGTACCGATACCAGACCGTCTGCCTCCTCTTTCTCGCCGACGATCAGCAGGTAGGGGATACGTTTGAGCTCGTTGTCGCGGATCTTGCGGCCGATCTTCTCGTTACGGTCGTCGATCTGCGTGCGGACATCGTGCGCGTTGAGGAATTCGCATACCTTCTCGGCATAGCTGTTGAACTTCTCCGAGATCGGCAGTACGACTACCTGATCGGGCGAGAGCCAGAGCGGGAATTTGCCGGCCGTGTGCTCGAGCAGTACGGCAACGAAACGCTCCATCGAACCGAACGGCGCACGGTGGATCATGATCGGGCGGTGCAGCTTGTCGTCAGCACCCTTGTAGGTCAGGTCGAAACGCTCGGGCAGGTTGTAGTCCACCTGGATGGTGCCCAGCTGCCATTTGCGGCCGATTGCATCCTTGACCATGAAGTCGAGCTTCGGACCGTAGAAGGCCGCTTCGCCGTATTCGATCACGGCGTTGAGCCCCTTCTCCTTGACGGCCTGGATGATGGCGCTTTCGGCCTTCTCCCAGTTCTCGTCCGAACCGATGTATTTCTCGCGGTTGTTGGGGTCGCGCAGCGAGATCTGCGCCGTATAGTTGTCGAACTTCAGCGTCTTGAAGATGTAGAGTACGATGTCGATCACCTTCTCGAACTCCTCGAGCAACTGGTCGGGACGAACGAACAGGTGGGCATCGTCCTGCGTGAATCCGCGTACACGGGTCAAGCCGTGCAGCTCACCCGACTGCTCGTAGCGGTATACCGTACCGAACTCGGCCAGACGTACGGGCAGATCCTTGTACGAACGGGGTTTCGAACGGTAGATTTCGCAGTGGTGCGGGCAGTTCATCGGTTTGAGCAGGTACTCCTCGCCTTCAATCGGGGTGTGGATCGGCTGGAACGAGTCCTTGCCGTATTTGGCATAGTGTCCCGAAGTGATGTAGAGATCCTTGTTACCGATGTGCGGGGTGATTACCTGCTGGTATCCGTAGGCCTTCTGAACGCCACGCAGGAACTGCTCCAGACGGTCGCGCAGGGCGGCTCCTTTGGGCAGCCAGAGGGGAAGTCCCTGGCCGACACGCTGCGAGAAGAAGAAGAGTTCGAGCTCCTTGCCCAACTTGCGGTGGTCGCGTTTCTTGGCCTCTTCGAGCATGACCAGGTATTCGTCGAGCATCGACTTCTTGGGGAACGAGATACCGTAGATGCGGGTCAGCATCTTGTTCTTCTCGTCTCCGCGCCAGTAGGCTCCCGCCACCGAGGTCAGCTTGATGGCCTTGATCGGGGCCGTATTGGGAAGGTGCGGTCCGCGGCAGAGGTCCGTGAAGGCACCGTTGGTGTAGAACGAGATCGTTCCATCCTCCAGGTCGCGGATCAACTCAACCTTGTAGGGATCGCCTTTTTCCGTAAAGTTCTTCAGTGCATCCGCTTTTGATACTTCGGTGCGGACGAGCTCCTCCTTGCCCTTGGCCAGCTCGATCATCTTCTGCTCGATCTTGGGCAGGTCTGCCTCGGTGATGGGAACCGGACAGTCTACGTCGTAGTAGAAGCCGTTTTCGATAGCAGGGCCGATACCGAACTTGATGCCCGGATAAAGCGCTTCGAGTGCTTCGGCCAGCAGGTGCGACGAGGTGTGCCAGAAGGCATGTTTACCTTCTGCGTCCTCCCATTTGTAGAATTTGATGGAAGCATCCTCGTCGATGGCACGATTCAGGTCGACGGTCGTGCCGTTTACCGATGCAGCCAGAGAGTCCGCAGCTAAACGAGGACTGATGCTCTCGGCGATCTGGTAAGCCGTAGTTCCCTTGGCAAACTCCTTGATATTGCCGTCGGGGAAGGTAATTTTAATCATATCGTGTATGTTTTATGTTGCGGGACCGGTCTGCGCTTCCACAATTACGAGACGGAATACGCTTCGGGCACCCTGTTAGTTATCTTTTTCTTTGTTGGCTTTCCCGCTCGTTTTTTCGGGAGAAAGCAATGATGCGGAACAGGCTCCTCAGTCCGATCAGTACGAACAGAAGAATGAACAACCAATAGTTGTATTGGCTCGTCTCATCCGAGAAGACCTTGTAGAGGGCGATTCCCGTACCGATGGCGGCGATGATGAGCGTCGTCCACTGAATGGCCAGATGGGTCTCTTTTTTCATCTTTTTCTGTCGTTTGGGTTTAGGCCTCTTTCTCCGTATAGGGAAGGTCCTTGACCGAGATGTCGCGTCCTCCCTTCTCCCGTTCTATGTGGGGCAGCGGGTTGCGTGTCCATTCGGCCCAGGCGCGGCGGTTGCGTACGATGTCGATTGCCATGAAGAGGGCGTTGAGCATCGACTGCGGGTCGGCTTTGCCCTGACCGGCAATGTCGAAAGCCACGCCGTGGTCGGGCGAGGTGCGGACTTTGCTCAGGCAGGCCGTGAAGTTCACTCCGTCGGGCGAGAGGGTCTTGAAGGGAGCCAGACCCTGGTCGTGATACATGGCCAGTACGGCATCGTAGTGGCTGTAGTGTCCCGTAGCGAAGAACCCGTCGGCCGAGAAGGGGCCGAAAGCCAGGATACCACGCTCGTAAGCCTCGTTGATGGCGGGGCGGATGATATGCTCTTCTTCCGATCCGAGCAGGCCGCCGTCTCCGGCATGGGGGTTGAGCGAGAGCACCGCGATTTTCGGCTCGACGACAGCGAAGTCCTCCTTCAGAGACTTGCGCATCTGTTCGAGACGCTCGACGATCCGGTTTTTGGTCATCTCGTGGCTCACCTCGGTAACGGGGATGTGAATCGTGACGAGTCCTACGCGCAGCAGGTCGCTGCACATCATCATCAGCGGTTCCCCGTCCAATTCGGCAGCCAGGAATTCGGTGTGTCCCGTATATTGGAAATCGTCGGCCTGGATCGACTCCTTGTCGATCGGGGCTGTAACGAGGGCATCGATTGCATCCTCTTTCAGATCAGCAATGGCCAGACGCAGGGCATCGGCTGCTGCGCGACCTGCCTCGGGGGTTGCTACACCCGGCTCGATCTTTACATCGTCGTCGCACAATACGATATTGATCTTCCCGCGGCGGGCTTCCCGGGCGGATGCAACGACATTCAGGTTGATATTTCCCAGATCGGGGATCGTTTTCTGGTAGAATTCGGCTGCTTTTTGTGAACCGTAGATAATTGGCGTGCAGAATTCGGCCATACGGGAATCTGCGAGGGTCTTCAGAATGACCTCCCATCCGATTCCGTTTGGGTCTCCCTGCGTAATGCCTATTTTGAGTTTATTATCTGACATAATTTGCTTGCTGCTCTTCTATCCCGTTTTCGCTGCTCACCGAGATTTTACGCTCGTTCGGATTCGCTCGAAAACGCTCTGTTTCAATTTACAAATATAGGATATTTTCCCCGTGTTCCGCTTTTTTTTATCAAAAATATGGCCGAATATGTGGGTGAAAGCGACAATTAAGGCGGTGAATTCCTTTCTTGTGAGATTTCGGGTAAAAGATAAAATCCGTTCCCGAATAGTCGGAAGCGGATCTTTTTCTCTTTTTGGGGCCGGTTTATCGGCAGGTGGCGCGACGACGGAATTCGGCGCAGACAATGGCCGTTGCGATGGCGACGTTGAGTGACTCGGAACCCGTACGGCCGGCCGGATAGGGCGGGATGAAGAGCTTGTGCGAAACCTGTCGGGCGACAGCCTCCGAGATGCCTTGTCCCTCGTTGCCCATCAGGATAATTCCTCCACGAGTCGAAAGTTCGGCCGAGTAGAGGTTTTCTCCTTCGAGGAAGGTGCCGTACACGGGCACGTCGTGCGTCCTGGCTTGGGCCAGCAGGGGAGCAAGATCCGTGTAGTGGACCTTGACCCGCAGGATCGCCCCCATGGTCGCCTGCACGACCTTGGGGTTGAAGCAGTCGGCGGTCGTGGGCGAGCATACGATCTGCGTGATGCCGAACCAGTCGGCCAGCCGGATGATGGTTCCCAGATTGCCCGGGTTCTGCACCTCGTCCAGGGCCAGGGTCAGCTGCGAGGTGAGGCTCTCCGGGCGGAAATGCTCCTGCGGGATCTCTACCAGCGCCAGCGAGTCGGACGGACTCTTCAGGTGGGAGATGCGTTCCATCTCTTTCGGGGAGAGTATTTCGACCTTCTCCCCTTCGAACACCCCCTCCAGCGAGAAGATCTTGCGAACGGTGAAGGTGGAGCTCAGCAGCTCCCCGATCAGTTTGTGTCCTTCGGCTACGAAGAGCCCCGTTTCGGTGCGGTTGCGTTTGTCCGCCAGCGAGCGGATCAGTTGTATCTCGGCTTTGGTCATAGTGTTTTGCGGGCTTCGATGGTGAATGTCTTGCCCTCGGTGGCAGGATAGCTCTCCGCAAAGAGTGTGCGGGCCTCGTTTACCAATACCTCTTCATCCTTGTAGCGGGACGAGTAGTGGCCGATGACGAGTCTCCCGACCTGGGCATTCATGGCAACCCGTGCCGCCTCGATGGCCGTCGAGTGCCCTCGCTCGCGGGCGATCTTGCGCTCCAGATGGGCATAGGTGGCCTCATGGTAGAGCAGATCGACACCCTCGACGAGCCGGGCCGCCTTGGGCGAGTAGCTCGTGTCGGAGAGATAGGCGTAGGCACGCGGGGCATAGGGCCGGTAGGTGAGTCCCATGTTGGGGATCAGCTGTCCGTCGGCAAGGGAAACGTCTTCGCCCCGTTTGGCTGCCGTGATCTGGGCGATCGAGAGTCCATACTCCTCGATCTTCTCCTTGCGGACATTCAGTGGCGGCTCCTTTTCCCGGAAGAGAAAACCCGATGTGGGGACCCGATGCCGCAGCGGTACGCTCCATACCTCCAGTGTCCGATTCTCCAGCAGCAGGGCGTGCCGGGTCGTATCGACGGGTTGCCATTCGATGGCATAGGGTAGCTCCGGATCGAAGTAGCGGAGGTGGTTTTCAAGCATTTCGCCCAGCGGGGCGGGGCCGAAGATCGGCAGCGGAGTCTTTTTGCCGTAGAGGGCGAGAGTGGAGATGAGCGGGAAGAGTCCGTAGACGTGATCCCCGTGCAGATGGGAGATGAATACGGCCCGTATCTTCAGGGGATTGATCCCGTAGCGGAACATTTGCTGCTGCACCCCTTCGCCGGCATCGACCAGAAAGTATTGCTCGTTCACATTGACGATCTGTGCCGAAGGGTGACGGTTGGGGGTGGGCTTGGCCGAGGCGGATCCCAGTATGGTTACGCTGAAACTCATCTTTTACAAAGGTTTGTCATTCAACCGACAGCCGGTATCCCCCTTTGCAGGGGATCCGGCTGTGGTCGAACTGTTGTTTTTCGGGTGTGGCCAAAAGCCGTCCAGCCCGAATGTGTACTCTTAGTGTGACGTGCTCGAAAGGAAACGCTCGCAGTCCATGGCGGCGATACATCCCGATCCGGCGGCTACGATGGCCTGACGGTAGGAGGGGTCCTTCACGTCGCCGGCTGCAAATACACCCTCGACACTGGTCTTCGAGGTGCCCGGTACGGTCTTGATGTAGCCTTCGCCGTCGAGTTCGAGCTGTCCGGCAAAGATCTCCGTGTTGGGGTGGTGTCCGATGGCCATGAAGATACCTGCGATGTCGATCTTGGTCTGCTCGCCCTGGCCGTTACGCAGCAGGGCTCCCGTAACACCCGACTCGTCGCCGAGGATCTCGGCCGTGTTGTGCTCGAAGAGAACCTTGATGTTGGGCGTGTTCATCACGCGCTCCTGCATCGCCTTCGAAGCACGCAGATAGGGCTTGCGGACAATCAGATAGACCTGACGGCAGAGCGTTGCCAGATAGGTTGCCTCCTCGCAGGCCGTATCACCGCCGCCCACTACCGCTACATCCTTCTTGCGGTAGAAGAAGCCGTCGCAGGTTGCGCAGGCGCTTACACCCATTCCCTTGAACTTCTCCTCGGAGGGGAGGCCGAGGTATTTGGCCGTTGCGCCCGTGGAGACGATCAGCGACTCGGCCTCGATCTGCTGCTCGCCGTTTACCGTCACGACGAACGGACGGTGCGAAAGGTCTACGCTCGTAATCATGCCGGAGCGAACGTCTGTGCCGAAACGCTGTGCCTGACGGCGCAGGTCGTCCATCATCTTCGGACCGTCCACCCCTTCGGGATAGCCCGGAAAGTTCTCGATTTCGGTCGTGGTGGTCAGCTGGCCGCCCGGGGTGATTCCCTCATACAGAACCGGAGCCAGATTGGCACGCGACGCATAGATGGCAGCCGTGAAGCCCGCAGGGCCGCTGCCGATGATCAAGCATTTTATCTTTTCCATGTTTTTCGATTTTGGTCTTTTATATGGTTTTGGTTAAACTTCGATATATTCATCCTCTTCGATGTAGCGGGGTGTGAACTCGGTGGCGATCCGGCCGTTGTAGTCGGCCAGCGCCCAGAGACCCTCCCGACGCAGACGGGTACATCCCGTATAGGGGTTGAAATCCACAATCTCGTAGCGGGGTTCGATTACGTAGCGTCCCTGCTTGTCGATCAAACCCATGCCTTCGGCCGTCTGTACCTCGGCGCGTCCCTCGCGGAAGTCGGCTGCCCAGATGAACTGCGGGGCGATGACCGTGCGATTGCTCGTATCCACGTAGCCGTATCCGGCCTCGTCCTCGACCCGGATCAGCATGTCGGACATCTCGCCGACAAAGAGGTGTCCCGTGAATTCCGGCCGGGTGCGGTATGCGGGTGCCGTTGGCTCGTGCAGCTCCATTCCTGCCGAGGCCTCTTCGCGGATGAGGCGGCGCAGCGCCTCGAACTGCTCCGCATCGCTGCCCGATCCGAATCGGGCAAAGTGGTAACGAATGGGAATCAGCCGTCCCTGCGGGGTGACGATGAGGTTCTCCGCTTTCAGGTTGTTGTGGTGAAAGTCGAGTTGCAGCAATCCCTGCTCCAGTTCATCGACTCTCCGCAGCAGCGTTTCGGCATCGTATTGCCAGACACACTTGTTGAGCGGCTCTCCGTCGGGAAGCCGGTGGAGGATCAGATCGCAGTGATGGGGCTGGCCTTCATCGTCCGTGAAGATCATCTCGTCCCGCAGCAGAAGATAGTCTGTGAGCAGTTCCGTCTGCAGGTATTTGAGTTTTGCGGCCGTTTGCTCCACCGAAAAGATGGCTGCCCCCGAGAGCGGGAAGCAGAGCAGGTATCGGGCCCCATTCCACCGGATTTCGACCTCGGCAAAGCGGCTCGTGCGGCTCATGGCGATCCCGCCCGTCGCGGTGCGGCGGGGCTGGCAGTCGCGGAGCGTTGCCAGCAACAGGTCGGGAGCCTCGAGGGCTTCGGTGAAGTGATACAGGGTGGGTATGTTCATTGCACTACTGTAATTTGATACTGATCGATCCGATGTTGAGGATGGCGATCAGCTCCGAAATGGAGGTGTTGTAACTCATGCCCCGGAACGGCGGCTCGGCATGGTCGCCCCGCACCTGCCGGATCGCTTCGGTGAACTGATCGGGCATCGGGCTCGAGCAGTCGTAGAGCAGCCGTGCATAGCGGTTCCCGTAACCGAGCTCCTCTTCGGTCGGGAAGATGAGCGCCCGGGTGTCGGCCGCGGTAGCGATATGGATGTTGATCAGCAAAACCTTCCCCTCCTTCGTTGCGATCGAGCGGATCTTTTCGCTGAGTTCGATGAGCTCTCTTTCGTCACAGTCCGACGATTCGCCGTCGGTGATGTTGAAGACCATCGGCGGGAAACTCTCCGCGTTGGCCGGATTGTCGCACCAGCATCTTGCCAGATCACGGATCTCGAGCAGCGTCTCGTACATCGGAGTGGCTCCGGCGGCCTTCGGCGCGACCCATGCAGGCATGGTGATTTTGCGCAGGGTCGGCTCTCCGCCCGGCATGCGGCGTTCGACAACCGTTTCGGTGTATTCGACCGGCATCTCGGCCAGCCGCGATACGGGAACCAGCGTTTGCGGATCATCGAGCATGGAGACGATTCCGTCGCCCGAATAGCCGAGTACGGCGATGTCGTAATAGTCGCGCACCTGCTCGCTGCGCCGGGCCCGTTCGATCAGTTCGAACAACAGCCGGTTCGTCACTTCGGCGACGGCTGCAGCCTTCGTGGTCTCCCGTCCCCGGAACAGCAGTCGCTCGGCCATCGACCCCGATTGGTCAATGGCCAGAATGAAGGCCGTTCGGTGTGTCCGTGTGATGCTTTGCGTATACATTATTGAATTCCTCTTACGATGTGGTAGTCCTTTTGGCGCTCCTCGGGTGTGTCGGCTTCGATTCCGTAGCCGATTGACATCTGTTCCGAAAAGTCGCGGGTCTTGTCATCTTCGGCCGATTTGCGGAGTTCGGCGCGGGTACGCTCACCGGCGGCGATGGCCTCGGCGATCTCCTCCGGCGAGGGGGTGTGTCCCAACAGTTCGGCGAGCAGTGCCTCTGCCCAACCGCGGGCATAACGGTCGTATTGTTCAGCGACACATGTGAACTCGCGGTCGATGGCTTCAAGTGAGTCGATTGCACCCGATTCGACTCCGTCCAGAATCTTCCGGACGATGCTGCGGGGTGCGTATTGACCTGCCAGATCGCTCCAGCGTCCTCTCCCTTCGGCTGTTCCCTGATCTGTACGTGCGAGCATTGCCCCGAGCGAGGCGACGATCGCCTTGTTATAGAGTTTGAGCCCCCGTCGCATCTGCACGGCCTTGATGACGGCCTGATTGTGTACGTAGCTATCCGCCTGCGGATTGGCCTCTGCCAATTCGTTGAGTGTATTGACCGCGTCGATCATCGCCCCGGTGAGGTAGGGGTTCTCCTCCTCGAAGTTGATCCGGTCGCGCTTGATCGTGCGCCGGTCGCGGGCGGGCCATTTCTCGATGTCGCGTACCGTGCCGTAGCTTATCAGGTTGGCACCCGGCATCAGGGCCGAACGTCCCTCCTGCTCGACCAGGTATGAGTAGGGGAACATTGTTGTGTCGTGGTGTTTGGAGTGGCGTCCCAGCACCAGCGTGAAGGCACCCTCGGCAGCCGGAGCCATGATGTAGGTGCCGCTGCCGAACTTACACCCTCTCAAGTGGATGGCCTGGTGTACCGGGCCGCTCTTGAAGAGGTGGTTGCTCTGGTTGGCTGCGCTGCCGGCATTGAAGAACGAGAACATGCCGGCAATGAGCAGCGAGGCTTTGTGGTGGGAAACCGTATAGGGTCCTGCGAAGATCGAAACGGCCTCGCCGTTCTCGCAGTGGCAGTTGGCAAAAAAGAGGGAATCGACGGCCGAGAAGTGCTTCCCGATGTGACAGCACTCTCCGACGAAACAGCGCTCCAGCAGGGCACCTCCGTCGATGTGGGCATCTTCGGCCACGATGAAATCATGGGCCTGAACGTCGCATCCGATGTGGGCACCGGCACAGATTGTACCGTTTTCGAGCAGCGATGCTCCGTCGATGGTGACGCGATCCCCGATGCGAACCTCACGGATCAGACGTGCCCCCGTAATGCGGACATCGGTGCCGATCGTGCCGATCGTATCGTTTCGCTTGGCAGCCTCCTCACCGACCATCCGTTTGATGGCTGCGACCGCCTCCGGACGATGGCCGTAGAGGGCCTGAAGATAGGCTACCTGAGCGGTCAGCGTGTCACAGATACGCACACTGCGCCCACCGTTCTCGTTGATCGTCGCCACCTCGACCCCATTGCCGAACGAGGACTCTTGCCGGCATTCGAGTGCCGTTACCCCCTCGATCAGGGAGCCTGCACCAATGCGGTAGTTCCGAACGGTCGAACGGACAATCCGGGCTCCGGAATCGATCCAGATCGCTCCCTCAAGCCGGCTTTGGACCAGTTGCGTGGGGACAAAATCGTCGCAAACCATCACATCGGACCACGATTCGGCCGACGTGCCGAGTGCCTCGACGGCAGCGATTTCCTGTGGCGATATATTTCTGTATTGGGACATTGCGTATATGCTTATATTTTTACAAAGATAGGTATTTGTCTTTGAATTAGTATGTTTTCCGGCAAAATTCCTGTCGCGGGAAAAGGGAATGGCTACTCTTCGGGAAGAAGTTCCTTCCCGGATCGGTCGATTGTCACTCTCCGGCCCTCTTTTATGACCACGGCTTGTCCGCGGGAGAAGGGTTTTACGGCTTCATATGACGAGCAGTCAATGACGACCTTCCCAGTCCGGTCGATGAAGTGCCACGTGCGCCCTGTTTGTACGGCGGCTACCCCTTCCGTGAAGTCGAACCCTGCACTGTAGAGGGGTGGAATCACTTCGCAATCCGCACAACGGAATCCCCAATATCCGTCGCGGACAAAGAGTTCGCAATCTTCACACGGCTCCTTTACTCCCTCTGCGGCATATTCGAGCAGGGCTTTCAGTGTCGGCAGTGAGGGCAGTGGCGAAGTGAGCAGACGGGCTATACGGTAGCGGGCAACCAATCCCCGCTTTTCGAAGAGTGCGAGGCATTCGCTGTAAGCCGGGGAGCGGTGCAGGGCAATCTGGCGGGGCGAGAGCAGCAGCCCGTCGCCGCATCCGTAACGCTCCAGCAGGTCGGGCTGCAGGACCAGCGCGTGCAGCGCGGTGGAGATCAGTGCGATCGGATAGTCATCGAGCGAAGAGTCGAACAGATCCTCCGTACGGGCCGGATGCTGGTAGGCGGTCGTTCCCAACTCCGGACTTTTTTCGCCGGCAAAGGAGGGAAGAAACATCGCATCGAAATCGATCAGGTGAAGTTCTCCCTCTGGATCGATCAGGATATTTTCGGGCTTCAGGTCGCCGTGTGCCCACGTTTGCTGTAGCAGATCCAGTGCAAGGTGGTCGAACCGTTCGGCCAGTTGGCGGATGGATTCCTTGTCCCGTTCTTGAGCGGCCCGAATCACCACGTCATGGAGCGTCTCCCCTTCGATCCAGTCGTCCGTTACCACGTCGCACCACTCGCCCGATCCGTCGGCTTGCCAGATGTAGAGCTCTTTCGGCAGCAGTCGGCTGCCATAGATCGCATCCAGATGGACCATCGGGCGTGTATAGCATTTGAGCATCCGATAAGCTCGGCCGCAGCGGATCTTGAAGACTACGGCGCTGTTGCCGACCGCACGCACCGGTTCGCCCGCACTCGTGCGGCAGAGAGAGATCTCTCTCAGCGTGCGGGTCAGTCCGTCGGGGTCTTCCAGTGCTTCGATATATTGGCGAATCGAGTGGAGCATGGTGGGTTCGGAACGTTTCGGGTGAAAAAGAGAAGTGGAAAACTCCGAATGGGGCTTTCCACTTGTCACTTAAGGTTTCTCCCCTTTTGCAGGGTATTAATGGCAGCAACCGTCGCCGCAACCGCCGTCGTGGCTGTCGCAGCCGCCGTCGCATCCACCCTCACAACCGCAACCGCAGCCGCCGGTGTGCAGGTCTTCGGGCGTTACGTCGCGAACCGATACGACCTCTACATCGAAATTCAGGGTCTTGCCGGCCATCGGGTGGTTGAAGTCCATTTTAACGGTCTCGTCGGCAATCTCCTTGATGATACCCATCATGCGGTTGCCCTGAGCGTCGCTCATCGGAACCTGCGAGCCGACGAAGAGAATATCCTCGGCCAACTTACCATCGACCATGAATATGTTTTTGGGTAGATCGACGATCGCCTCGGCGACAACTTCGCCGTAGCCGTCTTTCGGAGAGAGGGTGAACGATACTTTTTCACCGGGCTCTTTGCCCAGGATCGCCTCTTCGAATTTGGGGAGCAGCATGCCCGTACCGAAAATGAACTCCAGCGGAGAACCCGGACGGGACTGGTCTGCGATTTGGCCATCGACGGTCAGTTTGTAATCGACTGCCACCATTTTGTTCTGTTCTACTTTCATCTTTTTTTCAATAATATGGTGTTTCTGAATGTAATTGCCTTGTCGTGCGGCAAAGATAGGATTTTCGTTCGGATTTTACAATTCGAGCGCAGAACTCCTCTCTTTTGTTATATAATAACGTGTTGCATGGCGCGATAGTCTATGCAACGGGATATAAAAAGGGGAACGATCTTTCGACGGACCGTTCCCCTTTTTATCAAAACGGATTACTCCTCATCTTTCGACCAGCGGCAGCAGAGGTTGCGGTCTCCGTAACCGTTGTCGATCTTCGATACATAGGGGAAGAACTTCGACTCGCGGATCCAGGCCAGCGGGAAGGCAGCCTGCTCACGCGAGTAGGGGTGCGACCATTCGCCGCAGAGTTCGGGAGCCGTGTGCGGTGCATTGACCACCACGTTGTCGGCATTGCCCGAAGCGGCAGCCTCTTCGCACTCGCGTTTGATCTGGATCATCGTCTCGATGAAGCGATCCATCTCGGCCTTGGGCTCGCTCTCGGTCGGCTCGACCATCAGCGTCTCGTGTACCGGGAACGAAAGGGTCGGTGCGTGGAAGCCGTAGTCCATCAGACGGTGAGCGATATCGCCGCAGTCGATGTTGTAGTCCTTCTTGAAGTTCGTCAGGTCGAGGATCATCTCGTGGCCTACACGACCCGTCTCACCCGAATAGTAGGTGCGGTACTCGGATTTGAGAGCAGCCGACATATAGTTGGCGTTTACGATAGCCATTTCGGTTGCATGGCGCAGACCCTCCTCACCGAGCATCTTGATGTAGCCATAGGTGATCGGGAAGAGCATGGCCGAACCCCACGGTGCCGAAGATACGGCCGTGATGCCCTCGTCGCCGCCGGTTGCAACGATCGAGTGCGAGGGGAGGAACTTCTTGAGGTGCTCCGCTACGCAGATCGGACCTACGCCCGGGCCACCACCTCCGTGAGGCATTGCAAAGGTCTTGTGCAGGTTCAGGTGGCATACGTCGGCACCGATGTAGCCGGGGTTGGTCAGACCAACCTGTGCGTTCATGTTGGCACCGTCCATGTAAACCTGACCGCCGTTCTCGTGAACCGCGTCTACGATCTCACGGATACGGCTCTCGAATACACCGTGCGTCGAGGGGTAGGTGATCATGATACCGGCCAGCTCCGAGCTGTGCTCCTGGGCTTTTGCCTTCAGATCCTCGACGTCGATGTTACCCTTGTCGTCGCAAGCCACCGTCACGATCTTCATGCCGGCCATGGCTGCCGATGCAGGGTTGGTACCGTGTGCCGAAGCCGGGATCAGGATGATGTTGCGGTAACCCTGGCCGCGGCTCTGGTGGTATGCACGGATCACCATCAGACCCGAATATTCGCCGGCGGCACCCGAGTTCGGCATGAGCGAGCAGGCTGCAAAGCCGGTGATCGTAGCCAGGTCTTTCTCCAGACCCTCGATCAACTCACGATAACCCTCGGTCTGATCGGCCGGAGCGAACGGGTGGATATTCTGGAAGCCGGCCAGCGAGAGCGGAAGCATCTCGGCTGCGGCGTTCAGTTTCATGGTGCAGGAACCGAGCGAGATCATCGAGTTTGCCAGCGAGATATCGCGCAGCTCGAGGCGTTTGATGTAACGCATCAGGTCGCTCTCACAGCGGTAGCTGTTGAATACGCGCTCGGCGAGGAACTCCGATTTACGCTGTAGCGACTCCGGAATAACGGTCTCCTCGCCGAGTTTGACGCTCTTGGCCTTCTTGCCCTTGGCCTCGGCGAAGATGGCGATTACCTCCTCGATCTCGGCCGGCGTCGTTACCTCGTCGAATGAGAAGCGTACGCGATCCTCTGCCGGATAGAAGAAGTTGATGCCGCGCTCGAGAGCCAGCGACTGTACGACAGCTGCCTCGGCCTCTACCTCGAGCGTGTCGAAGAAGCATTTCGAAGCCAGCTTGTAATCCATTGCCTCCAGGGCCTTGGCAACCGTAACGGCAGCCGAGTGAGCCGTATTGGCGGCACGGCGCAGACCCTCCGGCCCGTTGTAAACGCAGTAGAAACCTACCATCGAGGCCATCAGGGCCGATGCGGTACAGATGTTCGAGGTTGCACGCTCGCGTTTGATGTGCTGCTCACGCATCTGGAGTGCCATACGCAGGGCCTTGTTACCCAGACGGTCGATCGAGATACCGATGATACGGCCCGGCATATTACGCTTGAAGGCTTCGCGCGTGGTCATGTAACCTGCGCTCGGACCGCCGAAGCCCATCGGAGTACCCAGACGTTGCGAAGAACCGACTGCGATATCGGCACCCCACTCGCCCGGAGCCTTCAGCAGGGCCAGCGACAGCAGGTCGGCAACGGCCGTAACGAGCACCCCTTTCGAGTGAGCCGTCTCGGTGAAGGCTGCATAGTCGCGTACTTCGCCGTTGGCGGCGGGGTACTGCAGCATGGCACCGAACTCCTTGCCGGAGAACTCGTAAGAGTCGAAGTCGTCGATTACCAGTTCGATGCCGAACGGTTCGCTGCGGGTGATCAGCACGTCGAGCGTCTGCGGGAAGATGTTGCGGTCCACGAAGAGCTGGTTGCGACCCTCCTTGACTGCCTCACGCGAACGGAGGGCGAACATCATCAGCATCGCCTCGGCTGCGGCCGTACCCTCGTCGAGCAGCGAGCAGTTGCCGATCTCCATGCCCGTGAGTGAGATCATGGCGGTCTGGAAGTTCAACAGCGCCTCCAGACGACCCTGCGAGATTTCAGCCTGATAGGGGGTATAGGAGGTGTACCATGCCGGGTTCTCGAATACGTTGCGTACGATAGCTGCCGGAGTGGAGTTGGGATAGTAGCCCATACCGATGAACGAACGGAGCGTCCGGTTCTTGGCTGCGAGTGCCTGAATGTGGGCGGCGAACTCATATTCGCTCATTCCTTTCGGCAGCGCCAGCGGAGTTTTCAGGCGGATCGACTGCGGGATTACCTGAGAGATCAATTCATCGACAGATTTGACGCCGATGACATCGAGCATCTCTTTCAAATCTTTCGGATTGGTGACGCCGATATGGCGGTCTGAAAATTTGTCAAACATAGAAAGTTTTGTGAAATTATGATTTGTGTGATTTTATATTTGAACTGGTTTTTCGTTGTCGGTTAGTATTTGAAACTGCTTCCTCCGATGAACTCCCGCAACAGGGAGGTCGGAGGTATTTCGTCGGGTGCGATCGGAATGAAGTTGTCGAGGAACTTCAACATACGGCGAGCCTCGCCGTATTCGGGCATCGTGTTCGGTACTTCGCGCAGGATCGGTTCGGCGAAACGGCGCAGGACCGAGATCTCGTAGAAGAGCGATGAGTTGAACATCACGTCGGCATTCTCCTGATAGGGGAAGATATGCTTCTCCTCACCCCGGCGGACACTCTCCCAGCGTGACAGGGTGGCCAGTGCATCGCTGCCGCGGGTACGGTAGTCGCGCGTAAGGCGGCGGAGCAGCCGGTTGTCCGAGGTGGCGATTCTCGATACGTTGTCCAGGGCGACCGAGGTGAAACACGAGACGTAGATCTTGAACTTGCGCGAATCGGGGACGATCGGGGTCAGTGCGGGATTCAGCCCGTGGATTCCCTCGACGATCAGCAGCGAGTTCTCGTCCAGTTTGAGCGGGTTGTCATGCCACTGGCGGGTACCGGTGATGAAGTCGTAGCGGGGGATCTCGACGCTTTCGCCCCGTTCGAGCCGCTGCAGGTGATCGTTGAACTGTTTCAGGTCGATCGCCTCGAGTGCCTCGTAGTCGTACTCTCCGTTCTCGTCGCGAGGAGTTTGTGTCCGCTCGACAAAATAGTCGTCGAGCGAAATCAGCACAGGTTGCAGACCCAGAATGCGCAGCTGGACCCCCAACCGTTTGGCAAAGGTGGTCTTGCCGCTGGACGAAGGGCCGGAGATCAGAACCAGCCGTACGCCCCGCTCTCGGTTCGCCTGCTCGATCTGTGCGGCGATCTGTGCCAACTTATTTTCATGGAAGGCCTCGGCGATCTTGATCAATTCGCTGGCATCGCCCGCCAGCACTTTCGAGTTGAGCTGTCCGACGGTCGGAACACCCATGATCTTCACCCAGGACTGGTAGGTGTGGAAGATGTCGAACATCTTCTCCTGGTGGATGTTTTGCTGCACACGGGCTGGATTTGTCCGCATCGGAAGCGTGATGACAAATCCGTTGTAGTAGGGGTGCAGCTCGAAGGTCGGCGTATAGCCGGTCGAGGGAGCCAGGGCCCCGTAGAAGTATCCCGGCAGCTCTTCCAGTGTCGAGAGCTTGCTGTAGAGTCTCGGACGCGAATCGAGCAGGGCGATCTTGTCGTCCATGCCGAATCCTTCGTATATTTTGCGGACGGTGCTGGTCAGCATCTTGCCCGAACGGATCGGAATATCCTGTGCGATCAGTCGCTGCATTTGCTCCCGGATGGCTTCCAGGTGCTGTTCGGGCAGCGGGTTGAGTCCCGATATTTCACAGTAAAAGCCGCTGGCACCCATCGAGTGGCGGATATGGAGCGTGTTGTTCGGGAAAAGGTCGTGGACGGCCTTCTGCAGGATGAAGGAGATCGTACGCTGGTAAACCCGGATGCCTTCGAACGAGGTCATGTCGATGAAACGTACGGTCGAAGGGGTGTAGATCCGGAAATTCAACTCCTTGATGCGGTTGTTTACGTAGGCAGCCAGAAAACGGTAGGGCCCTTCGATCTGCAGTTGCTCCCGAAGTTCCTGCAAAGTGATCCCGGCCGGCACCTCTACCGTGCGGTCCAGGTTGTCGCAGATGACTTGGATCAGGTCGGACATAATTTTCTCCCCTTAAAAATCGTGTAAAAATACAATTAATTCTTAACTTTGGCAAAAGTATGTGCCTGTTATGAAAAAAATCCGCTTTATATCTTTTTTGTTGCTCGGCGTGCTGCTGTTCGGCTGTGCACCTCGTGAGCGAAGTGTGATCATCCTCTCCACGAACGATATGCACGCCCAGATTCAGAACTTCCCGCAGTTGGCGACGGCTGTCGAGGCGTGCCGCGATACGGCTTCGGTGATTTTGATCGATGCCGGAGACCGCTGGACGGGGAACGCCTATGTGGATCGGGCTCCGGGACGTCGGCCGGTGTTGGAGCTGATGAACCGTCTCGGATACGACGCGGCGACGCTCGGCAACCATGAATTCGACGTGGGGCAGCAGACCCTGGCCGAGGCGATCGCCTATTGCGACTTCCCGATCGTGTGTGCCAACATGATCTGTGAGAATTCGCCGATCCCCGATTTGAAACCCTATGTGATGCTTGAGAGCAACGGGGTGAAGTTTGCATTTGTCGGGGTGGTGACCAACTACGGGAGCAACAACCATCCCGACGGACACGATGCCGTCTTCGAGGGGCTGCGTTTTACCGATGCCGTCGAGACGCTTGAGGAGTATGAGTATCTCCGCGACAGCTGTCAGGTGCTGGTGGCCTTGACCCATATCGGTTCGACCTACGACCGGGAGGTGGCCGATGAGGCGTCGGAGTATGATCTGATAATCGGCGGCCATAGCCATGAACAGATTAACGAAGTGGTTGATGGCGTGTTGATTACCCAGACGGGTCGCAACATGCGGATGATCGGCGTGACCGAGGTGCGGCTGCGTGGTGATAAGATCCGCTCGATCTCCTATCGGCTTGTTCCCCTCTCGGACTATGCGCCGGATCCCGACTATCAGGCGATGGTGGAACAGTATCGGAATGCACCGGAGTTGGCCGAGCAGGCCGGAGAGCTTACGGCGACTGCCAATAAGGTCGGTGTGGCCGATATCTTCCTGCAGGCGATCAAACGCAAGACGGCGAGCGACGTGGCGTTTTATCACTTCGGCGGCGTGCGGCGCGACAGCCTCGCTGCGGGGCCGATACGCCGGGGAGATGTCTATGACCTGGATCCTTTCGTCTCGTCCATCAGTACGATGTGGATGACTCCCGACGAGATGGCGCAGATGGTTCTCGTGAAGTTCAACGATGAGATCAACAAGGGTGAGTCGCACCGGATTGACCTCTTCTCGACCACCCCTTATGTGATCCATACCGACGGGGAGGATGCCGTGGAGGTTACGTTCCCCGCCCTGCAGCCGGGCCGCAAATACAAGGTCGCGATGGGCGATTATGTCTTCAAAAACTATCGGGGACTGGAGTATACCGACGGAGAGACGACCGAATGGCTCGTTCCCGACGTGTTGATGGAGTATATCGGCAATGGAGGGCATCCGCTTACACCCGACAACCGGCTGCGGCAGTCGATCGTGGCCGACCGCGAGGATGATTGATTCGGAGGCCGATTGGAATGTGCTGGTGCCGGGATGTCGTGTCCCGGCACTTTTCTTTGGCAATCAGCACGTTCCGGGTGTTAAAAAATAGTGAAAATTTGCATTTTGCCGAAATATTCGTATCTTTGCCCTTCGCGCGCAGGATATATTTGTGCGCAAATAACTTATTATTAACCATTTAACGAGCGATTGCATCGCATTTTATTTTCCAAGATGGAAGAAACAAAAAAAGTAGTTGCAAACGAGGACTTTGACTGGAACGCGTTTGAGAACGACCTGGGTGTTTACGACCAGGATAAAAAGACAATCACCGAGGCTTACGACAAGACGTTGTCGAACATCGCTGCCAACGAGGTAGTTGAGGGTACGGTTATCGGTATCAACAAACGCGAAGTCGTTGTAAACATCGGCTACAAGAGCGAGGGTATCATTCCGATCTCCGAGTTCCGTTACAATCCGGATCTGGCCGTAGGCGACAAGGTTGAGGTATATGTAGAGTCTGCCGAGGACAAGAACGGCCAGCTGGCACTTTCGCACAAGAAGGCACGTCAGCTCAAGTCTTGGGATCGTGTAAACGAGGCCCTCGAGAAGGACGAGATCATCAAGGGTTACATCAAGTGCCGCACCAAGGGCGGTATGATCGTGGACGTATTCGGTATCGAGGCCTTCCTGCCGGGTTCGCAGATCGACGTGAAACCCATCCGCGACTACGATGTATATGTAGATAAGACGATGGAGTTCAAGGTTGTGAAGATCAACCAGGAGTTCCGCAACGTAGTGGTATCGCACAAGGCTCTGATCGAGGCCGAACTTGAGGCTCAGAAACAGGTGATCATGTCCAAACTCGAGAAGGGTCAGATCCTTGAGGGTACGGTTAAGAACATCACCTCGTACGGCGTATTCGTCGACCTGGGCGGTGTGGACGGTCTGATCCACATCACCGACCTGTCTTGGGGCCGTGTAAACCACCCCGAGGAGATCGTTTCGCTGGACGAGAAGATCCGCGTGGTTATCCTCGACTTCGACGAGTCGAAGAAACGTATCGCTCTGGGTCTGAAACAGCTCGCTCCTCATCCTTGGGAGGCTCTGGATCCCAACCTGAAGGTTGGCGACCACGTGAAAGGCAAGGTTGTCGTAATGGCCGACTACGGTGCATTTGTTGAGATCGCACCGGGCGTAGAGGGCTTGATCCACGTATCGGAGATGTCCTGGAGCCAGCACCTGCGTTCTGCACAGGACTTCCTGAAGGTGGGTGACGAGGTTGAGGCTGTCGTTCTGACGCTTGACCGTAACGAGCGCAAGATGTCGCTCGGTATCAAACAGCTGACACCGGATCCCTGGGCTGACATCGAGACCAAATACCCTGTTGGTACCAAGACTACGGCCAAGGTTCGCAACTTCACCAACTTCGGTGTATTCGTTGAGATCGAGGAGGGTATCGACGGTCTGATCCACATCTCTGACCTGAGCTGGACCAAGAAGATCAAGCATCCGGGTGAGTTCACGCAGGTAGGTGCCGATATCGACGTAGTTGTTCTTGAGATCGACAAGGAGAACCGTCGTCTCAGCCTGGGTCACAAACAGCTCGAGGAGAATCCCTGGAACGAGTTCGAGAACCAGTTCCCGGTAGACAGCATCCACGAGGGTACGATTACCGAGATGACCGATAAGGGCGCTATCGTATCGCTGGGTGAGAACATCGAGGGCTTTGCTCCCGCACGCCAGCTCGTAAAAGAGGACGGTACGACGGCTACGGTAGGTGAGAAACTGCAGTTCAAGGTGATCGAGTTCTCGAAGGCTACCAAACGTATCACGTTGTCGCACACTCGTATCTTCGAGGAGGCAAAACGTGCCGAGCGTGCCGAGCAGGCTGCCGAGAAGAAGGCTGCTGCAGAGGCAACGAAGTCTTCGGTGAAGAAGATCAACGCATCGGTTGAGAAAACCACGCTGGGCGACATCGCCGGTCTGGCTGAACTCAAGGATGCTCTTGAGGCTGCCGAGAAGAACAAGTAATCTTTTCCAAAAGAGATAAGCAAAGTCCCCGACCGTTGAGGCCGGGGACTTTTTTGTTGTGTAATAAGATGTGTGTTTGCTTGTTTTAGAGGAAGACCTGATTATTCCCGCACCTTGTAGACGACGTAGATGTGGTCTTCGGGCAGGGCGTATCGTTGGCGCTCTTCGGCCGGCAGTGCGGCGGCGAAGTCAATATCCGCGACCTCGAATCCGGCACTGCGGAGCCGGTCGGCATAATCACGTCCGTAGATGCGCCGGTGGTCGTATTGTCCGAAAATCCGGGTGCGTTCGGCCGGATCGGTGATCGAGTCATCCTCGAAGGTCTCTTCGCGCGTATAGTCGATCGGGGAGAGGAGGATTCCCCAGCCGCCCGGCCGCATGATGCGGTAGAGTTCGCGAAGGGCTTTCCGGTCGTCCTCCACGTGCTCGAGAATATGGTTGCAGAGGATTACGTCTGCGAAATCCGCTTCGAGCGGGATCTGCTGGATATCGAAGTGCAGGTCGGCCAGCGGGCTCTCCAGGTCGGCAGTCAGGTATTGTCCTGGATGTTCGCGGTAGTGCTCCTTCAGGTGACGCATCAGGCAGACCTCGGGGGCAATGTGCAGCACGCGCGGGAACTCACTCAGCAGGTTGGTCTCGCGCGTGAAGTAGAGCCACAGCAACCGGTGGCGTTCGAGCGAGAGACAACGCGGACAGAGGGCGTTCGAGCGCGACTTCACGTAACCGTAGGGGAGAAACTTGCGCCGTTTGGCCCCGCAAATCGGGCATTCGACACCGCGCCCCAGGTAAAAGAGCCCCAACAACGGGACTACGCCTCCGGCAATGCGTTGCAGAAAGGTGCGTGGCAGGTGGTTGAGTACCCAGCGAATCAATCGTTTCATCCTATTCCGTAATTTTCTTGAGTTCTTCTTCGGTTTTGCTCAGCCGTTCGCGGCAGAGGGCGATCAGTTCGGTGGCGCGCTTTACCTCCTGGGTCAAAACGTCCACGGTCATCTCTTCGCGGCGAAACCGGTCGAGGATCCGTTCGATCTCGGCCATCGCTTCGGTATAGGAAATCTCTTTTTTTGCCATATCGGGTTGCTATTTTACAATCGTTTCGAAGGATCCGTCGGCCAAATCCACCTGTAGGCTCTCTCCCGAAGTGATTTCGGATACGGAGTGGAGTGCCTGACCGTTTCGGCGGACGATGGCGAATCCGAGGTTGAGTATGTGTCGCGGCGAGCGGCTCTCGATCAGGTCGGCTGCCGATGCAAGGCGGGTTGTCTCCCTGCGCAACAGCTCCCGGCTCGATTGGCAGAGCTCCTCCGCATAGCGGCGAAGCGTCTCGTTGCCGCCCATGAGAAGTATTTGAGAGAGGTGCCCCAGTTCGTTTTTCTGTTGTTGCAGGCGCAACTCTTCGCGACGGAATGTGGCTACGGTCGCATCGCGCAGTTGCAGGGCAGCCAGATCGAGCCATCCGTCCACTTCGGCCATCCGGTCGATGAGCCATCCGGCCACGGCCGTCGGCGTTTTCAGCGGGGTATGCGCCACCATGTCGGCCACGCTCGTATCCTTGTCGTGTCCGATCCCGGTCAGAATCGGCAGCGGAAACTGGGCGATGTGGGCGCAGAGCCGGTAGGCGTTGAAACAGTTCAGATCGCTGGCCGAACCTCCGCCTCGGATCAGGACGACTGCATCGAACTCGTCGATACGGTCGGCGATGGCATCCAGCGCTGCGATGATCGAATCTTCGGCGCCGGCACCTTGCATGAAGGCATCGAAGAGCGTGAGGCGGAAGGCATAGATGCTTTTGCCGATCTCCTTGCAGAAATCCTGGTAACCGGCCGCCTGTCGGCTCGATACGATGGCGATGCGTTGCACGACGCGGGGCATGCGCAGTTCGTGGTTCATGTCCCAGACTCCGTCCTTCTGCAATTGCTCGATCGTGAGCTGGCGTTGCCGCTCCATGTCGCCGAGCGTGAAGGCGGGGTCGATGTCGGTGATGTTGAGCGAGAAGCCGTACAGTTCGTGGTAGGTAACCGTCACTTTTGCCAGGATGCGGATGCCGGCAGCAAGGCGTTGTCCGGTCTCTGCCTCGAAGTAACCGGCAATGCGTGGATAGAACGAACGCCAGATGACGGCACGAGCCTGCGAAAGCGGGACTCCGTTTTCGCCTCCCTTTTCGACCAGTTCCAGGTAGCAGTGTCCCGAGTAGTTGACCTTGATCTCGGCGATCTCGGCGCTGACCCACAACGGGAGGGCGAACGCCTGGTTGAGCGTCGTCTTGACCATCTTCTGGAGCTGCGATAGTGTCACGTATTGCTGCATGAGACAAAGGTAGCAAATTTCCGCTCTCGATGGGATCCGGCGGCTCCGGTTTTGGGCGGAACGGGGCAAAATTTGGAAATCCGGATTTTTTTTCGGATATTTATAAAGTACACCTAATTAAACCATTGCCTATGAAACGAATTTTCTACTTTTTATTTTGTCTGACGTTTGTTGCGGCAAGCGTCGCTTCGTGGTCCTGCACCGAGGAGGAGACCCAGCCCGAGAAGCCCCCCACGGATACGCCCGACGATCCGGACGACGGGGATGATCCGAATCCCGACCCCGATCCCGGCTCCGATTTCAGTGGAATGCTGGACCGTTGCGGTGCAGCGCTCTTCTTCGGCGGTGAGCTGGACAACTACTACCTGGCTCTGGCCAATACCGAGACCGTATTCGAGGATCAGATGTGCGTGCCGGCCAAGGAGGGTGTGGTGCTCTACCTCGATCTGTACAGCGAGAAGTATTCCGAGCCGGGCAATATCCGGATCAAGGAGGGGAGCTACACCATGTCGATCGAACCCCGTGCGGGGAGCTGCGTGATGGAGTATACCTTTGCCCTCATGCGTGATGCCTCCGGGCAGACCACCTCGATCGATTTTGCAGTCGGTACGGTCGACGTCCTTTATGAGGGGGATTTGTGCCGCATCGAGGCCACCTTCACCAGTGCGGAGAATGTCGAGTATACGTTCTACTACAGGGGCAAACTCGAGTTCGAGGATCAGACTCCGCCGGTCGAGGCGGACGATGTGCTGCGCGAGAATGTCGATGTCGAGCTGACCTCCAGCCTGGGACACCACTACCGCGATGCACTGCTCAACCCCGATGCCGATATCGTGGTGCTCAACTTCTCGGACGTGGCGCTTGACGATCAGGGCAAGCTGACCGAGCCGGGCGTGCTGCTCACCCTGCAGCTCAATACCGAGCCGGTACCCGATCCGGAGTATCCGATCCTCTTCCCGGGCACGTACCGTGTCTCGGCCGATATGGGGCAGGGTACCCTCACCCCCGGCGTGGATTATGACCTCTATGTCGACGGCAGCTTCTGCGCCAAGGCTTCGGCCGATGGCTCGACCCTCTACGGATTGATCGCCGGCGGACAGGTCGAGATCGCCCAGGAGGGGATCTGGGACTACCGCGTGACGGTCAATCTGACGACGGCCGAAGGCGTTTCGGTCAAGGGTAGTTATCTGGGGCCGATCGACCTGATTGCCGACAATACGGGTACGGTTGATCCCGATGACAACATCTCCAAGTTGGAGTCGGATTATGCCGTCGATCTCTCCTCTGCGACGGTGGCTCGTGCTGAATATTACGGAGACTATTACTTCGTTGGGGCCGATTACTGGAAGATCCGGGTCGAGGCTGAAACGGGTGATGTGATGCTGTTTGATCTCTTCTCCGCTCCTGGTGACGGGACCTCGCTGCCTGCGGCACTCTATACGCCGACAATGGCCTACGAGGAGGGTTCGTTTATGCCGGGAACACTCGACTTTGACAACAACCCCGAGGGAACGTGGTTGCTCGATGCCCGGACCGGTGAGGCAACGCCGTTGGCTCCCGCAATGGATGGCTGGGTCGACGTGGCGGTTGATTCGGAGGGGGTATATACGTTCGAGTTCGAGTTCTTCGACGGAGCTTATCCGACCGTGCACGCCTTCACGGGACGTTGGTCCGGAACGTTGCAGTTCGAGAACTTGAGCCTCTTCTCCATGTCGGGGGTGAAGCCGGCTTCTCGTACGGATGCGTCGTTAATGAGCCCCAAGGTCGAATATGCCACTTTGAAATCGTTGGTGACGGCTCCTGTCCGGAAAGCAACGGTACGATAAAGGGTACCTGATGAAAAAAAGAGAGGCCTGCAAATAGTCGCAGGCCTCTCTTGTGTCTTTTAGATCCAGTGGTCGAGCAGGATGCCTATCGAGAGTAGCGCGCCAAAGAGCATGATATTGCGGGCTGTTTCTCCGAGACAGATGTTCAGCTCCTCGCCGTGGTCGATACGTACCATTTTTCGCCAGGTGGCGATGTGGAATGCGAGATAGGGGAGGGGAAGTAGGGCGGCTACCCATTGACGGGTCGCGGCCAGCGAGAGGCATAGCGCGACGGCTCCGACCCCTAAAAGGAGGTATCCCCAGCGTCCGAAGGCGGCGCCGAGATAGACGACGATCGTGCGTTTGTTGCAGCGACGGTCCTCCTCGCGATCGCGGAAATTGTTGATCATAAGCATTGTGTCGATCACCAGTCCCAACGCTAGTGCTACGACGGTGATCTCCCATCCCCAGAAGCCGGTCTGTAGGTAGTAGGTGAATCCGACCGGAATCACACCGAAGAAGAGGATGACGGCCACGTCGCCCAGTCCGTGATAGGCGAGCGGCCAGGGGCCGGCCGTGTAGAAGTAGGCGAAGATGACGCAGGCCGCACCGACGGCGATGAGCGACCAGTCCCAGCCACTCAGGGCCAGCAGACCGATTCCGGTGGCGCAGGAGGCAAGCGTGAAGGCGAGGATTCCCCCCTTCATCGCACCGGGGGTGATGTATCCTTTGGCGAAGGCGCGGTCGGGACCGAGCCGGTCGGGCTGGTCGGCACCCCGTTGAAAGTCGCAGAGGTCGTTTACCAGATTGGCCGTGCATTGCATCAGCAGGGCAAACAGAAGGCATAGCAGGGCTGTTTCGGGACGGAATCTTCCGTCGGCGAAGGCCATGGCTGAACCAACCAGAACAAGAATGACCGAATTCCCCAGACTGTAGGGGCGTACGGCCAGGAGCCATGCGGACAGCGAATTTGTTTTCATATTTGTAGAGGTTTTCGGTGAATTGTGTCGCGGACAAAGGTAATAAAATTCACCAATCCTCCTAAGACCGGGTCGGGGATTCCTCCTTTTGGTTTATTTATCGAGTATTTCGGATGAAAAACGGCAGGGCTGACCATTGTCGCTATGCCGCTTTTGTATAATTGTGTTAAACCTCTATTGAATGATGATGGCTCGCTCTCGGGGAAGTTTAGCCCCTTCCGGAAGTTGTACCTGTAAAACCCCTTGGGTAGCGACGGGTTCCCCGTTGCGCAGGGCCGGCTGCCAGCGAGGGGCCTCCTCTACGGCCTTGGCTACGCGACGCTTCAGACGGCGGTCCGTAACTTCCAGTTCATCGGTTAGCAGAGTCTCTCCGGTTTCGGTAATCGTATAGCGTATGACGACTCTTGCAACAGGCAGGGGGTCTTCCCATTCGATCTGACTGGCGATGTATCGGTTGAAACTCCCCTCCGCTTCGGGAAAACGGGCCGGCGTGTCGTATCGCAGGGTGATGGCAATTACTCCGTTTGAGGCCTCGTGGCCATATTGGGCAATCAGCGCCTCGTCGACCGGAAGCATCGTGGTCTTTTCGATGTCGTCGGGACGGATGTCGCTGATGTCGTGGCGGATTTCGCCATTGACCAGGTAGATGGGCGCTTGTGCTGAAACCTGCGAGAGGGCAAACAGCGAGACGAATACGGCTGTTAAAGTGATTTTCTTCATGTGAGTCGGCGCTTTTATAGGAAACGGGAATCCCTGACGGTTATTGCCTTGGGAAGAGCTGCTTTATAATACCTCTCTCCACACGAAGCTCTTCATATCGACCCGGCCGCCGGGGGAGAATCGAACCCCTTCGGCCTCCAACAGAAGGCGTTGCTCGCTCCAGCCGGGTACGGTGCGACCCTGGCTGTTCACAACGCGGTGGCAGGGAAGTTGTCGCTCGGGAGGGGCGTTTTTCATGGCAACTCCGACGCGTCGGGCCTGGTTGGGCTGGCCGATCAACCGGGCTATCTGTCCGTATGAAACAACCCGTCCGGCAGGGATCTGCCGGACGATATCGTAAACCTCCTCGTCAAAATCGAATGCAAGAGGTCGCATGGCCTGTTTCGGTTGTGTCTGTTGCAAGCGTCTTTTTACAGTTCACTCTCCTTGAGTCGCTCGGCGTTCTCCGCTACGATCAGGTGGTCGATGCAATCCTGAATGTCGCCATCCATGAAGGCTGCCAGGTTGTAGATCGTGTAGTTGATGCGGTGGTCGGTGATACGTCCCTGCGGATAGTTGTAGGTACGGATCTTGGCCGAACGGTCTCCGGTCGAAACCATCGTCTTACGTTTCGAGGCGATCTCGTCGAGATATTTCGAATATTCGAGGTTGAAGACACGCGTACGCAACTCCTCGAATGCCTTGTCGAAGTTCTTGAGCTGGGACTTCTGATCCTGGCACTGCACGACGATACCCGTCGGGATATGGGTCAGACGGATGGCCGAATAGGTCGTATTGACGGACTGTCCGCCCGGTCCCGACGCGCAGAAGATATCCTTGCGGATGTCGTTCATCGAGATCTCCACGTCGAACTCCTCGGCTTCGGGCAGCACGGCTACCGAAGCGGCCGAGGTGTGGACGCGACCCTGGGTCTCGGTTTGCGGTACGCGCTGTACGCGGTGTACGCCCGATTCATATTTGAGTGTGCCGTAGACGTTCTCTCCCGTGACCTTCATGACGACTTCCTTGAATCCGCCGGCTGCACCTTCGGAGGAAGAGGTGATCTCGTAACGCCACCCTTTTGATTCGATATACTTGGTATACATACGCAGCAGGTCGCCGGCGAAGATGGCAGCCTCGTCGCCACCCGTACCGCCGCGGATCTCCATGATCGCGTTCTTGGCATCCTGCGGGTCCTTCGGGATCAGCAGCAGTTTGATCTCCTCCTCGAGCGATGCGATTTCGGGCTCGAGCGATGCGATCTCCTCACGGGCCATTTCGCGCATCTCCTCGTCCTTGTCATTGACCAGTACGTCTTTGGCTTCGGCCAGGTTGGCCAGGGCCGTGCGGTAACGCTCCGAACTGTGAATGATCGGTTCGAGCTCCTTGTACTCCTTCGTGAGCTGGATGAACTGTTTGACATCGGCGATTACTTCGGGGTCTGTCAGTTTCTGACCGATCTCTTCGTATTTCAGTTTCAGGCCGTCTAACCGGCTGAGGATCGAGTTGTCTGCCATAGTGGAAAATCGAGATTCTTGGTGTGAAAGCGAATGCAGGCACGCGGTTGCATCTTTTGCGGAACCCTTGTGCGGATTATTCACCGGGCAAAGATACGAAAAAGCTCTGAATTCTGAAAATGAGTGCGTACGAATCTCTCCTCCCCAGAACAGGTGATGCGTGAAGTGGGGAGAAGTGTTCCCTCGAATCCCGAAAAGAGGCGATTGTGCAGAGCGTTCGAATCGTCTTCCTTTGCTGTCGTAGTTTTAGATTAAATTTTACAGTGATGACTGGAATATTTTTCGGCAGCACGACCGGTTCGACCGAAGCGGCGGCTGCAAAGATTGCCGAAAGGCTCGGCATAGCCCCTCCCGACGTTCATAACGTGGCTGATACTCCTGCCGAAAAGGTGAAGGAGTACGATCTGTTGCTGCTCGGCTCCTCGACCTGGGGCGCCGGCGAGTTGCAGGATGACTGGAGTGTTTTCCTGCCGCGGCTGAAAGAGGTCGATTTGAGCGGTTGCCGCGTGGCCCTGTTCGGCTGCGGCGATGCCGGAGTCTACGGGGATACCTTTTGCGATGCCATGGCTGAGATCCGCGACGGACTGGCCTCTTCGGGATGCCTCTTTGTAGGGGAATTGGAGGCTTCCGAGTACGAAGGTTGCTGTTCCCGTATCTGTCGGGATGGCAAGGTGATTGGATGGGCTATCGATGAGAGCGCATCCGAGGCGGAGAACGAAATGCGGATGGAGCTGTGGGTAGCTGCCATCGGATAGCTCCGGGTGGCGGCAGAAGAGGACGGGAGGTGGCTGTACAGCCACCTCCCTTTTTGGTTCGACACGTCCGTTGTTCGTATCTCTTCTTTCGCGAGCCCTGTGCTCGAAAAAAATCGTAGCGGCATGTCTTTGCGTCCGGACGTACTCTTGTTTGCCGGTGAACCCGTCATCGTGCATTCTCAACGCCTTGGATAGCCAGTGTCATACCGCTGCTTCGGGTTAACGTACTCATCCGCTGTATCGAGCCCAGTCTTTGGTCCAATGCCCCCATCACCCGCGAGGGATAGCAAGATTCAATTCACCCCCGGAATCATACGCTTCACAGACAAATATACGAAAATTATTGTGTGTGAAGTATCTTTACGGCGGCGGAATTTGCGAAGGATTTTCCGGCTCATTGTCGGGACGGGGATAAACTAATGGTTCATTCGCTCCCGGATGTTCTCCAGCTTGATCTGAAATGTTTTCCGGGCATCCGTTACCTCGATCTGTTGCGTGGCGCAATACTCGACCGGGATATCCTCCCCGTCGCGGTCCAGCGTGAAGTTGTTGTTGGCATCGTGGAATACGTAAACGGTGTACTCCCCGTTGGGAATCCCCTCCAACTGGATCGTGGTGGTCGGGACCGTTACGTCGACTATCCCGTAGTACTCACCGTTCTGCGTGGTCAGCAGTACTTTCCCCTGCTCGGAAGGGATGTTCGTCACCTCGAAAGTTACCGGATTCCCGGTTTGCGCAAAAAGTCTCGGAACTCCCGTTCCGGCAAGCAGCATGGCAAATGCAAGGATCATCTTTTTCATGACTCTAAATATTTAACTGGTTTATAAAATAAACTAAAAGGAGAATAAAAAAACGAAGTCTCTCTCCGCTCTGCTCCTTTTTCTGCTGGTAAATATAAATAAGTTTATAATATAAACCAAATATTCCTGCCGATATTTTTGCTTGCAAGTGGAGGCTTGTTTGGATGCGCGGGTATCGAGTCGGCAAAAAGAAACGAGCTGTCGGAAATCCTGCAGCTCGTTTTCTTCTATCTCGGTTTGTGGTTAGATCACGATGTTGATGATCTTGCCCGGAACGACAATGATCTTCTTGGCGGTTTTCCCCTCGAGCCACTTGCGTGCCCCCTCCGCCTGGACGATATCGGCCTGGATCTCGGCCGGTGTCAGCGTGAGCGGGTACTTCTTCTTGAAGCGCAGTTTACCGTTCACCGATATGGGGTATTCGAATGCACTTTCGGTGAGCAGTTTCTCGTCATACTCGGGGTAGGGGGCGCTGCAAACCGTTTCGTTGTGTCCCAATACGTGCCACAACTCCTCGGTGATGTGGGGAGCGAAGGGGGCCAGCAGGACGGTCAGCGGCTCCAGAATCTCGCGTTTCGAACAACCTCCCAACTCGTTCAGGCAGATCATGAAGGCTGCCACCGAGGTGTTGAACGAGAAGTTCTCGATATCCTCGCGTACCTTGCGGATCGTCTTGTGCAGCGTCTTCAGCTCGCTCTCGGTTGCCTTCTCGTCCGTGAGGAGCAACTGTCCGTCGCGGTTGTAGAAGAGTGCCCAGAAACGGCGCAGGAACTTGTGCACACCGTCGATGCCGTTCGTATCCCACGGTTTCGACTGCTCGAGCGGGCCGAGGAACATCTCGTACATACGCAGCGTATCGGCACCGTAGTTGTCGACGATGTAGTCCGGGTTCACCACGTTGAACATCGACTTGGACATCTTCTCGATCGCCCAGCCGCAGATGTATTTCCCATCCTCGAGTTCGAACTCCGCATCCTTGAATTCGGGACGCCAGTTGCGGAAGGCCTCGATGTCGAGCAGGTCGTTGTGGACGATGTTCACATCCACGTGGATCTCCTGTGTCTGATATTGATCCTTCAGGCCGAGCGATACGAAACGGTTGGTACCCGCAATGCGGTAAACGAAGTTCGAACGACCCTGGATCATACCCTGGTTCACCAGTTTCTTGAATGGCTCCGGTTCGCAGACGTACCCCAGATCGTAGAGGAACATGTTCCAGAAGCGGGAGTACATCAGGTGCCCGGTTGCGTGTTCGATACCGCCCACGTAGAGATCCACGTTGCGCCAGTATTCGTCGACCTTGCGATCGACCAGCGCCTGGTCGTTGTGCGGATCCATGTAGCGCAGGAAGTAGGCCGACGAACCGGCAAAGCCCGGCATGGTCGACAGTTCGAGCGGGTAACCCTCTTCGGTCTTCCAGTCCGGTACGCGGGCCAGGGGCGGCTCGCCCTCGCTCGTGGGGCCGAAGTTGTCGATCGGAGGGAGTTCGAGCGGCAGCTCTTTCTCGGAGAGCGGGTAGGCCGTCTCTCCCTTATAATAGATCGGAATCGGCTCGCCCCAGTAACGCTGGCGCGAGAAGATCGCATCACGCAGGCGGTAGTTTACCAGCCGGCGTCCGAGTCCGCGTTTCTCGACCTCGGCAAACATCCGTCCGATGGCCTCCTTGACATCCAGTCCGTTGAGGAAGTCGGAGTTGATCATGCAACCCGATTTGGCATCGTACGAAGCCTTCTCCAGATCGCCGCCCTCGACTACGGGGATGATCTCCAGTCCGAAGTGGCGGGCGAAGGCGTAGTCGCGCGAGTCGTGGGCCGGAACAGCCATGATGGCACCCGTTCCGTAGCCGGCCAGCACGTAGTCCGAAATATAGATCGGAATGGCCTTGCCCGTGAAGGGGTTGATTGCATAGGATCCCGTTGCTACGCCGCTGACCCGTTTGGTCTCGGCGATGCGCTCGCGCTCGGAGCGTTTCTTCGCCTGGGCGATGTACTCCTCGACGGCAGCTTTCTGTTCCGGCGTGGTGAGTTCGTTTACATATTCATGTTCGGGGGCGATCACCATGAACGTAACTCCGAAAATGGTATCGGGACGGGTGGTGAAGACCTCCAGTTTGCGCTCCGAATCCTTGATGTCGAAGAATACCTGGGCTCCCTCCGAACGGCCGATCCAGTTACGCTGGATCTCCTTCAGCGAGTCGCTCCATTCGAGCCGCTCCAGTCCGTCCAACATACGCTGGGCATAGGCCGTTACACGCAGCAGCCACTGTTTCATCCGTTTCTGCTCTACCGGGAATCCGCCGCGCACCGACAGGCCGTCCTTCACTTCGTCGTTGGCCAGCACCGTTCCCAGCTGCGGGCACCAGTTTACCATCGTATCGGCCCGGAAGGCAAGACGGTAGTTCTGCAGGATCTGCTCGCGCTCCTCCTCGCTCTTGGCGCGCCACTCATCGGCCGTGAACTGCATCGTGTGGGTCGAGGCGGCATCGAGATTCTGCGTACCCTCCTTCTCGAAATGGGCGATCAGCTTCTCGATCGGCTCGGCACGGTTGGTGCGGTTGTCGTAGTAGTGGCCGAACATCTTCAGGAAGGCCCACTGTGTCCATTTATAGTAGGCGGGATCGCACGTGCGGATCTCGCGGTTCCAGTCGAACGAAAATCCGATCTTGTCCAGCTGCTCGCGGTAGCGGGCGATGTTCTGCTCGGTGGTGATGGCGGGGTGTTGTCCCGTCTGGATGGCGTACTGCTCGGCCGGCAGACCGAAAGCGTCGTATCCCATCGGATGCAGTACGTTGAATCCGCATTGGCGCTTGTAACGCGAGTAGATGTCCGAGGCGATGTAACCCAGCGGGTGTCCTACGTGCAGTCCCGCACCCGAAGGATAGGGGAACATATCGAGTACGTAGAATTTCGGGCGCGAAGGATCGACCTCGACACGGTAGGTGCCCTCCTCTCTCCAGCGGCGTTGCCATTTGGCCTCTATCTCTTTGAAATTGTACTCCATAATCGGTTGTTGTAATTTTGTTTAGGGAACAAAAATAGGGAAAAAATCGCAACTCTTTATCAAATGGTGCCGGAATATGGATTTTGCCGTGAAATATTCGCTGCAATGCGTTTTCTTCGTCTCGCTCCCGCTTCCCCGACGGCTGTATGATGTGACTGTTTTGGGTCGATTCCTATCTGTTTTGTCGGTTTGATAATCAGTTGATTATGATTTTTGATATAAATTAATGATTATTTGTTTTGATTTTCTATAAGAAAAAAGAATCGAGAATAAGGCCGAAATGCGGTAAAATGCTGGAAAATCAAGGCAAAACGGGGTAAAAAAGTTGCGCTAATATATGGAAAGTCAGAAAAAATGCCTATCTTTGCAGTCCATTTTAGACAATGGAAGTTGAAATTTAAGAACAATTTTAAAGGACAAAAACAGTAAGAAATGCCTACTATTCAGCAGTTAGTAAGAAACGGCCGAGTAAGTCTGGAGGACAAAAGTAAGTCTCCGGCATTGGCCGCGTGTCCTCAGCGCCGGGGCGTTTGCACGCGTGTGTATACGACGACCCCCAAGAAGCCTAACTCGGCTATGCGTAAAGTGGCACGTGTAAGATTGACGAACGGCAAGGAGGTCAACGCCTACATTCCGGGCGAAGGTCACAACTTGCAGGAGCACTCTATCGTATTGGTACGTGGCGGTCGTGTTAAGGACCTCCCCGGTGTACGTTACCACCTGGTTCGCGGTGCACTCGACTCCGCCGGTGTGGATGGACGTCGTCAGCGTCGTTCCAAGTACGGTGCAAAACGACCCAAAGCAGGTAAGTAACAACTAATCCAAGACTACGCAACAATTAATTTTTAGCAAGAACAATGAGAAAAGCTAAGCCTAGAAAGCGAATTCTACTTCCAGATCCGAAGTTCGGCGATGTCGCAGTAACGCGTTTCGTGAACAACCTTATGCTGGATGGAAAGAAGAGTATTGCCTACACCATTTTCTATGACTCTCTGGAACTGGTCGGCAAGAAGATGAAGGATGCTGATAAATCTCCGCTGGAAATCTGGAAACAGGCTCTTGAGAATATCACACCCCAAGTCGAAGTGAAGTCGAAACGTATCGGTGGTGCGACCTTCCAGGTTCCTATGGAGGTTAGACCGGAGCGCAAGATTTCGATTTCCATGAAAAACCTTGTCCTTTACTCGCGTAAGCGCGCCGGTAAGTCGATGGCTGAAAAACTCGCTGCCGAGATCGTGGATGCTTACAACCAGCAGGGTGCTGCCTTCAAACGTAAGGAGGAGATGCACCGTATGGCCGAGGCCAACAAGGCGTTTGCACACTTTAGATTCTAATACGGAAGATGGCAAGAGATTTAAAATATACGCGTAATATCGGTATCATGGCTCACATCGATGCCGGTAAAACCACGACGTCCGAGCGAATTCTTTTCTATACGGGTAAAACCCACAAGATCGGCGAGGTGCACGAAGGTGGTGCCACGATGGACTGGATGGTTCAGGAGCAGGAGCGTGGTATCACGATCACCTCGGCCGCAACGACTGCCTTCTGGCAGTACAAGGGACACCAGTATCAGATCAACCTGATCGACACCCCGGGACACGTTGACTTTACGGTAGAGGTGGAGCGTTCGCTCCGCGTACTGGACGGTGCTATCGCAACGTTCTGCGCCGTAGGTGGTGTGGAGCCCCAGTCGGAGACCGTATGGCGTCAGGCAGACAAGTACAACGTCCCCCGTATCGGATATGTAAACAAGATGGACCGCACGGGTGCCGACTTCTTCGCCGTGTGCGCCCAGATCAAGGAGCACTTCGGTGCTACGGCTCTCCCGATCGTTCTTCCGATCGGCGCAGAGGATAAATTCGAGGGTATCGTAGACCTTATATATAATAAGGCATACTACTACTTCGATGACAAGACCGTTCGCGACAACTTCGAGATCCGTGAGATCCCGGAATCGATGAAAGCTGAGGCCGAGGAGTGGCGTAACAAGCTGATCGAGGAGGTTGCTTCGGTCGATGACGCGTTGCTGGAAAAATTCTTCGAGGATCCCGCTTCGATCGAGGCTGACGAGCTGATCGCAGCGATCCGCAAGGCAACCATTCAGATGAAACTGGTTCCCATGTTGTGCGGTTCTTCGTTCCACAACAAGGGTGTTCAGAAACTGCTCGACAGTGTGATGGCATTCCTGCCCTCTCCGCTGGACGTTCCTGCAATCCACGGTGTTAACCCGAAAACCGATGAGGAGGAGATTCGCCATGCTTCGGTGGATGAGCCTTTCTGCGGTTTGGCATTCAAGATCGCAACCGACCCCTTCGTAGGTCGTCTCTGCTTCGTACGTGCTTACTCGGGTCGTCTGGATGCCGGTTCGTATGTATTGAACTCTCGCAGCGGCAAACGTGAGCGTATCAGCCGTCTGTATCAGATGCACGCCAACAAGCAGAACCCGATGGAGTTCGTAGAGGCTGGTGACATCTGTGCAGCAGTCGGTTTCAAGGAGATCCGCACCGGTGATACGTTGTGCGCCGAGAACGCACCGATCGTTCTGGAGCAGATGACCTTCCCGGAGCCTGTGATCGGTTTGGCCGTAGAGCCCAAGACGCAGAAAGACCTCGACAAACTGGGCATCGCTCTGGCAAAACTGGCCGAGGAGGATCCTACCTTTACCGTTCATACCGATGAGGACAGCGGTCAGACCGTGATCAGCGGTATGGGTGAGTTGCACCTCGATATCATCGTTGACCGTCTGCGTCGTGAGTTCGGTGTGGAGATCAACCAGGGTGCTCCTCAGGTGAACTACAAGGAGGCCTTGACCAAGACCGTTCAGCACCGTGAGGTATTCAAGAAGCAGACGGGTGGTCGTGGTAAGTTCGCCGATATTATCTTCGAGATCGGTCCCGCCGACGAAGGCGCTCCGATGGGTCTTACGTTTATCGATGAGGTGAAGGGCGGTAACATCCCGAAGGAGTTCATCCCCGCCGTACAGAAGGGTTTTGCTTCTGCCATGGCAAACGGTGCATTGGCCGGTTATACGATGGACTCGATGAAGGTTACCCTGAAGGATGGTTCGTTCCACCCGGTCGATTCAGACCAACTCTCATTCGAAATTGCTGCTCGTAACGGTTACCGCAACGCAGCCCCCAAGGCAGGTTCGGTGATCAAGGAGCCTATCATGTCCGTCGAGGTGGTAACCCCTGAAGAGTACATGGGTGATATCATCGGCGACTTGAACAAACGTCGTGGCCAGGTAACGGGTATGGAGTCGAAAGGTACCGCCCGCGTAGTGAAGGCCAAGGTTCCTCTGGCAGAGATGTTCGGTTACGTGACCGTACTGCGTACGATCTCGTCGGGCCGTGCAACCTCTTCCATGGAGTTCTCTCACTTCGAGGAAGTTCCGGCTAACATCGCCAAGGAGGTTATCGAGAAGGCAAGTGGTAAACGTAAGGAATTAGAATAAGCAAAACATATGAACCAGAAAATTAGAATTAAGTTAAAGTCTTTCGACCACAATCTTGTCGACAAGTCGGCTGAGAAGATTGTGAAGACTGTGAAGAGCACGGGAGCCGTAGTGAGCGGACCGGTGCCCCTTCCGACGCACAAGCGGATTTTCACCGTGAACCGTTCGACGTTCGTCAACAAGAAAGCGCGTGAGCAGTTCCAGCTTTGTACGTTCAAACGGATTCTCGACATCTATTCGTCTACTCCCAAGACGATCGACGCTCTGATGAAACTGGAGCTTCCTTCGGGAGTCGAGGTAGAGATCAAAGTCTGATCGCTCGAGAGACGGAATTGCATACGGATCGTGCCGCCGCCCGGTCTTGTGACCGGAGCGGTAGCACTCTTCCGAATTTTGCGGTTTCGCACAGAGAATTCCCAAAGAAGGAAAAGATCACTTTTATATATTAACAAACACGTAATTCGACAAAATGTCAGGACTTATTGGAAAGAAAATCGGAATGACTTCCGTTTACAGTGCCGAGGGTAAGAACATACCATGCACTGTCATTGAGGCTGGCCCGTGCGTAGTTACGCAAATCCGTACCGTGGAGAAGGACTCCTACGAAGCGGTGCAGATTGCCTATGACGACAAAAGTGAAAAGCACACCACCAGCAGTTTGTTAGGTCACTTCAAGAAAGCCGGCACGACCCCCAAACGTAAAATGGCCGAGTTCAAGGGGATGCCCGAAGTAAACCTGGGTGACACGCTGACCGTCGACATGTTCTCGGAGGAGGATTGGGTCGATGTGACAGGGATCTCGAAAGGTAGAGGCTTTCAGGGCGTTGTGAAGCGTCACGGTTTCGGCGGCGTGGGCGGTCAGACCCACGGTCAGCACAACCGTCAGCGTAAACCAGGTTCGCTGGGTGCATCGTCCTATCCTTCGCGCGTATTCCCCGGCAAACGTCTTCCGGGCCGTATGGGCGGCGATCAGGTGAAGGTTCTGAACCTGAAGGTATTGAAAGTTATTCCGGAGAACAACCTCATTCTGGTGAAGGGTTCGATTCCGGGTGCAAAAGGTGCTTACTTAACAATTGAGAAATAGTCATGGAATTAGCTGTATTAAACACACAAGGAAAAGAGACAGGCCGTAAAGTTGTCCTTTCGGATGCTGTTTTCGGCGTGGAAGCTAATGACCACGCTATCTATCTGGACGTGAAACAGTACCTGGCCGATCAGCGTCAGGGTACGCACAAGTCCAAGCAGCGCAACGAGGTTGCCGGTTCTACCCGCAAACTCAAACGCCAGAAAGGTACCGGCGGTGCGCGTGCAGGTGCTATCAAGAGCCCATTGTTCCGTGGTGGTGGCCGTGTATTCGGACCCGTTCCCCGCGACTATAGCTTCAAACTGAACAAGAAACTGAAGCAGCTGGCTCGTCGCAGCGCCCTCTCTTACAAGGCCCAGGCCGGTGCGATTTGCGTAGTGGAGAACTTCACGATGGATGCTCCCAAAACCAAATCGATCGCAGCAATGGCCGAAGCTCTGAAAGTAGCCGATAAGAAAGTATTGCTGGTATTGCCGGAATCGAATTCCAACCTCCAGCTCTCTTGCCGTAACTTGCCTTACGTGAAAGCCGTGCTGGCATCCAACGTAAATACCTATGAGTTGATGAATGCATCAGCACTGGTTATGGTCGAAGGCTCAGAGAATATTTTGAACACAATGTTAGCCTAAACACACGTAAGAAAGATGGAAATTATCATTAAGCCAATATTGACCGAGAAAATGACCATTCAGGGCGAAAAACTGAATCGGTACGGTTTTATCGTTGACGTTAGAGCTAATAAGCTGCAGATCCGCAACGCCGTAGAGCAGATGTACAACGTGGTTGTAACGGATGTGAACACGGTGAACTACATGGGCAAACTCAAGAGCCGCTACACGAAGGCGGGTCTTCTGGAGGGCCGTGCAAATAACTTCAAGAAGGCGATCGTCACCTTGAAGGATGGAGATAAGATAGATTTTTACAGTAATATCTAAGAAAGATGGCAGTAAGAAAGTTTAAACCGGTAACTCCCGGTACAAGACATAAGATCATCGGCACGTTCGACGAGATCACGACGAACGTACCGGAGAAATCGCTCCTTAGCGTCAAGAAAAGCACCGGCGGACGTAACAATACGGGTAAGATGACGGCTCGCTACATCGGCGGCGGTCACAAACGTATGTATCGTAACGTGGACTTCAAGCGTGCGAAGGATGGCGTTGCTGCAACTGTAAAGACTATCGAATACGATCCGAACCGTACGGCACGTATCGCGCTGGTCGTATATGCGGACGGAGAGAAGAGCTACATTCTTGCACCGAACGGATTGCAGGTGGGACAGACCGTCATGAGCGGTGCAGGTGTTGCACCCGAGGTTGGAAATACGCTCTTCCTGAGCGAGATTCCGCTGGGTACGGTAATCCACAACATTGAACTCTACCCCGGTCAGGGTGCCGCAATGGCTCGTTCGGCCGGTTCTTATGCTCAGCTTTTGGCACGTGAGGGCAAATTCGCCATCATCAAGCTGCCTTCAGGTGAGACTCGTATGGTACTCGTAACTTGCCGCGCAACGGTAGGTGTGGTTTCCAACGTGGACCATAACCTCGAAAGCTCCGGTAAGGCTGGTCGCGAGCGTTGGCTCGGCCGTCGCCCGAGAAACCGTGGTGTTGTAATGAACCCGGTAGATCACCCGATGGGTGGTGGTGAAGGTCGTGCGTCGGGAGGTCACCCGCGTTCGCGCAAGGGTCTGCTTGCTAAGGGTTACAAGACTCGTAATCCGAAGAAGACGACGTCCAAGTTTATTATTTCAAGAAGGAAAAAATAATTAAAAGAGTAACATAATGAGCCGTTCACTTAAAAAAGGACCATTCATTGACCCCAAGCTGGAGCGCAAGGTTGTCGCTCAGGCCGAAGGCAACAAGAAGGCGGTCATCAAGACCTGGTCACGAGCAAGTATGATTTCGCCTGACTTCGTAGGTCAGACGATCGCTGTCCACAACGGAAATAAGTTTATTCCCGTTTACGTAACTGAGAATATGGTTGGACATAAACTCGGCGAGTTTGCTCCGACGCGTAACTTCCGTGGTCATGCGGGTAACAAGAAAAAATAGGTAGAAAATGGGTGCAAGAAAATCAATAAGAGCCGAAAAATTGAAGGCTGAAAAGAAGCAGAAGGCTATCGCTATTCTGCGAGATTGCCCGACCTCTCCGCGTAAGATGCGCCTGGTGGCTGACATCATCCGCGGTGTAGAGATCAACAAGGCATTGGGTATCCTTCGCTACTCGAAGAAAGAGGCTTCGATCCGTATGGAGAAGTTGCTCAAGTCGGCTATCGCCAACTGGGAGGCCAAGAACGAGGGCGAGCGTCTGGAAGATGCTAAGCTGTGCGTGAAGGAGGTATTTGTCGACGGCGGTCGTATGCTGAAACGTATTCAGGCAGCGCCTCAGGGTCGCGCTCACCGTATTCGCAAGCGTTCGAACCACGTGACGATCGTAGTAGACAAAATGGTAACCGTAGAAAACAAGTAATCAAATGGGACAGAAAGTTAATCCGATAGCAAATCGTCTTGGTATCATCCGTGGTTGGGACTCCAACTGGTATGGTGGTAAAGATTTCTCAGAGAAATTGGTAGAAGACGCAAAGATCCGCAAGTATCTGAATGTCCGTTTGGCCAAGGCGAGCATCTCGAAGATCATCATCGAGCGCACGCTGAAACTTGTAACGGTAACGATCTCCACGGCCCGTCCGGGTATCATCATCGGCAAGGGCGGCCAGGAGGTTGACAAGCTGAAGGAGGAGTTGAAGAAACTCACCGGCAAGGAGGTACAGATCAATATCTTCGAAGTGAAACGTCCGGAGGTTGATGCCGTGATCGTGGCACAGAACATCGCACGCCAGCTCGAGGGCCGTGTTTCGTTCCGCCGCGCCGTGAAGACCGCTATCGCATCGACGATGCGTATGGGCGCCGAAGGTATCAAGGTTCAGGTATCCGGCCGTGTAGGCGGCGCCGAGATGGCCCGCAGCGAAACGATGAAAGAGGGACGTATTCCGCTGCATACGTTCCGTGCAGATGTAGACTACTGCCTGACGGAGGCTCTTACCAAAGTGGGTATCCTCGGCGTAAAGGTTTGGATCTGCCACGGTACGGTATACGGCAAACGCGATCTGTTCGAACTGGCCGGTGCATCGGTTTCGGCTCAGGGAGGACAATCTCAGGAGCGTCGTGCACCTCGCGGCGGCGAGCGTGGCGAGCGTCGCGGCGGCCCCAGAAGACGTAATAACAACAGTAAGTAGGACCTTTTAAAGCGAGAAACACAATGTTACAGCCAAAAAAGACCAAATTTAGAAGAATGCAGAAGGGTCGTATGAAGGGTTTAGCTCAAAGAGGTAACCAACTTGCATACGGATCGTTCGCAATCAAAGCACTTGAATCCGCTTGGATCACGGGTCGTCAGATCGAGGCTGCGCGTCAGGCGATCTCCCGTTGCATGAAACGTGAGGGACAGCTCTGGATCCGCATCTTCCCCGATAAACCGATCACCAAGAAACCGGCAGAGGTACGTATGGGTAAGGGTAAAGGTAATCCGGAAGGATTTGTAGCCCCCGTAACGCCGGGTCGAATTCTCTTCGAGGCAGAGGGTGTACCCCTGGAAGTAGCTCAGGAAGCACTTCGTCTGGGCGCTCAGAAACTGCCTATTACAACCAAGTTCATTGTAAGACGTGATTTCGTCGAAACATCAATCTAAGCGTAAAGAGATGAAAAGTGCAGAAATAAAGGAACTCTCGGTGAAAGACCTGCAGGAGCGTATCGAGGCGGAGAAGGCTCAGCTTTCGAAACTGAAGGTACAGCACGCCGTATCGCCGGTGGAGAACCCTTCGATAATTAAAAAGTCCCGCAGAGATATCGCACGTATGCTGACAATTCTGCGTCAGAAAAACCCTAAATGTTAATTTACTACCATGGAAAGAAATCTTAGAAAAGAGCGTATTGGGGTGGTTGTCAGCAACAAAATGGAAAAGACCATCGTGGTTGCAGTAGCTCGTAAGGTAAAGCATCCGATCTATGGCAAGTTCGTGAACAAGACGACCAAATTCGTTGCCGAGTGCATGGACGAAACCTGCAAGGAAGGCGATACTGTACGTATTATGGAGACCCGCCCGCTGAGTAAGACGAAGCGTTGGAGATTAGTACAAATCATTGAAAGAGCGAAGTAGTTATGATACAACAAGAAAGTAGACTCGTAGTAGCTGATAACAGCGGTGCGAAGGAGGTACTTTGCATCCGAGTGCTTGGCGGCACGAAACGCCGCTATGCATCGATCGGCGATAAAATCGTTGTGGCTGTCAAGAGCGCTTCCCCTTCGGGTGATGTCAAGAAGGGCGCAGTCTCGAAAGCAGTCGTAGTTAGAACGACCAAGGAGATCAGACGTGCAAACGGTTCGTATATTCGTTTCGACGACAACGCCGTGGTACTTCTGAACAACCAGGGTGAAATTCGCGGTACTCGTATTTTCGGCCCCGTAGCTCGTGAGCTTCGTGACCACAATATGAAGATCATCTCGCTCGCACCTGAAGTATTGTAATATTAAAAACACGAATTTCAGATATGTCAGCCAAATTACATATTAAGAAAGGGGATACGGTTTTCGTCAATGCGGGCGACAACAAAGGCCGTCAGGGTAAAGTCCTGAAGGTGGACGTTGAGAAGCAGCGTGCAATTGTCGAGGGCGTGAACATCGTCAAGAAGGCTACCAAGCCCAATGCGAAGAATCCTCAGGGTGGTATCGTCGAGCAGGAGGCTCCGATCCACATTTCGAATCTGCAGGTTCTGGATCCCAAGAGCGGCAAACCTACCCGTGTGGGCCGCAAACTGGACAGCGCCGGAAAATTAGTTCGTTACGCTAAAAAATCAGGAGAGGAGATCAAATAATGGCATACGTACCTACACTCAAGACACAGTATAAGGAGCAGATCACGCCTGCCCTTATGAAGGAGTTCGGCTACACGAGCATCATGCAGTGTCCGAAACTCGAGAAGATCGTTATCAATCAGGGTATGGGTCAGGCTGTAGCCGATAAGAAACTCATCGACGTAGCTCAGGAGGAACTTACCCTTATTACGGGTCAGAAAGCCGTTCAGACCCGTTCGAGAAAGGACATCTCCAACTTCAAGCTGCGTAAGGGAATGCCGATCGGTGTTCGTGTAACGCTGCGTCACAACAAGATGTATGAGTTTCTGGAGCGTCTGATCGCCGTTGCGCTGCCGCGTATCCGCGACTTCAAGGGTATCAACGAGAAGTTCGACGGTAACGGTAACTATACGCTCGGTATCACCGAACAGATTATCTTCCCTGAGATCGACATCGACAAGATCACCAAGATCTTCGGTATGGAGATCACCTTCGTAACGACGGCCAAAACCGATGAAGAGGCTTATGCCCTGCTGCGTGAGTTCGGCCTTCCATTCAAAAACGCTAAAAAGAACTAAACGATGGCAAAAGAGTCAATGAAAGCACGTGAGGTAAAACGTGCGAAACTCGCGAAACGCTATCAGCACAAACGCGATGAGATCGCTGCCAAACTCAAGAGCGGCGAGATCGACCACGAGGAGGCTTGGGTTGCCCTGTCGAAACTGCCGCGCAACTCGAACCCGATCCGCCAGCACAACCGTTGCAAATTGACGGGTCGTCCGAAGGGTTACATTCGCCTGTTCGGTATCAGCCGTATCCAGTTCCGTGAAATGGCATCGAACGGTCTGATCCCCGGCGTTAAGAAGGCTAGCTGGTAGTCGATTGCCTTTGGTGGCAGAAGAGAGGGTACGGATGCTCCACTTGCCGTGTGCAGGGAGCAGGCGATAAAACCTCCTTGTGTCGCCGAGGAGGATGAAAATAAAATCTCTGTTGTTTGCAAAAGACCCTTTGGGGTACTTTTGCAGGCAACGATCGAGGTTCAGGCTCTGGAGGGTGTAAGCCCGCAGGGGACAACGGATTTCTGCAAACGGTCGGATGATCGGAGTGGAAGTAGCCCGAACAGTTCCGGAAAGAGATGGACCTTATAGGGGCGCAGAACCCGGTAGAAGGGTCGCAAAGTCGAGGAAAGTGCCACTCACAAGTGGTAACTTCTCGGCGGAGGGACGCTTTCGAAAAGTTAGGTGCTTGGTTGCAAATTCTTGAGCCGAATAACTCCTCGTCGGGGTGTGTCTTCGGAGTTCCTCAAGGGGAATTTCGTAGATATATCCGAACGAATGAAGGGCGGTTTCTCGGGGATTTTGTGCGGATAAATGTTAGCTCTCAGGATCGCTAACATTGTCTGTTTTTCCGGAGAAGGAGCTTAAATCGTTAAAAATTAGGGGATAATTCTGGTTTTTTGAGAATTTTTACCTATATTTGCGCGCTTTGTAGCCTCCATTGTCGCAGATGCGAGGTCATGTGTTTGAGGCAAAAAGGCAAAAAGACAAGTGCAAAAAAGAGGTGGATGAAGTTTGAATGACAGTTTAAATTGCTGATTCCTAAAATAATACAAAAAAACAATTATTAATTTTTAACTTTTAATTCACTATGACAGATCCTATTTCGGATTTTCTGACCAGAATTAGAAACGCAGTGAAAGCCAACCACAAAGTGGTTGAAGCTCCTGGCTCAAAAATTAAGCAGGAAATTACAAAGATCCTCTACGAGCAGGGTTACATCCTGGCGTACAAGTTCGACACGGATGAGAAGGGTCACCCGACCATCAAGATCGCTCTCAAGTGGGATGCAGCTACCAAAACCAACGCTATCAAGAACCTGCACCGCGTAAGCCGTCCGGGTCTTCGCCAGTATGCATCGGTTGAGAAGATGCCCCGCGTAATGAACGGTCTGGGTATCGCGATCCTCTCGACTTCGAAGGGTATCATGACCGACGCTAAGGCTCGCAAGGAGAACGTAGGCGGTGAAGTATTGTGCTATATTTACTAACAACAATAATCCACAACAAACATGTCAAGAATTGGTAAATTACCTGTAAACTTGCCTGCCGGAGTAACCGTTACGGTGTCGCCGGAGAACGTGGTAAGCGTGAAAGGACCACTTGGGACACTGAGTCTGAAGGTGGACTCAGACATTAAAGTAGAGGTCGGCACTCATACCGACGTGCATACTCAGAAGGAGATTCCTGCCGTCCTGGTAACCCGTCCGACCAACCAGCCCCGCCACCGTTCGCTGCACGGTCTGTACCGCGCCTTGATCAACAACATGGTGGTTGGCGTATCGAAAGGTTATGAAATCAAACAAGAGCTCATCGGTGTCGGTTTCAAGGCCGAGGTGAAGGGTAATGTCCTGGAGATGAGCCTGGGTTATTCGCACGATATCTATCTGATGTTGCCTCCCGAGGTAACTGCAACGGCTGTAACCGAGAAGAAGGGTTCTCCGATCGTAACGTTGAAGAGCATCGACAAGCAGTTGATCGGCCAGGTGGCAGCCAAACTCCGTTCGCTGCGTAAGCCGGAGCCGTACAAGGGCAAGGGTATCAGATTCGTAGGTGAACAGATTCGTCGTAAGGCGGGTAAATCTGCAGGTGCTAAATAATAAACATTGAGAATTATGGCATTGAATAAAATAGAAAGAAGAGAGAGGATCAAGATGCGTATCCGCAAAATCGTGAGCGGAACCGCAGAACAGCCTCGAATGACTGTGTTCCGTAGCAACAAGCAGATCTACGTACAGTTTATTGACGATCAGGCGGGCGTAACGCTGGCCAATGCATCTTCGTTGGACAAGGAGATCGTTGCGGAGGCTGCCGGCAAGAACAAATGTGAGGTGGCTGCTCTGGTTGGCAAGCTCGCTGCGAAGCGCGCTGCCGAGAAGGGTATTTCGGCCGTTGCGTTCGACCGTAACGGTTGCCTGTATCACGGACGAGTAAAAATGTTAGCAGAAGCCGCACGCGAAGGCGGTCTTAAATTCTAAGCGATATGGCAAATACCAATATAAAGAAAGTACGCACAAGCGACCTTGAGCTTAAGGACAGACTCGTAAGCATTCAGCGTGTTACCAAGGTAACGAAGGGAGGTCGTACGTTCAGCTTTTCGGCAATCGTTGTCGTAGGCGATGAGAATGGCGTGGTAGGCTACGGTCTGGGTAAGGCTTCGGAGGTGACTTCGGCTATTGCCAAAGGCGTGGAGGACGCCAAGAAGAATCTGGTGAAAATTCCCGTTATCAACGGAACGATCCCTCACAAACAGGAGTCGCGTTTCAGCGGTTCGCTCGTGATGATTCGTCCGGCAGCTCCCGGTACCGGTATCATCGCCGGTGGTGCCATGCGTGCCGTGTTGGAGTCGGCTGGTATCAAGAACGTGCTCGCAAAGAGCAAGGGTTCGTCGAACCCCCACAACCTGGTGAAGGCAACCATCGCCGCTCTGTGCGAGTTGCGTGATGCCTACAGCGTAGCACAGGTTCGCGGTATCTCGATGAATCAGGTGTTTAACGGTTAATTTGAAGAAGACAAATGGCAAAATTGAAAATCACTCAGGTAAAGAGCCGCATCGGTGCAACCGAGAAGCAGTGCAGAAACCTCGATGCTCTTGGTCTTCGCAAGATCCGCCAGAGCGTTGAGCACGAAGATTCGGCTATCATCAAAGGTATGCTGGAGCGTGTGAAACACCTCGTAACTGTAGAGGAGATCAAATAATTTAAGAATTTAAGAACTGATAAACGATGGAACTCAATAATCTTAAACCCGCAAAGGGATCGACGCATCACGATAAACGAATCGGCCGAGGCGCAGGTTCGGGACACGGTGGCACGGCTACACGTGGTCACAAGGGTGCTCAGTCGCGTTCGGGATACTCTCGCAAGTTAGGTTTCGAAGGAGGTCAGATGCCGTTGCAGCGTCGTCTGCCCAAGTTCGGTTTCACGAACCTGAAGAGAGTTGAATTCAAACCGATCAACCTGTCCACGCTCGAAGAGCTTGCAGCGAAGAAGAACCTGTCAGAGGTTACGGTTGATACGCTCGTAGCAGCCGGTTTCGTTTCGACCAATGACAAAGTGAAGATCCTGGGTAACGGTGCAATTACGAAACCCCTCGCAGTGAAGGCTCACGCCTTCTCGAAGAGTGCCGAGGCTGCGATCACGGCAGCTGGCGGCAACGTGGAAAAACTGTAATAACCCGTAAAACCCTGCATTATGAACGGTTATGGTTATCTGATCGTTATTGGCGTCATCGTCGTGATCTGCGCGTTGCTGGCGACCAATAAAAAATTCGTAGAGACTCTCAAGAACATATACAAGATCGAGGAGCTCCGTAAGCGTATTCTCTATACGCTGGGCCTCCTTCTGGTATATCGTTTGGGTTGTTTTGTGGTGATCCCGGGTATCAATCCCAACGCCTTGGGCGAGGGGTCGGCGCTTGCCTCGCAGCTGGATGACAACAGCCTTCTGGGCCTGTTGAACGTATTCTCCGGCGGTGCCTTCGGCAACGCGGCGATCTTCGCACTCGGTGTCATGCCGTACATCACCGCCTCGATCATCATTCAGTTGATGGGCATCATGATCCCTTACTTCCAGAAGATGCAGAAAGAGGGTGAGAGCGGCCGCCGCAAGATGAACCAATGGACGCGAATGCTGACGATCGTCGTACTGATGATCCAAGGCCCCGCGTATATCGCCAACCTGTACCACCAGGTGCCGAATGCGTTTGTGTATGGAAACTCATTCCTTTTCATACTCTACGCAACCGTTATCCTGATCGCCGGAACGATGTTCATCATGTGGCTCGGCGAGAAGATTACGGACAAGGGCATCGGTAACGGTATCTCGCTGATCATCATGATCGGTATCGTAGCTCGTCTGCCGCACGCACTGCTGGCCGAGATCAACGCGCGTTTCCAAACCTCCGACGGTAGCGCCATCATGTTGATTCTCGAATTTGTCCTGCTCTTCCTGGTATTCATGGCTACGATCGCTCTGGTTCAGGCGGTCCGCAAGATCCCGGTACAGTACGCCAAGCGTATCGTCGGAAATAAACAGTACGGCGGTGTACGTCAGTACATTCCGCTCAAGATCAACGCTGCGAATGTGATGCCTATCATCTTCGCTCAGGCGCTGATGTTTATCCCGATGCTGTTTGCCAACGTTGCACCCGGATTCGCTGCTGCGTTCTCCGACATGCGCGGTTTCTGGTACAACCTTACGCTCGGTTTTTTGGTAGTCGCCTTCACCTATTTCTATACGGCGATTATCGTGAATCCTCAAATGATGGCCGATGACATGAAGCGCAATGGCGGCTTTATTCCTGGTGTAAAACCGGGTAAGCAGACTGTCGGCTACATCGACACCATCATGACGAGAATTACCCTCCCCGGTTCGATTTTCCTGGCCATCGTGGCAATTCTGCCGGCTTTGGCCATGAGATTCCTGAACATTCAGCAGGCATTCGCCTACTTCTATGGCGGTACGTCGCTGCTGATTATGGTTGGTGTGATCCTCGACACTCTGAAACAGATAGAGAGCTACCTGTTGATGCGCCACTATGACGGTCTGATGAAGACCGGACGTATCCAGGGACGCAGCTAATTGTTTTACACAAGGAGTTCTGAAAAGAATGATATACTTAAAAACCGATGAAGAGATAGAGCTGCTCCGTGAGAACAACCTTCTCGTGAGCCGTACGCTGGCCGAGGTGGGTCGCCACATCGCTCCCGGCGTTACGACCAAACAGTTGGATACACTCGCCGAGGAATTTATCCGTTCGCACGGAGCAGTTCCTGCTTTTCTCGGATACCAGGGCTATCCGGCCTCGTTGTGCATTTCGGTCAATGAGGAGGTGGTTCACGGTATTCCGTCATCCAAAAGAGTCCTCCGTGAAGGAGACATCGTTTCGGTGGATTGCGGTACGTTTTTAAAGGGGTTTGTTGGTGATTCGGCCTATACGTTCGCCGTCGGAGAGGTTGCCGAGGAAGTACGACAACTGATGGAAGTCACCAAAGAGGCTCTTTATAAAGGTACGGCACAAGCGAAGGCCGGAAATCGCGTGGGCGACATTTCGGCAGTTGTGCAGGAGTATTCCGAAAGTTTCGGCTATGGCGTAGTCCGGGAGTTGGAGGGACACGGTTTGGGTCGCAAGATGCATGAAGACCCCGGTGTGCCTAACTACGGGGCTCGCGGCAGGGGACCGCTCCTGAAAGAGGGAATGGTCATCTGCATCGAACCGATGATCACCATGGGCGGAAAAGCGATCCTTTTCGGTCGGGACGGTTGGACGGTCACGACGCGCGATCGCAAGCCTGCGGCTCACTACGAGTTCGCGGTGGCGATTCGCAAGAACGGACCCGACGTGCTGACGGATTTCAGTATTATCGAACAGGCAATAAACAAGTAAGTACTCTATGGCAAAACAGACTGCGATCGAACGGGACGGTACGATCATCGAGGCGTTGTCCAACGCAATGTTCCGGGTGGAACTGGACAACGGCCATGTGATCACGGCCCATATCTCGGGCAAGATGCGGATGCACTATATCAAGATCCTGCCCGGAGATAAAGTGAAAGTGGAGATGACCCCCTATGATTTGAGCAAGGGCCGTATCTCCTTTAGGTACAAATAAACATTAGATTGCTTCAAAACACCATGAAAGTAAAAGCATCAATCAAGAAAAGAAGCGAGGATTGCAAGATCGTAAGACGTAAGGGCAAGCTCTACGTGATCTGCAAGAAGAATCCCAAGTTTAAAATGCGCCAGGGGTAATGTTTAAACGATTAATTAAAGAAAGAGAAAATTTATGGCACGTATAGTTGGTGTAGATTTACCAAAAAACAAGCGGGGCGAGATCGGCTTGACCTATATTTATGGTATCGGTCGCTCGACGGCCCGCAAAATTCTCGACGAGGCAGGCATTAGCTATGACCTCAAAGTGCAGGATTGGTCGGATGAACAGGTCGGCGCAATCCGTTCGAAAATCGTGGATCTGGGTATCAAGGTCGAGGGTGAATGCCGCTCGTTGGTACAGTTGAACATCAAACGTTTGATGGATATCGGCTGCTACCGTGGTATCCGTCACCGTCTGGGTCTTCCCGTTCGCGGCCAGAGCACCAAGAACAACGCTCGTACGCGTAAGGGTAAGAAGAAGACCGTCGCAAACAAGAAAAAGGCAACGAAGTAATAAATAGAGAGTTATGGCAAAGAAAACTGGAACAGTTAAGAAAAAAGTTGTCAAGGTCGGTGCCGTGGGTATGGCCTATGTTCACTCTACCTTCAACAACGTGATTATCACCATCACCAACGAGGTGGGCGATGTAATCAGCTGGTCTTCGGCCGGTAAGATGGGTTTCCGTGGCTCGAAGAAGAACACTCCCTATGCAGCTCAGACGGCATCGGCCGACTGCGCGAAGGTTGCTTACGATATGGGTCTGCGTAAAGTGAAGGTTTATGTGAAGGGTCCGGGTGCAGGTCGTGAGTCTGCCGTGCGTACCATTCACGGAGCCGGTCTGGAGGTAATGGAGATCATCGACGTTACTCCGCTGCCGCACAACGGTTGCCGTGCTCCTAACCGCCGTCGTGTATAATCCACGGAGGTTTTACGCAATAACTAATTTATCGGATTTAAAAAAGTTAATACAATGGGAAGATATATAGGACCTAAAACCAAAATCGCCAGAAAATTCGGCGAAGCTATTTTCGGTGCGGACAGAATTCTCGAAAGAAGAAACTTTCCTCCCGGACAGCACGGTCTGGCTCGCAAGCGCAAAAAGGTATCGGAGTACGGTCAGCAGCTCAATGAGAAGCAGAAGGCAAAATGCACCTACGGACTTCTGGAGAAGCAGTTCTCGCGTACGTACGAGCAGGCAGCCCGTATGGGCGGTATCACGGGTGAGAACCTGTTGAAACTGCTCGAGTGCCGTCTGGATAACGTCGTATACCGTCTGGGTATCGCTCCGACGCGTGCCGCTGCCCGTCAGCTGGTTTCGCACTGCCACATTTGCGTGAACGGCAACGTGGTGAATATTCCGTCGTATTCGCTCAAAGCGGGCGACATCGTATCGGTTCGTGAAAAATCGAAGAGTTTGGAAGTTATTACTGCATCTCTTTCGGGCGCATCGAGAAGTCGTTACGCTTGGCTGGAGTGGGATGGTGCGGCTATGGCCGGCAAATTCCTGCAGCGTCCCGAACGCGAGGAGATTCCTGAAAACATCAAGGAGCAGCTTATCGTCGAGTTGTACTCCAAGTAGTAATTTAACAACCAATTCAATATTATGGCAATATTAGCATTTCAGAAACCTGAAAAGGTGATCATGCTCGAATCCACCTCCTCGTTCGGGAAATTCGAATTCCGTCCGTTGGAGCCCGGTTTCGGTATGACCGTCGGCAATGCTTTGCGCCGTATCCTGCTCTCCTCGCTGGAGGGTTATGCGATTACGACCGTGAAGGTTGCAGGCGTGGACCATGAGTTTGCCGCAGTCCCTGGAGTGATGGAGGGAATGATTGACATTATCCTGAAACTCAAACAGATCCGATTTGCTCGTACGGTTGACAACCAGGATGCCGAGAAGGTGTCGATCAACGTGGCCGGCGTGACGGAACTGACCGCAGGATACATTTCGAACTACCTTTCGTTCTTCAAGGTACTGAATCCCGATTTGGTTATCTGCCACCTGGCACCCGGAACGAAGATGCAGATCCGGCTGACGATCGGCAAGGGCCGTGGCTATGTCCCCGCTGAGGAGAATATGCCGGCTGATGCCGAGTTCGGAACGCTCCCGATCGACTCGATCTTCACGCCGATCAAGAACGTGAAGTACTCGATCGAGAACTACCGTGTCGAGCAGAGAACCGACTACGAGAAGTTGAATTTGGAGATTACTACCGATGGTTCGATCCACCCGACGGATGCTTTGAAAGAGGCCGCAAAGATTCTTATCCAGCATTTCATGCTCTTCTCCGATGAGAAGATCACCGTGAATATGGAGGATTCGAATGGAGCGGAAGAGTTCGACGAGGATGTACTGCATATGCGTCAGCTCCTCAAAACGAAACTGGCCGATCAGGATTTGAGCGTTCGCGCGCTCAACTGCCTGAAGGCAGCAGACGTCGATACGGTGGGGGATTTGGTAAAACTCAACCGCAACGATCTGCTCAAATTCCGTAACTTCGGTAAGAAGTCCTTGATGGAGCTCGATGAGCTGCTGGCCAGCCTGAATTTGAAGTTCGGAATGGATGTATCAATCTACAAACTTGATAAAGAGTAATTATGAGACACAATAAAAAATTCAATCACCTGGGCAGACAGGCCGGACACCGCAAGGCTTTGCTGTCGAATATGGCTTCGTCGCTTATTCTGCACAAGCGCATCGAAACCACCGTGGCTAAGGCAAAGGCTTTGAAGCAGTTCGTGGAGCCGCTGGTAACCAAGTCGAAAGAGGATACGACCCACTCGCGTCGTATCGTATTCTCGTACCTCAAGCAGAAGGAGGCCGTAACGGAGTTGTTCCGTACGATCGCGCCGAAGATCGCCGAGCGTCCGGGCGGTTATACCCGTATTCTGAAAACTGGATTCCGTCTGGGTGATGCTGCCGATATGTGCATCATCGAGTTCGTCGACTTCAACGCGGCCTATACGCTGGGTATTACGCCTGCCGCAACGGAGGCTAAACCCAAGACGCGTCGTTCGCGCGGCAAGAAGGCTGCGGGCGAGGCTCAGAACGCTGCCGTAGCCGAGAACGGTGCCGAGACGGTGGAGAAGGCTCCTGCCAAGAAACCTGCCGCCAAGAAGACGGCTGCTCCGAAAGCAACGGCTGCCAAGAAGACGGCCGCTCCGAAGGTAGCGAAGAAGACCAACGTAGGTAAGAAGATGTAGTTGTCGGATTACCTCCGCGAGGTAAAAACCGGGATGAAGAGTGTCTGCTCTCGTCCCGGTTTTTCTTTGGTTGCAGCCGATCCGGGACGGGGCTGGATCCGGCCTGCGGGCCTGAAGACCGACGGGGAGGCGTTCCCGGTCCGGCCGGATGTGGCCCTCGCTGGCCGGGAGTGCGGGGCAGAGAGTGGCGGAGTGCGGGGCAGTAGATTCGTCGGATGGGGCGATCCGGGGAGAATGAAATCGCACGGGCGGATCCCGCAAGACCCCGCCTGTGCGCACTTGTTATGATTATGAAAAGTTTGTTCCTTTCCGGATTAGATGATCTTCTCCAGCTCGTCGATCGTGCGGCGCAGTTCGGCATCCGAAATGGTGGTATCCTTCAGTTTACCGGAGAGGTACTGCTCGTAGGCATAGAGGTCTACCTGCCCGTGCCCCGAAAGGTTGAATACGATCGTTTTGGCAATGCCCTCCTCCTTTGCCCGTTTTGCCTCACGGATGGCGCCGGCGATTGCGTGGGCCGATTCAGGTGCAGGTATGATCCCTTCGGTGCGGGCAAAGAGCACGCCGGCAGCCAGAGTTTCGAGTTGCGGGATGGCCTGAGCCTCGATCAACTTGTCTTTAAGCAACTGGCTGACGATCGAACCGGCACCGTGGTAGCGAAGACCTCCGGCGTGGATATCCGACGGGTGGAAGTTGTGCCCCAGGGTATACATCGGGAGCAGGGGGGTAAGGCCTGCCGTATCGCCGAAGTCGTACTGGAACTCACCACGCGTCAGCTTCGGACACGATTGCGGTTCGATTGCAATGACGCGGGTCTTTTTACCATTGATAAGATTCTCACGAACGAAGGGGAATCCAATACCTCCGAAATTGCTGCCGCCTCCGAAACATCCGATGACAACGTCCGGATAGTCACCGAACATCTCCATCTGTTTGAGGGACTCTTCTCCGATGATAGTCTGGTGCAGTACGACGTGATTCAGGACGCTGCCCAGACAGTAGCGCGTATCTTCAGGGTGCTGCATAGCCATTTCAACTGCCTCCGAGATAGCGATACCCAGGCTTCCCGAATCGTTGGGATCCTTCGCCAGTGCAGCGCGTCCGGCTGCGGTCGTATTGCTCGGCGAGGCGATTACATCGGCACCATAGGTGTTCATCATCAGTTTGCGGTAGGGTTTCTGGTTGAAACTTACCTTCACCATAAAGACCTTCAGGTCGATCCCGAAGTGCTGGGTTGCCATCGACATGGCTGATCCCCATTGTCCTGCACCAGTCTCGGTGGTCAGGTGTTTGATACCCTGTTTGCTGTTGTAGTAGGCCTGCGGAATGGCCGTATTGGTTTTGTGTGAACCGATCGGGGAGACACTTTCGTTCTTGAAATAGATTTTGGCCGGAGTATCGAGCGCCTTTTCGAGCCCATAGGCACGAACCATCGGGGTGCAGCGATAGATTCGGTAAAGCTGTTGTACCTCTTCAGGAATCTCGATGTAGCGCTCGGTGGAGAGCTCCTGTTTAGCCAGCTCTTCGGCAAAGATCCCGCTCAATTGCTCGATCGTGATGGGTTTCTTGGTCGCCGGATGTAGCGGTTGGAGAGGTTTGTTTTTCATGTCGCCGACGATGTTGTAGTAATGGGTCGGCATTTTGGAATCGGGGAGAATGATCTTTTTTGTTTTCATAAATGTATTGGTTTTGATTTGTTGTTTTTCCGGGCATAAAAAAACCGTTGTTCGCGAGGCAAACAACGGTTGGTATCTTTTCGATGAATGGGACTTACCTTGTCCGAGCTTTTCATGCAATATCGATGCGCTCATTGTTTGTCATAAACAAGGAGTGCCACCACCAATATTGCATTGAAATCTTCATCTTTTCTATCTTTTCTGCGACAAAAGTATCTATTTTGTGCTCTCGTTGTACTCTTTTAGTCGATTTTTTTTTACGCTTTTTCGCCCGGACATCTCTTCATCCGGAACTATATGCCGTAAGAGTCGTTGGAGATCAGCCGCAAAGAGGAATTGTTACTTCTTAGGGAAACCTTCTACAATTCCCAGAAAATCGGGGGCCTTGAGGGCTGCGCCACCGATCAGACCGCCATCTACATCCTCCTTGGCGAACAGTTCGGGGGCATTTGCAGGTTTGCAAGAGCCTCCGTACAGGATTGTCGTTTCGTTGGCCACTTCGCCGAACTTCTCGCGAAGAATGGTGCGAATGTGGGCGTGAATCTCCTGTGCCTGATCGGCCGTTGCGGTTTTACCCGTTCCGATCGCCCATACCGGTTCGTAGGCGATCACAACTTTTGAGAACTCCTCCGGAGTCAGGGTAAAGATAACCTCTTCGATTTGTCGCTTTACCACTTCGAGGTGTTTCCCGGCTTCTCGTTCGGCAAGGTTCTCGCCAACGCAGAAGATCGGACGAAGGTTGTTGGCAAAAGCCTGTGCCATCTTCGGGCGCAGGGACTCCGAAGTTTCACCGTAGTATTGCCGACGTTCCGAGTGCCCAAGAATTACGTAACGGCATCCGAGGGCTGCAAGCATGGCTGCCGACACCTCACCGGTATAGGCTCCTGCGGCCTCTGCCGCGCAATTCTGCGCACCGACCTCGATATCGGTTCCTTTCAGCGCTTCGATTACACCGCACAGATGCGTGAAGGGCGGGCAGACGATCAGTTTCACATCGGGATTGACACTGTTACGGTCTGCTGCGATCTGGCGAGCCAGTTCAACGCCTTCCGCCGGAAGCGTATTCATTTTCCAGTTGCCGGCAACGATTTTGGTTCTCATGATGATGTTGTATTTTTTTGATGAATGTTTTTTTCGTTAAGCTTCGGGTTCGCACCATTTCTTTACCTCTTCGATCGAAGGTGCCTTCAATCCCAGTTTGTTCTTTTTGTTGAATCCGCACAGGTCATTGAAGAACTTTCCGGCAGAGAGTTTGCGCAGCGAGTCGACCGTCAGATAACCCATCTTCTGGATCACCGGGACCCACTCCTCGGGAACACCGATGGCCGTATAGGCCTCTACGGGATCACTTACGGCCTTCTTTTCGGGACGCATCTGCGGGAAGAAGAGGACATCCTGGATAGAGGTCTGGCCGGTCATGAACATCGTCAGTCGGTCGATGCCGATACCCATACCCGAGCAGGAAGGCATACCGTATTCGAGGGCGCGGACAAAATCCATGTCGATGAACATCGCCTCGTCATCGCCTTTCTCCGAGAGACGCAGCTGCTCCTGGAAACGCTCCAGCTGATCGATCGGGTCGTTCAGCTCCGAGTAGGCGTTGCACAGCTCCTTGCCGTTTACGAAGAGCTCGAAACGCTCGGTGAGATTGGGGTTTGAACGGTGACGCTTGCAGAGCGGAGACATCTCGATCGGGTAATCCATCACGAAGGTCGGCTGAATCAACTCCTCTTCGCAGTATTGTCCGAAGATCGCGTCAATCAATTTGCCTTTACCCATCGTATCGTCAATCTCAACGTTCAGACGCTTGCAGGCCTCGCGCAGTTGCTCCTCGCTCTGGCCCGTGATGTCGTAGCCGGTCTTTTCGCGGATTGCATCGGTCATCGTCACCCGGCGGAAGGGAGCCTTGAACGAGATCTCACGACCGTCGATCATCACCTCCGTCGAACCGTTGGCAGCCAGAGCCACACGCTCGAGCATCTGCTCGGTGAACTCCATCATCCAGAGGTAGTCCTTGTAGGCAACGTAGATCTCCATACAGGTGAATTCGGGGTTGTGCGTACGGTCCATACCCTCATTACGGAAGTTTTTACCGAACTCATATACGCCTTGATAGCCGCCGACAATCAGTTTCTTCAGGTAAAGCTCCGTTGCGATTCGCAGGTAGAGATCCACGTCGAGTGAATTGTGGTGGGTTATGAAAGGACGGGCCGATGCACCTCCCGGAATGGGTTGCAGGATCGGAGTTTCGACCTCGAGATACCCTTTGGAGTTGAAGAAATCGCGCATGGCAGCCATGATCTTAGCCCGTTTTACGAAAACGTCCCGAACCTGCGGGTTGACGATCAGATCGACGTAGCGTTGGCGGTAGCGGATCTCCGGGTCGGTGAAGGCATCGAAGGTCTGTCCATCCTTCTCCTTGACGACCGGCAGCGGACGCAATGACTTGGAGATGAGCGTAAACTTCTTACAGTGTACCGACAGCTCTCCCGTGTTGGTGATGAAGGCGAAGCCCTCGACTCCGATAATATCACCGATATCGAGCAGTTTCTTGAACACCGTGTTGTAGAGGGTCGGATCCCCCTCCGGGCAGATGTCGTCGCGGCGGATATAGACCTGAATGCGGCCAGTGTGATCTTGCAGTTCGAAGAACGAGGCGCTACCCATAATACGTCGCGACATGATACGTCCGGCGATTCGTACCTCCTGGTAGTTTTTTTTCTCGGGGTCGAAGTTTTCTGCAATTTCCTTAGCTGTCGCCGTCACTTCGTAGCGGGCGGCCGGATAGGGTTCGATTCCGAGTTCTCGCAATGCGGCCAAAGAGTGGCGTCGCAACTGTTCCTGTTCGCTGAGTTCGATGTTCATGCTTGTGGTATCTTTTATTTCATTTATTTTTCGATCATTACTGCAAATGTAATAAAATCCGTCGAATATTCGAATTCGTAAAGTTCCGGAATCGGATTTTTATTCCGAAGTGATGTCGGGCCCTTACGAATCGGTCGAGCCGATTCCCCCTTTTGATTTTTTTTCTTTTTTCGTATATTTGTATCCGTAAGGTATCGACAATATTTATGTGGTGCGTATCTGTTCTCCGTTCGACATGATTTGAGAGAGGCGCATCCTGAACGAGGCCGACTTTCGAAGCCGGAGAGGCTGGACCGTGTAGAGAGTCGATGTGTCTGTGGAAAATCCATAACCCATTTATAATAACCCTAATAATTAAAACATTATGAGTTCTTTCATCCTTTTTTTGAAAAGACCTTTCGGGATGTTCCGTTGGTCGTTCGTGGTTGTACTGGCCGTCGTATTGACGATGTTGGCCGGCTGCAGCGGCAGCGACGGGGTGGACGATACGAAAGAGGATCAATTGACTCTGTCGCCCGAGACTTTGACCTTCAGCGAAACCGATGCTGCCTCTAATACGGTGACCGTAACGGCGACCGAGGGGTTGACCTGGTCGCTGGAGATTTCGCCGGACGAGGGAGTTTCGGTGAACCGGACCTCCGGTGTCGGCAGCGGGTCGTTTCGCATCGAGACGATGCCTTATGAGAGCGGGGTGACTATCCGGGCCGTACACCGTTACGACGATGGTCGTCAGCCGCTCCGGAGCAATGCTACGCAGGTGACGCGGGGAAAGGCACCCGACGATCCGACCGACGAAGTGTCGCTGGAGGTTATCCCTGACGAAATCCAGTTCAATCCGGATGATCCGGCAGCCAACGTGGTAACGGTACGAAGCAATGCGGCTTGGAAGGCAACCACACAGAGTAGCGGTCTTGCCTTTACGCCGGCCGAAGGCGAGGGTGACGGAACGATCCAGATTACCGCATCGCCGGCCAACGTGACCTCGACGATTACCGTGACGGCCGGCGAGGGGGATCAGGCGGTGACGCGCGAGGTCTCGGTGACCTATACGCCTGCTCCGGTCGAAGCCGAGTTGATCTACTATGAGGATTTCGACGGAACCCCCTATTCGGATTGGGCCGACAAGAGTACCTCCTGGCAGAATCCGGTCGGACCGGGAGCCTCGGCCGTGAGCTATACCACGCGTCGGGCACGTCTGTACAATGAGCAGTTCGGATCGGCGGGTCGCTATCCGGAGGCCTCGGGTGTCAACCACATGCGTGTGTGGTTTGATCAGGATCCCTATTTCGTGGTGAATGAGATCTCGCTGACACCCGACCAGACCAACCTGACCCTCTCGATGGGCTCCTCCTTTACCTCGTCCGACTGCCGGATCATGCTCAGCAGCGACGGCGTGTCGTGGAAGGAGATCTCCTACCAGGGGGCCACAACCTACAACTACTGGGAGTATATCTCGGTCGATTTCACGCTGGCCGCTCCGGTCGACAAACTCTACATCCGTCTGGCCCCGCATGGTTCGCAATCGTACGGCATCAATTTCGACGACCTGATGCTTTCGACCGGGCCCGGCGGACAGGTCGTATCGCTCGAAACCGTTGTTCGCGATTACCGTTGGGCGGAGCTGCCGCTCGAGGCCTACTCGACGGGCGATTACGTGGTCAATACCCATTGGGCTACGACGGTCGTGTCGGGACAGCATGTGCGTAACTTCACCTATTGTTACGATACACGCCGTCACTGTCCCCTCTGGATCGCCCATCCGCAGCATGCCTGCTACGAGGAGGGATCCGGACGTACCAATGTCTGGGCCAAGGATCCCTACATGACCGACTGGCAGCAGGCGATCATGTATCCGATTGCCGGGATCGAATACGTCTCGCTCTATTCCCCCGATCTCGATGTGCAATGGGGGCGTGGACACATGCTGATGTCCAACTATCGGGGCGGTGCTGGGTCGGAACTCAACGCCCAGACTTTCTATTCGAGCAACGTTTCGCCTCAGGCCGGAGCGGCTTTCAACAAGTTGTGGAACGATGCCGAGATTTGGATTCAGGACTACTATGTCTGTGCCGACACGCTTTACTGCGTCTCGGGTGCCTACTTCGAGAATGAGAATACGGTCGCCAAGGATGCGACCTACACCTACCAGGGGGTTCGCTACTACATCGAGGAGTATTCGAAGGATTGTATCGTGCCGACCCACTACTACAAGCTGATCCTGCGTACGCGCGACGGCAACACGGGCAAGGCGATCCAGGAGTGCGATGCCTCGGAGCTGATTTCGGTCGGATTTTGGTTCTCGCACTCGGAGGTCGATCCGGTCTCCAACTCAACCTCGCCGACGCTCGGCCCCGCTTACATGAAATCGGTCAAGGAGATCGAGGCACTGACCGGCTTCACCTTCTTCCCTGATGTCCCGGAATCGGTCAAGGAGCAGTGTAATCCGTCGGATTGGGGGTATTGATTCCCGTCCGGTTCAAGCAAAAGAAAAGAGGAGTGTCCTTTCGGCGCTCCTCTTTGTTTTTCTATGGCTGAAAGTCTGGCTTATTGTCGGGCAACCGGTTTGAAAAAGCCGCGTCCCAGCTTCTTGTATCCCCAATAGGCTGCCCCGCCGACCAGAAGTCCGACTCCGGCTCCGAGCAGCAGGTCGATCGGGAAGTGTTTGGCCAGATAGATGCGCGAATAGCAGATGAGCAACGTGGCGACGATGCCGAGGATCGTGAACCAGTGGCGGCGGATAGCGGCGGCCGAGAGAGTTACGACGGCTACGATCGTGGCTGCGTGCGAAGAGACGGTTCCATACTTGCCGGAGATAGCTTCGGCTGGTACGTGGACGATCCCTTCGGGAGTGGGGATTCCGGCGTGGCGCCAACTGAAGAGCGAGTCGGCCGGAATCGGGAGGTTCTCCAGTTCGGGCGTGAACATGGGGCGCCAACGGGGCGCAAGATCCGCCCAAAGGTTCTTTAGCGGGCCTGTATGCTTGAAAATACCGCAGATCATGTCCGAGAGGACCAGTCCGACGGCTAAAGCTAAAATGAACAAGATGAGATTTCGCCATCCGTAACGTCGCCAGACGAGCCAGAGGATCAGCAGGTAGAAGGGAATCCACAGGGCTGTTCCCGATACGGCCAGCATGATTTTGTCGAAGAGGGGGCCGCCGTCAAAGTTAAGCGTTAGAAAAAGGGAGTGGTCGCAGTCGTACATGGTGCGGACGGTTTAGAATTGGAAATAGATAAAGGGTTGTATGTCGCTCGATTTGACCTGCATGACAATCCAGACGATGCAGGCGGCCAACAGAACCTGGGCCATGAGCGGCATGGCCGTCACTACCCGTTTGGCCCAATCCTCGCACAAACCGGGGAGCATATGAAGCGCATATCCGAGCAGGATCAGCAGGAAGACTCCGGTATATCCTGCGAGTACCTGCGGAATGATGGTCGGATTGAAGTTCTCGAAGATCTGGTGGAGCATCAGCGAGGCTGTCTGCATCGATTCGGCCCGGAAGAAGAGCCAGCCGAAGCAGACAAAATTAAAAGTGATCAGCACGCCGATGAGTCGCCAGGGCCAGTGCATCTGGTAACCCAGAGCCTTTTGCCGCGGGAAGATACTCATCCAGAGTTTGTGGATGGCCAGAGCCATGCCATGCAATGCTCCCCATAGGATAAACCGGACGGCCGCCCCGTGCCACAAACCTCCCAGCAGCATGGTGATGAGCAGGTTGATGTAGGTACGTACGTGCCCTTTGCGATTGCCTCCGAGCGGTATGTAGAGATAGTCTCGCAACCAGGAGGAGAATGAAATATGCCACCGCCGCCAGAATTCGGTGATGGTGGCCGATTTGTAGGGAGCATCGAAGTTTTTTGGGAAATGGAACCCCAACAGCAGTGCGATGCCGATGGCCATGTCGGAGTAGCCCGAGAAGTCGCAGTAGATCTGTAGGGCGTAGCCGTAGATTCCCATCAGGCATTCGAAGCCGGAGTAGAGCAACGGTTCGTCGAAGATCCGGTCTACGAAGTTCAGTGAGATGTAGTCCGAGATAACCCCTTTTTTGAACAGTCCGGTCAGGATCAGGAAAACGCCGAATCCGAACATCTGGCGGGTTACGCGGAGAGGATTTTGACGAATCTGGGGTAGGAAATCCCTGGCCCGGACGATCGGGCCGGCTACCAGCTGCGGGAAGAACGAGAGGTAGAAGAGGTAATCCAGCCAGTTGTCGAGGGGCTTGAGTTGGCCTCGATAGACATCAATCGTGTAGCTCATCGACTGGAAGACGAAGAACGAGATGCCGACCGGCAGGAAAATATTCTGAAAACTGAGGAATCCTTCGCCGAAGAGGTTGTTCGAGATTTCGATCAGGAAGTTCGTGTACTTGAAATATCCCAGCATACCGAGGTTGATGAGGATGCTGAGGGTGACCAGCCACAACCGGGCGCGTCGTGTCCGACTGCGATGCATGGCGTGGGCGATCCAGTAGTCGCTCACCGAAGCGAAGATGAGCAGTAGGAAATAGATGCCGCTCGACTTGTAGTAGAAGTAGAGCGAGAAGAGGACAACGTAGAGGATTCGCAGGGTCGGGGTCTTTCGCATGAACCCGTAGAAAAAGAGGAATCCCGCGAAGAGAAACAGGAACAGTCCGCTGCTGAAGATCATCGGCTGCGAAGCGTCATATGTCAGCATCGAGAGCAGTTTCTCACCGATATGGTCTACCAGTCGGATCTCCATCGTTACAGTTTAAGAGGTGCGGCCGGCAAAGAGGGTCCCGGAAGGATCAGTTCCGGGATAATTGCCTCTTCCGGGCCGATGATGTTCTCGTAGTGCACCGGCTCGACATATTCATGCTCTTCGACACCACGGTTGATTGCGTCGTAGAGGGCCCATGCAACGCGTCGTCCTCCTGCGAAATTGATGTGGGTGTAGTCCTTGCCGGCCCATCCGTTTGCAACGAAGCGGGCCATGCCGCCCAATGACTGCATTGCGTCGTATGCACTCCAGAAGGCTGCACCGCATCGCTCGGCTGCCCGTCGCTGGGCCTCTACCATATAGGGAGCCGAGTCCATCGGAACGAATCCCGTATCGGATTTTACCGAGCGGTCGCTCACGCTCATTACCAGAATTGCGGCGTTGGGGAAACATTGGCGTGTGTAGGCGATCATCTTCTCGATCTGTGCCCCGTAGCGGCTGAATGAATGTACGCCGGGCTGCATGATGTTGAGTCCGTATTGGAGAATCACCAGGTCGTAGTCGAGCATGGCATCGATCTGTGCATTGACCGAGGGCGAGGTCCAGAACATGGCCTGGCCGTTGTTGCTGCGGATCGAGTAGTTGTCTACTACGACACCTGCTCCCGCCTCGAAGATGGCTCCGTAGCCGACAAATCCAGCCGCTCCGGAAAGGATCCGAAGTTCGATCGAGCGGATCGCTCCATAGACGGCGATTTGTCGAACGTTGGGATCGCCCTCAATCTCGAAGATCCGGTGTTGGCGGTCGTTTACGACTACCTCCACACGGCTTTCGTCGCGGCTGATGAAGAAGATGCGAACCGCTTGGCAACTGTCCAGACGCTCCCGGTCGGACGATCCCTCCCAGCGGACCGTTGCCCCATCCGATGGTTGGCAGATCCAGCCCGAAATGTAGTAGGAGTCGGCCAGCGATGCCGGAGTCGTGCGGCGTTGCATGATGTTGTAGGAGTTCCATCCTTTCGACTGGGTCTTGATCGTGCGACGGAATCCGGTCAGGGGTGAAGCCATCGGAGCAAAGCCGGAACCGGCTCCGCCGAAGCGCAGCTGCATCCGCTCACGCAGGTCGGACGAGAGGATGTCCCCCTCGATGAACGAGTCGCCCATGACGGCGATGCGGACCGTCGAGTCCTTTTGTTGCAGTTTTTCATAGAAAGCGACCATACGGCTCTGCCCGGTCGTGTCGAAATCCTCGATCGGGATCAGTTCGGGCGACAGACGCGTCGAATCGATGCGTCCCGGATAGCGTCCGAGCGTATCGCGGCTCGTGCGAAGATCCCACTCGTAGAGAATGGGGGCTTCGGCCGGCAGCGTGTCGGCGATGATTTGGGCAACCTGCTGCAGGTCGATCCCAAAATCCTCGATGTCGATCTCTACTTCGGCCTCTTCGCTGCTCTTCGTGTCGTCGAACGTTACGAGTTCCGAGAGAATGTTGGCCCTGCGCAATGAGATACCGCCCACTTCCAGAGGCGGTATCAGACTCACGCCGAGCAACACGACAATGAGCAGCGCGGCGGCTGTCCAGCCACGACGCGTATAGTCCTTTTCGGAATGCATTTAGTCTCTTCGGCTGCCTAAGATCAGGAATACGTAGTAGAGCAGCGATGCAACGGCACTCAGGGCGGCTACCAGATAGGTGCGGGCAGCCCATGAGAGCGCCTCGCGTGCCTGCTGCAGTTGGATGCCTTCGAGCGTACGGCTGCTTGCCAGCCACTCCATGGCGCGGTTCGATGCGTTATACTCGACCGGCAGGGTGATGATCGAAAAGAGGGCCGACATGGCGATCATGCCGATGCCGATCCAGCAGAGCAGTTCGTTCTGCGTGGTGGCCAGAATAACCAGCCCGATGATGACGACGAACATGGCCATGCGGGACGAGAACTGCACGACGGGGACCAGCTGCGAACGCAGGGTCAGCGGAGCGTATCCCTGGGCGTGCTGGATGGCGTGTCCGCACTCGTGGCAGGCGACGGCTACCGCCGCAACGCTGCGTCCCGAATAGACCGCGTCGCTCAGGTTGACGGTCATCGTCTGCGGGTTGAAGTGGTCGGTCAGCGTTCCCGCTACATGGGTGATCTTCACGTTGTGTATCTTGTTGTCGCGAAGCATCTTTTCGGCGACTTCCGCTCCGGTCATGTCACCCGGGAAGGGGACCTTCGAGTATTTCTTGAAAACGTGTTGCAGACGTGCCTGTACGATGTAGCCGGCAATACCGATTACGAGGATCAGAAAGAACATTCCCATCGTGGCGGCATCGTATCTCGAAGCGACGGATTCCGTAGCGTAGTAGTTGCTCTGGAGAAAAGTCAGAATCTGTAACATGGTTTGTCGGTGCTAATTATTTCGTTTTGCGATAGGTGTAGTAGGCTCCGGCCTGCTGGGCGGGCATCAGTACGATGTCGTTCACGTTCATGTGGGCCGGCAGCTGGACGATCCAGGCGATCGTCTCGGCGATGTCGTCGCCCGTCAGAGGCTCCACACCGACGTAGGTCTTGTCCGCTTTCTGCTGGTCTCCGTGGAAACGTACCAGCGAGAATTCGGTCTCGACCATGCCCGGACGGATTTCGCTCACCTTGATGTTGTGGCTCAGAAGGTCGGCACGCATGGATTGAGAGATGGCGTGTACGGCGTGTTTCGAAGCGCAGTAGACCGCTCCGTTTTCGTAAGGCTCCGTACCGGCGATCGAACCGAGGTTGATGATGTGGCCGTGGCCGGCAGCAACCATCTTGGGGGAGATGATGCGGGTAACGTAGAGCAGACCCTTGACGTTGGTGTCGATCATTGCGTCCCAGTCTGCGGTCGAACCCTGGTCGATGTGCTCCAGTCCGGCAGCCAGACCGGCGTTGTTGACCAGCAGGTCCACCTGCTCGATCGGTTCGAGGAACTTCTTGCACTCCTCTTCGCTGCGGATGTCGAAACAGAGGGTGCGGCATGCGCCTCCCTGCGCCTCGATGGATGCTTTAAGTTCGGCCAGACGGTCGGCCCGACGGCCCGTTGCGATGATGTCGTATCCTACTACTGAAAGGCGGAGCGCCGTGGCGCGTCCGATCCCGGAAGTGGCTCCGGTAACTAAGGCTTGTTTTTTCATAATGAATGTTTGAATTTTACAAAAGTAAGAAAAATTTGTGTTACTTTGCATGAGAATGGGCCAAAATCAGTGGAGGAGTGAATCTTGAGTTTTTTATAGCCCGCAGAATCGCGCAGTCTGCACCCGGCAATCGGCCGGGTGTCATGGTGCGTATTGCGGTCGTGGCCGTAGCGCTCAGCGTCTGCGTCATGATTCTTTCGCTGGCGGTCATCATGGGATTTAAAAGGGAGATTACGGAGCGTGTCGTCGGATTCGCTGCCCATGTCGAGGTAGTGGACCTGCGGGGCGTTCGTTCGCTCGAATCTTATCCCGTTCAGCGCAGTGCCGAACTCGAAGAGACGATCCGTTCGGCCGGCCGGGTTGAGAGGATGGCCCCTTACGCCGTAAAGGGGGGGGTGGTCAAGACCCCCGATGCGATCCTCGGTGTCCGGCTCAAGGGGGTGGACGGCAGTTACGACTGGTCGTTTTTCCGAGAGAATCTCACGGACGGGGCGCTGCCTCGTGTCGGTGATTCCGTGCGTACGAAGGAGATCCTGATCTCGGAGAGCGTTGCCCGTGAACTGGAACTGGGGGTAGGGGATAAGGTCGAGATGCTCTTTGTCGAGTCATCCGGGCAGCCGCGTCGCGACCGGTTCAAGATTTCGGGACTCTATGCTACGGGAATGAATGAGTTCGACCGTTCGGTCGTGATGACCGATTTGCGCAATGTACAGCGGTTGCTGGACTGGCCGCAGGAGCTGGTGTCGGGTTATGAGATTACGTTGGAGAATTTTTCACAGGCTGCGGCTTATGCCCGCCAGTTGAATATGTGCTTTGCGGATGCCGAGAACGAGGTGTTCTGGGATTATGCGGCTGTCAGCGTGCAGACCCTCTATCCGGCACTCTTCGACTGGCTCAAGACCCACAATGTCAATGCGGCCGTCATCCTGATCATCATGGTGGTCGTGGCGCTGTTCAATATGGCGACGGCCCTGCTCACGCTGGTGCTCGAACGCACGCGCATGATCGGCCTGTTGAAAACGATGGGTATGGAGAATGGCTCTCTGCGCCGGATCTTCCTCTATCGGGCACTTTTCATCGTCGTACGCGGTGTCGTCTGGGGAAACGTAATCGGATTGGGGCTTTGCCTGTTGCAGCACTGGCTGCATCTGGTTCGGTTGGATCCGACCGGATACATCCTTTCGGAGGTGCCCGTCTCGGTCAGCCTCGGATGGTGGTTGCCGCTCAATATCGGGGTAATTGCCGTTATTCTGTTGCTGCTGCTCCTGCCAGCCTCGATCGTATCGACTGTCAAACCGGATCGTTCGATCCGATATAATGTATAAATATCCATGAAACCTTACAATACGGAACAGGGGAAAAAGGAGCAGGTGCGGGAGATGTTCGATCACATTGCGCCTACCTACGATCGGTTGAATCATACGCTTTCGTTTCAGATCGACAAGTTGTGGCGCCGTCATGTGGTGCGGATCGTGAAACGGATGGCTCCGCGTCGTATTCTCGATGTGGCGACCGGAACGGGAGATCTGGCACTTGCCATGGCGCGCACTATTCCGGGGGTACAGGTCCTTGGAATCGATCTTTCGGAGAAGATGCTTGCCGAAGCTGCTCGCAAGGCTGTGGCCCGCGGGTTGGATGAACGGGTAATCCTTGCTCCGGGCGATGCCGAGCGGCTTGAACTTTCGGATGCGTCGGTCGATGTGGTGACATCGGCTTTCGGTGTGCGCAATTTCGGCGATCTGGAGAAGGGTCTACGGGAGTTTGCACGTGTCTTGAAGCCCGGTGGTAAGGTTGTGATTCTGGAGTTTTCGACTCCGCGCAATCCATTGTTCCGCAAGGTATATGGATTTTACAGCCATCGTCTGTTGCCGGTTATTGGCGGTGCGGTTTCGAAGGATCGCAAGGCGTACGAATATCTGCCGACATCGGTGGATGAATTCCCGGCACCGGCCCGGTTTATGGAGATGATGCAGCAGGCCGGTTTCTCGGCCTGTCGGGCCCGCTCACAAAGTTGTGGTATTGCGCAGATCTATGTGGGAGAGAAGAGATAGGGCGTTGAGGCGTCTTTTGTTCTCGGGAACAGTGCTCCTGTTGGCACTTCAGTTGGGAGGATGTGCTGCGTCGCTGGCCCGGAAGATTCGTCTGGAGGCGGTGCAGGAGGTGCGTACATATGGTACGGCCGGTGCAGACCTGACGTTGTGGATGACCAACGAAAGCCGACGGACCATTCGTCTGGAGGCTGCTTGTGTCGATTTCTATACGGATTCCGTCTTTCTGGGCAGGGTGCGTTTGCGCGATACCGTTGTGCTTGCAAAACGTAGCAGCGAGGAGGTGAAAAGCCGCTGGAAAAATGAGTCTCCGGATGTGGCCGGTTGGTACGTGTTGGAGAAACGGTTGCGGGAGCAGGACCTCGGTCTTTTGGACGTAACGGTCGAATTTACGGTGAAGGCAGGTGCTTTCCGCCGGACGATTTACTGGGAGCGTGTCCCGGTTTCGAATTTTTTGAATATCTTTGCCCCTGACGGAAAGGACCTTGTCGACGACAAGTAAAACAGACCTTGAGACGAGGTATATATATTAAAAGGTGTGTATTTCGAATATGCATATACGCCAATGTCGAGAAAAAGTTTTTGTATGTATCGAATAGTTATCTCTTTGTTCTTTGTTTTTGGGTTGGGGGGTATCGTGTCGGCTCAATCCCTCGAATCGTTTAAAGAGCGTCTGTCTCAACCCTCCGGTTCGACCACCGTAACAATTGTCGAACATGGTGATGCGTCTGCAGTGATGAGTAAAAGTCATCGGGGAAATGACCGTATAAGATTCAAGGGGTATCGGATCGGTGTGTTTTTCGATAATGGTCCGGATGCCAGAGCCAAGGCTATGTCGACAAAGAGGGCATTCGAGGAGGCTTTCCCAGAAGTAAAGGTCTATTTAAGTTACGAGAATCCCTATTTTAAGGTCTCGGCAGGAAATTGTGTAACCTCGGAAGAGGCGATTGTTTTGCTGGGAAAAATTCGTACCCGTTTCCCTGAGGCCTATTTGATGAGGGAAGATTTGACCGTGGCAGACCTCATCCGATAAAAAAAATTCATGCAGAATAAATTTTTTTAATATTTTTGGTGTAAATCCAATGGAATCTATATATTTGCACCCAAAATCAACCACATTAAAAAATTAATGCTATGAAAAAAGTTTTATCTCTTATGATCGTTGTTGCCGCTGCTGCTATGGTAAGCTGCGCTGGTAACCAGACAAAAAAAGCTGAGGCTGTTGAGGCTGAGGCCGTTGAAACTGTTGAGACTGTTGAGGCTCCCGCTTGCTGCGAGAAGGCTGACAGCTGCGCAGAGGCTTGCACCGAGGCTGCTGCCGCTGAGACTACTACTCCTGCTGAGGCTACGAAGTAATAATCTTTACGGAAAAGTGAACGGGAAGATCCTGTCGTCAAGGTCTTCCCGTTGTTTTTTTAGAGAAGCCGGTCCCGATAGGACCGGCTTCCTTGTTTGTAATAAGGATATTTTATTTGTCGAATTTGCCTTTTGCCTTGTCGATTTGACGCTTGATCGCTTCGATCGACAGATCGACGGCCTCTTCGAACGTCTTGGCCCGGTTCTCGGCAACCAGATCGTGGCCGGGAAGAGCCAGGCTGATCGTCGCGACTTTGTTGCCTTGTTCGTGATCCTTGTCCAATTTTAATATGACATTCGCACCGGTTACCCGCTCGGCAAAACGGTCGAGTTTATCCATCTTGTGCTCTACGAATTCGACCAACTTCTTGTCGGCATCGAATTTTACCGATTGAATTTGTACCTTCATAACAGTTGTTTTTTTATGGGTTTATATCTTTGTTCTCCCTTGCTCGGTCTCGGTCGGGATGCTCAAGCGAGCAATTGTTTAGTCGACCTTGGATGAATCCGAACGGAGGAGAGCTTTTTACTTCTCCTTTTCCCCCTGCTGTCCTCTGGGATGGGCTTTGGCATATACCTCCTGCAATTTGGTGATGCTGTTGTGCGTATAGACCTGTGTGGCCTGTAGGGAGGCGTGTCCCAATAGCTCTTGAATCTCTCTCATGTCGGCTCCGTTGTTTAGCAGTTCGGTCGCGAAGGTGTGGCGTAAAACGTGAGGGCTTGTTTTGCCTTGTACACCGCCTGCCTGTAGCTGGACCTTGACGGTACGGTATACCGAACTGCGGGAGATTCTCCTTCCTTCCTTAGTTAAAAATAGCGCTTTTTCTGAAGATTTGCAAATATTTTGCCGTTTAATCTCCTCCAGATACGCTATTATTTTCTCTCGCACGAGAGGCAGGATCGGGACGATCCGCTCTTTATCCCCTTTGCCCCGTACCTTCAGGCTGCTGTAGTCTCCCGAAAAGTCGTCGCGGTTGATCGAAACCAGTTCGGCCAGTCGAATTCCGCAACTGTAGAAGAGCAGAACGATCAGTGAATCGCGCCTCTGGGAGAATGTGTTGTCGGGGGTGTCCGTTTCTATTTTGTCGAGAATTCCGGCCATGCGAGTCGTAGGGACGAAAGATGGAATCCGTCGAGATGTTTTCATTGCCCGAATCGGTTGTAGAATGTCTTTGTCCATTCGTCCCGTCCGTAGCAGATAACGGAACAGGCTGCGTAGTGATGATAGCTCACGATTCATCGAAGCGGCGTTCAGATGGGCCGTCTCCGTGCGGTATACGATCCATTCGCGAATATCCTCGGTCGAGATGCGCCGCGGATCGAACTCCGTATCGGTCGTTCCGAACCATGCCAAGAAGTTCTCTACGTCGTGTCGATAATTCCTTATCGTGAGCGGCGAGTACCGTTTTACGGTCGTAAGATATTGCAGAAACTCCTCTATCATGAGGCAAATATAGTATAAGAGGATTCTCGGACAAAGAGGAGTATTGGATTAAATCAGGATTCTTATATGTTTCTTGTATTTTACTATTGATAATAATTGACTTTTCACTTTGCAAATGGACTGAAATATTATACCTTTATTTTAAGGCAAACAAAAATGGGTTGGATCTGTGGAATTTTTATGTTTTTCAATGGGCTGTTGCTCCTTGTTGCAATAATAAATCCTCTCAGGGCTTTCAAGGAGAGTAATCCCCGTAGCAAGAAGTAGGGCATCGTGGTGAATGTTGTCGCAGTTGTTCTTTTGGCTGTCGCTCTTCTTGTCAAAGGCTGCTTGGAGTGATCTTCGGTGGGCCGTTTCTCGAAGCTTTGTATTTGAGAGAAGAGTAACGAGGTCATCTCCCCGGATTGTTTCTGCCGATTCTGAAAATAAAAAAGACTTCCAACAACAGTTGGAAGTCTTTTTAGTGCCCAGGACAGGAGTCGAACCTGCACGCCTCTCGACACACGCACCTGAAACGTGCGCGTCTACCAATTCCGCCACCTGGGCATTACATTATCGAAATAACGGTTTGCAAAAGTAATACTTTTTTCTCAAAAACAAATAAAATCGGAAGAAATTTTATATAAATCCTTCCTTGTCGAAATATTTATATTTGAAAATCAGCAAATAAATCACGGCTATCGAGATGTAGGCATCGGCCAGATTGAAGACGGCTCCGAAGAAATAACCTTTATTGTCCACCAGGAAACTTAGGAATCGAGGTACGTTCTCCCACTGGAAGAGCGGGAAATAGAACATGTCTACAACCTTGCCCATCATGAAACTGGCGTAACTCCCGCCGAAATGAGCGACCGTTTGCGGAGTCGATGCAGAGAAGATCAGTCCGTAAAAGGCGCTATCGATCATGTTGCCGATGGCTCCGGCCAGAATCGCGGCGAAGCCGATCAGCACTCCTTTCGGAGCTTTTTTCCGGATAGATCTGTTGATCAACCAGATCAGTAGGCCGATCATGCCGATTCTGAACAGACTCAATACTAATTTGCCCCAATCCCACGTTCCTGTTGTAGTGATACGCATGCCGAAGGCGGCACCGTTATTTTCGATGAAATAGAGTTTGAACCAGTCGGGAATCAGTACGATTGCTTCGCCCAGGGTCATGTGGGTCTTTACCCATATTTTGAGTACCTGGTCTGCAATTAGCAGAATTATAACGAGAAAGGTGAGTTTTTTGCTGTTCATTGAGCTTGCTTTGTTGGATACAAATGTAGCGATTTTGTGGGGAAAACTCCTTTTTTTGCGCGATTTTTATTTGTGAATGACAAAAAATGTGTATCTTTAAGGGTTTAAAAAATAATCATTATGAAGATTTTTAGTCCAAAACTTATTGGTATCCTCGCAATTGCATCGCTTTGCAGCTGCGTGGAGGATCGGCTAGACGAAGGTGTTGCAGGAGACCAGAGCTCGGGCCAAGACAAAATTATCCATACGACGTACAACGCCGTGAAGGGCGAGATGCTCGTGCAGCTCTCCGAAGAGGCCGTTTCAAATCTGGAGCGAGAGGCTTCGCGTGCGGGTGCGACTCGCTCAGGTATTCAGCCCTTCGATGCGGCCCTCGATGAGATCCATGCCGTGAAGTTTGAGCGCGTTTTCCCCTATGTAGAGGAAACCGAGGCAAATCTGCGTCATCATGGGCTCCATCGTTGGTATCTGGTGACATTCGACGAGGATGTCGATCTGAATTCTGCCGCCGAAAGACTGGCAGAAGTTGGCAACGACGTGTCGTTGGTGCAGTTCAACGGTCGTGTAATCAAGAATTTCTCGGAGGATGTCGTGTCATTTAATGAGGTTTGGGGCGGCGCTGTGCCCCAGATCGGCACGCGAGCAGACGATGCTCCTTTCTTCGATGACCCGAAATTACCGTTGCAGTGGCACTATAAAAATACGGGAGATGAAACTTTGGTAAAACCGATCAAGGCTGGGGCCGATATCAATGTCGAGCCGGCGTGGGAGCTTTGTGCGGGTAATCCCAACATCATCGTGGCGGTTTGTGATCAGGGGGTTGATCCTACTCATGAAGATTTGGCCTCCAATATGTGGGTCAATGAGGCTGAGTTGAACGGTGCTCCGAATACGGATAACGACGGCAATGGATACAAGAACGATGTTTATGGGTATAACTTTGCGCTGGATCAGGGCGATCTGACCTGGAATCAGGCCAATGACAACGCCCATGGAACCCACGTGGCTGGTACGGTTGCTGCTGTAAACCACAACTTGACAGGAGTCAGCGGTGTGGCTGGCGGCTCCGGCAATCACGATGGTGTGAAGATCATGTCGATACAGATCTTTTCTCGTGGTTATGAGGCCAGCACGGCGCAGGTTGCAAAAGGTATTGTATATGCGGCTAATGAGGGAGCATCCATCTTGCAGTGCAGCTGGGGTGTCAAGAGTGGTGCCTACACGTCGGACGAGCAGTATGAGCAGACTCGTGGCTTGGAGGCGCAGGCTTTCCGGTATTTCAATACGGAGAAGACTCCGGCTCGTGCAAATTCTCCGATAATTGACGGAGGTATCAGCATTGTTTCGGCAGGTAACAACGGCCGGGCTTGCAGTTATCCGGGCGCATATGCGCAGGTAGTTTGCGTAACTTCGCTGGCTGCCGACTATACGCCTTCAACCTTTACCAATTATGGAACCCCGGCTGATATTGCAGCTCCGGGTGGCGACTCTTTCTACTATACCTATAATGCCTCGGCAGGAGAGGTGCTTTCGACCGTGCCTGCTCCTGACAAGTACGGTTACATGTCGGGAACCTCGATGTCTGCACCCCACGTTTCCGGTGTTGCCGCTCTGGGTCTCTCCTATGCTTATCAACTGGGAAAGAAATTTACGGCTAAGGAGTTCCGCAGTATGCTGTTAGGTGCTGTTGATGATCTGGATCCTTATTTGACGGGAATAAAAAATTACACACCCTATTCTTCGGATGGATTCTATCAGAATGGCAGCATGGATATGAGTACCTATAAGGGGAAGATGGGTAGCGGTATTGTCGATGCCTACAAATTGTTGATGTCTGTTCGCGGAACCCCGGCTATTACGGTTGCCTTGAATGAGCCGACGACCGTAGCCTTGGAGTCTTACTATGGAGATATTACAAGTACGATGTCTTATGTCCTTAATGTAAGCGAGGAGGTGAAAGAAAAACTCGGCATGACGATCGAGCAGGTCGATGACCACACGGTGAAAATCACATGTACGAAACAGAGCGCCGGTTTGGGGCAGATCGAGAGTGCTGTCGGCGAAACGGATTTGAGCCGAGAAGTGGCTATCATCTGCCGTGCGAAGGTTGCCTCTAACGGGGGCTGGTTGTAGTCAGCTGCTAAAAAATAAGAACGGGAGAACTGTATTAAATAGTTCTCCCGTTCTTATTTTTTAGCAGGAGGAAAGGGGCTTCGTCTGTTCTGCTTGAATAGGATCGTATGTATGTATGTACGTACGGAGAGCTATATAATATATAGATGTAGGGTGTGTTTAAGATAAAAAATAAAGAAAATGTGAAAAAAAAGAAAGAAACGCTTGCAGATTCCAAAATAATCCCTACCTTTGCATCCGCATTTGAATGAAACATGAAGCCTGAAGATGGATCGAAGCTGGAGACAGCAAGAGATGAGGGCTCTGAAAAAAAATAAAATGCAAAGTTCTTGAAAATTTATTTGTGGAATTAAAAAAGATTGCTTATCTTTGCATTCCCAAACGCAATGAAAAATTGCGATTTGTTTTCAAACTGGTTCTTTGAATTACTGGTAATATTGAGAGAAAGAATGTAGTATTTATCTGTCAATTTCCTTTAAGGAAGTTAAGTAGTCAGGACTCTAACAATACATTTATTTATACAATGGAGAGTTTGATCCT
>DWYR01000012.1 GCA_019118565.1 Candidatus Alistipes avicola | reverse complement strand
CCCAGGGTGCCGTCGAATATGCCAAGGAGCTGGGCAAAAACATTCCGATCGTATTGCACCTGGACCATGGCGATACGTTCGAGCTCTGCAAGGATTGTGTCGACATGGGCTTCTCGTCGGTGATGATCGACGGTTCGCATCTGCCTTATGACGAGAACGTCGCCCTTACGCGCCGCGTGGTCGAGTATGCCCACAAGTTCGATGTGTCGGTCGAGGGCGAGTTGGGCGTACTGGCCGGTGTCGAGGATGAGGTTTCGGCCGAGCATCATACCTATACGCGTCCCGAAGACGTGGAGGATTTCGTGAAGAAGACCGGTGTGGACTCACTGGCTATCTCGATCGGAACGTCGCATGGAGCCAACAAGTTCCGTCCCGAGCAGTGTACCCGCAATGCGGATGGTACGCTCGTTCCGCCGCCGCTGCGTTTCGATATTCTGGAGGAGATCGAGAAACGTATCCCGGGCTTCCCGATCGTGCTGCACGGATCTTCGTCCGTTCCGCAGGAGTACGTTCATATCATCAATACGCACGGCGGTGCGCTGAAGGATGCTATCGGTATTCCGGAGGAGCAGTTGCGCCGTGCAGCCAAGAGCGCCGTTTGCAAGATCAACATCGACTCGGACAGCCGTCTGGCGATGACCGCAGCCGTGCGTTTGGTTCTTTCGGACAAACCCGCCGAGTTCGATCCGCGCAAATACCTGGGACCCGCTCGTGACGAGATGAAAAAACTCTACATGCACAAGTGCAACGAGGTACTCGGATCGGCCGGAAAAGCTTAATAAATAAGAAATAGTTGTTTATGCCGAACCGGACTCCGTGAGGAATCCGGTTCGGTTTTTTACAAGGATTACAGGGAAACTTTGGTATGGGGAAAAGATATGAGCTGAAAAACAATGTCGGTGCGAGCCGCTACGAGTTCGATCTGGGCGATGATATTGCTGTCGTTGATTACGAGCGAATAGGTACGGACATCGTCGTTTTGACCCACACGGGGGTGCCGAAGCGGTATTCCGGACAGGGAATTGCGGCCGAACTGACCGAGGCGGTGCTCGAAGATCTCAAGCGGCAGGGGTTGAAGGTGATTCCCCAATGCAGTTATTCGGAGATCTATATCGCCCGCCATTCGCAGTGGAAGGAGTTGTTGGCATCCCGATAGCACTATAAACAGCAGATCCGATCTCGAAACCGAGATCGGATCTGCTGTTATGAAGAGTTCCTTTTAGAACATATAATCCCAGGCGGGCAGTTGTTCCGGTTTGGTGCGGGCCGCCTTCCGGGACTTCTCGTCCAGGTATTTGCGGTTGATAACCAGACGGAACATATATTCGTCGAACCATTTGTCGGTGAAGGTGAGATATCCTTCGTGGCCGGAGTTCGGACCCCAGCTGTTCTCGAACTGCCACTTGACAGGAACGTCGTTTTCATCCGTATCGACAGCCATGAGGGTCATGGCGTGGGCCGATCCGCTCTGTCGGGTCAGAATACGGGCCTTCTTGTCCATGTCGAGACGAATGCCGAAGAGCGATTCGTAGTCGTACATCTCCGGATCGCAGATTCCCTCCTGACGGTCGATCTGGGGAAGGTCACATGAGGCATACATCGCCTCATTTGCCTTGATTGAGGCCAGTGCCGCCTTCTTAATCACGTCGTTGGGGAGGTTCAGATAGACCCAGTTGATCCCTTCAAGGGTGTTGCGGTAGTTCTGCACCTCGTATGTCTTGTAGTATTCACGCGTAGGGTCGTTCATCACCATGATGTAGGTCTGCGGGTCGTAATTTGCAGGGATGATGCTCTTGTAGAATTCGAGTGGGGTAGTTTTCAGGGTTTTGATCTGTCCGTCGGTGGTTTGGTAGCGCCATTCGAATTCGGTAGGCGGGACACCCAGACAGAGGGCGAGAACCCGATAGACATCCTTCAGAATTTCGAGTTTCGCTGCTTTCAACTCTTTTTCGTTTGCCCCGTCGGCAACCATTTCGCGCAGTTGGTAGCCGCCGGCCCGCAGACGTTCGTTGAGGATGGTCCGCACTCTCCCCGTGTTGTTCGAGTGGGCCGTTTCGGGCATGACACTGGCCGGTACGACACCGTATTTCCCTGCGATGTTATAAAAGAGGTTCCAGACACCGCCGTCGTCGACCGGTTTCTTGAAAAACCACTCCACGTCGCGATCTGTCATGTCGTGGTCGGCCGTGGCGATGGCATTTTCGAGAAAGAGGTTCGACTTCTCGAACAGATCCCAGAAGTAGTTGTAGTTGTGCGAAAAATCGAATGAAGCGATGTTAAACTGCTTCATGACCGAGGGGCGGAGCACGTTCATCGAGGTGAACATCCAGCAGCGTCCCGACTGTAGCTGGTCGGTAATGCCCTTTACATCGACGCGGTATTTGAAGTAGTGGTCGATCTTTCCCTGCAACTCGCGGTTGAGGGCCAGTTTGTTGAGATCGGTCTCGTTGCTCAGCGCGTTTTGCAGGGCGGTTGTCCCGGCATCCCGGACAAATGAATCCTGAATGGATTTCAGGTCGGTTGAGGTCAGCACTTGTGCCGACGCACTGAAAAATGCGGCGCTCAAAGCCGCAGTGAGAATTGTTTTCTTCATGGAGGGTTTATTTGGTTTCGGACAAAGATACGAAAAGCGATGCGATAAAAAAGAGTTCGGCCTGTCGATTTGCGGCGAGGAGGTTCCTTTTTTTTGCCCTCATGTTTTTTTAACCGGGGCCATAACGCTTTTCTTGGAATCTTTTGCAGCGATATGAAAAAAAATACCTATCTTTGCTCGCCCAAGGAGAGGTGCTCGAGTGGTTGAAGAGGCGCGCCTGGAAAGCTCGTATACGTCTAAAGCGTATCAGGGGTTCGAATCCCCTTCTCTCCGCAGAAAAATGAACTTGGTATCTCAAGTAAAAACTCGACTTTACAAGTAATGTAAAGTCGAGTTTTTTTGTTTAATACGAATTTTATTCCTGCTTATTTGATTAAAGGTACTTCTCAAAGAGAGCTTTTTTGTCGGGATAAGTCTTGTTGAGCAGTTTAATCAGATCTGAATATCTTAATGGATATTTTCCGGCGTTTTCCCGATAAAATTGGCTGATCGTTTTTGTGAGATTTTCATATCCGATCTCTTGGGCAATCCAATCCAATACGAGAGGCCCTTTGTTGTATACAATGATATTATTGTTGTTTTCTACGATGTTGATAAAGGGTTCGTCCTGTGGGGTATCTTTTATTTGGAGATATTCCTGTGCGTATTTTTCAATCAGTGATCGGTATAATTTCTCTCCATAATAGTGGCGAAGAAACATTAATGTCATAAATTCATTCAAAGACTCTTTTATGAAGTATGCCCCTGGTTCTCCGTCGTCAATAAGCAGAGTCCATTCACCCAACCACCGATGTCCTATTTCATGTACCAAAGGGTAAATGTTGGGATATGTCGAGAATTTTTCCTGCGAGGCTGAGATAAATCCGATGTTGTATCTGTTGCTGAACCCTTTCCCGTCATGGAATAAGAATATCGGATATGAGGAGATTCTTCTTGGGGCTGATAAATATGAATCACCGTAGATTTCACTGAAATAGGAGACGCTTGCTTGCGTTAGTTCGAGAAGTTCGTCGTAGCGTGCTTTATTGCATTGCATCCCGGATATTTGATAAATATCCATTCGATAGGGGATCTCTTCGATCGTGTGTATATATGCGTTTTTCTGTATAAAGGCAAAGTTAAGGGATTGTGATAAAACCCTGTTTAGATCACAGTGATATTGGGTGGAAGAGATCGTCTCGATAGGGTATGAGCAAATTGTCTCAAGCGATGCGGGAACTTCTATGTTCAAATGCAGATCGATGCAGGTATTGGGAATGCAGGGATAATAATATTCATTGAAACTTGTCTCCCAGATCTCGGCTCGTCCTTCTCCGTAAATAAAAAATGCAGAGAGGTTGGTGTAGTCATAAGCCATCTTTACGGGGACCACCTTGTTTTTTGTTTTGTGAAAAACAATCGTTTGAGAAGCTGGGTTATATTGATATTTGAAAAGCGAATCTTCTGGTATGTCCAGATTGTCGATCGAGAATGTATTGTTCCCTCCGAATCTCATTGACAGGCTGTCTCTCGCTTGAAAGTCTATTGTAAAGGAGCAGACAATATGCAGATTTGCTTCCGATTGGTTTATCTTGCTTATATCCAATGTGTAGTCGGTCGCCTTCTGAGCAAAGCCGTGATTATAGATGGCTAAGAGGATGATGATGCAACACAATTTGTAAATGATTTTCATGGTAAAAAGAGATGAAAATGATTATAACACAAATACAGGGGTAATTTGTTCCTTTTTGGGGGGAGTGGAGTTGTTTTTACACAAAGTTTTCATAGCTTACCAGGTATTGGTTTGTATTATGGTATAGCAAATGTAAATTATAATTTACATAAAAACAAGTAAAGTTTACATTTTTGAAAGTTAAGTTTACTTTTGCAAACAGCCGTGAAACATCTGTTTCACGGCTGTTTGCATGTTCTTGCAGGTGTCCTATTCCAGAAGCAGGGTCAGGTTCGATACGAACAGTTTGACCGACATGGCGATCAGGATAACGCCGAAGAATTTGCGGAGGATATAGATACCTCCCTTGCCGATCAGCCGTTCGGCCAGGTTGACATTCCGAATGACGAAATAGACGATGGCCATGTTCAGCACGATGGCGATGATGATGTTGATGATGCTGCATTCGGCTCGCAGCGACAGGGCTGTGGTGAGCGTTCCGGCTCCGGCGATCAACGGGAATACCATCGGGACGACGGTCGAGTATCCCGGAGGTCCGTCGTTACGGAAGATTTCGATGTTGAAGGTCATCTCGACGGCCAGGGCGAAAAGAATCAACGCGCCGGCGATGGCAAACGATTCGATATCCGTGTTGAAGAGTTTTAGCAACCCTTCTCCCACGAAAAGGAAGCCGACGATCAGCGCCAGCGACAGACCGGCAGCCTTGCCTGCTTTGACCCGGGTTCCGGAGGCGTTGAGGCTCATGATGATAGGAATCGATCCGGTGATATCGATCACCGCGAACAATACCAGAAAGGCTGTAAATATCTCCTGGATGTTAATATGCCACATAGGCGATTCGTTATAAGGTTGTTATAAATGAGGATTATCCCTGTTGCGTGTCTGATTATCGATAGTTGGCTGACAGGTTGTCGGCCAGGGCGATGGCGGCAATCGCCTCCACGATGACCGGGCAACGCAGTGCGATGCAGGCGTCGTGGCGGCCCTTGACGCGGAAGGTCTCCATTTGGCCTGTTGTGAAGTTGAAGCTCGTCTGCTCGCAGCTGATGCTTGAGGTCGGTTTGACGGCGATGCGGAAGACGATTGGGTTGCCGTTCGAGATACCACCGTTGATGCCGCCCGCGCCGTTGGTGAGCGTGTGTCCTTCGCGGTCGGTAAAGCAGTCATTGTGCTGAGATCCCCGCATGGAGGCGGCACGGAATCCGTCGCCGAACTCGATGCCGCGTGTTGCGGGAATCGAGAAGGCCAGGTGGGCCAACTGCGACTCCAGCGAGTCGAAGAAGGGTTCGCCCAGACCGATCGGAACATTCGTGCAGGTACATTCGATTACGCCGCCGATCGAGTCGTTGGCCCGGATTACCTCTTCCAGCAGGGTGTCCCAAGGCTCATAGCCGGTGATTTGTCCGTCGGCTGGGGTCGGCTTGCTCGTCGGGGCGGGAATGCCGCCCAATGCCGTGATGCGGGACTCGATCCGGATCTGTCCGAGCAGTTTCTTGGCAACCACTCCGGCTGCGACCAGGCAGAGTGTGAGCCGTCCGGAGAAGTGTCCACCTCCACGTATGTCATTAAATGCGTGGTATTTGACTCCGGCTACAAAATCCGAGTGACCCGGACGCGGAATGTCACGGAAAGAGGCGTAGTCGCCCGAATGGGTGTTGTTGTTACGAAAGACGATCGTCAGCGGGGCGCCGGTCGTATGTCCGTCGCAGAGGCCGCTTACGATTTCGGGCAGGTCATCCTCCTTGCGGGGTGTCGTGCCCCGTGCCCCGCTTTTCCGGCGGGCCAGATCGGGCAGAAAGTCGGCCTCGGTGAGCGGGATGCCGGCCGGAACGCCGTCCAAGACCACGCCGATCAGAATTCCGTGGGACTCTCCGAAGAGTGAAATTCGAAAGTTGGTGCCGTATCTGTTCATAATGTCGATTCGTTTGGTTTTGAATTTATTCCCGGTTCTATCGGTTGCAAAGAATATTCAGGAACGAGGGGAATGATTTGTCGATGCATTTGATGTCGTCGAGCCGCACGGGATCCGCCGTGAAGAGAGCTGCAATGATCAGGCTCATGGCGATGCGGTGGTCGTTATGGCTGTGGACGTTGCCTCCATGCAGCGGGTCGCTGCCGTCCGGATGCTCCCCGGCGATGTACATGAAATCGTCTTCGATCTCGATGTGTCCTCCCAGTACGGTGAACTCGGTGAGAATGGTCTCTGCCCGGTTGCTCTCCTTTTGCAGGAGACGGTTCACACCCTTGATGCGGCTCGTTCCCGTACAGTGGCAGGCCAGTACGGCCAGGATGGGGAAGAGATCGGGGCAATGGGTGGCATCGAAGTCGAATGCACGCAACGGAGTTGTCGCACGGATTGCGATGTCATATCGTTTGGGCTCCCCGTCGTTTGTCGGATGGTAGCGAAGTTCGACTCCGCACTGTTCGAGTACTTTGAGAATGGACTCGTCTGCCTGATTGGAGTCGAGCGGCATATTTTTCAGTATGTACTCTGCTCCTCCCTTTTTGGCGGAGGCGATGGCAAACGCCACGGCGAAGAAAGCGGCCGAACTCCAGTCGGGATCTAGAAAGAGCCGCGAGGGGAGGTAGTGCTGCCCTCCCGGAATCTCGTAGATCAACCGCTCGACCACAACCGAGCCGTCCTGTGCCGTGCGGGTTTGTGTCCGGGCATGGATCTCGATGCCGAACTGCTCCAGAACACGCAGGGTGAGCTGGATGTAGGGGATGCTGGTCGGCTGTTCGATCACCAGTTCCGTTGTCTTGTCGAGTAGCGGCAGGGTCATCAGAAAGCCCGATACGATCTGCGAACTCTCCTTGCCGGAGAAGGTGATCTGTTGATTTTGAATACCTCCCGATATGCAGAAGGGAAGGTGTCCTTCATGGGTGGTGCAGGTCGCTCCGGCATTTCTTACGGCGGTGGCTGCACTCTCCAGGTCGCGGTTCAACAGGCTGCCGCGACCGGTGATGGTAACTTCCCGGTTGGAATTCGAGGTGTGCCCCTCGCCCGAAAGATAGGCGGCCAGCGGAATGAGCAGGCGGGTCAGCAGCCCCGATTCGCCTACGTGCAGCGAAAGGTCGCCGTTCGATTTTAGATGCTCCTTCAGGGGCTCGATCCCGGGGCTTTTGATGTGTAGGCTGCGGGTTTTTTGTCCCGCATTCTCGGTAACGGTAACATCGCATCCGAGTCCCCGGGCTACTTCGATCGCCCCGTTGATGTCGTTGCAGGGTTCGAAGTTCTCCAGCGTACTCTCTCCGCAGGCGAAGGCCGCCCCCAGAATGGCCCGCTGCGCTACGCTTTTCGAGCAGGGAATCAGCGCTGAAGAGATCTCCAGCGAGTGGGGTGCTTCGAACGGTCCCGGTTGCAGCAGATGCATCATCTCCTGCAGGGTGTATTGTCCCGGTGCGGTCGGAGCGCCGCAGAGCGACGGGTCGGTAGTCTGTCCGCATCCGTAAGATACATAGGTATAGGGAGCCCCCAGATGGAGGCAGAGGTAACGGCTGAACCGTCCGGCATCACCCATGGAGAAGGCGACCAGCGCCGGTGCTCCCGGATTTTTCCACTCGTCCGTCTCATACAGTTTCAAGGTCCGTACGGCATCGGTGATGGTATGGGCCGTGGTGACGATCTTGACGATGTCCGCCCCTTTCTCCCGACACTGGGCGGCTGTGCGGCGCAACTCTTCGAGCGAGGGGGTGCCGTCGAAGTCGTGGTAGGAGACGATCAGTCGGGTGCCGTTGGTGTGGGCGCAATCCCGTATCTCCGCAAGAAAACTCTCCGGAGCCTCGATCTCCACATCCACGTAGCGGGCTCCCCGGCGCAGTGCCGCTGTCAACTGTTCGCGGGCGAACGATTCGCTGGAGTTGGCGATCCGGCAGGTGATCAGCAGGTTCGGATGGGAGGCTACGGCCTGCTCCAGTTCGCCAATAGACAACTGGCACAGATCGGCCCGCAACTCCGCCATCGGGGAGTCCTTCAGCACGGCCAGACAGCCCTGCAACGTCTTCTCTTGTACACTAACGCAAATCACCGGCAATCTCCTCCAATTTATTTAAAGGTACGTTGACATCCTTCACATCACCCAAAGCGCAGGGCAGGATGGAGTGGATGTGGTCTCCGTCCACTTTCTTGTCTTTTTTCAGCGCTTCGACCAGAATCCGCATTTCGGTCGGTTTGCTGCTTTGCGGGTCGATGGGAATTTCGACGGGAAGTCCCGTGCGTTTCAGGTCTGCGGTCAGTTCCTCGACAAAATCCGAATCGGTCATTCCCATCTTTAGGGCAACCTTGGCGGCGAGAACCATGCCGATGGCTACCGCCTCGCCGTGCATGATACCGGTCGAGACGCAGACCTTCTCGATCGCGTGGGCAAAGGTGTGTCCCAGGTTCAGCATGCGTCTTTCGCCCTTTTCGAATTCGTCCCGTTCCACCACTTCGCATTTGTAGCGGGCGCAGCAGCCGATCAACTCCATGAGGCGCTCCTCACCGTAGAACTTGCCGTTGAGGAGATAGCTGCCGCTTTTTTGCAGTTGTTCCTCCAGCTCGGCGAAATAGTCGACTGCCAGCCGGTAGCAGTGCGGATCGAACAGAACGAATGTCTTGAGCGCCTCGGCTGTCCCGGCACGAAGTTCGCGCGGATGAAGCGTTCGGAGGACCTCCGGACACATATAGATCCACTGAGGCTGCGTGATGGTGCCGATCATATTCTTATAGGCGTGGAAATTTACGCCGTTTTTGCCGCCGATCGAGGCATCGACCTGGGAGAGCAGGGTTGTGGGAACGAAGGCGAACTTCACACCCCGTTTGTAGACGGAGGCCGTGAATCCGACAATGTCGGTCGTGATACCTCCGCCGACACCGATGATAAGGGCATTCCGGTCGGCACCCCGCTCCAGCAGCTCGTTGACGAGCATGGCTACGGTTTCGAGGGTCTTGTTTCGCTCCGATGTTTCGAGTTCGATAAGTTGGAACCCCGCAAAATAGGGGTAGAACTCTCGCAGATTTTTGTCGATGATGACAAAGACATCGCCTCTGTCTCCGATGACGGCCCGCAGACCGCTCAGATCTTCCTGAATGTGGATTTTGTTCACGTGATTGGTTGATTAGTGGTTGCAAATTTACAAAAATTAGGAGAATCGCCGGGACTTTCGGCGCTTTTTCGAAAAAACATCGCTCGGGTTTTGAAAAGAACGAAATTTTTCTTTGACATTTGGTGAAAAATAGCTACATTTGCCGCGTCTTTCGATCTCAAGCAAGAAGATGAAGTTTACGAATTATACTTACTCCTATTATTATTACTCTTATTATAGCAATAGTAAGGGCGGGAGTTCGTATATGATATCGTAGAAAAAGAAAATGATTTGTTATATGATATGGCTCCTGCCCTGATGAGGGCGGGAGCTTTTTTTTATCCGTCATCGAAAGAGAGATTTTTTCAATAGCAGCAACAATTTAAATTCAAATAACCAATGAACCAGATGCCCTTACAGATAACGCCCGCCGATCGGGTGAACAACGTACAGGAGTACTACTTTTCAGTAAAACTGAAAGAGATCGCCCGCATGAATGCCAACGGGGAGAATGTCATCAACCTGGGAATCGGGAGTCCGGATCTGCCCCCTTCGCCCGAAACCATCCGTGCGCTGACCGAGAGCGCCGCAAGAGCCGACGTACACGGCTATCAGCCTTACGTGGGTATTCCGGAACTCCGCGAAGAGTTCGCCCGCTGGTATCAGAAATGGTATGGGGTTACGCTCAATCCGGCCGATGAGATCCTGCCGTTGATCGGCAGCAAGGAGGGCATCATGCATATCTCGCTGGCCTTTCTGAACGAGGGCGACGGCGTGCTGGTTCCCAATCCGGGCTATCCCACCTACTCGTCGGTATCGCGTCTGGCCGGTGCCCGGATCTACAATTACGCGCTGAAAGAGGAGAATGACTGGTTCCCCGATTTCGAGGCGATCGAGGCGGCTGATGCCCGGGGTGAGATCGATCTGAAACGGGTGAAACTTATGTGGTGCAACTACCCGAATATGCCGACGGGGGCCAATGCCACACCGGAACTTTTCGAAAAGCTGGTAGCCTTCGGCCGCAAGCACAACATCGTCATCTGCCACGACAATCCTTACAGTTTTATCCTCAACGACAAGCCGCTGAGCATTCTCAGCGTCGAGGGAGCCAAGGAGGTTTGCATCGAGTTGAACTCCATGAGCAAGACTTTCAATATGCCGGGATGGCGAATCGGTATGGTGGCTACCAATGCCCGGTTCCTGCAGTGGATCCTGCGCGTGAAGAGCAACATGGATTCCGGTATGTTCCGCCCGATGCAGTTGGCGGCCGTCGAGGCTCTGAAGGCTCCGGCAAGCTGGTATGAGGAGATGACGCGCGTCTATCGCAAAAGACGGGCGCTGGCAACCGAGATCCTCGAGATGGTCGGTGCGAAGGTGCGCCCGAACCAGGTGGGAATGTTCCTCTGGGGTAAATTGGAGAAGAGTGGCTCGCTGCAGGGTGCTTCGTGTGTGAGCGAGGCCGTTTGCGACGAGGTGCTCCACCAGGCAAAGGTATTCATTACCCCCGGTTTCATCTTCGGTAGCGAAGGGGCCGACTACATCCGGATCTCGTTGTGCTGCAACGAAACGATGCTCTCGGAGGCTTTGCGGCGAGTGCAGGGCTTGCATGAGAATAAGTAATAAACGAATTGAAAAAAGCTAAAAAAATACAACCATGTCCACAACGATGAAAATAGAGAAATTGACCTTCCCCGGTGTAGACGGGAAACGTCCGGTAATTATTGCAGGCCCCTGCAGCGCAGAGAGCCGGGAACAGGTACTCAATACGGCAACCGAGCTGGCTGCCCGCGGCGTTAAGATCTTCCGTGCCGGGATTTGGAAACCCCGCACCAAACCGGGTGGGTTCGAGGGGATCGGTGTCGAGGGCCTTCCCTGGATGAAGGAGGTGAAGCAGCGCACCGGCATGCTTACGGCAACCGAGGTGGCTACGCCCCACCATGTTTTCGAGGCGATCAAGGCGGGTATCGACATCCTATGGATCGGAGCGCGAACCGTAACCAACCCGTTTGCCATGCAGGAGCTGGCCGATTCCCTGAAAGGGGTCGATATTCCGATCCTGGTGAAGAATCCGGTGAATCCCGACCTGGAACTGTGGGTCGGCGCGCTCGAGCGTCTGTACGGAGCCGGTATCCGACAGATGGGTGTCATCCATCGGGGATTCAGCTCGTACGAGAAGAAGATCTACCGCAATGCACCGCTCTGGCACATTCCCATCGAATTGAAACGGCGCTACCCGGAGCTCACCATTTTCTGCGACCCCAGTCATATCGGCGGAAAGCGTGAACTGGTTGCCCCGCTGGCTCAGCAGGCGCTCGACCTGAAGTTCGAGGGATTGATCATCGAGTCGCACTGCAATCCCGATTGTGCGTTGAGCGATGCCGCACAGCAGATAACCCCCGACGTATTGGATTACGTGCTCAAGATGCTGGTCGTTCGCGACAATACGCAGACTTCGGAAAACATCGGGGCGTTGCGTCGGCAGATCGACGAGATCGACGATCAGTTGCTCAGCCTGCTCGCAACGCGAATGAAGGTTTCGAAAGAGATCGGTGCCTACAAGAAGGAGAACAATATGCCGATTCTACAGACGGGACGTTACAACGACATTCTGGAGAATCGTGCAAAGAAGGGACAAAATATGGGCCTTTCCACCGATTTCGTGACTAATATCATGAAAGCCATTCACGAGGAGTCCGTCAAGGTACAGATGGAGGTTATGAAGTAGTCGTAAAAGGAATCGAACGAAATTAAAGGGAGAGAGGTCGATGCGGTTCAGGTGCCTGCCTGCGTCGGCCCCGTAAAAAAAGGAGAAATAGATACGATCATGGAAAAGAAAATGAAGATATTGATTCTGGGAGCCGGCAAGATGGGATCTTTCTTTACCGATTTGCTCAGTTTCAACCACAATGTTGCGGTTCTGGAGACGAATCCCGAACGGATGCGTTTTATCTACAACGCACTCCGGTTTACGGATTACAAGCAGGTGGAGGAGTTCGCTCCCGATATGGTCATTAACTGCGTGACGCTCAACTATACCATTCAGGCGTTCCGGGATGTGATACCATACCTTCCTCAGACCTGTATCCTGGCCGACATCGCTTCGGTCAAAACGGGTCTCAAGGAGTTCTATCAGGAGTGCGGATTCCGCTTTGTCTCGACGCACCCCATGTTTGGCCCTACGTTTGCCAACCTGGGCAACCTGCAGACCGAGAATGCTATCATTATCAAGGAGTCCGATTACCTGGGCAAGGTCTTCTTCAAGGACCTCTTCAATACCCTTAAGTTGAATATCTGCGAATACACGTTCGAGGGACACGACGAGGTGGTGGCTTACTCGCTCTCCATCCCCTTCGCCTCGACCCTCGTATTCGCCTCCATCATGAAACACCAGGATGCGCCGGGTACAACCTTCAAGAAACACATGGCGATTGCCAGGGGATTGCTTTCGGAGGATGATTACCTGCTGACCGAGATTTTGTTCAACCCCAATACACCGGCTCAGTTGGAAAAGATCATCGACGAACTGACCCGCCTGCGCACGATCGTAGAGAAGAAAGACAGTGCCGAAATGAAATGTTTTCTGGATGGTGTCAGACGGAATCTGGAATAGGTTAGGGAAGTTAGGATAGAAGTGGATCGACTGCGAAGTCGATAAAAGAGGCGGGGCCTTGGTGGGTCCCGCCTCTTTTTTTTAGTTTGATCCGTTATTCCATTGGCTCGACCGTCTTGATCGTACATCCGGGGTATTGTTCGAGTGCTTTCCGGAGCAGGAAGAGGGCACGGGCCAAATCTTCGCGTTTCAGCACGTAGGCCATGCGGACCTCGTTGCGTCCGTCTTCGTGGTTGGTGTAGAATCCCGAACCGGGAGCGAACATGACCGTCTCACCCTCGAAGTTGAATACGCGGAGAAGCCACTCGCAGAATTTGTCGCAGTCGTCGATCGGCAGGCGGACCATCGTATAGAAGGCCCCGTTCGGAATCGGCGAGTAGACACCTGGAATCTGGTTCAGTCCGTCGATCAGGAAGTTGCGGCGGGCGATATATTCGTCATAGGTGTTCTGCAAGTAGGATGCGGGTGCATCGATCGAGGCCTCGGCAACGATCTGTCCCAGCAGCGGGGGACTCAGACGGGCCTGAGCCAGTTTCATCATGGCGTTGTGAATCTCCATATTGCGCGTGATGACTGCGCCGATACGGATACCGCACTCGGAATAACGCTTCGATACGGAGTCGATCAGGATCACGTTGTTCTCGATTCCCTCCAGATGCAGAGCCGACATATAGGGTTCCTCCGTATAGCGGAATTCGCGATAGACTTCGTCCGAGAAGAGGAACAGGTCGTGTTTTTTCACGATGTCGCGCAGACGCATCATCTCGACATTCGTATAGACATAACCGGTCGGGTTGTTCGGGTTGCAGATCAGGATTGCCTTGGTCTTCTCGTTGATCAGTGCCTCGAACTCTTCGATATCAGGCAGTGCGAATCCGTCTTCGATATGGGTTTTGATCGGACGAACGACGATGCCGGCCTGTAGCGCAAACGACATATAATTGGCATAGGTCGGTTCCATCACGATTACTTCGTCGCCGGGATTCAGACAGGTCATGAAGGCGAATTGCAGCGCCTCCGAACCGCCCGATGTGACGATGATATTTTCCGGAGAGAGTTCAAGCCCGAAGGTTTTGTAATAACCGACCAACTTGTTCCGGTACGAAGCGTAGCCTTCGCTCGGGCTGTATTCGAGAATCTTGCGGTCGATGTGCTTGAGTGCTTCCAGACCGACTTCGGGCGTTTCGAGGTCGGGTTGACCGATGTTGAGGTGATAAATTTTGATTCCTCGGGCTTCGGCCTCATTGGCATAAGGCACGAGCTTGCGGATCGGAGAGGCCGGCAGTAAAACCGCGCGTTCTGAAATGTTGGGCATGGCGTGTTCGGTTTTTTATGAATATTTGTATCGTTTTTATTGGGGCTGGAGCGGGAAAACGGTTTCCTGCTTTCCCGTGGAATAAAAGCCGTACAAATTTAATGATATTTCTCAATTTCGCAAATCGAGGTGGCGGAGGTCCGATCCCCTAAAAGAGAGAACCTGTGTGTTGGCGGAATAACGAAAATTCCTATCTTTGATCTGAATTTTATCATTTATATTGTTAAACAAGATGAAAAAAATTTGCATTTTATTCGTTTTGCTGTCGTGTATGTGGAGCGGCAATGTATGGGGACAGACGGCTGAAGAGGTGATCGAACGTTCGTACAAGGCGGCCGGAATTGACCAGTTCGACGTGAAGAGTCAGAGTCTGAAGATGTCGATGTCGGTAACGGCTGGCGGCATGACCCTTCCGATTACCTCCGTGATGAAGTATCCCGACAAGATGAAAACCGAGATGAATATGATGGGGATGTCCGTGGAGATGATCGTACATGGGGATGAGGGATGGATTTCGGTCCCTGGGCAGGGAGTCCAGCCTCTCCCGAAAGAGCAGGTTGCGCAGATCCGGCAGCAGAACGATATCTTCTCCAGTATGAAATGGGATAAGAACGAGTATGATTTGCTGCTGCTTGACCCGGTAACAAAGGATGGCCGTCAATACGATGTGGTCGAATTCAAAGTCAAAGAGGGGGTGCAAATACCGGAAACGATCGAAAAGATGGTCGGCTATTTCGACCATGAAACGGGACTGATCGCTTTTATCGATATGGATATTGTCGAAGGAGGAGAATCCGTATCGACAAAGACGGTTATGGACAACTATAAGGAAGAGGATGGGGTTCGCTATCCCTCAAAAATGAAGGTCTATGTGAATGGAGTCGAAGTCTCTTCGATTGAAATTACGGAGTTCGATTTGGATTATCCGACTACCGACGAGATGTTTGCAAAACCGCAGTAATTTTTTGAGGCTATTAAACAAAAAAGGATCCGCAATTGTGCGGATCCTTTTTTCTTGCCTGAATAGCGAGGAGATTACTTCGTAGCGAGTACTCGTTTCTCCTTGATGCGGGCTTTCTTTCCCGTAAGGTCGCGCAGGTAGTAGATACGCTTGCGACGAACCACGCCGTACTTGTTCACCTCGATGCTGTCGATGTGGGGAGAGTAGAGGGGGAAGATACGCTCAACGCCTACGCCGTTCGAAATCTTGCGGATCGTAAACATCTTGGTCTTGCCCGTACCCTTGATCTGGATAACTACACCACGGAAGCTCTGCAAACGCTCCTTGTTACCCTCGAGGATTTTGTACGTAACGGTGATCGTGTCACCGGCCTGGAACGACGGAACATCCGTCTTGGTCCACATCTGCTCGTTAACGAGCCGGATTAATGCATCCTTGTTCATTGTTGCAACAATTGTTTGATGATTCCTACGTTCAACATTACCGCTGCATCCGGCCTACCATGCACGGTCATTGCCATGCAATCCTGCAAGAATCAGCCGTTTAGACTGTCTGCTTTTGCCCCGACACCCAATGTAAGAGGTTGATACGGACTGCAAACATACAAATTTTTTTGCTTGCCGGCAACAGATTCCCGAAAAAACGGCGTTTTATTCCCGTGACACTTCGTTCGTTGTCAGTCCAGTCGGGAAATTGGAGCAGACGGTTACATGGCAATGACGAAAGCGTCGTGAAGTTTGTATTTTTTTCGTGGATGAAAAAATGGTCGTATCTTTGTCTCTAAGTCGGACGGGTTGGATTGTCCCGCTTGGACGGGATCCGAATTATAAAAAGATGAAAAAATGAAGGATAAATTGATATTCGTAACCAATGATGACGGTTACAATTCGAAAGGAATTCAGGCGTTGATCGAGGTGGCTCGACGTTTCGGTCGGGTCGTTGCCATCGCTCCGGAGACTCCTCAGAGCGGTATGAGCCAGGCGATCACGATGAATAACCCGCTTTTCATGAAAGAGAAGTTCAAGGAGGACGGGGTGGAGGTCTACTCCTTCTCCGGTACGCCGGTGGATTGTGTGAAGTTCGCGTTCGATTACTTCCTGAGGGGACAAAAGGTCGATTTGGCGATCTCGGGAATCAACCACGGCTCGAATTCGGCGGCCAACATCCTCTATTCGGGAACGATGGGGGCTGCGATCGAGTGCAGCTTCTATGATTGTCCCGCGATCGGACTTTCGCTGGACGACCATAGCCTGAATGCGGATTTCGATGCCTCGAAGATTGTCAGTGAGCAGATCATTCGTTCGGTAATCTCCACGCCGGTCGAGTTGCCGCTCTGCCTGAATGTGAATATCCCGAAGGGCCGTCCGGAGCAGATTCGGGGAATTCGTATTTGCCGCCAGAACAAGGGGTATTGGCGCGAAGACTTCTTCCGGAGAGAGGATCCGCGCGGAAGGGAGTACTTCTGGTTGACGGGTGCTTTCGTAAACGGCGAACCGGAGTCTACCGATACGGATGAGTGGGCTTTAGCCAACGGATATGTGGCCGTTGTCCCCGTACAGACCGATATGACCGATTATACGCGAATGCCGATGTTGGAGCGGATTTTCAAATAAATCCATTATATTTGTATATGCGCCGCCGCGTTTCCCGTGGAGAGGGGGGCGAACCGGGACTCATCCCGCGCGGGTGATCCCGCACGGAGCAGCCTGTAATCCTAAAACAGATGCCTTATGTGGATTAAGATTTTGCTGATCGTTGCTATTGCCATTCAGATGGTCGCTATGGTCTTTGCCGTTCGATTGATCCGGACGACCAAATATAATTCGATATGGATTTTGTTCGTCATCGGATTCACACTGCTCTCGGTAGAGCGGATCGTGCAGTTGATGCGGGCCAGCGGACAGGCATTGCCTTATGAGGTCTTCGTTTGGTTGGGGCTCGGCATCTCGATCAGTATGTCGATCGGCGTGATGTATGCCCACAAACTTTTCAGATACATCGCGCGGTTAAACCGTCAGCGACAGTTGCTTAACAAACGGATTCTGACAGCAGTCCTGCGTACCGAGGAGAAGTCTCGTTCGCACTTCTCGAAAGAGCTGCATGACGGATTGGGCCCGCTGTTGTCTTCAGCGAAGATGTCGCTGTCGGCGATCCGGCGCGAAAATCTGCCTGCCGATCAGCAGGAGATCATCGGAAATACGACTTATGTAATCGAAGAGGCGATCCGTTCGCTCCGGGAAATATCGAATAATCTCTCACCACAAGTCTTGAACGATTTTGGGTTGGCCCGCGGAATCCAGAATTTCATCAACAGAAGCTCCTCGGTGGACGAGGTGAAGATCCGCTTTACGACCAATCTGCGTGCGGAGCGTTTCGATACCGATGTTGAGGTGATCATGTACCGCATCGTCTGCGAGCTGATCAACAACTCGCTCAAACATTCGGGATGCTCTGAGATCAACCTTTCGCTGTCCAAGAGCGGGAACCTGCTCTCGCTCGACTATTCGGACAACGGGAAGGGGTTTGATCCGGAGGCGATGACCGATTGCGGCATGGGGCTTTCGAATATCGCTTCGCGTATCAATTCGTTGAACGGGACCTTCGATATCGCCAGTGCGAAAGGAAGGGGAATGCGAGCCAAGGTACAAGTGAAAACCGGGCCTGATCGGGAGGTGAAATCATGATCGAGTCGGAATGTAAAATCGTGTTGGTAGACGACCATTCACTTTTCCGCACCGGATTGCGAGGGTTGATTGAAGGACGTAAGGGCTTGCGGGTAGTGGCCGAAGCTTCCTGCGGAGAGGAGTTTTTGGCTCTGTTGCCGGGACTTGAAAACGAGGTGGTCTTTATGGACTTTTCAATGCCGGGGATCAACGGTGCGGAGACGACCGAACGCTCCCTTGCCGTGAAACCGGGGCTCAAGGTGATCGCTCTTTCGATGTTCGGGGAGGAACGCTACTATTCGAGAATGGTCGAAGCCGGGGCTAAAGGGTTCCTGATGAAAGATTCTCCGTTCGAGGAGGTGATTGGGGCGATCGAGGCTGTCCGGGAAGGCGGGACCTATTTCTGCGAGCAGTTATTACGTTCGCTGGCCAGTCGAATGCAGACGGTGCATTCCGACAGGGAGGAGTCCGAGGAGTTGCTGTCGACCCGGGAGATTGAGATCCTGGTCTGCGTCTGCCGAGGGTTGTCCAATCAGGAGATCGCCGAAGAGTTGTTCATCTCCAAGCGTACCGTGGACAAGCACCGGGCGAATATTCTGGAGAAGACAGGGTGTAAGAATACGGCCAGCCTGGTCGTCTATGCCATCAAGCACGGACTGGTGGACATCTTATAGGACGGGGCGAATCCGCCTGTCGGGAATTCCCTCTTTTTGGGGGGAAGCCATTTTGTGACCGATACCTGCCGCAGAATGATTCTTGCAGGAAAATTTTGGACGTGTCGGATAATTTCCTATATTTGCGTGTTGTGAAATGATCCTGCCCCGTTGCGGACGGGTAAAACTTGATAAAAGAAGATATGAAAAAATTAATTAGTTTGCTTGCAATGGCACTTTGCGGAGTGGCTCTGGTTGGTTGCGGTGGCGACGAGGGTGGCAACGAGCCTCCTGCCCCTACTCCTAAGGAAGATGTTTTCGGCTGGCATATGACCAGTTGGGAGATCGGTGGTGAAGACACGGATTTCCCGAAAGAGGTCTATCTGGTCCTGACGAAAGATGCGGAACAGACTCAGGAATCGGTAGAGGTAGGTACGTTTACGATGTATCAGGATGTCGTCTCTAATGGTTTTGAGAAAATAACCGGAACTTACACGTTCAATCAGGCAAACCAGCAGCTCGATGGCGAATATTCCGATGGAGAGGCTTGGGCTTATTCCTATACGGTCTCCGGGGCGACGCAAATATCTTCTCTGGAAAGTGCCAGCGAGGAGACAATGACCTTGACAGCAACGGCTGACCCTGACTATAAAATGGTTTATGAGTCTTTGCAGATCCCGGCAACGGTGATCGACAATGCTTTGAGTCGTGAACAAGCATCGACGCAGAGCGTTCGTGCCGGCATTCGAATTCTGTAGTCGGGGGTGCGAAATCGATATGAAAAGAGGACTGTTTTGCAGTCCTCTTTTTTTATGCATACGGCCGGCTGGCTGAGACTTGACACGGCTTCTGTCAGATTTCGGAACGGAGCTCTTCGGAAATTTTTTCGTACCCCGGTTTATTCAGTAGCGCGAACATCTTTTTTTTGTAAACTTCGACACCGGGTTGATCGAAGGGATTGATTCCGAGCAGGTAACCGCTGATGCCGCATGCTTTTTCGAAGAAATAGATCAGGGCCCCCAACGTGCGGGCGGATATTTCGGGAATTCTGACACGAAGATTGGGAACACCTCCTTCTACGTGGGCAATGCATACGCCCGATTCGGCCGTATGGTTGATCTCGGAGAGCCTTTTCCCGCTCAGGTAGTTGAGTCCATCGAGATTTTCCCTGTCCGGATTGATTACGATCCGCGTTTGTGAGTTTTTTACCGAGATAACGGTCTCGAACAGATTTCTTTCCCCTTCTTGAATGTATTGTCCCAAGGAGTGGAGATCGGTCGAGAACAAGGTGCTGGTCGGGAAAATACCCCGTCCCTGTTTCCCTTCGCTTTCACCGAAAAGCTGCTTCCACCATTCTGTGAAATATTGCAACTGGGGTTCGTATGTGGCTAAAATCTCGATATTGAATCCTTGCCGGTATAACATGTTCCGGACAGCTGCATAGCAGGCAGCCGGATTCTCTGCGAACGGACGATCAGTTGCGGTCGAGAGCTCCATCAGTCGGGCTCCGTCAAGCAGAGCTCGAATATCGATGCCTGCAGTAGCAAGTGGCAGCAATCCCACCGGGGTAAGTACCGAATATCGTCCTCCTACGTTGTCTGGAATAGCAAACGTTGTGTACCCTTCCCGATCGGCCATGGTTTTCAAAGCCCCTTTGGCGTGATCCGTGACTGCTACGATCCGACGAGCTGCTTCCTTGCGACCGTATCGGCGTTCGAGTTCTTCCCGAAACAGGCGGAATGCGATTGCCGGCTCGGTCGTCGTGCCCGACTTGGAGATAGCAATTACGGCGATCGAACGCTCTTCGACAGCTTGCAATAACCGGGCGTGATAATCTTCCGAAAGATTTTGTCCGGCGAATAGCAAAATAGGGGTATCTTGTTGTCGGTGCAGAAGTTGGAACGGGTCCTGCAAGGCTTCGTAAACGGCACGTGCTCCCAAATAAGAGCCGCCGATCCCGATGCAGATGATCACGTCGGCCAATGCCCGCAAACGGGCCGCCTCCTTTTCGATGCGGCACAACTCCTCTTCGCTTGTCGAAGAAGGGAGGGTTACCCATCCCAACATATCGTTTCCGGGACCTTGCCCGTTATGTATCAACTCATTTGCACGGATGGCCTCCGCTATTATCTGGTCGGAGAGCGAGATCCCGATGCGTGACAGGTCGAACGACAGGGTGTTCATGGTCGAAATCAGATTAATTTCGTGGTGAGTTCCTGCATGGCTTCCCGTACGGGAGCTTCCTTATACAATACATTATAGACCATGTCGGCGATAGGCATGTTTACCTGGTACCGAGCATTGATATGACGGATGCAGTCCGCTGCGAAATATCCTTCGGCTACTTGTGTCATTTCATCCAGTGCATCGTGAACCGTGCTGCCGTGTCCGATAAGCAACCCCAACCGGCGGTTGCGGCTGTAAACGGAGTAGCAGGTTACCAATAGGTCTCCTAAATAGGCCGACGCGCGGGTTTCCCGTTCGTCCGGGAAGCTCTCCCTGACGAAGCGTGACATCTCCATGGCGCTGTTCGAAATCAGTACGGCCAGGAAGTTGTCGCCATATCCCAGACCAATGGCCATTCCTACGGAAATGGCGTAGATATTTTTGAGAATGGTGGCATATTCGATGCCATACAGGTCGGTCGAATAGGAGAGTCGGATATAGTCGGTTGCGAATTTGTCTCCTAATACATGTGCATTCTCTGCATCGGTGCATACAACGGTCAGGTACGAGAGTCGTTCGAGCGAAACCTCTTCGGCATGAGAAGGGCCGGTAATGATTCCCAATTGCTTGAATGACAGTTCGTAGTGGTCGTGTATGTATTCGATGACGGTGTTGTAGTCGCCCGGAACGATTCCCTTGATCGCGGAGATGACGAATTTGTCCTTGAGCGATACGGTTAGCGGTTCAAGCGTTTTTTTCAGATAGGCCGAAGGGGCTGCTAAGATAATAATATCGGCTTCGGCAACCACTTCGTTCAGGTCGTCGGATGGGGCGATGCGGGATCGGTCGAACTTCACGTTACTCAAATAGCGCGGATTGCGACCGTGTTTTTTTAGACTTTCCAATACTTCCGGGTTGCGGACGTACCATCCGATGCATGGTTCGTTCTCCGTGAGGACTTTGGCCAAGGCGGTCGCCCAACTACCGTATCCGATGACGGCGCATTTCGAACGGCTGTTTATTTTGTAATCCATAGCGTTGTCGGATTGAAATTTTATTATACAAAAGTAAATAAAAAACGCGAAAGCCCCTATATATTTTCTATTCTTTTTCCTACCTTTGTCCATGATGCGCCGCCGTGAATCCAGCTTGAGTGGGTTTTTAGGCGTAATGATTTGATTTTTAGTAGTTAGAGAAATATATTATCCCGGAGAAACAGATAGGATTATGGGACTTTTTTCATTGACACAGGAGTTGGCTATCGATTTGGGTACGGCCAATACGCTGATTATCCATAACGGCAAGGTGGTCGTTGACGAACCTTCGATCGTGGCTTTGGATGTTCATTCAGGAAAGCTGGTGGCGATCGGGACGCAGGCGCGTCAGATGCACGAGAAGACCAACCCCAACATCAAGACGATCCGCCCCTTGAAGGACGGCGTGATCGCCGATTTCAATGCTACGGAGCTGATGTTGCGCGGCATGATCAAAAAGGTCAAGACGACGGGCAACCTGTTCGCTCCGTCGCTGCGCATGGTGGTTTGCATCCCGTCCGGGTCGACCAACGTGGAGATACGTGCCGTACGCGACTCGGCCGAGCACGCCGGAGGACGCGAGGTTTACATGATTTATGAACCGATGGCTGCCGCTCTGGGGGCAGGCCTGGATGTGGAGGCTCCGGAGGGGAATATGGTGATCGATATAGGTGGCGGTACTTCCGAAATCGCCTGCATCTCATTGGGAGGAATCGTCTGCTCGGAGTCGATCAATGTGGCTGGAGATGTCTTTACTAGCGATATTCAAAGCTACATTCGCCAGCAGCACAACATCCGTGTCGGCGAGCGTACGGCCGAGGCAATCAAATGTGCGATCGGTTCGGCATTGACGGAATTGGATGAGGAACCGGAAGATTACGTGTTGACCGGTCCCAATATGTTGACAGCCTTGCCTCAGACTGTGTCGCTCAGTTATAGTGAGGTGGCTTATGCCATGGAGAAATCGCTCGTCAAGTTGGACGCGGCTCTGATGAAGGTGCTCGAGACAATGCCTCCCGAATTGTATGCCGATATTGTGAAGAACGGCATCTATTTGGCCGGAGGCGGTGCGTTGATTCGAGGTTTGGATAAACGTTTGAATGCAAAAACGGGAATCCCGTTCCATATTGCAGAAGATCCGTTGCGGGCGATTGCCCGCGGTACGGGTATTGCGCTCAAAAATATCAATCGTTTCTCGTTCTTGATGAAATAAAACCCCGTCGTCGGGCTGTTCGTGTGCCGTGTATAAGCTGATCGAATTTCTACGTAGAATTTACGTAGTGGTGCTGTTTATCGTTTTCGAAGCGGTCGCTATCGGATATTATGCGCAGTCGTCGAACTATACACAAGCCAAATTGTTGACCGGCTCCAATCGTGTAGTCGGCGGAGTGCAGGGTGCTTTGAATGATGTGCGTGGTTATTTCCGGCTTGGTCGTGAAAACAGGCGTCTGGTTGATCGCATTACCGAGCTCGAAGAGGAATTGGCCGTGTATCGACAAATGGATGCCGATTCGGCTCGTAAAGAGTTGTTGCGGGCTCCGGGGGTGAAACCGTACCGAATGACTGTGGCGCGTGTCATCTCGAATTCGATCAACAAGGAGCACAATCTGATTGTATTGGATCGTGGCGAACGTGACGGCGTTTCGACCGGGATGGGGGTTCTCTCTTCAGACGGGGTAATGGTCGGTTACGTGGTGGCTTGCTCCGATCGACACGCCGTTGCCGTTTCGATTCTCAATACCTCTTTCCGGGCCAGTGGAAAATTGGCCGGCGATGATTATTTCGGGTCGATTTATTGGACCGGAGGCGATCGCTATCATGTCAACATGAAGGAACTCTCGAAATATGCGAGCATTGGAGAGGGGAGAGAAGTGGTCTCTACGGGATTCTCACAATATTTTCCGGAGGGTGTTTTGATCGGATATGTGGAGAGTTATTCGCTTTCCGACACGCAGATGGCTTATGATGTCGAGATCCGGTTGGCGGTGGATGTTTCGCAATTGACCGATGTTATTTTGGTCGATATTTCGGATCAGGACGATATTCGCCGACTGGAAAACGAGGCGGCCCGGCAAAACAGGTGATACGATGTACAGAACATTTCCATATATCGTTCTATTTGTGGTCGTGGCGTTGTTACAGGTCTTCCTGTTGAACAACCTCACGATCAGCGTTTATCTGAATCCGTTGGTTTATATCGCTTTCATCATTCTGTTGCCGATAGAGACCCCGCCGGTGGTAGTGCTGTTTTGCGCTCTGTTGACGGGTGTGACGATGGACTGGACGATGGGCGTTCCTGGATTGAATACGCTTGCCACATTGCCGGCGGCCATGTTACGTCGCCCTATACTGGCCTCCATTGCCGGGAAGGAGACTTTGCGCGAGGGTGGAGTCCCGTCGGTGGAGCGATTGGGGCGAAACGTTTTCCCGCGTTATGTAATCGCCATGGTTTTGATCCAGCATTTTTTGTTTTTCGCCTTCGAGTCTCTTTCGTGGGCGCATATCTTGCATACGTTTTTGCGACTGGTGGCGAGCAGCGCCGTAACGATAGCTTTCGTTTGGTTGTTGGCCCGGTTTTTCCTCTCTAAATTTACGATGCGAAAATGAGTGATCGGGCGGATGGTTTTGTCCGGATGCGGACGTTGCAGATCGTAGTATTGGCCGTTTTCGTCGTGATTGCGGCCCGATTGGTCTATATTCAGCTCATCGACGATCGGTATGAAAAGCTGGCCAAGGGAAATACGTTGCGTTACGAGGTGTTGTATCCCTCCAGGGGAGAGGTCTATGATCGAAACGGCGAGTATCTGGTACAGAGTCGCGAGTGCTACGATTTGATGGTCGTTTATCGGGAGATGGATCGTGGAGGCTTTGATACGACCCTTTTTTGTCAGGTGACCGGTATTTCACGGGAGGCATTGGTCCGAGAGCTGGCTAATGCGCGAGTCAGACCACGGGCTCCGAGAATGGTGATGAACTATATGTCCAAGGAGGACAAACTTCGTTTCGACGAGTGTAATTTCAGCGGTTTCTATACGGTTTACCGGACGGCACGGCAGTATCCCCGCAAGATCGGCGGCAATCTGCTCGGATATGTGGGCGAGGTGGATGCGGATATGATCAAGCGCGACCCTTCGTACCAGGCCGGAGAGTATATCGGCATTAGTGGTGTCGAGTCTGCCTATGAGGATGTTCTCCGAGGGAAAAAGGGTGTGAAGATCTCCGAGGTGGATACGCATGGAGCGATCAAGGGTTCCTATATGGAGGGACGATTCGATTCGCTGCCCGTTCCCGGGAAATCGATCGTCTGTACGATCGATGCCCGACTGCAACTGTTTGCCGAGGAGCTGATGAAGGGAAAGGTCGGAGCCGCCGTGGCTATCGAACCTTCGACCGGAGAGATTTTGATGATGGTCTCTTCGCCGACGTACGATCCGGACGAACTGGTCGGCCGCGAGCGGGGCAACCACTACATGGAGATGCTTTACAACAAACGTCGTCCACTCTACAACCGAGCCATCCGTTCGCCGTTTCCTCCCGGATCGACTTTCAAACTGGTCCAGGGCTTGATCGGTATGCAGGAGGGTGTGTTGGTCCCGTCGATGCGTTATCCCTGTCACGAAGGGTATCAAGTCGGGCGATTACGGGTTCGATGTCATTCGCATGCATCTCCACTCGATCTTCGTTTTGCCGTAGCGACCTCTTGCAACGCCTATTTTTGTTATGTCTTTCGCGATATTCTCGAAAACCCGAAGTACGAGAGCGTGAAGGATGGATTCGATGTTTGGCGAGAATATGTCCTCAGTTTCGGATTCGGTCGTAAACTCGATTCGGATTTCCTGGGGGAAGGGAACGGTTATGTCCCCGATCGGGGTTTCTACGATAACAGCTATCGAAAATCCTGGAATGCATTGACTGTACTGTCGCTCGCGATCGGCCAGGGCGAGTTGGGTTGTACACCGTTGCAGATGGCGAATTTGGCTGCGATTATCGCCAACCGGGGATATTATTATATCCCGCACATTGTTCGATCGGTTGAGGGACAGGATTCTTTGGACCGCCGTTTCTACGAACGGCATTATACGAAAGTGGATTCAAAATATTTTGAACCGATCGTCCAGGGTATGTGGCAAGGTGTCCATGAACCGGGCGGAACGTCTCAATTGGCTAAATTGCCCGGACTGGATGTTTGCGGCAAAACCGGTACGGCTCAGAATCCCCGAGGACAGGATCATTCGACCTTCCTTTCGTTCGCCCCGAAGGATAATCCGAAGATCGCCATTTCGGTTTATGTCGAGAACGGCGGATTCGGGGCTGCGACGGCGCTCCCTATCGCCAGTCTGATTGAAGAACTCTATTTGACCGACACCATCACGCGCCCCTGGTTGGTCGAGATGGTTAAACAGAAACAGATTTATTATCCGGCGTATGATAAATAACGGTATAGGCAAGTTGTTCGAAGGGGTCGATCGATGGACGGTCTTGCTCTATGTGTTGATCGTATTGGTCGGATTCGTCTCCATTACGTCGGCCTCGTACGATGATGGTATTGCAAGTACCTTCTCGTTTTCGCACTTCTATATGAAACAGCTCGTCTGGATCGGCGGAGCCTTTGCCGCGGCCATCATCGTACTGTTGATCGATGCGAGCGTATATCACAAGTGGGCCTATCTGCTCTATATATTAGGCCTGTTGCTGTTGCTCTCCACGCTGGTTGTGGGACGCGAAGTGAATGGTGCAAAAGCATGGTTCGAGTTCGGATCGTTCCGGGTTCAACCGGTCGAATTCGCCAAGATTGCGACAGCTCTCGCGCTGGCCCGTGTGATGAGTACCAGCACCTTCTCGATCAACCGTTCGGGCGACCTGTTCAAGGTCGGGCTTGTAATCTGTCTGCCATTGTTGATCATCATTCTACAGAACGATACGGGCTCCGGTATCGTGCTGGCCTCGCTGCTCTTCGTGCTCTACCGCGAGGGACTCAACAAGTGGCTCTGTATTCCGATCCTGTTGATTGCAGTCCTGTTCATCTTCTCATTCCTCTTTACGCCGATGACTCTGCTCGTGATGCTGATTCTGGTTTGCACCCTTTCCGAGGCAATGATGAACCGGGTATGGCGCTCCCGCATTATCTACCTGGCTTCACTCGCGTTGGGTACGCTCGTACTCTATTTGGCCATGTTCCTGATCACTCCGGGTGCGATGGATCTTTATCGCTGTTTGCTGATAATAACACTCGTGTCGTTAGTGGGGGTTGCGGTGTATGCCTTCCGGAGCAATTTGCGCAATATCTTTATCATGATCGGGCTGTTTCTGTTGGCCATGTTGTTCGTTCCGACGACCGATTACATTTTCAATTCGGTCCTCAAGGAGCATCAGCAGAACCGTATCCTGAGTTTCCTGGGACTGGTCAGCGATCCGCTCGGAACGGACTACAATGTAAACCAGGCGAAGATTGCCATCGGATCGGGCGGTTGGTTCGGCAAGGGATTCATGCAGGGAACCCAGATCAAATACGGTTTTGTTCCCGAAAAACATACCGACTTCATCTTCTGTACGGTCGGAGAGGAGTGGGGTTTCGTGGGAACGATGTTCGTGTTGTCGCTCTTCTGTCTGCTTATTTTGCGCTTGATGCGCATGGGAGAGCGGCAGGAGGAACCTTTCGGCCGGATCTATTGCTATTGCGTCGCAGCGTTCCTGCTCTTCCATCTGTTGGTAAATGTGGGAATGACGATCGGATTGATGCCCGTGATGGGTATTCCGCTGCCTTTTGTCAGCTACGGAGGATCCTCGTTGATTGCCTTTACCATCATGCTGTTTATTGCCGTACGGCTCGACGCTTCGACCCGACAATACTATTTCCGATAAATTAGTCACATTAAAATAACACACAATCTTCATTATGAACGAACACGATCGCAAAGGATTGACTTCCGAACAGGTGGCCGAAAGCCGCCGCCTGCACGGGGACAATGTCATTACGCCGCGTAAAGGGGATTCTGCCTGGAAGTTGTTGCTCGACAAGTTCCGCGACCCGATCATTCAAGTGCTCTTGATTGCGGCTTTGCTCTCTTTGGCTATGGCTTTTTTCGATGGGGAATTCATGGAGACTATCGGAATCATCTGTGCCATTATCCTGGCTACGTGCGTGGGATTCTTCTTCGAGTTGGATGCCATGCGCCGCTTCAAACGTCTCAATCAGGTGAATGAGGACATTCCGGTAAAGGTAATGCGCGACGGCGTGGTAACGGAGGTCCCGCGTCGGGATATCGTGGTCGGCGACCTGGTGTTCGTGGAGAACGGAGAGACGATCCCCGCCGACGGCAAATTGATCGAGGCTGTTTCGCTCAAGATCAATGAATCGACCCTGACCGGAGAGCCGGAGGTGGATAAGACGACCGACGAGCGTTTCTTCGAGGAGGAGGCGACCTATCCCTCCAATATGTTGATGCGCGGTACGACGGTCGTCGACGGTTACGGCAAGATGATTGTCGAGGCGGTGGGAGACCATACCGAGGCTGGACGTGTAACCGAACAGTCAACCATGGTGAGCGATGAGCCGACTCCGCTCAATCGCCAGCTGACACGTCTTTCGCGTCTGATCGGAAAGATCGGTATTGCAGTTTCGATTACGATTTTCGTGGCGTTGCTCATCAAGGCTTATATGAGCGGCCAGTTGAATACGTCGGACTGGGTCGCTACCTCGCATGAGGTACTGCGTATCTTCATGGTGTCGGTCGCTTTGATCGTGATGGCTGTTCCGGAGGGTCTGCCGATGAGTATTACCTTGTCGCTGGCCATGTCGATGCGCCGAATGCTGAAGACGAACAACCTGGTGCGAAAGATGCACGCCTGCGAGACGATGGGTGCCGTGACGGTGATCTGTACGGATAAAACGGGGACGCTTACGCAGAACCGGATGCATGTCGAGCAGATCGTTCGTTACAGCGAGGTGGACGACCGTTTGCTGGCCGAGGTAATTGCGGCCAACTCGACGGCTTTTCTCGATGGAGCGGGGGCCCCGATCGGTAATCCGACCGAAGGAGCTCTGTTGCTTTACCTCAAGGAGCAGGGATTCGATTACGCTGCACTGCGTGAAGGGGCTGCCATTGTCGATCGGATGACCTTTACGACCGAGCGCAAGTTTATGGCGACGATCATAAGCAGCGGTGTGAACGGGAAACGGTTGATCTGTGTCAAGGGTGCTCCTGAGATTGTACGTAAGATGTGTCTCCCGGACGGGAAGGATGCTCAGGTGAACGAGCAGTTGGCTCAGTTCCAGGGAAGCGCGATGCGTACGTTGGGTATCGCCTACGCCGAGACGACGGCCGACAAGTGCGAGGATGCACTGCGTAATCCGGAGTTGGCGTTCGTGGCTGTGGCTGCTATTATCGACCCCGTGCGCGAGGATGTCCCGGCCGCTGTTGCCCGGTGTATGAACGCCGGTATTGCTATTAAGATCGTTACGGGAGATACCTCGGCTACGGCTCGGGAGATTGCCCGCCGTATCGGCTTGTGGAACGATGAGAAGGATTCGGCTCGAAACGAGATAACCGGTGTCGAGTTCGCGGCCATGAGCGACGAAGAGCTGCTCGACCGGGTCGGTGATTTGAAGATCATGGCGCGTGCACGCCCGCTCGACAAACAGCGTCTGGTGCGGTTGCTGCAGCAGAAAGGCGAAGTGGTGGCCGTTACGGGAGACGGAACCAACGATGCCCCGGCACTCAACTTTGCCAATGTGGGCCTTTCGATGGGTACGGGTACGTCGGTAGCCAAGGATGCCAGCGATATCACGCTGCTCGATGATTCGTTCACGTCGATCGCTTCGGCGGTTATGTGGGGACGCTCCCTGTATCGGAACATCCAGCGTTTCGTCCTCTTCCAGCTCACGATTAACTTTGCTGCGATCATTGTGGTCTTCTTTGGGTCCCTGTTCGGAACCGAAATGCCGCTGACGGTTGTACAGATTCTGTGGGTTAATATCATTATGGATACCTTTGCCGCGTTGGCCATGGCTTCGCTGCCGCCCAATCCGGCTGTGATGAACGAGCCTCCGCGTCCGCGCGATGAGTTTATCATTACGCCGGCCATGGCTCGTACGATCTTTACCTGCGGTGCCGTATTCGTCGCAATCCTGCTCGGAATGCTCTTCTACTGGCGGGCTACGACCGGGGCGCTTACCATCGAACAGTTGACCATCTTCTTCTCGGTATTCGTATTCCTGCAGTTCTGGAATATGTTTAACGCCAAAGGATTCGAGGCGTGCCACTCCGTATTGCACGATTTGAAGGGAAGTCGCACCTTCTTCCTGGTGCTGTTGTTTATTGCCGTCGGACAGATCGTAATCGTAGAGTGGGGCGGTGCCGTATTCCGTACTACGCCGCTTTCGCTCGTACAGTGGATCGAGGTGATCGGTTATACATCATTGATAGCAATTCTCGGAGATATTGTCAGGACTATTCGTCGACGTCTGCATCCCTGGTCGAATTGTCGTAAATAGTTAAACGAGAGGAGACCGGTAAAAGACCGCTCTCCTCTTGTTCTGATTTATGTTTCAGAGCCTTTGTCGTTTATGGGGATAAAGAGGTCTTTTTGTATATTTTGATGCGAGCGATAATATTGTTGTGTTTGCTGTTGGCATTCCCGGTACGTGGTTTTGCATACATAGATTCATTGAAGCCCCATTCTCTGGAGAAGCCCCAATCGGCCTTTGTCCAGAGAATGGAGAAGATAACCTCTTCCCGAGCCTATCGGATGACCTATATCGGGGTCCCGCTTATCGTTACAGGTATTATTATTCAGGAACGTGATCGAGGATTCCGCTATTTGAGGAATGATTATATTCCTACGTTTCGTTATCATTATGATGATTATTTGCAGTATGCCCCCGCAGCGTTGATGCTGGGTCTGAAAGCCGGTGGTGTCAAGGGCCGCAGCTCGTGGGGACGAATGTTGGTGAGCGATGCCTTTTCGGCGGCATTGATGGCCGGAGCGGTGAATACCTTGAAATACACCTGTAAAATGACTCGTCCGGATGGGTCAAACCGACATTCATTTCCATCGGGACATACGGCAACCGCATTCATGACGGCGACGATGTTGTATAAGGAGTATGGGGCGAGAAGTCCATGGTACAGCATTGCCGGATATTCGATGGCGACCGCAACAGGCGTATCTCGAATGCTCAATAACAAACATTGGCTCAGCGATGTGATGGTTGGGGCCGGTATTGGAATTCTCTCCGTCGAATTGGGCTATTTGTTCGCAGATCTGATCTACAAGGATCGGGGCCGGAATGATTTGAGTAAGCAGGATTACGAATTTCTTTACGATCGTTTCCGGTGTCCTTCGTTCCTGGGAATAGACGAGGGGCTGGAGGTCATTATGGGGCATTATCGTCCGGCATCCGATATGCACGTAACGTTCGAGGTCGGTATTAGCCAAGGTATCGAAGGAGCCTGGTTCTTGTCCCCTTATGTCGGTATCGGAGGGCGTATTGCCGTTTCCAGTTCTCCGTTGCGGGTCAATCATGAGATGTCGATCGATCGCTTGAGCGGAGCCATGGCCTGCCTGGGTGGGTATATCTCTTATCCACTGTCTTCCAGGTGGTTGGTGGGAGGAAAAGTACAGGGAGGATATTTGCATTACAAAGCCCTCTCTTCCGACCAATATTTGTTGGGAAAGATCGGAGGCCCTGTATTCGGTGCAGGTACCTCGATGACTTTCCGGGCCAATTATAATCTCGATCTTCGTTTCCAGACGACTTATTATTTACAGCCGCCTATGCGTCATGGGAGCGATCAGTATCTCAATACGATGCATCTATCCATTACCATCTGTATGGCTTTTTGAGAAAGGCGTACCTTTATATCCGGGGTCGGAGTGTGGGATCAACTGCAAGCCGTCTGGATCCCTTATATTATATTTTTATCGATCGATACCAGAGATAAAAAAGAAAGAGGTGCGATGTAAATCGCACCTCTTGTCGTTAAGAAAAGGTCGGATTAGAAAACGCCCTGCTCGAGCATTGCCTGAGCGACCTTCATGAAGCCTGCGATGTTGGCACCCTTCACATAGTCGATGTGGCCATCGGCCTGTTTGCCGAACTTAACGCACGCGTTGTGGATGCTCTCCATGATGAAGTGGAGTTTCTCGTCCACCTCTTTGCCAGACCAGGAGAGGTGCATGCAGTTCTGAGTCATCTCGAGACCCGAAGTAGCAACACCACCGGCGTTTACAGCCTTACCAGGAGCGAAGAGGATACCAGCCTTCTGGAATGCGTGGATAGCCTCCGGCGTGCAACCCATGTTCGAAACCTCGGCGCAGCACCAGGTGCCGTTCTTCAGCAGCTCAGCTGCATCGTCGCCGTTCAACTCGTTCTGGAATGCGCAAGGCAGAGCGATATCGCACTTGATGCTCCATGCTTTCTTGCCCGGAGTGAAGGTAGTGCCAGGGAATTTTTCTGCGAACGGAGCAACGATGTTGCGGTTCGATGCGCGGAGCTCCAGCATATAGTCGTTCATCTCGGCAGTCATACCGTTCGGGATGAATACGACACCGTCAGGACCGGAGATACCGATAACTTTAGCACCCAGCTCCATAGCTTTCTTCGATGCACCCCAAGCTACGTTACCGAAGCCGGATACAACAACCGTCTTGTCCTTGATGCTCTTGCCGGCCAGTTTCAGCATGTGCTCTACGAAATAGAGTGCGCCGAATCCGGTTGCCTCAGGACGGAGGATAGAACCACCCCAAGTCTCACCTTTACCGGTCAAAACGCCCGTGTGGTACTGGCGAGCCAGTTTCTGATACATACCGTTCAGGAAACCGATCTCACGGCCGCCTACGCCTACGTCGCCGGCAGGAACGTCGGTGTCAACACCGATGTTGCGCCACAACTCAAGCATGAAGGCCTGGCAGAAACGCATGATCTCCGCATCCGATTTGCCGGTCGGATCGAAGTCCGAACCACCTTTTGCACCACCCATAGGAAGCGTCGTCAAGGCGTTCTTGAAAGTCTGCTCGAAACCGAGGAACTTCAGCATAGAGGGGTTAACAGCCTTGTGGAAACGCAGACCACCTTTGTAGGGGCCGATTGCGCTGTTGAACTGAACGCGGTAACCAAGGTTGGTCTGTACCTCGCCTTTGTCATCAACCCACGTTACGCGGAACGTGAAGATACGATCCGGCTCAACGATACGCTCTACGATTTTGGCCTTCTCAAATTCAGGGTGTTGGTTGTAAACCTCCTCGATTGACTCGAGTACCTCGCGTACAGCCTGCAGGTATTCGTTTTCACCCGGGTGCTTACGCTCCAATTCTGCCATTAAATTGTTAACGTTCATAATCTATTGATTTAAATTTGTGGTTTAACGCTGAGCAAAGATAGTATTTATTCTTATAGATTGTAATTTATTTTTGTCGAAAAGATTGCTTTTTTTCAGAATGTTGCTTTTGCTTGTTAAAATCTGACGGTGATAATCCCTTTTTGCCGGGGGCATGACGTGCTTTTCTCCTATATAATCAGAGGCTCGGGGTGAAAGTTGTATGGAAAGGAGAAATAAGAGGCATTTTTGGGAAAATATTTGCTATCTTTGTTGGGATAAAACCTTTTAATCGACAATGAGCTCAGACAAATATATTTTGCAGGAGGTGACCGATGCGCGTACCGAGCGCGAGTTCCTTGATCTGCCCCGACGGATTTACAAGGGGAATCGGAACTGGGTGTGCCCCCTCGATCCGACCATTCAGGCTGTTTTCGACCCGAAAAAGAACGATATGTTCGCTGAAGGAGAGGCGATTCGCTGGATCGCCCGTAATGCTCAGGGCGAGGTGGTCGGCCGTATTGCGGCTTTCTATGACAGGGAGCACGCCTATCTGGAGGAGCAACCGACGGGTGGTTGCGGCTTCTTCGAGGCGATCAATGACCAGGAGCTGGCCAATCTGTTGTTCGATGCAGCCCGTATGTGGCTTGCCAGTCGGGGAATGGAGGCGATGGACGGGCCGATTAACTTCGGACCGCGTAATTCGTGGTGGGGCCTGCTGGTAAATGGATATGAATTCCAGCCTCTTTACGAGAATCCTTACAATCCCCCTTATTATAAGGAGCTCTTTGAAAATTACGGATTTCAAAACTATTTCGATCAGAATACCTATATCTGGCGTATCGATACCGGTACCCTGCCGACCCGTTCCCGTGAGCGTGCGGCCCATCTGTACGAAACGCCGGGATACCGTGTCGGCCATCTCGACATGAAGAATCTGGAGGAGGCTGCTGAAAACATACGTCTGATCTATAACAAGGCGTGGGCTCTGTTCTCGGGTGTAAAGCCGATGACGCGCGAAGAGGCACTCGAGATGATGCGGACGATGCGCCCGATTATCGACCCGGAGATCATCTTTTTTGCCTGGTTCAACGATGAACCGATCGGATTCTTCGTGATGATTCCCGACCTGAACCGTCTGGTCGGCCGCTTCAACGGTAAATTCGGCCTGTGGCAGAAGTTGCAGCTCATGTGGGATCTGAAGGTTCGCAAAAAGTGCGACCGTATGTTCGGAGTCATCTTCGGCATTACGCCCGAGTTCCAGGGTAAGGGTGTCGAGTCGGCCATCATGTGCTATATTCATGACGAGTATGTCAAGAAACGCAACAAACACTACAAGAGCATGGAGTTTGCCTGGATCGGGGATTTCAATCCGGTCATGAACCGCATGATCGAGACCTACGTGAATGCCTCGAAACACAAGATGCATACAACGTACCGTTATCTGTTCGACCGTACCAAGGAGTTTCACCGCTGTCCTCGGATGGGTGTGAAGCGCCGCGAATAAGATCATTCCAAAAATCAAACAATTACTATTATAAAACAATCGAAAACAATGAAAACAACGGTTTTTACCAAACATCACATTGAGAACGGAGCCAAGATGGCTGAGTTCGCCGGCTACAACATGCCGATCGAGTTCACCGGTATCAACGAGGAGCACCTCTGCGTTCGCAGCAACGCCGGTGTATTCGACGTGAGCCACATGGGTGAGATCTGGGTTAAGGGTCCCAAAGCCGAGGCTCTGCTCCAGCGCATCACGACCAACGACGTTGCCGCTCTCTATGACGGTAAGATTCAGTATACGACCATGCCTAACGGCAAGGGCGGTATCGTAGACGACCTGCTCGTTTACCGTATCAACGCAGAGACCTACCTGTTGGTTGTCAATGCTGCCAACATCGAGAAGGACTGGAACCACATCGTAGAGCAGGGCAAGGCTTTCGGTATGGAGGCTGGCCACGGCAAGGAGCTCTACAATGCATCGGATGAGATCTGCCAGCTGGCTGTTCAGGGCCCCAATGCCATGAAGATCGTACAGAAGATGTGCGACGAGCCGGTTGAGGATATGGAGTACTACACCTTCAAGAAGCTGAAGGTAGCCGGTTGCGATGCAATCCTCTCGATTACGGGTTACACCGGTGCAGGTGGCTGCGAGATCTACGTTGCCAACGAGGACGGTGAGAAAGTATGGAAAGCCCTTTGGGAGGCTGGTGAGAAAGAGGGACTGAAGAACATCGGTCTGGGTGCGCGCGATACGCTCCGTCTGGAGATGGGCTTCTGCCTCTATGGAAACGATATCAACGATACGACCTCTCCGATTGAGGCTGGTCTGAACTGGCTGACTAAGTTCGTCGATGGTAAGGACTTCATCGACCGCAAACTGATGGAGGAGCAGAAAGCGGGTGGCCTGACCCGCAAGCTGGTTGGTTTCAAACTGATTGACCGCGGTATTCCGCGTCACGGCTATCAGCTCGCATCGCCCGAGGGCGAGATCATCGGTGAGGTGACCTCGGGTACGATGTCTCCCAGCCTGAAAGAGCCGATCGGTATGGGTTACGTGAAGAAGGAGTACGCAAAGGCCGGTACGCAGATTGCTGTCGTAGTTCGTGGTAAACTGCTGAAAGCCGAGGTTGTAAAACTGCCTTTCATCGGTAACAAATAGTTCCGATACTGTATAAAAGAGGAGGATGCCCCCACGAGAGGCATCCTCTTTTGTTTTGTGGCGGCGCTTTACTCTTCCCCAGTCTCCCGGTCAAACAGTTCGTCGAACAGTTGGCGCAATCTCGTTTGATCGGTAATGAGGCTGCGCAACTCCTCCAATTGCCGGGCGTTCTCCGATTCGGGGATCCAGAGTTTCAGATAACCACCCGTTGCATATTTTTTATGCAGGTGTTCCAGACAACGTCGGTAATGACCCTCTTTATTTAGCTCCGGGTAGTTGGCCAATCCGTATTGGATCGTTCGTCGGAGAATGGTCATCGGGTCGATCTGTCGGTCCGCTTCGGCAACGATCCGTCCGTACAGCGAGCGGGGCTCGTGCGTCGAAGAGGCCCGGTGGTCTTCGACCGCCTCGCGCATCGTCTCGATCTGCTGCGGGGTGAACCAGGGGCTCAACTCCCGATCGGAGGCGAGGATCTCTCCGGAGTAGAGGTGGTGCAGCTCCCGACCTTTGACGAGTCCTGTATCGTGATAGGCGGCAATCGTATAGACCATTGCTTCGTTTACCTCGTAGTGGGTTGCCAGGGCAAGACTTTGGGTGATGACGGCTTCGACGTGCTGTCGGTTGTGCCCCTTATCGAATCGGTCGTATAGAGGGATGATCCGCTCTTCGATGTATCTCTTCAGTTCCGAATCCATGATTGTCTGAAAAAAGCCCCTCGTTGAGGCGAGGGGCTGTGAGATGTTCTATTTTGTTATCCGTGTTTTTATTTGGCGTAAGCAACGGCACGGGTCTCGCGGATAACGGTAATCTTCACCTGCCCCGGAGGCTTCAGCCTAAAGTCCCTCCTTTTCAAAGGAGGGATTTAGGGCGGATTGTCAATAGAGCCGAATGGCGTTATCCGGGTCTATTATTTAGCGTAGGCTACGGCGCGGGTTTCGCGGATAACGGTGATCTTCACCTGACCCGGAGGCTTCAGCCTAAAGTTCCTCCTTTTCAAAGGAGGGGTTTAGGGCGGATTGTCAATAGAGCCGAATGGCGTATCCGGGTCTATTATTTAGCGTAGGCTACGGCGCGGGTCTCGCGGATAACGGTAATCTTCACCTGACCCGGATACGTCATTTCATCCTGGATCTTCTTGGCGATTTCGTGCGACAGGTTTTCAGACTCCATATCCGAAAGTTTCTCCGCTCCGACGATTACTCGCAATTCACGACCGGCCTGGATAGCATAGGTCTTCACGACACCGGGGTAGGAGAGGGCAATATCCTCCATCTCCTTGAGTCGTTTGATGTAGCTTTCGACCACTTCGCGACGGGCACCCGGACGGGCTCCGGAGATGGCATCGCAAACCTGAATGATCGGAGCGATCATCGAGGACATCTCGATCTCGTCATGGTGGGCTCCGATGGCATTGCAGATTTCGGGTTTCTCCTTGTATTTCTCGGCCAGTTTCATGCCGATGATTGCGTGCGGGAGTTCCGGCTCGTCATCGGGAACCTTGCCGATATCGTGCAACAGACCGGCACGACGGGCCGTTTTGGGGTTCAATCCCAACTCGGCAGCCATGATGCCGGCCAGGTTGGCCGTCTCACGGGCGTGCTGCAACAGGTTCTGTCCGTAGGAGGAGCGATACTTCATCTTGCCGATCATGCGGATCAGTTCGGGATGCAGACCGTGGATACCCAGGTCGATGGCGGTACGTTTACCCACTTCGACGATCTCCTCCTCGATCTGCTTCTGTACTTTGGCCACGACCTCCTCGATGCGGGCCGGATGGATGCGGCCGTCGGTTACCAGCTGGTGCAGGGCCAGGCGGGCAATTTCGCGGCGGACGGGGTCGAAGCCGCTCAGGATGATCGCCTCCGGGGTGTCGTCCACGATGATCTCGATACCGGTGGCAGCTTCCAGGGCGCGGATGTTACGTCCCTCGCGGCCGATGATGCGGCCTTTCACCTCGTCGCTTTCGATATTGAAGACCGTAACGGCGTTCTCAATCACCGTCTCTGTCGCTACACGTTGGATTGAGGCGACAATGATACGTTTTGCCTCCTTCGTGGCGGTCATCTTTGCCTCTTCGATCGTCTCGTTGATGTAGGCGGCAGCTTCGGTTTTGGCCTCGGCCTTCATGTTCTCGATCAGGATGGATTTGGCCTCCTCGGAACTCATACCCGAGATCTGTTCCAGACGGGTATTCTGCTCGCGCATCAGACGGTCCACCTCCTCCTTCTTCGTCTCGAGTAGCTGCATCTGGTTCTCCATCTGCTCTTTCAGGCGGTTGTTCTCCTTGAGCTTGTTCTCCAGTTCGCGCTGCTGCCCCTGCAGGTTGCTTTCGATCTGCTTGGCGCGCTGCTCCATCTGGGCTACCTTTTGGTTGCGTTCGTTGACCTGACGGTCATGCTCGCTCTTGAGCTGGATGAACTTCTCTTTTGCCTGAAGGATCTTCTCCTTCTTTATCATTTCGCCTTCCGCCTCAGCCTCTTTTCGGGCCGCTTCGCGCAGTGATTTGAGGTTCTTCTTGGTCACGTAACGCGTGATCAGAATGTAAACGCTCACACATACTACAGCGGATATGACGCTCGATAGTATAGTAGTCATCATTGTTTTTGAGAGTTATTTATTATAGTTAGTATTTAGTTAATGTCTTTATACAAAAAAACCGCATAGAGTTCCTTGTCTTGTTTGACGAATCTGCAAGATTAGTCAAGTGTGGGGGCTCCCGAAAGTCGCAACCTTCTACCGGTAAGCCGCAGCCTACACCCCGTGAGGGGTCGAAGCCTGGTTTTGAGAGTGGTGAGTTGCCCCAATGTAAAATTTGTTCAGTTTCGCAAAGCTTTAAGGAATCTATGCGGGTAGATTTTTCTTAAATGTATGTTAAAGAACTCTTGCGATAGGCTGGCCGTTTTTCTTCTATTTGCGGAGCCGTATCGCGCGATTATTTTTTTTCGGGATCGATCCGATTCATATACTGATCGACCTCACCGAGCAGTGCCTCCAGGCGTTGAAGGTCTTCGCTGCCGACCTCCCGACTCCGCGAAAGACCGATATTCGAAATAGCCAACTGCAAGGCTGCCATGGCCAGACAGTCCTGCGTGGAAAAACCCTCGTACCGGGCTTTTTCGAATCGGGTGACGTAGGTGTTCACCTCGCGTTCAGCCAGTCGGTAAAGCTCCTCCTTATCGGTCAGACTTTGAGCATCACCTGCCTCGTGCTTTAACGTGAACGAGTAGCTTTTGCCTGCTATTTTGAGCTTGATCGCCTGCTGTTCTGCCATGTCGTTACCTTACTTCCGGTCGGGATTCCCCGTACACGGTTGAAATATATTCGGTCGTCGTATCTGTTCTTTGCTACTCGGCCTGCAGATCTTCCGAGATCCGTTCCGGTTTATCGAGTAGTGCGATGCATCGGTCCACCTCCCGCATCAGACGGTTGACGCGTGCAATCGCTTTGGTTTGGTTGGCGGCATTTCCGCTTAATCCCTGGCCGAGTTGTGCGGTGGCCAGCTCCTTGTCGAGCTTTTTCACCTGTTGCTGCAACTCTCGATTCTCCTTACGGAGCGTATCACGCTCTGCTGCCGTCTGGGCGCAGAGATCCGTGAGTTTCTGATGGTCGGCCATCAACTGCCGAATCCGTGCCTCGAGATCGCTTATGACCTTTTTCTCTGCCATTTCTTACTGTCCCGGAAACGCTTTTTACCTTCTCAAAGGTAGATAAAAATCGTCAAATATCAAAATTTTATTTTGTCAGTAGTTCGCCGTACAAATCGTAATCTTCTGCCTCCTTGATTCTTACCCGATAGAAACAACCTCGGATAAGACGTTTGTTATCGGGACGGATCAGGATCTCCTGATCAACTTCCGGTGAGTCGTACTGCGAACGTCCGACGTAATAGTCTCCCTGCTTCGAGTCGATGATGACCTGTACGGTCGAGCCGATGCGTCGGCGGTTATTCTCGAGCGAGATTTTCTGTTGCAGGGCCATGATGCGATCAACCCGCTCCTGTTTGACAGCCTCGGGAACATCGTCGGTCAGGTTTTGGGCCGAATAGGTCCCCTCCTCTTCCGAATAGGGAAAAACACCGAGGCGGTCGAACCGGACCGTGCGGACGAACTCCAGCAACTCCTCGAAGTCGGCCTCCGTTTCACCCGGATAACCAACCAGCAGGGTTGTGCGCAGGGCCAGATCGGGAATAGCCTTGCGCAACTTGGCAATGAGTGCATAGGCATCGGCTTTCGTATGACGGCGCTGCATGGCTTTCAACTGGTTGTCGGAGATGTGTTGGAAGGGGATGTCGAGGTATTTGCAGATCTTGGGTTCGCGTGCCATCACCTCAATCACGTCGTCCGGGAAAGCCGTCGGATAGGCGTAGTGGAGTCGGATCCAACGGATACCGTCGATCCGGCACAAGGCTTCGAGCAGTTCGGCCAGTCGTCTGCGTCCGTAGAGGTCGAGTCCATAGTAGGTCGTGTCCTGTGCGATGACGATCAGTTCGCGGACACCCCGGGCTGCCAACTTCTCGGCCTCCTCCAGTAGGGTCTCCATCGGGACCGAAACGTGTGAACCCCGGATCAGCGGGATTGCGCAGTAGCCGCACTTCCAGTTGCAACCTTCTCCAATTTTCAGATAGGCATAATGTTTCGGAGTCGTGAGTTGGCGTTCCGTCGCGAGAGCCGGATCGGGAGTCCCTTGAAGTACGCGGACGATATCGTCCCAGTCATTCACACCGAAGAATTCATCTACTTCGGGCAATTCGGCCCGCAACTCCTCGGCATAGCGTTGGCTCAGGCAGCCTACCACGAAGAGCCGCTCGATCTTACCGGCCTGTTTGGCGGCAGCCGCCCGCAGGATCATGTCGATCGACTCCTGCTTGGCATCGCCGATGAATCCGCAGGTGTTGATCACCACGATCTTGGCATCCGTACGGTCGCTGTCGTGCGTGAGCGTATAGCCTGCGGCAGCAAGTTGAGCCATCAGGTGTTCCGAGTCGACCGTATTCTTAGAACAGCCGAGGGTTATGACGTTAATCTTTTTCATGACTAAGAAGAGGCTTTTGGGTGTTGATCTCTTCTATTTCTTCGAATCCCCGAACAGGGCATTGACAAACTCCTTGCGGTCGAACATCCGCAACTGGTCGATACCCTCTCCGATGCCGATATAACGGACCGGAATCCGGAACTGGTCGCTGATGCCGATCACCACGCCGCCCTTGGCCGTGCCGTCGAGTTTGGTGATCGTAAGCGAGGTAACCTTCGTCGCCTGCGTAAACTGTTTGGCCTGTTCGAAGGCGTTTTGTCCGGTCGAACCGTCCAGCACGAGCATTACCTCCTGCGGGGCGTTGGGGATCACCTTGCCCATGACGTTGCGGATTTTGGTCAACTCGTTCATCAGACCCACTTTGTTGTGCAGACGGCCGGCCGTGTCGATCAGAACGACATCCGCTTTGTTCGCGACAGCCGATTTGAGCGTATCGTAAGCAACCGAAGCGGGATCGGAACCCATCTCCTGGCGGATCATCGTGGCACCGGCCCGCTCGGCCCAAACGGCCAGCTGGTCGATGGCGGCCGCGCGGAATGTATCGGCGGCTCCGATATAGACCTTCAGTCCGATGCGGGTCAGTTGGGCGGCCAGTTTGCCGATCGTGGTGGTCTTGCCGGCTCCGTTTACACCGACAACCATGATGACATAGGGCACACCCTCTTCGACATCGAGTCCGAAGTTCTCGGTCGAACGGTGGGACTCTTCCAGCAGTTTCGAGATTTCGTCCCGCAGGATCGATTGCAGCTCCGAGGCATTCATGTACTTGTCACGGGCAACGCGCGCCTCAATGCGCTCGATGATCTTGACGGTTGTCTCGACACCTACATCCGAGGTGATGAGCACTTCCTCCAGATCGTCGAGAACTTCAACGTCTATGGTCGAGCGGCCTGCTACGGCGCGGGCCAGTTTCGAGAAGAGACCCGTTTTGGTCTTCTCCAGTCCGGAGTTCAACTCCTCCTGGCGTTTTTGCTCCTCTTGACGATTCTGCGCCGATTCCTGAGCATTCGAGGTGTTGTCGGCGGAAGCAGGGCGCTGCTCCGAATCATTCGTTTGTGCCGGTTGTTCGGAAACAGTCGGCTGCGTATTCTGTTTTTTCTTGAAAAGGTCGAAAAATCCCATGATAAATGAAGCGTATAGGTGTTAGCGATAGTAAAACAGCGAAAGCCGCAGGACGGCGACCTCGTATGGGATCGTCTTTGTCCGGAGGGTTGGCTTCCTATGGGGCAAAGATACGAAAATAAACGGTTTAAGTGCGGGCCCTATCGATAAAAAGAGCCGGATATGCGCGAGTAAGGCGGGGGTACTGCATGCAAACACAAAGGGCGCCCTTCATGGACGCCCTTTGTATTAAGCGGATTGCCGCCTAATGCAATGCATGACTACTTCTTATCAGCGAAAAAATCCTTCACCAGGTCGTTGGGAACGATGCTCTCTTTGAAAGTGTATGCGCCGGTCTTCTCGGATTTCACCATCTTGATGCATTTGGTGAACTGTTTGCCGATACCGGTTTTCAGTGTTGCGACTACTTTCTTTGCCATATAGCACTAAAATTATTTAATTTCACGATGGATGGTCACCTTCTTCAGGAACGGATTGTACTTCTTGCGCTCCAGACGATCGGGGGTGTTCTTCTTGTTTTTCGTAGTGATGTAGCGGGACATTCCCGGAACACCGCTTGCTTTCTGTTCCGTGCACTCGAGGATTACCTGCACTCTGTTACCTTTCTTTGCCATTTGTTACGTCTCGTTTTAGTAAACCTTCTTCGGTGCGGCAGCCTCGCGGAGAGCTACTGCAAGTCCTTTCTTGTTGATTGTTTTGATACCGGCCGTCGTTACACGGAGAGTGATCCAGCGACCTTCCTCTTCAGACCAGAAGCGTTTGTTCTTCAGATTCGGATTGAACTTGCGTTTGGTCTTGTGATGCGAGTGAGAGACATTGTTGCCCGTCACTGCAGTCTTACCTGTGATTTCGCAAACTTTCATTATGGTTACTTTTTTTAATTAAAACCCGTTTTGGGGAGTGCAAATATACAACCTTTTAGGCAAAATGCAAAAACGCAGACGCTTTTTCCATCGGGGACAACCCCTTCGGGGGCTTTTAATTGTTTTTGCAGGTGTTTTTCCTCCTATTTCTCAAGATCCCGCTCGATCTCATCCCGCACGAGGGCGATGGCGTAGGCGCTGGCACGGTCGATGATCTGTCCCCGATCCGTCCCGCACTGCTTGAGCAGGGTTGTTGTCCGTTGCGGACCTGCCACGGCCATCCATACCGTTCCGACCAGTTTCTCGGCCGATCCTCCGCTCGGGCCTGCGATGCCGGTTGTGGCGACGGCGTAGTCGCTGCCTCCGATGCGGCGGACCCCTTCGGCCATCTGTCGTGCCACCTCTTCGCTGACGGCTCCGTAACGCTCGATCACGGCCGGATCTACCCCCAGAATATTGCTTTTCGCTTCGTTGCTGTATGCCGTTACGCTGCACAGGAAGTATTGCGAGGCTCCGGGGATGGCTGTGAACCGGGAGGCAATGGCTCCGCCCGTACAACTCTCGGCAACCGCCAGTGTCTTGTGGTGTTGCGTGAGCAAATCGTGTACGATCTGCTGCATGGAGGCCTTCTCGAATCCCAGGACATAGCGTGGGATGATCTTTTGCAGGGTGGCGAACTGGCGGTCGATCTCCTGCGATACGCTTTCACCCTCTACTTCGTAGGCGGAGAGGCGCAGCCGGACAACTCCTGCCGAAGGCAGATAGGCCAGGTGCAGGTAAGAGGGAAGGGCATCTTCCCATGCCGCGATCTTCTCGGCCAGCATCGATTCGGCCAGACCGGCGGTAATAAGCGTCCGGTGGACAATCTGCCGCAGGGCGAAGCGTTTTTTCAGACGGGGCATAACCTCGTCTTCCATCAGATGCTCCATTTCGAACGGAACGCCGGGCAGGGAGACAACTACCTTGTTCTCCTGTTCGAACCACATGCCCGGAGCCGTGCCGTGATGGTTGAACAGCACGGTGCAGTTGTCCGGAACGAGCGCCTGATCCTGATTCAGTTGGTTGAATGTGATGCCGCGGGCCTCCAGCATCTTCTGCACGTGTGCGGCTACGGCTTCGTCCCGAACCAGCTTCCCGCCGAAAAGTTCGGCCAGCGTCTTTTTCGTGATGTCGTCTTTGGTGGGACCCAGACCTCCGGTGAGGATCACGATCTCGCACTGCCGCAGGGCTCCCTGTACGGCATCGACGATCTGCTGACGGTTGTCTCCGACCGAGGTGCGCTCTCGTACGACAATACCCGCCGAATTCAGATGGCGGGCAATCGATACCGAATTGGTATCCACGATTTGACCGATCAGAATTTCATCTCCGATCGTTATAATGGATGCTTTCATGCTATGTGATATGGATTTATTCGGACACTCCCGAAGTGTGACGAGTCGAGGGGGTGTGCTTCTCCTCTTCGATCAAGGATTCGCAGACGCGTTTTACCAGTCCAGGTCCTTCGTAGATATATCCGGTGTAAAGTTGAACGAGGCTTGCTCCAGCTGCGAGCATGTTTTTTACGTCGTCGGGAGTCATTAATCCGCCTACGCCGATGATCGGGTAGTTGCCTTGCGACCGGTCGTGGATGCGTTTGACCACTTCGATTGCCCGTCGGGTCAACGGAGCTCCGCTCAGACGTCCGTTCCCGATCTCTTCGAGTGCCTCCTCGCTGGTTTTGAGGCCTGTGTGTGTAAAAGTGCCGTTCACGGCGACAATCCCGTCCAGAGGGGTAGCCTGCATGAGATCTGTAATCTCGTCGATTCTTTCATCGCTTAAGTCTGGCGATATTTTGATCAAAATCGGACGATATTGGTTTTGTCCCCGTCGGAAATCGAAAAGCGGGGTCAGAATTTTCATCAGGTGCGAGGTGTCCTGCGATACGTCCACCTCCATGCAGTTGTCGCAGCAGACGTTGATGGTGAAATAGTCGACGTATTGATAAAGACTGCGGAACAGGCGCAGGTAGTCGGCCGGAACCTGCCCCGGATGGGTCAGGGCGTTCTTACCGATGTTGGCACCGATGATGAGTCGATCGTGACGGTGGCGAAGTTGGGCGACGACCCGGTTTAACCCTTTATTGCTCAATCCGGTCCGATTGATGATTGCATGGTCTTTGGGTAATCTGAAAATTCTCGGCCTGGGAAGCCCCGGTTGGGGTAGAGGCGTGATGGTCCCCACTTCGACGAAGCCGAATCCCAGGTCGCACATTTCACGGAAGACCTCTGCGTTGCGGTCGAATCCGGCGGCGATCCCGATCGGGTTGCGGAATTTCAATCCGAAAACCTCTCGTTCGAGCGAAGGATGTTCTATGCAATAGTTGCGACGCAACAGCCATCTACCGCCCGGAATCTTCCCGATTACGCGCAACAGCCACAATACGACGCTGTGGGCGCGTTCGATGTTCATGGCGAACAGGATGGGCTTGATCAGTCGGCGATACATGACGGTTTGGTTTGGAATTCGACTGCAAAGGTAAGAAAAAGAATGTGAACTTGTTTTAAAAATACTCTTCCCTGTAGCGATACCCGTTTCGGATTGCTTCGAACATTTCGGGATGTTTTTTCAGGAACCGGCTTTCGGCCTCGATGTCGAAATGGGATTCAATCGTGTCGCAAAGTTGCTGCCAGTCGATCGCGCGAGGCTGCGATGGGGTGATGTGCGGGGGATACCAGTTGCTTGTCGGCAAGCCGAATCGTCGGCTTATGGCCTGTACGCTCATGGCCGTCGCGTTGGCTTTGCCTTGCATGGAGTAACCGGCTATGTGTGGTGTGGCGAGCAGTGCCCGATCGAGCAGGATGGGGTTCAGATAGGGTTCGTGTTCCCAGACATCCAGTACATACGGCAATCCGCTTGCAAGCAATGCCTCCTCATCGACGACCTCTCCGCGCGAGGCATTGATGATCAGTGTCCCGGATTTGACTTGACGCAACAAAGATGTGCCGACCATATGGCGGGTTGTTTCATCCAGCGGGGTGTGGAATGTGAGAATATCGGCCTGGCGGGCGACCTCTTCGAGCGGAAGGAAATCGCCGTGATCTCGCAGTTGTCGCGGCGGGTCGCAGGTAATAACTCGGAAGCCCCACGCGCGGGCATATTCGTCAATGAGAGAGCCGACGTGTCCTACACCGATGATCCCTAATGTTTTATCTTTTGGTGTCCACCCTTGCAGACGGGAAAGATGGGCCAACGTCGCACCGATGTATTGCAATACGCCCCTGGCATTGCAGCCGGCAGCCGTGACGACTTCAATCCCCTGTTGTTGGCAATAATCCAGGTCGATGTGGTCGAATCCGATAGTAGCCGTAACGATCATTCGTACCGGGCTGCCTTTCAATAACTGTTGGTTGCAGCGGGTGCGGGTGCGGATCAACAGGACATCGGCATCACGGATATCTGTCGAGGAAAAATCCCGACCGGGTCTGTATTCGATCCGGGCATAAGGTTCGAGCACGCCTTTCAGAAAAGGTATGGCTTCGTCTGCGATTATTTTCAAAGGAGGCATGACTTTGTTTCGAGTTGTACGAATTTTGTTCTTCCCGACAAAGATACAAAAAGTCGTACGCAAAAAATCATGCTTACATGGGTTTTTTACCGCGATGCAACCCATCTTCTTTTCATGGAGGGAAAGAGAAGAGAAAAGCCCAATTCGCTTGAACTTTTTATCCGGATCAAGTCTATTCTATCCGAGCCAAAGAGAGCGATAAAAATATTTTTTTCCTATCTTTGCAGTGCATAGGATATGGATCAACGAGTTTCGAAACGGGAACGTATGTGTCACGACCTTACCTTCCTGGCGTTGTCGTAGACCGAAAGAGAAGGGAAGACCATGTCACGATGCATGCATGTCGACTGGATTTTTTTTCTGAGAAAATCGTTTCATTATGGATTTAAAAGCATTCGATCCGAATGGAGTGGGGTTGGATAACGGAGCTTATTATGGTCTCCCGTTTACACCGGAAGAGGCTGATTTGGTGCTGATTTCAGCTCCTTGGGATGTTACCGTATCTTACGGAGCAGGGACGGCTTACGGCCCGGATGCCATCATCGAAGCTTCGTCGCAGCTCGACCTGTACGATCCTTCCGCTCCGGGAGCTTGGAAAAGAGGAATCGCCACAGCAGACATCGACTATTCGTTGCAGGACGAGTCGCAGCGTTTGAGAACCGATGCCGAAAAGGTGATCCGCAATCTGGAAGAGGGTGGAACCCTGGAGGATGAAAGAACAGAGCGACGATTGCGCCGGGTGAACGAAGGGTGTGCTGCGATGAACGAGAACATTTATCGGCAGGCCCGGCATTGGCTTTCGCAAGGGAAGATTGTAGGATTGGTCGGAGGAGACCATTCGACCCCTTATGGTTTGATTAAGGCGATCGGGGAGCAGACTCCGGAGTTCGGAATCCTGCATGTCGACGCTCATTGTGACTTACGCGATACATACGAGGGGTTCGACTTTTCGCACGCCTCGATCATGTTCAATGTCCTGCGGGATGTCCCCCAGGTTCGGAAACTCGTTCAGGTCGGAGTGCGTGACTATTGCGATGCCGAGGCCGAAATGGGTGTACGCGACGAGCGGATCTCACAGTTCGATTCCCGGTCACTTTCCAGAGCTGCCTTTGAAGGAGGGACTTGGGCCGAAAGTTGTCGGCGCATTGTGAAAGAACTTCCACAAATGGTTTATGTCAGCTTCGATATCGATGGTTTGGCCCTGGAGCATTGTATGCATACGGGAACGCCGGTCCCGGGAGGACTTTCGTTTGAGCAGGTTGTTTACCTGTTGGAGTGCGTCGCCGATTCGGGCCGCCGTATCGTCGGGTTCGACCTGGTTGAGGTGGTTCCGCGTTCCGAGGAAAAGGTCGATGCGGTAGTCGGTGCGCGTATCCTTTATAAATTGTGTGGTTTGACTTTGAGAACTAATACGAAACATAAATAAACGATGAGATTGTTTTCCATGTATCGCTGGGTGCGGAAACGTTACCAATTCCAGTTGCACGGACGCCGTTTCCTGGAGTCGCCCTGGGCGGGAGGTCTGATGTTGATGCTTAGCGCCATTGTGGCGATGTTTTTGGCCAATAATTCTTGGACCGCTGATTTTTACCATCGTCTGCTCAATGTGGATGTCGCTTTGTTGATCCGGAGCGAAGGGTATGTCGACTGGATGTTCCCTCATGGAATGACGGTGCAGACGTTTGTAAACGATGTCCTGATGGTGGTCTTCTTCTTCCTGGTGGGATTGGAGATCAAGCGGGAGGTCGTAAACGGGCACCTGTCGACCGTTCGACAGGCTATCCTCCCGGTTTTGGCCGCTTTGGGCGGTATGATCGTGCCGGCAGCGATCTATGCTTCTTTCAATGCGGGAACGGTTGCCGCTGGTGGCTGGGGTATTCCGATGGCTACCGATATTGCCTTTGCAATCGGTATCCTGTCGCTGTTCCGGGACAAGGTCCCTATTTCGTTGAAGATCTTTTTGACGGCATTGGCTGTGGCCGATGATTTGGGTGCTATTTTGGTGATCGCCCTTTTCTACGGAGAGTCGGTCAATCTGATATTGTTGGGTATTGCCGTTTTGATACTCGGTCTTCTCTACTTCTTTAATCGGGTGGGTGAAACCCGTTTGATGTTCTATTTGATTCCCGGTATCATTGTCTGGACGTTGTTCTACTACTCGGGAATCCACTCGACGCTGTCGGGTGTGGTGATTGCCATGTTCATCCCGATGAAACCGCGTTACAGCAAGGAGTATTTCGCCCATAAAATATCCAACTTGAATGAGGCGCTGCTCAGTGCCGAGGCGCAGGCGGACGACTTTCCCAATGAGGAGCATCGCTATTATCTGCGAACGATGTCTTCGTTGGCAAGTAAGTCGGTCGGGGTGAGCTATCGCCTTGAACATGCCTTGTCGCCCTATGTAACCTTCCTTATTATGCCTATTTTTGCATTGGCAAACGCAGGTGTGACAATCGATTCGGTGGAACATTTGCGGATATTCCACTCTACACCAGAAACCGGAGCGATCGGAATGGGTGTCTTTTTTGGCTTGCTGATCGGAAAACCTTTGGGAATTTTCCTGTCGAGTTGGTTGGCCGTCCAGACGAAACTGGCGGAAAAACCGCAGGGCGCAACTTGGAAAATGCTGTTTGCCATAGCTTGTTTGGGTGGAATCGGGTTCACCATGTCGATCTTTGTCGATACGTTGGCCTTCTCTTCTCCGGAACTGATCAGTCGAGGTAAAATAGCCATCCTGTTCGGTTCATTGGCATCGGCTCTGTTGGGTTCGCTGTTGATCCTTCTGTTTTCCAAAAAGAAAAATCGGTCATGAAAAGATACGGTTGGATCGTTCTGGCGATACTCCTGCTGTCGGGAATGTCGTGTTCGGGAGGAGGGAAAAATGTGACTCTCCCCGCAGAGACCGATTCGGTGGCTTACGTTATCGGACTCAACGTCGGGTATAATCTGCAGCGGATGGATTCGACGCTCAATGTAGAGGAGGTATGCCAGGGAATTCAAGATGTCTACGAGGGGACAACGCGCATGACTCCGGAAGAGGCACAAGCCATCTATCTGCGCTATGTAAATGTTTCGCAGCCGGAGCAAATTCAGGCATATGAGGACCAATTCTTGGAAGATTTCCGCCAGAATAACCGTACGTATGCCAAGACGGATACCGGCTTGACCTATGAAGTATTGGATGTTGGTGATGAATCGCAGACTGCACGCAACAGTCAAGATACGGTTTCGTTCCGATATACGGCAAGGACCGTAGCGGACGAAGTGGTCGACTCGTCCTACGACCGGGGAGATACGACTCGCATGGCTGTCGGTGATCTGATGCCTGGCTTGCAGCAGAGCGTAAAGCTTATCGGAAAGGGAGGAAGGATCAATGTTTGGATTCCGGCACGATTGGCCTACGGGAAAGAGGGCGATGAGTCGTTGGGAATCAGATCCAATGCGACTTTGTTCTACGAAATAGAGTTGCTCGATGTGAAACGTTCCTCCAGAAGGTAGTTTCTCCTGTAGAGACTTGATCGAAAGAGGCGAGCCGAAGTCGGAAACTTCAAAAAGTGAAGAATCGAGCCCTGTTTTTTAGAAAAAGAAAAAAAATGAACGAAGGCATCGACTTTCGTTTATCTTTGCAGCATCGTGGAGAAAAAATGCAGATAATTCAAATTAATATTTCAAACACAATGAAAAGAACTTTGTATCTTCTGGCACTTGTGTGTGCCGTAGTTCTCGCCTCTTGTACGAGCAAGAACGGCTTGATTACGAAAGGTGACAAATCGCAGCTCGATACCCTTTCGTATGCGTTCGGTAGTGATATCGGATTCGGAATGTTTCACTCGATGGGGGATATTCCCTTCGATATGGCAGAGGTAACTAAAGGTATTGAGGAGGGCGCACTTGGAAAAGCCAGCATGACCCATGAAGAGGCCCTGAAAGAGCTCGAGTCTTTTTTCAGTTCGAAATATCAGGAGCGTCTCAGCATCCTTCGAAAGAGTCGTGCAGAGAGTAAACAAGCAGGATTGCCTGAGCCGAGTGTCGATACGATCATGTTCGAAAGCGTGCAGGAGCGTCAGAATTTCTCGTATGCATTCGGTGTGGATATGGGTAACAATCTGCTTACCAAGCAGGATCAGCCGATTCAGATCTATTGGTTCAACGAAGGTATTCTTGACAATTACGGAGAAGGGGGGAATCCTCGCATGACGCATGATGAGTGCCTCAATTTCCTGAGACATTACTTTATGGTAGTCCTTCCGGAGAGAAACAAGAAAGAGTGCGAGGAGTGGCTTGCTAAAATTGAGAAGGAACCCGGTGTTCAGAAAACCGACTCAGGCTTGCTCTATAAAATAGAGGAGAAGGGAGATGAGACGGTTATGGCCAAGGATCCCCGTGATACGGTCATGGTACATTATATCGGAATCAATCATAAGGGCGATGTTTTCGACAGTTCGCGTTTCGAAAACAAGCCTGAAGAGGTGAAAGAGAGAATGCTGCTGGAGGATCCTGAAATCGCTTCGAAAGAGGATAAGCCCTTCCCGACGGCTCTCAACCGTGTGATAAAAGGATGGACCGAGGGTTTGATGCTCGTAGGAAAAGGTGGTAAGATTACCTTGTGGATTCCTTCCGAACTGGCTTATGGGGGGCGCGGCATGAATCGGATGATTCCGGCCAATGAGGCGTTGAAGTTCGAGATTGAGGTTCTTGACGTGATTCCTTATGTGGAAAACAGCGATTCGACGAATGTTGAGGTAAAGGCTGCCGATGTGACGCCTGCTGTTAAGGTCGTTGCAGAGTAGGTCTCTCCTTGAAGTAAAAAAGAGCGAACCCCGTCGGGTTCGCTCTTTTTCATTGAGTTTCCCTTTGTTAGAAAGGAAGATCATCAACCTCCGATGCAGGAGTGGTCGAATAGGCTGGCTCCTCAAAGGGGGCTGCTTCCGGCATCTGCGGTGTAACCGGTTGTGCTTGGTTCTCTTTGGGCTGGATTCTCCATGCCCGCACATCGGTGTACCAGCGTCCGTTGTATTCACGGGACTCGACGTTGGCCGATACGATATAGGCGGCTCCTTCACGAAGTTTGGCCACTTCGCTCGGTTTGTTGAAGAAGGTGACGCAGATTTTGCGGGAGAACTCGGACGGTTGTTCGAAAATCACCTCCTGGCGCTGCCATTCGCCGCGAGCCGAAGTTCCTTGCTGTGGCGGCAGTATCTTAACTACAATACCTTCAAATTCCATCTCTGTTATAGTTCGTTTGTTCTGATTTCACAAAGGTAAGCAATGCGTCTCGATCCCGCAAATTATTTTGCGTCGGAGGAAGTAGTTCCTGTTCCTGATGAGGAAAATAAAAAAGGACTTGTCCGACGGACAGCCCTTTTTTATTTTGAAGTGACGAACAATCCTCCGGATTATTTGCCAGCTTTTTTATCGTAGCGTTTTGCGTAGCGGCTCATAAACTTATCGACGCGACCAGCGGTGTCAACCAACTTCATCTTACCGGTGTAGAACGGGTGAGAGGTGTTGGAAATTTCCATCTTATACACGGGATAGGTTTCGCCGTTCACTTCGATGGTTTCTTTTGTCGAAACGGCGGACCTGCACAAAAACACGTGGCCATTCGACATGTCTTTGAATGCCACTAAACGATAATTTTCGGGGTGAATACCTGGTTTCATTTCGTTTGTTTTGTTTGTTAAAAATGCTTAAGCGGAGCAAAGGTAGTAATTTTTTCTCGTTTTTCAGCATCCGGGTTGAAAATATTTCTGTCGAGGCGGCGGCGGATCGGGATACCGCATCCGGATTTCGTTCCTGAAACTCGATTGGACCCGGATTTTCCTTTTTATGAAAAAATGATGTTTTATTTTGAGAATCCAGTCGTTTTTCCTAATTTTGTCCCCGCGTCGGATTTTATATCCGTAGTGAAGGACCCATAGCTCAGTTGGTTAGAGCAGCGGACTCATAATCCGAAGGTCGTGGGATCATGCCCCTCTGGGTCCACGGAAGACAGTCGCTCGAATCTGCGACTGTCTTTTGTTAGGTATCGCCTTTGTCTTCGAAACTTTTTGGGGCATTTGTCGGTGCATCCGCCTTGCTTGAAGGTGTTTTGCCGGGCGAATTTATGTCAAGGTAAGGACAAGCGGAGCGGAGGATGCCGATTCCTGATCCGAAATTTGAAAAAGAGAATAAATTTTGTTATATTTCGCAATAATTGGGCGATAGCCCCGATCATCGGGGATGTACGATTAAACCATGTAGAAACAATGCGAGCAAAATACCTGGGATTCGACCTTTCGAGTCCGATCATCGTGAGCAGCTCACCGTATACGGCTACTCTGAAAAACATCGAGCAATGTGCCGCCAGCGGAGCCGGTGCCGTCGTGTTAAAGTCTATCTTCGAAGAACAGATCCTGCATCATGCCACCGCGCTGGGTGCTGTCTCCGAGTCGGCCTATGGCGATGCGGATGTCTATCTCCAGCGATATTTGGGCGATGACTATAAGTCCGGATTCCTGCAGCTGGTGAGCGATGCCCGTGCCAAAACCAAAATTCCGATCATTGCCAGCATCAACTGTGTGGCCGACGACGGGGATTGGATCGAGTATGCCTCGTTGATGGCACAGGCCGGAGCTTCGGCGCTCGAATTGAATGTCTTTATCCAGCCGACCGATATTCATGCTTCGGCGCGTGATCTGGAGCAGAGTTATGCCCGGATCGTGCGGCGTGTTGCCAAGGCGGTGAAAATCCCCGTCTCGGTAAAACTTCCGATGCGTATAACCAACGTATTTGCTCTCTCCAGTACGCTGCTCGGACAAGGGGCGCGCGGTGTGGTCTTCTTCAACCGTTTCTTCGAACCTGATGTGGATATCGAGCGGATGACTTTCGTGGAGAGTTCGCCTTACAGCGAAGCTACGGAGCTGCGCAATGTACTCCGCATGGTGGCAATCTGCTCGGCCGTACTGCCGCAGTTGGATCTCTCCGTTTCGACGGGTGTGCATGACGGAGAGGCTGCCGTCAAGGCGCTTTTGTGTGGGGCCGAGGCTGTGCAGGTCTGCACGGCGATCCACCAGAAGGGATTTGGAGTCATTGCCGAGATGAACGAATTCATTGATCGTTGGGCCGAGCGGCAGGGATTCAGTTCGCTCGATGAGTTCCGCGGCCGCCTGAACTTCAAGAACGATACTTCGGCCATGTTCCAGCGCGTGCAGTACATGAAGTATTTCCCCTCTGAGGCGTGGAACAAATAGCCGGTCTGAACAGAGTATAAATGAACAGGTCCGAATCGAACTCTCGATTCGGACCTGTTTCATGACAGGAGTATCGATGTTTTAATATTCGATCTTGTCCAGAATACCTTGCAGATAGGCGATCGAGACACCGTAGTTGGTCATCGGAACGTGTTGGGTGCGGGCTTGTGCCACGCGGCTCAATACGTGTCTGCGGTTGAACATGCAGGCTCCGCAGTGGATTACCAGATCGTAGGGAGTCAGATCGGACGGGAAGTCCGTGCCGGAGACAATCTCCACCTGTAGGTTCTTGCCGATGCGCTTGCGCAACATGGCCGGAATTTTTTCACGGCCGATGTCCTCGGTCAACGGGGCGTGGGTGCAGGCCTCGGCGATCAGTACACGGGAGTTTTCGGTCAGCTGCCCGATTGCGGCGGCACTTTCGACGAAGTAGTCGATGTCGCCTTTGTAACGGGCAAAGAGGACTGAGAACGAAGTCAGCAGACTTTCGGCCGGTTTCAGTGCATAGACCGTTGAGAAGACCTGGGAATCGGTGATGATCAGCTTCGGAGCTGCGGCCAGAGAGGCGAGCGTCCCTTCGATCTGGTCGGTCGTGCAGCATACGACGCGGCACTTCTTGTCGAGCAGTTCGCGGATGGTCTGTACCTGCGGCAGGATCAGACGCCCCTTGGGGGCCTGAATGTCCTGCGGCATGACGAGCATTACCACATCGCCGGCCGATGCCAGTTCACCCGTAATTTCGGGTTGGTTGTAATCCTCCGGAAGATTGCGAATCAACGCTTCGCGCAGGTCACTGAGCCCCGTCTTGTTCGTCGCGCTCACACGCAAGGGGCGCTGTCCGAACAGGTGCTCCCAGTTCGTTTCGCACTCGTCGTTGTCGGCACGGTCGGCCTTGCTGCGCACGACAACGGTCGGGATATTTCGCTGTTGCAGTTGGCGGAACCAGTCGATCTCATCCGGACAGGGTGTTTCGCTGGCAATCAACAGGACTGCCAGGTCGGTTTTGTCCAGAATTTTGCGGGTCTCGGCCACGCGTTTGGCTCCCAACTCTCCTTCGTCGTCGAATCCCGGCGTGTCGATCAGCACGGTTGCACCCAATCCGTGGATCTCCATCGCTTTCAGGACAGGGTCGGTCGTCGTCCCCGGTGTATCGGATACGATGGCGCTTTGTTGGCCGGTCAGGGCGTTGATGAGCGATGACTTGCCGCTGTTGCGTCGGCCGAAAAATGCAATGTGCAGCCTTTCGGCACGAGGGGTGGGCGTATTCATGGTCTCGTTCCTTTTAGGGGTTATTACAGGCGGAAATCCCGTTTGCCGTGGGCAATTTCCTCGATGTTCGTCTCGACGATCTTGCGGACACGTTCGTTGAGCAGGGCCGGAATCTCCCGGGCAATTACCTTTTCACCGATAGCCTTGGTCTCGGGCGATGCGTAGTCCTCAAGATACTCTTTGAGGGTCATCAGCGCATTCGGCGTACAGATATTTGCGATTTGACCTGTCTTGACCAGCGACATGAAGCGGTCGCCCGTACGTCCGGCACGGTAGCAGGCCGTACAGAAGCTCGGAACATATCCCAACTCAAGCAGCCAGCGTACCACTTCGTCCAGCGTACGGTGGTCACTCACGTCGAACTGGGCGGAATCCAACTCCTCGTGGGTCGTTCCGGCATAACCGCCGACGCTGGTACGCGAGCCGCCGCTGATTTGCGAAATACCGATTTCGAGAACCTGCTCACGCGAACGTTGCGATTCACGCGTGGAGATGATCATGCCGGTGTAGGGAACGGCGATACGGATTGTAGCGACGATCTTACGGAAGATCTCGTCCGAAATTGCATCGGGGAAGTCCTTCGTGTCGATGTCGTCAGCCGGGCAGATACGCGGTACGCTGATCGTGTGGGGACCGACACCGAATCGTGCCTCGAGGTGCTCGGCATGCATAAGCAGTCCGACAAAGTCATACCGGTAGGTGTTCAGTCCGAACAAAACGCCGATGCCGACATCGTCGATACCACCCTCCATGGCGCGGTCCATCGCTTCGGTGTGGTAGGCGTAGTCGCTCTTCGGTCCGGTCGGGTGAAGTTTCTCGTAGGAGGCTTTGTTGTAGGTCTCCTGGAAGAGGATATAGGTGCCGATGCCGGCATCGCGCAGTTTGCGGTAATTCTCGACGGTCGTGGCGGCGATATTGACATTCACGCGGCGGATCGAACCGTTCTTGTGGTGTACCGAATAGATCGTCTTGATCGACTCGAGAATATACTCGATCGGGTTGTTTACGGGGTCTTCGCCCGCCTCGATGGCCAGACGCTTGTGTCCCATATCCTGTAGTGCCGTTACTTCGCGACGGATCTCGTCCTGCGTCAGCTTGCGGCGCGGAATGGTCTTGTTCTTCTTGTGATAGGGGCAATATACACAGCCGTTGATGCAGTAGTTCGACAGATAGAGCGGGGCGAACATCACGATACGGTTACCGTAGAATTTCTGTTTGATCTGGCGGGCCAGTTCGAACATCCGTTCGTTCAGGTCCGGCAACTCGCATTCGAGCAGGACGGCCGCTTCGCGGTGAGAGACCCCCTTGCCTTCGGCTGCCTTTTGCAGGATCGCCTCGATCAGGGGACGATTCGCACGATTCTCGCGGGCATAGGCCAGCGTATCGACGATTTCACCGTCATGGATGAATTCCTCCGCAACGGAGGATGCAGCTTGATACATAAGGTATGAATTTTTAATCTTGTTCTATATAATCTCCTCGGTCCCATGAGATGTGGTAACCGACTTTTTCCAATTCTCTTTCCAGTGAATCCAACCCCTCGGCCGCTTCACACCCGAAGGCTGCCTTGCCGTTGTAGAGGTTGTATTTCGAACGTTCGTCCGGAGGCGACAGGTTCGGCATGACAACGTTTGCTCCGGCCTGGATACCCAGGATCCGGCCGTCGCCGGAGAGTGTTGCCAGAGCCGTCGTAGCCGGGATGAGTGCCGATGGACAAAGCAGCCGCAGAATCGACAGCAACTTGACAGTCAGTTCGACGCTGCCGGCCGGCTCCTGACCGAACGGGGTGTCCCGATGGGGAATGAAGGGACCGATGCCGATCATTTGCGGTTTGAATTCGGCGATGAACTGCAGGTCCTTTACGATGAGGTCTGGCGTTTGACCGGGTGAACCGACCATGATTCCCGTACCGGTCTGGTAGCCGATCTTTTTCAGGGCCCGCAGACACTGAACGCGGTTCTCCAGGGACATCTCCTCCGGATGGAGCAGACGATAGTGGTCCGGATCAATGGTTTCGTGGCGCAACAGATAGCGGTTGGCTCCCGCTTCGAAAAGGGCGCGATAGGAGGCTTCGGAACGTTCTCCGAGCGAGAGTGTGATGGCACAGTCGGGCCATCGGCGATGAATCTCCCCGACCAGATCTGTTAAAAAGGCATCCGTCAGGGCGGGATCTTCTCCCCCCTGCATGACGAAGGTGCGCATTCCCAGGCGATACCCTTCTGCGCAGCAATCCAAAACGGTCTGTCGGTCGAGACGGTAACGGGTGGCGAGGCGGTTGCTGCGTCGGATGCCGCAATAGCGACAATCGTTGCGACAACGATTGCTGATTTCGATCAGGCCTCGGATGAAAATTCCGCGGCCGAAATGCGCAAGAGCAACCTCTTGGGCATTTCGGCGCAGATATTCTCGAATCGTTGGATCGTTGTCGGTCAGCAGCCGCCGGAGCTCTTCAGCGGGAAGAGCCTGATTCCGTCTCAGCCGATCGACAAGCTCTTTCATGATCCAGGTTTTAGTGCTTTGCCAACTCTTTGGCGAACTGACGTTTACCTACATCATGCAGGCTGTGGGTGCTCGGTCCTGTGATACATCCGCCTTCGCACGCCATCACCTCGATGAACTGTACAGGAGCCTTCCCGGTCTTCGCATAGGCACGCAGGAGCGATACGTTTTTCTTGTTCAGGTTAGCCACCTGGGTACCGTTTACGGCCGGCAGATGGTTGTCTGCCAGGAAGAGTTGTACGGCTCCTAATACACCGCCGCTTTGAGCGAATCCGTGGGCAGCCTGCGTCGAAACGAAAGGTACGGCGAACGGGTCGGTCGTTGCCACGTCGATACCCAGACCGTCGAACATGGAATTGACCTCCTCGAAGGTCAGGACAAAATCCACGCACTCGTCGCGACGGGCCTCTTTACGTTTGGCAACGCAGGGACCGATGAAGACCACCTTGGCATCGGGATATTTCTCCTTGGCGATGCGGGCTGCATAATACATCGGCGAACCGGTGTCGGATACATACTTCTGCATCTCCGGGATGTGCTTGCGCGTAAGTTCGATATAGGAGGGGCAACAGGAGGTGGTCATGAAGGGCTGGCCTTCGGCGAGTTTCTCGCCCAGTTCGGTTCCCTCGTGGCGGATGGTCTCCATGGCACCCTGAGCCACCTCGATCAGGTCGGTGAAGCCGATCTGAAGAATGGCACCATATACTTTGTCGGGAGAGATGTTGTACTGACCCAGGATGGCTGGAGCGACGATAGCGACCATTTTCTCGCCGTCGCGCAGACGCTGTAGTACATCGAATACCTGCGATACCTCGAAGATGGCACCGAACGGGCAGCTGTTGATACATTTGCCGCAGTAGATACATTTGTTCTCGTCGATATGCTCTACGCCGTTTTCGTCCTTGCTGATAGCTCCCACCGGACAAGCCTCTTCGCACGGTACGGGCATGTAGACGATAGCGTGGTAGGGACAACTGCTGTGGCAGATACCGCAGCTGACGCATATGTCGTGGTTGATCACGGCTTTGCCCTCACGGTTGAAGTCGATGGCGTTCTTCGGACAGTTCGAAGCGCAGACACGGGCCACACAACCCTTACAGAGGTTCGTAATTTCGTAATTGGTCTGTACGCAGGAGGAGCAGGCCTCGTCGATGACGCACAGAATATTCTCTTTTTGTGTACGGCCTTTGCGTTCGAGTGCCTGGCGGGCATATTCGGACAGTGGTGTCAGCTCGTCGGTTTCGTCCGACATGTCCAGTCCCAACAGCGGCAGCGATTTGTATTTCCAAACGGCGCGCTCCTTATGGATGCAGCAGCGCCCCAGCACACGAGAGTGGCGGGGGCTGAGTTCGATCGGCAGGCGGTCGATATGTTCGACCAGACGATCCTCTTTCCATAATTTTATCAAGTTGGTCAGCAGCTTGTGCCGAACGATCATTACGTTGTTGCTAAGTGACATAATAGATGGAAGGTGATTTATAAATTGCCAAGTTTTCGGCAAAGATATAGCTTTACGATTATGTTACCAACAAATAGCTGTAAAAAAAAGAGGAGAATTTTGTGGATTCTCCTCTTGATTCGCCGCATGGTGCAGAGTGTCGTTTTTTCTCCGTTTTTATCGGTCCAGATCGTTGAAGAAACTCTGGAAGTTGGCCAGAAAAAGATCTTTGTTGCGGAGAGCTTGGCGTTTGGCGATCAACTCCGAAAGCTTGATGTTGCCGATCACGTAGTTGCACTCCTCGCTCCGGTATTGCTCGGTGATGCGCTCGAAATGGAGAATTCGTAGTACGTCGGTCTCTGCGTAGCGGACATAGACCTTCAACTCCACGTCGGTCGTATACTCCGGTTTGTCCAGGTAGTGTTGTTTCTTGTATTCGTAGCGATAGTCGTGCTGGCGGGCCATGATGTCGCTCAGGATCGACGAAGCGGTCGGGAGACTGCCGGCCCCCTTGCCGAACATGAACTGACGGTCGTAGCACTCGCCCCGGATCACCACGCCGTTGTACTCGTCGTCGACGCTGTAGATGTATTTGCTTTTGGTGACGAACTCCGGCATGACGAACATGGTGAACTTGCGGTCGCTCACCTTGACCACCTGCGCCACGAGTTTGATCTTGTACCGCTTGTCGCGGGCATACTGGATGTCCGAATCGTGGATGGTCGAGATGCCGTAGGTGAAGATCCGGTCGGGATGGACGTAAACGCCCAGCGCATGGACGGTGATGATGACCAGTTTGAAGAGCGAGTCGTAGCCCTCGATGTCGAACGAAGGGTCGCTTTCGGCGAATCCGAGCGCCTGTGCCTGCGCCAGGGCGGCATCGTAGTTCTCGTTGTGGTCGAACACCCGTGAGAGAATGTAGTTCGAGGAGCCGTTCAGGATACCCTTTACTTCGAGCAGCAGGTCGTTGTCGTAGTACTCTTCGAGATTGCGGATGACGGGGATCGATCCGCAGGACGATGCGTCGTAAAGCAGCGCCACGTTGTGCTTGCGTTGCAAGTCGATCAGTTCGGGGAGGTGGCGTGCGAGCATCGCCTTGTTGCCCGAGACGACCGGAATGCCCCGTTGCAGGGCACTTTTTACAATCCGGTATGAGGCGGCCGCATCGTCGATCACCTCGACGATCAGGTCGATCGACGGTGAGGAGAGGATCTCTTCGGGATCGGTCGTGAAGTAGGCGCGGTCGATGCTGCGGGGTTTCGAGGCCGAACGGACGCATATCTTGACGATCTCCGCATGGGCGTTCCGGGACTTCTCGAGAACCTGGAAGATGCCTTGCCCGATTACGCCGAAGCCGAACAGGCCGATTTTGATCTTATTCATGGCTGGAATTGATAAAGGGGTTTAAAATTCGGTTCAGTTGTTCGTGTTCGACCAGAAACCCGTCGTGGCCGAACGGCGAGTCGATCTGGTGGTAGGTGCTGTGTGGAAGCAGGTCGTTGAGCGAGCGCATCTCCGAGGCGGGGAAGACGATGTCGGTCGAGATCCCCACGACGAGGCATTGGGCCGTGATGCGTTGCAGGGCCGTTTCGATGCCTCCGCGCCCCCGTCCGACGTTGTGCGTATCGAAGGCGTTGAGGATCTTGTAATAGGAGTAGGCGTTGTAGCGACGGCAGAGTTTCTCGCCCTGGTGCTGCTGGTAGGTGCAGGCACGGTGTTGTACGGGGGTCTCCTCCGTATCCTGCTGGGTAAGGTTGTACCCGTCGGCTCCGCGGTAGGAGAGCAGCCCGATGGCACGCGCTGCCGCCAGTCCCTTCAATCCGGCCGAGGCATAGGGCTCGCCGAAGGTCGAGTCGGCCTCGATGGCCATGCGTTGTGTCTCGTCGATGGCGATGCACCACGGGGTCGCCTTGGCTGCCGTGGCGATCAGCACGAGTTTCTCGATCCGTTCCGGCTCCTCGACGGCCCACTCGACGGCCTGGAACCCTCCGACCGAGCTGCCGATCAGGGCCTCGATGCGGTGAATCCCCAGCATGTCGGCCAGCAGCCGGTGGGCCTTGACCATGTCGCGGATCGTCAACTCGGGAAAATCGCCGTAGTAGGGACGTCCGGTGGCGGGGTTGATGTGGAGCGGTCCGGTGGTACCGTAGTGGGAACCCAGGATGTTGGCGCAGATGATGAAGTGACGGGCCGGGTCGAGGAATCGCCCCGCCTCGACCGTGTGGGGCCACCATGCGGCCACCTCCGAATCGGCCGTCAGGGCGTGGCAGACCCATACGACGTTGTCGTGTGCGGCGTTCAGCTCCCCGTAGGTGCTGAAGGCTATGACCAGTTCGGGCAGGATGCCTCCGCGCTCCAGTTCGAAAGGTCGGTTATGTCGGTATAGATTCATGTTGCTTAGAGTTGTTTGAGTGCGTAGTCGATATCCTCTTTCAAGTCGTCGATATGCTCGATGCCGAGCGAGAAGCGGAGCAGGTTCGGATAGACCCCTGACGCGACGAGCTCCCGTTCGTTGAGCTGTGAGTGGGTAGTCGATGCGGGGTGGATCATCAGGCTCCGTACATCGCCGACGTTGGCGACGTGGCTGATGACGTGCAGGTTGTTCAGAAGGGCAGCCGCCTGTTTGAACGACCCTTTGACCCGGAACGAGAGGACGGCACCGAATCCGTTGGTGAGGTACTTGCGGGCAAGGGTGTGGTAGGGACTGCTTTTCAGGCCCGGGTAGCTGACGCTTTCGACCTTCGGGTGTTTTTCGAGCCATTCGGCCATCTCGAGTGCGTTGTCCGATGAGCGTTGTACACGAAGCGAGAGAGTCTCGAGCCCTTGCAGGAAGAGGAAGGAGTTGAAGGGGCTGAGGCAGGCTCCCGTATCGCGCAGCACTTCGCAGCGAGCCCGCACGGCGAAAGCCTGGTTGCCGCACTTCTGCCAGAAGTTGTATCCGTGGTATCCTTCGGCCGGCTCGCTGAGGAGAGGGTAGCGTCCGTTGCCCCAGTCGAAGTTCCCGCCGTCGACGGCAACTCCGCCCATGCTCGTGGCATGCCCGCCGATCCACTTGGTTGCCGAGTGGGTAACGACGTTGGCTCCCCAGCGTATCGGTTGGCAGAGGTATCCGCCGGCTCCGAACGTATTGTCGACAATTACGGCGACACCGTGTTTGCGGCCGATCTCGGCGATTGCCTCGAAGTCGGGTATGTTGAACGCCGGGTTGCCGATGGTCTCGATGAAGATGGCCTGCGTACGGGAGTCGATCAACGAGGCGATGCTCTTCGGATCGTCGCCCCGGGCGAAGCGGATCTCGATTCCCATGCGGTGGAGGGTGTATTTGAACTGGCTGGTCGTGCCTCCGTAGAGGAACGAGGTACTGACGATATTGTCGCCGGCTGCGGCAATGTTGGTGATGGCCAACATCTGGGCTGCCATGCCGGAGGCGGTGGCAACGGCTGCCGTACCCCCTTCGAGGGTGGCGATACGCTCCTCGAATACAGCGGTTGTGGGGTTGTTCAGCCGGGTGTAGATGTAGCCGGGTTGTTCGAGGGCGAAGATAGAAGCTCCCTGTTCGGCACTCTCGGATGTGTAGGCTGTGGTTTGATGAATGGGGACGGCGCATGAACCTGTAACGGGATCGGATTGTTGACCTGCGTGGATTTGCAGCGTCTCGAAATGAAGTGGTTGTTTTTTCATGGTATGATTGATTTTGGATTGGACGGAAATAAAAAAATCCGGCTGGGAACAGCCGGATTCAAAAGATCACGTGAGATTGTATGACGAATCTTACACCCGGCGTTTATACCTGCGCATAGACATCATCATACCCATCATCGAAACGGATGCCTCGACGTGTGACGGATTCATGTATGTATTGCGGTACTTCATGCGGGTGCTCTGAGAGAGCGTTCTTTCATATTCGGAAGCAAATATAGTGCTTTTTCTGAAAAATTGTCTCTCCCCGGAAAATTTTTGAAGATTCGAGGATCACGGTCGGATGGATGGGAATAGAGCTTCGCTTTTGCACACTCCGCTTTCTATCATATAATATATGGAATATACCTCTCATCGAAAGATGCTCGGAACGGATGGCAAAGTTTGGCAAAGTTTGGCAAAGAGCGTTGTTTCCCCCTCTTTTGAGAAAAAAATGGACGTAAGCAAGTCTTGATGCTCCCTGCTTGGGAACAGAAGAATGAAACGTATTTTTATTTCATCTCTTTTGAATTTGTAGCAGCCGCCGGAAAGGTCTGTATCGTTGTTTGTCATCCATGACGCATCTGGCCGGACCCGGTTCCGGCCGTTTTGATAAAAAGAATCGGGCGATCTGCAAATCAGACCGCCCGATTTTGTGTTTGAGACCGACGGCAAAAAATTGCTGCCGATTCCCGCCGTTCCCGGTTATTGGGATACGGTAAAGGTATAACATTCGCTCAGCGTCGTTCGGGAATTGATCCGGTCGTAAGGATCCAATCCGCACGCGATGGCGCGTAGCGACACTTTTCCGTCGCTGTCTGCGGGGAATGACCATGTTTGGTAATACTGGCCGTAGTAGCGGTATTTGTAGAGTTCGCCTATTTCTCCCAACTGTTTGTAAATTTCCTCTGTCATCTTGTCCAGATCACCGCCGCCGAGTGAGGCAAGAGCCTTCTGGTAATCTTCTTCCGTAGCGATGTAGTAGAAGAAGTAACAGTCTTCGATGGAGGGGGTAATGTCGATCCGGAACGGATAGCGTGGGTCTTCTTCGGGGCGATAGGAGATCTCCAGATCGAACGACACATCGATCGTTTCAACGGGAGGCAGCGGGTTGGTCCGGAATATGCAGATGGAGTAATTGCCGTTGCAGTTCCCTTCCGGATCGAGGTCGTAGGCAAGTGCCACGTACTCCGTATCGGGTGTCACTTCGCTCCCGTCGTTGAACTGTTGGAACGTGTTTTCTTCCTTGCTTGCGTTTGTCAGCAGATAATATTCTGCAAAAGATTGCGGAGTTCCGCCCCATGTCATATAATAATTGAGCCATGCATCATATTTCTGCCGGGCATTCTCGATGACCCAGGCCGAAGGATCGGCTGCGATATGTTCGTCGTAGTAGGCTTTTGTAACAGCCATATAGTAATACCATAGCTCTTCACCTTCGAGATTCTCCAGAATAACCTTGAAAGAGTTGCAGTCGGGTTCTACCGAAATCTTGAGAAGCTCGCTGAATGCGGGCTTGGCTTCTTGAGAGAAGACGAAGATCAACGGATCGGCATTGCCGTACGAGATGCGGATTTCGGCTGTACGTGCTTCGCCTTCATTTGGCTCGATCGTGATCTTGGCAGTCGTATTGTCGGAACTTACGACGCGCGCCCAGTCGGCATTACTGTCGACGTAAGGCCGGTCTTTGGTTGTAATGGAGTAGGTAATCGTGAAACTTTCCCCCTCGAAAGGCACGGTCAATTCTTGTTCCATCTCGGTCGAGAGAGCCGGTATGACGGGTTGTTCCTCGTCGTTGTTACAGCCTGTTGTCAGGCAGACCAGGCCGAACAAAAGTGCGAATATAGATAGGTATTTTCTCATGGTATCCTGTATTTAGTGTTCACAATGATTTGGTTATTGGATGGGCAGCGCAAAGTCCTTGCGGACGATCTGGCTGGTGATACGCCCGAATTCATCGCATCCGCACAGAACGATGCTGACAGGACAATTGTCGGTCAGATCCCACGTGTAAAGTCTCAGATCGGTGGATTGCCATGCTCCGGTGTGGATTTCGCTTGCGGCGGTAGAGGAGAAATACGAGTCGAGATAGTTCTCAACATAGCCCTGCAGCCCACCCCATGTATTGATCGATGACTCCAGCGTGGGTGTGAACGAACAGAGGCAGAGATAGGGTACGGTTGTATTCGAAGGCGTGATTTTCAGGTCGATGTAACAATAGTCTCCACTTTGTGAAGTCAGCGAGGCCTCGACATCGAAACTGAGATCGATAGTCTCTACAGGCGGCAGTGGTTCGGTGCTAAAGACTTTCGAGACGATCTCTCCCGTAGCATTGCAGAAAGGATCGACTTCTATACCGAATGCAACATATTCCGTATCGGGCTGGAGATTGCTGAAGGTATGGCTGTTCCCGTCGGCCTTCGAGATGGAGTAGTAATCGGGGAATGTTTTGGGATTGTTGTTGTAGTTTTGATAATAGTAGGTACGCTACGACATGAACATGCCGATCGAGGAGTTCTTGTCGCAGTAGGTTGCGATCCATTTGGCCGGGTCAGGTGCAATTTGCATGTCGTAGAAGGATTTTGTCTCGACGCGCGGGCAAACCCAATATTCTTCGTAGGGATTCGACACGACGACCGTTGCGCTGTTCATCGTAATCTGTTCGACCGAGAGCGAAATGCTTTGGGTAAAGGGTTCGATCTCTTTCTGATTGAATGTTACGGTGATATTGTTGCATTCGGGATAGGAGAGCGTCACGGTCCCTGTTCGAGGCGCGTCGACGAGTGGATTGACCTTGATTTGGGCCTCTGTTTCCGTATGAGACAGAACCGTTATCCAATCACAGGAGGAGTCGGCATAGGGTCGTCCGTTTTCGACGTTTTCGAGGGTATAATGGATTGTGTAAGACCCCCCGACATACGGTACGACGATTGTTGTTTCGCCGTCGATCTTCAGTTCGGGCAGGAGCGCAGGATCGTTTTCGGGATCGTCGCTGCATCCCATCGAGAGTAGGCCGGCCGTGAATGCCGATACCAGCAAAACCAATTTTTTCATAGGCATGATGTATTAATATTTGTGTTAGTTGAGGACTGTTTGGTGTAGCAAGGATCCGTAGAACCGAATGCAGGAATAATCTTTGGTTTGATGGGTCTCGATAAAGAACCGCTAACTGAAATCAAATATAGCGAAAATATTACTAAAAACATCCTGTCTGTGGATAGTTTTTGAAAGTAATTTTTAAATAGAGAATAGCAGGAAGAAACTGGCCTTTTTCCCCGCTTCGGGTATCTGTTTATGTGCGAAGCGCATGGATTCGGACCGGATCGTGGATCTCATCCGAGATTTTTTGCGGACTCGTCGAAGAGGGGCCGGTATTCCGACCGGGCGCTGTCAGAATCGCAATTTTGCATTTGAAAACCAACTGCCTGGTAGCGACGGTCCGTAGGTATGTCCGGAGTCCTGTTCCCACCCTGATGGGAATCCGACTGATAGGCATCGAAGAGGTGCTGTATACCGGCCTTGAGTTGCATCGTTACGGTTTTGAGAATCGGGAATTCATGGCGAGCTTGAGGTTCGGAGCGAGGAAGTTGTGCTTTGTCGCTCCACTCTTCGGGCTCCTTGTAACGGCGTTACTGCCATGTAATGTCGGCCTGGAGTTCGAGCCACCGTGTGAAGGCGGCTTTGGCTTCGACGTTGATCCTGGCGACGGTTCCTTCGGAGTCGTTGTAGCGTTCGAGTCCCGTCTCTTTGTGTTCGTTGGGTTTGGGAGGCGAAGGTGTGGTTGAGCGACGTGTAGGAACCTTTCACAAACAGGTTGGTTCGTGTGGTTCCGAATGTGCGGTAGAGGTCGAGCGATGCGCTGATGCTGTTCGAGCGTTCTTTCGTATTCGGGAGTAAACATAGTGCTTTTCTGAAAAATTGCTCTCCCCGGAAAATTTTTTGGAAACTCGAAGGTCGCGGTCGGATGGATGAGAATAGAGACTCGTTTTCGTACGTTTCGCTTCCTTCCATATAAATATGGAATATCGCTCTTCCCGAAAGATGTTCGGTACGGATGGTGAAGTTTGGAAAAAGGTGTTTTTCCCTTTTTTCAGAAAAAAAGTGACCCCAACTATTTTGTAATTTCCAAAAGAGTCCTATATTTGCACCCGATTTCGCGTTCGATTTCGAGCGTAAGAAACGTTCTTTGAAAGGAGTGAAAAATAAAACGATCTTTATTTGGAGGTTTGTTTTGTTTTTTCTATCTTTGCAATCCAAATTGGTCCAAAAGCCGATGTAGCTCAGTTGGCCAGAGCAGCTGATTTGTAATCAGCTGGTCGGGGGTTCGAATCCCTCCATCGGCTCCGGAAATTCTTGAGCTTGATTACGATAGGGTGTCTGAAAGGCTTTTGGAATGATATGGGAAGTTACCAGAGTGGCCAAATGGGGCAGACTGTAAATCTGCTGGCTTACGCCTTCGGTGGTTCGAATCCATCACTTCCCACTAATAAAATTTGAGTACCGCTTGGGTTGTTCGACTTCCGGGTTTCCGGGATAGTGAAACTCCTGACGGTGCGTTTTTGCGGAAGTAGCTCAGTTGATAGAGCATTAGCCTTCCAAGCTAAGGGTCGCGAGTTTGAGCCTCGTCTTCCGCTCTCAGGTGCAGGGTAGCGTGTGATGCAGACCACCTTTCGAGGTTGTGTTTGCGTCGCTCGTTAATCTTGCTGGGAAGAAGATTTCAATGAGAAATTTTTATTAAAATCTTAATACTTTTATACTATGGCAAAAGAAAAATTCGACCGGTCCAAACCGCACGTGAATATCGGTACCATCGGTCACGTAGACCACGGTAAGACGACTCTTACGGCTGCTATCACCACCGTATTGGCAAAGAAAGGTCTCTCTGAGCTCCGTTCGTTCGACTCGATCGACAACGCTCCTGAGGAGAAAGAGCGTGGTATCACGATCAACACTTCGCACGTAGAGTACCAGACGGCTAATCGTCACTATGCTCACGTAGACTGCCCGGGACACGCCGACTATGTGAAGAACATGGTTACCGGTGCTGCGCAGATGGACGGTGCGATTCTGGTTGTTGCCGCTACGGACGGTCCGATGCCTCAGACCAACGAGCACGTGCTGTTGGCTCGTCAGGTAAACGTTCCGAGAATCGTTGTATTCCTGAACAAATGCGATATGGTTGACGATCCCGAAATGCTCGACCTGGTTGAGATGGAGGTTCGTGACCTGCTGAACAAATACGAGTACGATGGCGACAACGCACCTATCATCCGTGGTTCCGCACTGGGTGGCCTGAACGGCGAGCCGCAGTGGGAGGAGAAGATCATGGAGCTTATGGATGCTGTTGACAACTATATTCCGATTCCTCCTCGTGAGAACGAAAAGCCGTTCCTGATGCCTGTTGAGGACGTATTCTCTATCACCGGTCGTGGTACCGTTGTAACGGGCCGTATCGAGACAGGTGTGATCCATGTAGGTGATCCGGTTGAGATCATCGGTCTGGAGGAGAAGACGTTGACTTCGACTTGTACCGGTGTCGAGATGTTCCGCAAACTGCTCGACGAGGGTGAGGCTGGCGATAACGTAGGTCTGCTGCTCCGTGGTATCGACAAGAAAGAGGTTAAACGTGGTATGGTCGTTGCCAAACCGGGTTCGATCACTCCGCACACCGAGTTCCAGGCTGAGGTTTATATCCTGAAGAAGGAAGAGGGTGGCCGTCACACGCCGTTCCACAATAAGTATCGTCCCCAGTTCTATCTGCGTACGATGGACGTAACCGGTGAGGTTGCTCTGCCCGACGGCGTAGATATGGTAATGCCTGGTGACCACGTAACTATCACCGTAAAACTGATCTACCCGGTTGCATTGAACGAGGGTCTTCGTTTCGCAATCCGTGAGGGTGGCCGTACGGTAGGTGCTGGTCAGATCCTGAAGATTATCAAATAATCCGAAGATAAGATCAAACGAGTAGTGCAAGCGAAACTTGCACTACTTTTTAGGAGCATAGTTCAAGGGTAGAATAGCGGTCTCCAAAACCGTTGATGGGAGTTCGAATCTCTCTGCTCCTGCCAAATAAACAACGAAGGATATGTTCAATTACGTAAAAGAGTCCTACAACGAATTGGTTCACAAAGTGACGTGGCCCACTTTCGCCCAACTTCAGAATTCGACGGTTGTGGTGATGGTGGCTTCGTTCATCTTTGCCATTGTGATCTTGGCAATGGACATTTCGTTTGAAAACATTATGGCGGCTATCTACAAAGGCCTGGCTAATCTGGGTCGTTAATTCTTGTTTTTTTGTAGCCATGAGCGAAACAACAAAACAGTGGTATGTAGTCCGCACTGTCGGAGGTAAGGAGAACAAGGTCAAAGAGTATATCGAGTCCGAGATTCGCCATAGCCATCTGGAGGATTATATCTCGCAGGTGCTTATCCCGACCGAAAAAGTCTATACGATCCGCAACGGGAAGAAAATCTCTAAGGAGAAGGTCTCTTATCCGGGTTATGTGTTGATCGAAGCCGCGTTTGTCGGTCAGATACCTATTATCATTCGCAATATACCCAACGTGCTCGGTTTCCTGGGTGATACCAAGGAAGACAGTCGCAAGATGATCGCAACGCCTCTGCGTCCGCAGGAGGTAAGTCGCATTTTGGGCCGTGTCGACGAGTTGAGCACGATGGAAGAAGAGAACGAAATACCATTCTTTGTCGGCGAAACCATCAAAGTGATAGACGGTCCTTTTTCAAGCTTCCAAGGTACCATCGAGGCCGTCGACAACGAGCGCAAGAAACTCACGGTATCGGTGAAGATATTTGGGCGCAAAACTCCTATGGAGTTGAGTTTCACACAAGTTGAAAAAGAATAATTAACCAAAGGAAAACTATGGCAAAAGAGGTTGCTGCATTTATCAAATTGCAGATCAAAGGTGGTGCTGCCAATCCTTCTCCCCCTGTGGGACCAGCATTGGGTTCGAAAGGAGTCAATATCATGGACTTCTGCAAGCAGTTCAATGCGAAAACGCAGGACAAGGCGGGAAAGATTCTGCCGGTCATCATCACGGTTTATAGCGATAAGTCTTTCGACTTTGTTGTAAAACAGCCGCCCGTAGCCATTCAGCTCAAGGAGGCAGCGAAGATCCAGTCGGGTTCCGCACAGCCTAACCGTGATAAGGTAGGTCAGGTAACGTGGGATCAGATTCGAGAGATCGCCAAGGACAAGATGTCCGATATGAACTGCTTTACGGTCGAGGCTGCCATGCGCATGATTGCCGGAACTGCCCGTAGCATGGGTATCGCTGTAGTTGGAGAATTTCCTAACGAGTAATGCATTACAAGAATGAGTAAGTTGACAAAAAATCAAAAAATCGCCAATGCGAAGATGGAGCCTGGGAAGGCTTACAAACTCGCTGAAGCCGCAGCTCTTCTGAAGGAAATTACTTTTACGAAATTCGACGCTTCAGTAGATGTTGACGTGCGTCTGGGCGTGGATCCTCGTAAGGCGAACCAGATGGTTCGCGGCGTGGTGACGCTGCCTCACGGAACGGGTAAGCAGGTGCGGGTCCTCGTCCTGTGTACTCCGGAGAAAGAGGCCGAGGCGAAGGCTGCCGGTGCCGATTTCGTCGGTTTGGATGAGTTTGTAGACAAAATCAAGTCCGGATGGACCGATGTCGACGTAATCATCTGTACGCCGAACGTAATGGGCAAAGTCGGAGCGCTGGGCCGTATCTTGGGTCCCCGCGGCTTGATGCCGAACCCCAAGACCGGAACGGTAACAATGGAAGTTGGAAAGGCTGTAGGTGATGTGAAATCGGGTAAGATCGACTTCAAGGTCGACAAATTCGGTATCATCCACACTTCGGTTGGCAAGATTTCGTTTACGGCCGAGCAGATCGTCGATAACGTTTCGACGGTGATCGGTACGATTCTGAAATTGAAGCCGGCTGCTGCCAAAGGTTCTTATGTTAAGAGTATTTACCTCTCTACCACTATGAGCCCCGGCGTGCAGATCGATACTAAATCAGTAGAAACCAAATAAGAAGGAGGATTAAAGAGATGACTAAGGAAGAAAAACTGGTTGTAATCAACAGCCTTACCGAGCAGCTCAACGCATATCCTCACTTCTATATTACGAACATCGAGGCTCTGAATGCCGAGCAGACTGCGACTTTGCGTCGCAAGTGTTTCGAGAGCGACGTGAAACTGATCGTCGTAAAGAACACGTTGCTGGCTAAGGCTTTGGAGAAAGCGGAGAAGGCGGATGCTGATCTGGTAAAAGTATTGGAGGGTTCAACCTCGATCATGTTTGCGCATACAGGTAAAACTCCTGCTGTGGTCATCAAGGATTTTCGCAAGAGCTGCGATAAACCCGTTTTGAAGGCCGCATATGTAGAGGGCTGCGTTTATGTCGGAGACAATCAGTTGGACACTCTGTGTAACATCAAGAGCAGAGAGGAACTTATCGGCGACATCGTTGCGCTGCTGCAGTCTCCTGCCAAGAATGTTATCTCTGCATTGCAGGCAAATGCAGGTCAAAAGATTGCGGGTATCGTGAAGACACTCGAAGAAAGAAATTAACAAACAAGAATTTAAAACAAAATTTAATAAGATTGACTTATGGCAGATGTAAAGAAATTAGCTGAAGAATTGGTAAATTTGACAGTTAAGGAGGTAAACGAATTGGCTACGATCCTCAAAGAGGAGTACGGCATTGAACCGGCTGCTGCGGCTGTTGCCGTTGCTGCGGCTCCTGCTGCCGGCGCAGGCGAGGCTGCTGCCGAGAAGAGCTCATTCGATGTTATCATCAAGAACGCAGGACAGTCGAAACTTCAGGTTATCAAAGTTGTGAAGGATCTTGCAGGTCTGTCTTTGGGTGACGCCAAAGCTTTGGTTGACGCCGCTCCTAAAGCCGTCAAAGAGGGTGTTTCGAAAGAGGAGGCCGAGTCTATCAAGGCTCAACTCGAAGAGGCCGGTGCTGAAGTTGAGGTTAAGTAGTTTCCTACGTTTCAGGACAAACTCAGGGTATAGGGCTTACGATGATGTAAGCTCTATGCCTTTTCTGGTCTAAAGATTAGAAGTGCCGATAGGAGCTGTGTCTAATCTTTGGAAGTTTGGATGCTCTCAGGGTGTAATGCGTTTACACTGGGGGCATTAGCGGATTAAAATAGATCCGTTTCCCGGGGGTGATTCCCGGGTGCTCAAAACCTTCAACTTTAATTTGGAATTTACCGATGTCCACGACAAAAACATCACAGAGAATTAGCTTTTCCACGGTCAAGAATCGGGTCCCTTATCCCGATTTGCTGGAGGTTCAGCTGAAATCGTTTCGGGACTTCTTCCAAATGGATACGACGGCCGAGAATCGTAAAAACGAGGGGCTGTATCGTGTTTTCCAGGAGAACTTTCCCATTACCGATACCAGAAACAATTTCGTTCTGGAATTTATCGACTACTATATCGACCCGCCCCGTTACTCGATCGAGGAGTGTTTGGAGCGCGGTCTGACTTACAGTGTTCCCTTAAAAGCCAAGTTAAAATTATATTGTACCGATGACGAGCACGAAGACTTCGGCGTGGTCGTTCAGGATGTCTATTTCGGTACGATTCCCTATATGACCGAACGCGGTACGTTCGTCATCAACGGTGCTGAGCGTGTCATCGTATCCCAGTTGCATCGTTCTCCCGGTGTATTCTTCGGACAGAGCATGCATACCAACGGAACGAAGCTCTATTCGGCGCGTATCATTCCGTTCAAAGGTTCGTGGATCGAGTTCGCAACCGACATCAACAATGTGATGTATGCGTACATCGACCGTAAAAAGAAATTGCCGGTAACCACGCTGTTGCGTGCCATCGGATACGAAACCGATCAGCAGATCCTTGATATTTTCGATCTGGCCGACGAGGTGAAGGTTTCGAAGGCTGCGCTCAAGAAGGCGGTCGGTCGGAAACTGGCAGCCAGGGTACTCTCTACCTGGGGAGAGGACTTCGTGGATGAGGATACCGGCGAGGTTGTTTCCATCGAGCGTAATACGGTGATCGTGGACCGTGAGACGGTGCTCGAAGAGCAGCATATCGACCAGATTATTGAAAGCGGTGCCAAGACGATTCTCCTGCACAAGGAAAATCCGTCGGGTATCGACTTCTCTATCATATACAATACGTTGCAGAAAGATCCCTGCAACTCGGAAAAGGAGGCTGTGGTGTATATCTACCGACAGTTGCGCGCTTCCGAGCCACCCGATGAGGCGACTGCCCGCGATGTGATCGACAAGCTCTTCTTCTCCGACAAGCGTTATGACTTGGGAGATGTGGGCCGTTATCGGATCAATAAGAAGCTGGATCTCGACATCGATCCGGCGATCCGTACCCTGACGCGAGAAGACATCATCGCGATTATCAAATACCTGGTCAAGCTGATCAACTCGAAAGCCGAGGTAGACGATATCGACCACTTGTCGAACCGTCGTGTCCGCACGGTGGGCGAGCAGCTCTCGAACCAGTTCTCGGTCGGTTTCGTGCGTATGGCGCGCACGATTCGTGAGCGTATGAACGTACGCGATAACGAGGTATTTACGCCGGTCGATCTGATCAACGCCAAAACGCTTTCGAGCGTGATCAACTCGTTCTTCGGAACGTCGCAGTTGTCGCAGTTCATGGACCAGATCAACCCGTTGGCCGAGATTACGCACAAGCGTCGTCTGTCGGCCCTCGGTCCTGGTGGTCTGTCGCGTGATCGCGCCGGTTTCGAGGTGCGAGACGTACACTATACGCACTATGGACGTCTCTGCCCGATCGAGTCGCCTGAGGGACCGAACATCGGTCTGATCTCGTCGCTTTGCGTCTATGCGCGTATCTCCGACATGGGATTCATCGAGACTCCTTATCGTACCGTAGCCAACGAGCAGGTCGATTTGGATAACTCGCATATCAAATATTATTCGGCCGAGGAGGAGGAGAACGAGGTGGTTGCACAGTCGAATGTGCCCATCGATGACGAGGGACACTTCCTGCAGCCGGATCGTATCCAGGCTCGTGAGGGTGCCGACTTCCCGGTTGTAACCTCGAAGGAGGTAACGCTGATGGACGTAGCTCCGAACCAGATCGCTTCGATCGCGGCGAGCCTTATCCCGTTCCTGGAGCATGATGATGCCAACCGTGCCTTGATGGGATCGAACATGATGCGTCAGGCCGTACCGCTGGTAACGTGCGAGGCTCCGATTGTCGGAACGGGTATCGAGAAGGATATGATCCTCGACAGCCGCATTCAGATCATCGCCGAGGGCGATGGCGAGGTGGTATTCGCCGATGCGACCAAGATACAGATCAAGTACGAACGCACCGAAGAGGAGGTGATCTGCTCGTTCGCTCCCGAGATTACGACCTATGAGTTGCCGCGTTATCGTCGGACTAACCAGAATACTTCGATCACCTTGAAACCGACGGTATTGACCGGAGACAAGGTGACCAAGGGACAGATTCTGACCGAGGGTTACTCGACCGAGAAGGGCGAGTTGGCATTGGGCCGTAACCTGAAGGTTGCCTTCATGCCCTGGAAGGGTTACAACTTCGAGGATGCTATTGTGATTTCGGAGCGTATCCAGCGTGAGGATATCTTCACGTCGGTACACGTGGACGAATATATTATGGAGGTGCGCGATACCAAACGTGGTGTCGAGGAGTTGACCTCCGATATTCCCAACGTCAGTGAGGATGCTACGCGCGATCTGGATGCCAATGGTATCATCCGCGTGGGTGCCAACGTTCACCCGGGCGATATCCTGATCGGTAAGATTACGCCGAAGGGCGAGAGCGATCCGTCGCCCGAAGAGAAACTGTTGCGTGCGATCTTCGGCGATAAGGCCGGTGATGTGAAGGATGCCTCGTTGAAAGCACAGCCTTCGCTGCACGGTGTGGTGATTGACACGAAACTTTATAGCCGTGCGGGTAAGGAGAACAAGCGTAGCAAGAATTCGGAGAAGACGCAGCTTGAAAAGCTTGATGAAAAATTCGCTACGGAGGTAGCATCTCTTACGAAATTGCTCGTTTCGAAACTCTATACCTTATTACAGGGTAAAACGACGACCGGTATTGTCGATTACTTCGGCGTTGAGCTCTATCCGGCCGGGACCAAGTTCACACAGAAGATGCTCGAGGAGTTGTCGCGTAAAGTGACCGACGAGAAGACCGGTGTGGCAATGGGTTATCTTAATCTGGGATCCTGCAAGTGGACCGGTGACGAGCATCTGGATGCGTTGATCGAGAAGACGATCAACAACTATACGATCGAGTGGAAGAAAGCCGATGCGGCGATCAAGCGTGAGAAGTACAACCTGACCAATGGCGATGAGCTTCCGCAGACCGGAGTGATCCAGATGGCGAAGGTTTACATCGCCAAGAAGCGTAAGCTGAAGGTGGGAGACAAGATGGCCGGACGTCACGGTAACAAGGGTATCGTGGCCAAGATCGTCCGCGATGAGGACATGCCGTTCCTCGAGGACGGTTCGATTGTGGATATCTGTCTGAACCCGCTGGGTGTGCCTTCCCGAATGAACCTTGGTCAGATCTACGAGACCGTGTTGGGATGGGCCGGCCGAGAGTTGGGGCTTAAATTTGCAACGCCGATCTTCGACGGTGCGTCGCTTGAGCAGATCAATGAGTACACGGCCAAGGCAGGACTGCCTCGCAGCGGTCGTACCTATCTGTACGACGGCGGTACGGGTGAGAAGTTCGACCAGCCGGCGACGGTGGGTGTGATCTACATGTTGAAACTCGGTCACATGATCGACGATAAGATGCATGCTCGTTCGATCGGTCCGTACTCTTTGATTACTCAGCAGCCGCTCGGTGGTAAGGCGCAGTTCGGTGGTCAGCGATTCGGAGAGATGGAGGTTTGGGCACTCGAGGGATTCGGTGCAGCCAACATTCTCCAGGAGATCCTGACGATCAAATCGGACGACGTTATGGGTCGTGCCAAGGCCTACGAGGCTATCGTCAAAGGCGACAATCTGCCCAAACCGGGTATTCCGGAGGCTATGAACGTATTGCTGCATGAGTTGCGCGGTCTGGCTCTTTCGGTGAAACTGGAGTAATACGAGGTAAGATAGTTTTTAGAGGATTAGAAAAAAGCATTGCATTATGTCATTCAATAAAGATAATAAGACGAACAATGGTTACAGCCGCATCTCGATCGGATTGGCCTCTCCGGAGGAGATCCTGGCTCAATCGAGCGGAGAGGTGTTGAAGCCTGAGACCATTAACTATCGTACCTACAAGCCTGAGCGCGACGGCCTCTTCTGCGAGCGTATCTTTGGTCCTGTGAAGGATTACGAGTGCCATTGCGGTAAGTACAAGCGCATTCGTTACAAGGGTATCGTTTGCGACCGATGCGGTGTGGAGGTTACCGAGAAGAAGGTGCGCCGTGAACGTATGGGTCACATCTCGCTGGTGGTCCCGGTGGTCCATATCTGGTACTTCCGTTCGCTGCCCTCGAAAATCGGTTACCTGTTGGGGATCCCTTCCAAAAAATTGGAAGCGATCATCTACTACGAGCGTTATGTGGTAATCAATCCCGGTTTGGCTGCGCAGAACGGTATCGAGCGTTTGCAGACACTCTCCGAGAAGGAGTATCTGGATGTACTGGCCGCCCTGCCCAAGGAGAATCAGTCGTTGCCCGACGACGATCCTAACAAGTTCGTTGCTCAGATGGGTGCCGAGGCTATTTATACGTTGTTGCAGCAGGTCGATCTGGACTCCATGTCGTATGCGTTGCGTCACAAAGCCTCTTCCGAAACTTCTCAGCAGCGCAAGAGCGAAGCCTTGAAGTGCCTGAACGTCATCGAGATGTTCCGTGCGTCGAAGGGAAAAAACAAACCCGAGTGGATGGTGCTCAGGGTGTTGCCGGTCATTCCTCCCGAATTGCGTCCGCTCGTTCCGCTCGATGGCGGCCGTTTCGCGACTTCGGATTTGAACGACCTCTACCGTCGTGTAATTATCCGTAATAACCGACTCAAGCGACTGATCGAGATCAAGGCGCCGGAGGTGATCCTCCGCAACGAGAAACGTATGTTGCAGGAGGCTGTCGATTCTCTGTTCGACAACTCGCGCAAGAGCAATGCGGTGAAGAACGAGAGCAACCGAGCCTTGAAGTCCCTGTCCGATTCGCTGAAAGGTAAGCAGGGTCGTTTCCGTCAGAATTTGCTCGGTAAACGTGTGGACTACTCGGCCCGTTCGGTTATTGTCGTAGGTCCGGAGTTGAAGATGCACGAGATGGGTATTCCGAAGGATATGGCGGCCGAATTGTACAAGCCGTTCGTTATCCGCAAGCTGATCGAGCGCGGAATCGTGAAGACCGTGAAGTCGGCCAAAAAGATTATCGACCGGAAGGATCCCGTAATCTGGGGCATTCTGGAGAACGTCATCAAGGGACACCCCGTTCTGATGAACCGTGCCCCGACGTTGCACCGTTTGGGTATCCAGGCCTTCCAGCCCAAGCTGATCGAGGGTAAGGCCATGCAGCTGCATCCGCTGGCTTGTACGGCGTTCAATGCAGACTTTGACGGCGACCAGATGGCCGTTCACCTGCCGCTGGGCAATGCGGCGATTCTCGAGGCTCAGTTGCTGATGCTTGGTTCGCACAACGTCCTGAACCCGGCCAACGGTGCGCCGATTACTGTCCCTTCGCAGGATATGGTCCTCGGTCTGTACTATATCACCAAGCCGCGCAAGGGTGTCAAGGGCGAGGGTCTGGTATTCTACGGCCCAGAGGAGGCGATCATCGCCTACAACGAGAAGCGTGCCGACCTGCATGCACAGGTTAAGTGCATGGTGGACGACATCGACGAAGAGGGCAAGAAGGTTCGTGTCCTGAAGGATACGACCATCGGCCGCATCCTCTTCAACCAGGTGGTTCCCGAAGAGGTCGGCTATATCAACGAGGTCCTGACGAAACGTTCGCTGCGTGACATCATCGCCGTCGTGATGAAGAAGGCCGGTGCGGACAAGGTGGCTGCCTTCCTGGACGATATCAAGGATATGGGTTACCAGATGGCCTTCCGCGGCGGTCTGTCGTTCAACCTGGATGCTGTGATCATCCCTGAGGAGAAAGAGCAACTGGTACAGGAGGGATACCGTCGTGCGGACGATGTGATCGAGTCCTACAACATGGGTCTTATCACCAACAACGAGCGTTATAACCAGATTATCGATATCTGGACCAATATCAATACGAAACTGACCAAGACCGTGATCGACACGCTGGTCAAGGACGATGACGGTTTCAACCCGGTATACATGATGCTGGATTCCGGAGCCCGTGGTTCGAAGGAGCAGATCCGTCAGCTCTCCGGTATGCGTGGTCTGATGGCCAAACCGCAGAAATCAGGAGTCGAGGGTGGTCAGCAGGTTATCGAGAACCCGATTCTCTCGAACTTCAAGGAGGGCCTTTCGGTGCTCGAGTACTTTATCTCTACGCACGGTGCCCGTAAGGGTCTTGCCGATACGGCCTTGAAGACGGCCGATGCCGGTTATCTGACCCGTCGTCTGGTTGATGTGGCTCAGGATGTCATCATCAACGAGGAGGACTGCGGTACGTTGCGTGGTTTGACGGCTACGGCCATCAAGCGAAACGATGACGTGGTACAGACGCTTTACGACCGTATTCTGGGTCGTACGGCACTCAACGATGTGATCCACCCCTTGACGGGCGAGGTGCTCTGCAAGGCGGGCGAGGAGATCACCGAGGATATTGCCGAGAAGATCGAGAAGTCTCCGCTTGAGTCGGTCGAGATCCGTTCCGTACTTACCTGCGAATCGCGTCACGGTGTTTGTGCGAAGTGTTACGGACGAAACCTGGCAACGGCCCGCATGGTACAGAAGGGCGAGGTGGTCGGTGTCATCGCGGCACAGTCCATTGGCGAGCCGGGTACGCAGCTTACGCTTCGTACGTTCCACGTCGGTGGTGTGGCTGCCGGAACAGCCGTTGAGTCCAATGTGGTTTCGAAATACGAGGGTACGCTCGAGATCGACGAGTTACGTACGGTCAAGGGCAAAAATGCTCAGGGCGAGCCGATCGAGATCGTTATTTCGCGTCAGTCGGAGTTCCGCATCGTCGATCCGAAAACCGAAATCGTACTTTATACGCACGCTTTGCCGTACGGTTCGACCCTTTACATGAAGGATGGCGCGACGGTCAAGAAAGGCGATATGATCTGCGAATGGGATCCCTACAACGCGGTTATCATCTCCGAGTACGAGGGTAAGGCTATCTATGACAGCGTGATCGAGGGTGTAACCTACCGTGATGAGCGTGATGAGCAGACCGGTCTTTCGGAGAAGGTGATCATCGAGTCCAAGGATAAGGGTAAGAACCCGGTTATCAAGGTGATCGACAAGGAGGGTGTTGAGGTTAAGCAGTACAACCTCCCCGTATCGGCCCACGTCGTTGTCAAGGATAACGCCAAGATCAAGGCCGGCGATATTCTGATCAAGATCCCGCGTGCGGTTGGTAAGACGGGTGGTGATATCACCGGAGGTCTGCCGCGAGTAACCGAGCTCTTCGAGGCCCGTAACCCGTCCAACCCGGCTGTCGTATCGGAGATCGACGGTGAGGTAACGTTCGGTAAGATCAAACGTGGTAACCGTGAGATCATCATTACCTCCAAACAGGGTGATGTACGCCGTTATCTGGTGCCGCTGTCCCGTCAGATCATCGTTCAGGAGAACGACTATGTGAAGGCAGGCGGTGCATTGTCCGACGGTGCGATTACGCCGAGCGACATTCTGAACATCCTGGGTCTTACGAAGGTACAGGAGTACATCGTGAACGAGGTTCAGGAAGTGTACCGTATGCAGGGTGTGAAGATCAACGACAAGCACTTCGAGGTGATCGTACGCCAGATGATGTCGAAGGTGAAGATCGAGGATCCGGGAGATACCCGATTCTTCGAGGACCAGATCGTGGACAAGTGGGAGTTCATGGATGTGAACGACGAACTTTACGACAAGGTGGTTGTAACCGATGCCGGCGATTCGACATCCGTACAACCGGGTCAGATTATCTCGATGCGCAAGTTGCGTGATGAGAACTCGAGCCTGAAACGTCGTGATATGAAACTGGTACAGGTGCGTGATATCGTGCCGGCTACCTCGACGCAGATCCTCCAGGGTATTACCCGTGCTGCATTGCAGACTTCGAGCTTCATTTCGGCTGCCTCCTTCCAGGAGACGACCAAGGTGCTGAACGAGGCCGCTATCCAGGGCAAGGTCGATCCGCTGGAGAACTTGAAGGAGAACGTCATCTGCGGACACTTGATCCCCGGTGGTACGGGTATGCGTGACTACGACAACCTGATCGTCGGATCGAAGAGCGAGATGGCTGCCCTTCAGGCTGAAAAATAGGGAAGCAACACATTTGATATGAGACGAACGGGAAAGAGCTGAGAGCCTTTCCCGTTCGTCTTTTGTGTAAAAAGGCGAATGGAAGTAAAAAATGGAGACAAGTTCAGTTGTTTTTCAGATTTTATCGTTTCTTTTGTCGTAAGATATTGAGAATTCATTGCCGTATGAAGATTCTGATTATAGAGGATGAACCCTCGTTGCGGGAGATTATGACCGAATTCCTGCGCAAGGAACGCTATGTCGTGGAGGCGGTCGGAACGTTGCGTGATGCGCTGTTCAAACTGTCGGATTACGATTACGACTGCGTCTTGCTGGATATCATGCTCCCGGACGGAAGTGGCCTTACCCTGCTCAAACGGTTGCAGGAGATGGGAAAGAAGGAGAATGTCATCATCATCTCGGCCAAGGATGCCTTGGAAGACAAGGTTGAGGGGCTCGAACTCGGTGCGGATGACTACCTGGCCAAACCGTTCCATTTGGCAGAACTCAACGCCCGGATTCGCAGTGTGATCCGACGCAAGGATCAGGGAGGGGACAGTTCGCTGCGTTTCGGCAACATACGGGTCGATACCAGGTCTTTCGAGGCGTGGGTCGGTGAGACAAAATTGGAACTGAACCGGAAAGAGTATGGCATTCTGGCCTTCTGCATCTCCCGCCCCAACCATCTGATTGACAAGGTGACGCTGGCCGAGGCGGTGTGGGGTGACCATATGGATCAGGTCGATAACTTCGATTTCCTCTATGCCCAGATGAAGAACCTGCGTCGGAAAATGAACGAAGCCGGAGCCGATGTCGAGATTAAGGCAAGCTATGGGTTCGGCTATAAATTGACCGAGAAATGAAACTGCTGTACAGAATAACATTGCGTATTTCGCTGGCCTTGCTGCTTTTGTTCGCTGTATGGGGGACCGTGTTCTATTTCCTGATGATCGATGAGATTAACGACGAAACGGACGATACGCTGGAGGATTATTCGGAATACATCATCAAACGGATACGTTCCGGAGAGAATTTACCGGAATCGGACAACGGAACCAGTAACAGTTACTATATTACGGAGGTCGATGCGGCCTATGCGCAGGAGCACACTTCGGCTTGGTTCCTCGAACGGGAAGTCTTCATCTACTCCAAACACGATACGGAACAGGCCCGTATCATGAAACAGGTGTTCGAGGATCGGGATGGACGTTATTACGAGTTGACGGTAATGGTCCCGACCATCGAAAAAGAGGACCTGCAAGAGACGATCCTTTTGTGGATTGTTATCCTTTACGTCGGATTGCTACTAGCCATTCTGATCGTCAATGCCGTAGTACTTCGTCGTAGTTTGCGCCCGCTTTATGCCTTGCTTGCGTGGTTGGATCGTTTCACTCTGGATAGGGAGTTGCCTCCGTTGAATTTGGAGACGGAGATCGAAGAGTTTAAAAAATTAGCGGACAGTTTGGTGAAGAGTGCCCGTCGGAACGTCGAAATATACGAACAGCAACGAATGTTTATCGGGCATGCATCGCACGAACTGCAGACTCCGATCGCTGTGGCGATCAATCGGCTTGAGTTGCTTGCGGATGATCCGCAGCTAACCGAATTCCAACTGGAACGGATCCTGAAAGCCCGAAAGTCGCTCGAAGACGCAGCCAAGTTGAATAAGACGTTGTTGTTACTCTCTAAGATCGAAAATCGGCAATTCACGCAGAGTGAGAGGATCGAGATGAATGAGATACTTCGGAATTTGATCGAGGATTTTACAGAGGTTTATCACTTTCAGGAGATTGTTTTCTCCTTGATCGAGAGAACCACTCTTCGTGTCGAGATGAATCGTATGCTGCTTTCGGTACTGCTCGGCAATCTGCTCAAAAACGCTTTTATTCATAACCGCCGAGGAGGAGAGATACGGGTTGAGATCGACGGAAATAGGGTGATATTGTCGAACACATCGGATTCCGAGGAACTGGATCCGTCCTATATTTTCCGAAGGTTTTATCAAAAGAGCCAACGGGAGGGTTCGACCGGACTCGGACTTTCTCTGGTCGATTCCATTGCAAAAATGTACGGGATAGGGGTAGAGTATCGCTACGAATATGGGCGACATGTCTTTCGGATCGTTTTCCCCGATTCGATGCTTCTCCTCAAATAGAGGTAGCCGTTATTTATAAATAAGATCAGACAGAGTCGAAAAAGCCGTCAGTATTATTCTGACGGCTTTCTTTTGAAAGTAGCTCCACCGCGACTCGAACGCGAATTTGAAGTTTAGGAAACTTCCGTTCTATCCCTTGAACTATGGAGCCTTGGACCGGTTAAACAAAAGCAGTGCGTTACCCTACGGGCTACGCACTGCAAAGATAGTGTTTTTTGCCTGAAAATAGGTCGAGCCTTAGAATTTCAGGTTGAATCCGATGGCGAATGTATGGGCCGATACCGAGTAATTGCCGGAAAAGGATTCCGTAGCTTCTCTGTCGGCCGTCGTGTGGGCTTGTGCCGCGGCTTGTTCGGTCCCCATTCCTCCGGCGATCAGTTGCCCGTAGGTTTGGGCGTAGACGGCTTTGTAAGTCAATGTATTGTAGTAGGGGGTCGATCCCGTGCGTTCGGGGTCGGCCGAGGTAATATACCCATAAGCCAGGTCGATCGAGAAGTTTTTGCAGGGGTTGATCGTCAGACCGGCCGTATAGGATATTTTTGTCATGGAGGGTGTTTCGGGATTCAGAAAATCGCTGCGCACCGGGCTCTCGTCGACATACATACCCATACGTCCCGTCAGGTATTTGTTGATATGGTATTGCCCGCCGATGCGTACGGCTACCGTATTCTTGTAGTTTTTGATGCTGTTAGGCAGGTCATACACGGATTCATGGGTTACAGGATCGGTGATCGAGACGCTGAGTTCCCGGTAAGCGCTCCACAAAACGTATTGCACATCGACAGCGAATTCCCAACGGTGGGTTGGACGGAAACTGACACCCCAGGTCAAGTTGGTCGGGAGGGGAAGTTCCGTTGCCACGACGGCCGTACTCAGATCGGGGATCATGCCCGTGGCCCGAAGAATCTCCCCGATCTCGGGCGATGCATAATTTAATCGGGCGGCCCCCTCTTTTACTTTCATCATCATTTTGGAACGATAGGAGAAACCGACTGTCCAATGTTTGTTGATGTCCCACATGATACCGACATTGGCTCCGAATGCGACCTGTGCATCTCCATTGAGTTTGGCACCTACTAATGCACGGTCCCCTGCTTGGCTGAAGATCGGTGCATATTCTGCGTATCCGGCTGCGGTAAGCATTGCGGCGATCGTATTGTTGGTGGTGGCACCGACCGGGAACATCGACCGGGAGAGATCGAAGGAGCCCCAGGTGACCGTTACTCCCACTCCGATCGACAGACGGTCCCAAAGTTTGTAGGAAACGGTCGGCTGGAAGGTGTAGGCTTTCAGGTTGATGCTTTGTATCAGATGGGCTCCGGCCCAGTTATCTCCCCAGTTCATGGATGATCCGTAAGGAGTATAGAAGCCTAAACCGATAGCCAGATTTTCAGTAGGTTTGTAGTTGAGGTAGGCATACAGCGGAGTGGATATTTTATTGTCGGATTTGGCCTCGATCAACGGATCGCCCAGATAATCGTTGTTGGAAAGATAAGTGACATTGGAGAGGATACCGGTCATTCCGATCGAAAAGGTGAACTTTTCTTTCTGAAACGCAGTACCGGCCGGGTTGAAATAGATCGATTCGGAGTTGAGTTTCATTCCGGTCCCGACGTGTCCCATCCCGAGTTGTTTGGCACTTAGAGTATTGACTTGGTAACCTTCTGCACGAACCGCGACTGTCGCAAGCAGGGCGGAGCACAGGAGTATCAATTTTTTCATAGTAGGAGGTTTTTTAATAAGTAATAGATTCTCTTTTGAAACGGGGACAAAAGTAAGAAAAGTAAATTTATCATGGAAATATTTTGGAATATAATCCCTTTTATTTGGTATAAAATGGATACAATTGGATAGAATGGTGCTTATTCTTGCGATGTTTTATTTGGATGGATGCTAAAGATTTATTTGTCAGTAGATATGTGGGTTAAGTGAAAATAAGGTCTGAAAAGATTTGGCGAAAAGGAAAATCCGTTATACTTTTGCATCCGGAGAGATGGCAGAGTGGTCGATTGCGGCGGTCTTGAAAACCGTTGAGCTGCGAGGCTCCGGGGGTTCGAATCCCTCTCTCTCCGCAATAAGCATTGAAAATCAATGTTTTGCACAATAAACACCCGATTTTACACCCAAGAATGTAAAGTCGGGTGTTTTTGTTTTATTTAAGATTAACCACCGAAACGTTACAGAGTTCTCCTTGCCCAAGGTCTTGACATACAGGCTCAGGGTGGGCATCTACTTCACCGACCCGTATTCCGGCATGGCAGAAAGGGGGAATCAAGCTCATCCAGTAATATATCCCAAAAGGTGCTGTTTTCAACATCGCTACGCTACAGCGGATAAAGGAAAGGATTGCAGTCCAAGGTAAACAAAAACGCAGGAGAAACTCGATTTCGACTCCCCCAAAGATGCCTTTCGGAGGGGAAATATGTAATAGTCAAGACTTGTTCTGACATTTTCTATACTATCGGACAAAAAAAGTGTCCGATGCCATCTGCGAAGATACGCAATTATTCTCACTCTCACAACCTGATGAGCCAATCACTTGCTCATCAGGTTG
>DWYR01000011.1 GCA_019118565.1 Candidatus Alistipes avicola | reverse complement strand
CGCCAGCCCATCCGGACGGTACACTATACCGATGCCGCCCGCCTGCGTCTGTTCGGATTCATGCGGCAGCAGATCAAAATGGGGCGGCAAATCTACGTCGTCTATCCCCTGATCCGGGAGTCGGAGACGATGGACTACAAGGATCTGGAGGATGGCTACGAGGCCATCTCGCGCGACTTTCCGCTACCGGAGTACGTCACAACGGTCTGCCACGGGCGCATGAAACCCGAGGACAAGGAGGAGTCGATGCGCCAGTTCAAGAGCGGCGAGGCGAACATCATGGTCGCCACGTCGGTCATCGAGGTGGGGGTCGACGTACCGAATGCCACGGTAATGGTGATCGAATCGGCCGAACGGTTCGGACTCTCGCAACTCCACCAGCTACGCGGACGCGTGGGTCGCGGTGCCGAACAGTCGTACTGCATCCTTATGTCGGGGGAGAAGCTCTCGAAAGAGGCACGCCAACGACTCCAGGCCATGTGCGAGACCAACGACGGATTCCGTCTTGCGGAGCTCGATCTGAAACTGCGCGGAGCGGGCGATATTAACGGCACGCAACAAAGCGGCATGGCGTTTGATCTGAAAATAGCAAACCCCACCCTCGACGTACAGATCCTTACCGTCTCACGGGAGGCGGCCGCCGAGGCACTCGCCGCAGATCCGACACTCACCCAGGCCGCCCATGCAGGACTCAGGGAGCTGCGCCAGAGGTATGCAAAAAAAGAGGAGATCGACTTCTCGATGATTTCATAAAACGACAAGATGCCCATGCGACACAGGATCGGAAGCCTCGCACTGCTCCTTTTCGGAGTACTCTCCGCCGGAATCTCGCGAGCACAACTATACCAACCCGGCGAAGTGCTCGACTACCGGATAAGTTACCGGGCCAAACTCGTTCCCAACACGGAGATGGGATCGGCCCGAATCTCCACTTCGCTGGTAACCTACCAAGGAGAGACCTTCTATCAAGTAGTGGGCAACGGCAAGACCCTGCCTGCTTTCCGATGGTTTATGCCCGTCGATGACACCTATACCATCCAGGCCGACATGCAAGGAAAAAAGACCCGCTATTTCGAGAGCGATATTCGGGAAGGAAGCTATACTTTCCGGAGCCATTACCATTACGACTGGCCGGCCATGCAGGTACACACCCGCTGGAAAAGCCGCCGTATGGAACAAGAATCCCGGAAAACGATAAAGCTGACTTCGGGTAGCATGGATCCCGTCTCGCTCTACTTCCTGCTCCGCACGATGGATATATCGACCTTGAAGGTGAACGAGCCGCATCTCCTCGAAATGTTGCTCGAAGATACGATACGTCGGTTACAATACCGCTTTTTGGGACGCGAAGAGAAGAAGATCCGAAAGATGGGGACATTCCGCACCTTGAAATTCGCCTGCCAGCTGGGAACCTCCGAAGGATTCACCTTCACCGACGGAACGGAGTTCATCATCTGGATCTCGGACGATAGGAATCTTATTCCTCTCTACATCGAATCACCAATCCGCGTCGGCAGCATCCAAGCCTATATCTCCCATTACGAAGGTTTGAAATACCCGCTCGACAGCAAAATAAAATAAAAAACCTTATATTTGCGAACAAAACACGTCAAGCTATGGAAGAAAACCTGCAGGGCTATAACAACCAGTCCGAATACGACCGCGACGGTCAAGGATCCAAAAAGTCCATTCAAGGCTACCGGATCGTCATCATTATCTTGGCCGTAATTCTGGCGGCACTCTCGATTTTCTACTTCAGCGACCTCCGGCGACAAAAGGCCGACTACGACCTGTTAATCATCGACCGAGACTCGATTCAGAGCGACCTGAGCACCCTGATGGAGGATTTCGACGATCTGCAAGTCTCGAACGACACGCTTTCAATTCAAATGGGAATCGAACGCCAACGGGCCGATTCGCTGATGAAAAAACTCCAACAGGAGCGTTCTTGGAGCTACGCCAAAATCAATCAATACAAAAAAGAGGTCGCTACGCTGCAAAACATCATGCGCGGATATATCCGGCAGATCGACTCGCTCAACACGCTCAACAAACAGCTCATCGACGAAAACGTATCCTACCGCAAGGAGATCACGACGGCCAACATGCGCGCCGAAATGGCCGAAGAGAAGGCTCAGGAGCTCGACAACAAAGTTCGTCAAGGATCAGTGATCTATGCCCGCGCCATTCGTCTGGTCGCACTCAATGAACGCGGGAAGGATGTCTCCCGCATCAAGAACGCCGCACGTCTGCGCATCGACTTCACGATGACGGCAAACGCCCTGGCCATGCCGGGTGAAAAGACGATCTATGTGCGCATCACCTCTCCCGACGGCTATGTCCTTTCGAGCGAAAGCGTACCGACCTTCGAATTCGAAGGCGAACGCATCTCCTATTCGGCATCACGCGATGTGGATTATCAGAACGAAGACCTGAACGTGGGTGTATTCTACACGGGTAGCGGATTCATCGCCGGCACCTATCTGGTACAACTCTACTGCGACGGATTCCTGATCGGATCGGCAGAGATCCCGATGCGCTAACAGAAGCCGTACAGCACAAACAAAGGGGCAAGGATCGAAATCCTTGCCCCTTATTTTTTTAGCGAGCCCTAACTCTATTCCCAGATCAACGCCGCAGCACCCATCACGGCGGCACTGTTCCCGTCCATGGCACTGAGCAGCACCTTGACCTTACCCCGATAGGTCGAGAGCAGATACTCTTCCAAATAACGCCGCGTTGGCTCCAGTAGCAGATCGCCCGCCTGGGCAAGCCCTCCGAAGAGGATGATCGCCTCCGGAGAGGTAATCGCCACGGCATCAGCCAAGGCACGCGCCAACCGCCGGGCCGTAAGGTCGAAAACCTCGATGGCCAGCGCATCCCCCTGTTCGGCCGCCTCGGTAATCATCTTCGAATCGAACCGATCGAAGGCAACCTTGCGCAATACACTCGGGGTCCGATCGCGAGCCATCAACTCAAAGGCGGTGCGTTTGATCCCCGTTGCCGAGACATAGGTCTCCAGACATCCCCGACGACCGCAACCGCAGGCACGCCCGTCGGGCTCGACAATCACATGACCCAACTCGCCGGCCATCCCGTCATGTCCGTAGATCATCTGTCCGTTGGAGACGAATCCCGACCCGAGACCCGTTCCGAGCGTCACCATAATGAAATCACGCATTCCACGTGCATTGCCATAGATCATCTCTCCAAGGGCAGCCGTGTTGGCATCGTTGGTCATGCGGATCGCCACATCGGGGAAATAGGCCTCCAGATCGTCGCACAGCGGGAAGATCCGGCGTTTGTCATCCGGATTCGGCTCCTCGGGGCGGAACTTCCACAGATTGACGGGCCACTCCATCCGCCCGCTGTAAAAGTTGGCATTCGGGGCCCCGATCCCGATTCCCTCCAGTTGTGCCCCCGAAGGGATCGCCTCGCACAACTCCTGCAGGGAGGCCGCCAGTTTCTTCACATAGGCGGAATAATCCTCAAAATAGGGATACTCCGAGGTTCGGAAACCTGACTCCGCATATACGTCTCCGGCACGATCCACCAAACCCATCGAGGTGTTGATCCCGCCTATATCGATTCCAATGGCCAGTCTTTTCATTTTCAAACAAATGGTTTTCCTTTGTCAAAGTTAGAAAAAATTGCTCTCTGACAACATTTTTCTTACTTTTGACCATCCATTTCGAACAAAAAATATCGCATGATGCAAACCAACGACCAACTTTTGGGCGCCATAGAGCACTATCTTGGCGAAATTTGCTATCCCGAAGACCCCGAACGACTCTATGCCCCGATCAGCTATTCGCTGACTATGAGCGGCAAACGGCTGCGGCCCATGCTGCTCATGCTCACCTGCGGCATCTTCACCGACCGTCCAGACACCGCCATGCCGGCGGCTGCCGCCGTCGAGGTGTTCCACAACTTCACGCTGCTGCACGACGACATCATGGACAATGCCGCCATGCGCCGGGGAAACCCCTCGGTATATGCCAAGTGGGGACAGAATATCGCCATCCTGTCGGGCGATGCCATGCTCATCAGCGCCTACCAACAGCTGAGCAAGATGCCGGCCGAACTGCTACCCCGCCTGCTTTCCCGCTTCAACACGATGGCCATCGAAGTGTGCGAAGGCCAGCAATACGATATGGATTTCGAATCGCGTGAACGGGTTACGGTCGAAGAGTATCTGCACATGATCGAACTGAAAACTTCCGCCCTGCTGACCGGAGCGACTGTATTGGGCGCAATCATCGGCGGTGCCAGCGAAGAGGATACTCAGTTGCTCCACCGGTTCGCCCTCGAACTGGGACTCGCCTTTCAACTACAGGACGACCTGCTGGACAGTTACGGGGACGAACGGCTCGGGAAAGCGATCGGCGGCGACATTCTGAAGGGGAAAAAGACCTTCCTGATGGTAACGGCTCTCGATCGCGCTTCAGACGAAGATTTCCAAACGCTGCGCTCCATCTATAGAGATCCGCAGATCTCCGCTGAAGAGAAGATCAACACAGTCAAGACGATCTACGACAAGTTGGAGGTAAAACGGCAAACCGAACTTCAAATCGGTCTCCGATTCGAACGAGCTTTGTGCACACTGGACCAACTCTCCGTTCAGACAGCTGACACACAGCGTCTGCGCGACTATGCAAGCAGCCTGATCGGCCGCAAGAAGTAAACCACGAAAACGACACGCTCCATGCAGAGAAAAGAGATAGAGATCATGGCCCCGGTCGGGTGCTACGAATCGCTCCATGCCGCCATCGAGGCGGGTGCCGACTCGATCTATTTCGGAGTCGGGCAGTTGAATATGCGTGCCCAGTCGGCCGCCAACTTCACACTCGAAGATCTGGAAAAGATCGCCTCGATCGCCCGCAAGCACGGCGTAAAGAGCTACCTGACGGTCAATACAGTCATCTACGACGAAGAGATCGAGACCCTGCACCGGATCATCGACCGCGCACACGACGCAGGGGTCGATGCAATCATCGCCACCGATATGGCCGCCATCCTGTATGCCCGGCAGCGGGGTGTCGAGGTGCACATCTCAACCCAGAGCAACATCTCGAACATCGAGGCCGTACGCTTTTTCGCCCAGTGGGCCGACGTGGTGGTGATCGCCCGCGAACTGAGCCTCGAGCAGATCGCCCACATCAGCCGCGAGATCGAGCGGCAACATATCACCGGTCCCCGGGGGGAATTGATCCGCATCGAGATGTTCGCCCACGGCGCGCTCTGCATGTCCATGTCGGGACGCTGCTACCTCTCTCTCCATGAATCGGGCTACTCGGCCAACCGGGGTGCCTGCCGCCAGATCTGCCGCCGCAAATATACGGTGACGGATCCCGACACGGGCGAGATGCTCGACATCGAAGGCCGCTACATTCTCTCACCCAAGGATCTCTGCACGATCGACTTCCTGGACAAGTTCATCGGAGCCGGTGTCCGCGTGCTCAAGATCGAGGGACGGGCCCGCGGCGGGGAATATGTGAAACGCGTCGTAGAGTGCTACGACCAGGCTCTGCGTGCCATGGAGGCGGGCGAATACACCCCCGAACTGACCGCATCTCTCAAAGAGCGACTCTCAACCGTATTCAACCGGGGATTCTGGGAGGGATATTACGCCGGACGCCCAATCGTCGAGCATAGCCGTCATCACGGCTCCGCCGCCACCAAACGGAAGGTTTATGTCGGCAAGGTCACCAACTTTTTCAAAAAGATATCGGTAGCCGAAGTTCTGGTCGAGGCTGCACCGCTTCACCGGGGCGAAGAGCTGCTCTGGATGGGCGAGACGACCGGAGTCGTAGAGCAACTCGCCGAAGAGGTCTACGTCGAGGAGAAACCGGCGGAAACGGTACTCCAGGGGACCTACTGCTCGATTAAAACCGATCGCTTGATCCGACGGGGAGACAAACTCTACAAATTCGTCGATGCCGAATAACAATGAAGGCCCGAAACAAAGAGTTTCGGGCCTTCATTTTACATATAAGTTTAAGCTTTGCGCAGCGCCTCGATAAAATCGGGGAAACGCGTCCACAAATGTTCGGTCTGCAACCAAAGCTCACGAGCCTGCGCCTGGACCGAAGGACGCTCGCTCTCGATATCCTGTAGATACTTCTCGTCAGCCGGATGTTCCTCGGCAACGAACTCCGTATAATAAGGGGTAAATTTGGTCTTGAACCGCATGATCTCCCCCTCGGGAATCCGCCCCTTGGTCCGAAAGTCCGACCACATCGTCAGCACCTCCTTGCAGGCATACTTATCCGAAATATCGTAACTTACCTCATCGAAGAGTTCGTACTCCTCCATGGCCAGGTAGTTGAACGCCAACAGGATGACCGCCTCCAGATGATCCTCCGGATCCAGTTCGCACAGCAGTTCGAGCATCGCCGCCGACATCTCGAAATCACTGATCAGAAAATGGTCGATCGCCGAGGCATAAATGATTTCGATGGCCGCCCGTGTATTCGGCTCACCCCACTCCAGATTGACCTCCTCGTCCTCGGGAAGCAGGCCGGTAATACGCTGGAAAGCCTGGTAACGCTCGTTGCAGGCCCTCTCGACCTCACCTTGCTGCTGCAGCTGTTTGCAACGTGAGAGCACCTGCTTGAAATCATAGGCCCCCTTTCCGAGAATTTCGAACGTCTGATCCGGCGTAGGATTGAGTATCACGTTGTCTTGCATCTGGATTTATCGCTTTAAACGGTAAAAATTCATATTCTTCAAATTCTGCCTATCATTGAAGAGCCCAACTATTTTTCCTCACTAAAGAGTCAAAGCAGGCAATTAACTGACAGAGTAGCATTTCCAGAGCGCGAAGATAATAAGAAATGATAAAATTTTACACATTCTTGCGAATTTACCGGTCACATTGAATGGAATTTAAATTTTTTTTCCGATATTTGCTCCCGCAAAAGGGTTCTTCAGCCCCAAGTTGCCGAAATAGCTCAGCGGTAGAGCACTTCACTCGTAATGAAGGGGTCCCGAGTTCAAATCTCGGTTTCGGCTCTAAAACATGCAAGAAGAGAAAGCCATCTATCAAACATAGATGGCTTTTTTTATCGAAAACAGCAATAAAAAAGCCTCCGGATCTCCGAAGGCTTTTTTATTGCTCCCGATCGGGATGTTGTTACTCCGCGTATCTATACTCGGTGATCGCACCACCAACCGGGCACGCCAAAGCATTGTTTACAATATAGCCATTCTCACCCTCGTTCTTGAAGACATAGATTGCGAAGCTGCACTCGTCCTTATTCCACTCGCTGTTAAGTTCGACGCTGAAATCAAACGTACGCTCTCCCGGCTCCGACACGGCCGGAGTGATCGCCTCACCCAACATATCGGTCTGAGTTGCACGCAATACATGCTGGAACGTGGAAAGGTTCTCGCTGCTGACTCCCGGTACATTCTCGGTCAGGACACAGGCGATCTTGTAATCACCCGCCTCCTGGAATTTAACCGTGGCCGAAACCTTTGCCGTCGTACCCTCTACGGTCGACTCGGCGATAATACCCAATACGGTCGGGAACATACGCTCGGCTCTGGAGATCTGATTGCTAATACCGGCCTGGGTAATACCACCTCCAGCACCTACTCCGATCATGCTGTTATAAAAATTATAATACCAGGTCGGATATGCGGAAATATTGAAGGTCTTTCCGAGTTGAGTACCCTCAGAGATCGTAAGACGGTCCACATTATGAACCGCAACCACTACGTAATGCTCCGCGTCCTCAGTCGAAAGCTGGTTGAACAGTCTCTGAGCTTCTGCACAAGCCGGGCAGGTCGTATAGGTAAACTTGGTCAACAGAATATAACGGTAGAACGTCTCGGTCGAGGGTTCCGACTGATCCCGTACCGTAATGGTCACTACGTTCGAAACCTCTCCATCATAAGAGGCCTGGAAAGTGAAAGAACCTACGCTGGAGGGAGTCCAGGAGGCATTCTCGACCTGCGTTCCGTCCGAGGTGTTGGAGATCTGGGCGGATGCCGTTACATCACTACCTTCGAAAGTCGCCGTAAAGGTAATCGGGGCAGTATCCTCACCCAACACATAAGTCGTGGTGCTGGCACTCAACACCAACGAGGTCGGTGTCGGTTCCGGATCATCCTCATTGTTATTGCAAGCCGGCAGTACGGCCAGCGAAAGCATGGCTACGAACGATGCCGCAAGCGTGAAAAATTTAAAATGCCGTTTCATAGTTTTAATGGTTGGTTTTATTGTTTTTTTATCGTTATCCCTTTAGAAATTGATCGTCATCGACAGGTTACCGCCCGTATAGGCCGGCATCTCGCGGCATACGCCACCCGAACAGATCAGGCCCTTTCGGTTACGTCCATAAGTCAATGCAACTCGAATGAACGAGTGGGTAAAACTTACGCCCGCCGCATAATAGTGTACTTTCGAACCGCCGTTATTATACATATCGCTGACGTAAACGCTCCAGCTGGGTGCGAAATTGGCTTCCAACAGGCCGGCTACCCAGTCGCCGTCCACATCCGTACCCTCCGTATCCGGTGCGTAATTGTACTGCAACTCTCCTCGCAAGGAGAATTTGCGCGTAAACTTATAGGTCACATCGGCTACGAATATGTTTTGCTGCGTATTGTGCAATGCATTTTTCTGTAAAGAGACGAAGAGGATCGTTCGCAACTTACTGTTCCACGATTTGTCGATATCGAACGAGAAGTCCCGGTAACGGAAATCGCTCGCTTTGGCGGTTACAGCATCCAAATCATAGCTAATCGAAAAATTGGCATGAATCTTCAAACCACGTTTGCCACCCAGAGCCGTTCCTCGCTTGAACATGTAATAGGCATCAATCTGACCACCAACCTCTCCTCCAACAAGACTGCTGACACCTGCAGGCACATTAGGATCCAAGCCTGCCAATAAATATCCGTGCTGGGGACTCAGTGCCGGAATATAATTCATCGTATTACCCGGAAGCAGACCGATAGCCGAACCTTCATCGGGACGATAAAGACGCTCCTCCATCAAATAGAGTCGACGGAACTGTCCCATCACGGCAAAACCGTCGCCGGTATATCCCAACTCTGCCAACTGGGCATTTCCCGTCTCCAAGCCGTAAGAGCCATCGGGTGTAGCATTATAGGCATCCTTGCTTTTGTAAACGTACTCAAATTTGGCAACCAACCCTCTGTATTCGTAATTAACACGAGCCGAATAGGTTTGTACGTTCTCAGGAAGCTTGAAATCAATCTCTTCAAAATAGACACCATTCCGATACCAATCGGGCTCCCCCGAAAAATGACGGTTAACAGCACTCCCCTCCAAATAAAGGGCATGGTCCGTCAATCCAATCGCATTCGAGAGCGAGAACGAAAGATCCGCTCCTGCAATCCGGGTGTCGAGATACCCCAGGTTGAACCGCGGGAAGGCATACAGGACCTTTCCCGAAACGATATCCTTGATATTGAAGGTTACGCGGGCACCGCCGAGCGAGTTGTTGAGTCCCAGCATGCGGTCCTCCCAGGAACGCAGCACCAGGCCGCTGCCGAACTGCTCGTAGAAATCACCCAGGGTGATCGAATAGTTACGGTCGGTCCAGGCCACGAACTTCTCGGTCAGGTTATTAATTCCGAATCCTTCCCACAAATATTCCAAACCTTTACCGGGCATATCGAGCAGCGGCTGCGGATAATATTCCACCTGCAAACCGGCCGAAAAACGCTCCAGCTGGTAGTCCAGTTTCAGGTAGTTGTTCGAACCGTAATGGTGAGGAGGAGCAATAGCCCCTGTCTTGCTGTCGTCCTGATAGAAGATCGTATTGGTTTCGAAGCTACCGCTGAATCGTCCCCAGTTGCGTTTGGGTTTGGAATCGGAAGGTTCGGATTCCTTCCGTTTGGCCATCATGTCCGCACTTTCACCCTCCTCCGAAGTCGAAACCGGAACAAGCGAGGTCGTCGTCTCCTCTGTCGCGTCGTCCGTAGTCGGAGTCTCCGCAAAAATATCCGTACCGCTCCACAACAGCGCCGCCGCGAGAGCTCCTGCCTGTAAAAATCTCTTCATTCGTTGTCCGTTTTGAGGATTGCGAAGATTACTCCAGCGAGATGATCGTGTCGATCAACTCCTCCTCGCTACCAGGTAGATAGCTGGTATGCGTATAGACCATTTTACCGTCTTTGTCGAAAATGAAGACGTGCGGGGTTGTATTCACATTCATCGCACGTTTGAAATCCTGATTCTTGTCGTAGAGCAACGTGATCGACGATTTCCATCCGCGGCCGGCTGCCAGTGACTTGGCACGCGCCACCGAACGGGAGTCGTCCACCGAAACGGCCACCACACGGAAATCCGCCTCGTCCAGCCAGTCCGGCATATTCTCGACGATGGCATCCAACTCCTTGATGCAGGGTTTGCAGGTGGTCGACCAGAAAGAGATGATGACCGGCGTCTTGCCGTCGATCAGCGTACGGGTATCGACCATACCTCCCTCCTGATCCTCGATCTGCACACTGGGGAACTGCTGGGCGGCCACCGTACCGAAAGCACAAAGTACGGCCGTTACCGCCAGGAAAAAGATTTTTTTCATCATATTATTGCTGGTTTAAATTCTCTCCACTGGATTCCATTCGTTCGGCGATTCTCACTCGAAGTGCTGCCTCTATCGAGGCAAATATAGTGATTTTTTCGGAGCATATCGAAAAACAGTCTGCAAAATCAGAAAAAAGGATATGTCAAGAGGGATTCTTCGCCTCGAACAGCGACTACCTCTTCCTTATTTCCTCTTCTTTTTCACGTCGGTCTCAGCGACCGGGATATGCAAATCCGAAAGCACCTGATTCTATTACAGATAACGAATGAAACGATATTTTATGATTCGATTCCCGTTTTTTTTCTATCTTTGTGTGGAACGGGAGGTGTTTCCATCCGGTCGGATCCGTAAGAAACACTCTCCCATTTGCATGGGACTCCCCTCAACGGACTCCTGCAAAACAGGCACACCGCCAATGGGTTCAGAATCCGGATTTCTCGGCACAAAACCGGGTTGTGGGACAACAAAATGATAAACAACAAAAAATACATTTTTTATGTTTTCAGAAAAAATCTATTCGCAGCGTCGTCAAACGTTACGCACCAAAATCGGCAAGGGACTCATTCTGATTCCCGGCAATATGCTCTCTCCGAACAACTATCCGAGCAACGCATACTATTTCCGTCAGGACTCGACCTTCCTCTACTATTTCGGTCTCAACACCCCGGCCCTGTTCGGCGTAATCGATGCCGATTCCGGCGAAGTAGCCCTTTACGGCGACGACTTTACGGTCGAAGACATCATCTGGACCGGGCCGCAGCCCTCGCTCAAGGAGCTGGGTGCAAGCGTCGGCGTTTCACAGACCTTCCCGATGTCCGCCCTAAAAGGGCGTGTTACTAAAGCCATATCCCAAGGTCGCCGTATCCACTATCTGCCCCCCTATCGCGGGGAGACCAAACTCCAGCTGGTTGATCTGCTGAGCATCAAACCGACCGCCCTGCACGACTACAAGTCGATCGACCTGATCTTCGCCGTAGCCGAGATGCGTGAGCGCAAAGGTCCGGAAGAGATCGAGGAGCTGGAGCGCTCCTTCCACATCGGCTATGCCATGCACACGCTGGCCATGAAGATGTGCCGGGCAGGCATCATCGAACGTGAGATCGCCGGAGCGATCGAAGGTATCGCCAAATCGAACGGTCGCGGCGTTTCATTCCCGTCGATCGTATCGCAACACGGCGAGACCCTCCACAACCTCCACAGTGACGGAGTGCTGGAAAACGGACGACTGCTGCTGTGCGATGCCGGCGGCGAGGGACTGAGTTACTACTGTTCGGACCATACGCGAACCTATCCGGTCAGCGGCAAATTCACCCAGAAGCAGAAAGACATCTACAACATTGTACTGGCGGCACACGACCACGTAGCCCGCATCATCGCCCCCCATATGATGTATATGGACGTACACCTGGCCTCCTACCGTGTACTGGCAGAAGGACTGATCTCGCTGGGGCTGATCTCCGGCACGGCGGATGATGCCGTTGCATCGGGGGCCATGACCCTCTTCATGCCCCACGGACTGGGACACGGCATGGGTCTGGATGTACACGACTGCGAAGCCTTCGGAGAGCGTAGTTTCGACTTCTCGGAGCTGGCCGAGCGCGCCGCCCAGTCGGGAACCTGCATCCACCGCACCACCTGGCGTCTCGAACCGGGTACGGTCATGAGCGACGAGCCGGGCATCTACTTCATCCCGGCCCTGATCGACAAGTGCAAGGCCGAGGGTCTGTACAAGGGAATCGTCAATTATGATGCCCTGGATGCCTATCGCGACTTCGGAGGCATCCGCATCGAGGACGACATCATCGTTACGGAGACCGGCAACCGCATGATCGGCGGCGACAAGCACATCCCGATCACGGTCGACGAACTGGAGACCGTGATCGGCCGATAGTCCCCGCGCCACAAAAGCCCCCAAAGACGACTCCTCGCAAGATCCGACACCGGGACGAGGAGTCTTCTTTTTTTCAATCCAACAAAAGAGCCGGTTCGGCACGAAAAATGGAAGAAGAAACGGCTAAACAACCCGGGTCTCCTAAACATTCAATCGACATGAACAACATGAACAAAGCGTGGATTTTCTACATCGTTCTGATCGTCATCGCATTCGTCCTGATAGTCATCTTCTCGAAGGACATTTACCTCTGGTTCTCGAACAAACTCTTCTATCTTCTGTTTCTCGTCCTGATATTCGCGGCCGGCTGGGTACTGGGACGATTCGGGCGAGGAAGGAGACGATCGGCGGAGCGGTAAAGCCCCCCGTCTGCCCGCTCTGCCACGAAGGCCCGCCTTTGCGAAAAAGGAGGGATCCGTTTCACCATCATCGCGTTTTTTATGAAAGAATCGCCCCAACAGGCGATTTTTTCGTTTCTGAAACTTGCAAAAGTGATTTTTTTCGTATATTTATAGTCAGAGTTCGCAGCAACTGCCCGACAAAGGGAATTCTCCGGGCAGATTCAAAGGACGGAATAACCTTATAAATAATACGAATATGAAAAACTATTCAGCAAAAGAGATTAAGAACATCGTTCTTATTGGCGCTCCCGGCACGGGAAAAACTACCCTTGCCGAAGCGATGGCTTTCGAGGGTAAAGTCATCGATCGCAGGGGTAGTATCGAGACAAACAATACGCTCTCGGACAACACGGATATCGAGCACGAATACAAACGCTCGATCTATTCGACCCTCCTCTTTACCGAATTCATGGAGCGCAAGCTCAACATCATAGACTGTCCGGGATCGGACGACTTCTGCGGAAGCCTCTTCTCCGCCTTCAAGGTGGGCGATATCGGCATAATGGTATTCAACGCCCAGAACGGCTGGGAGGTCGGCAGCGAGATACAGGCCCGTTACGCACGCATCCTCAACAAACCGCTGATCGGCTTCGTCAACCAGCTCGACTCCGAAAAGGCCAACTTCGAAGCCACGATCGAATCGATCCGAGCCGCCTCTGGTGTCAAACCCGTCCTGGTTCAGTATCCGGTCAATCCGGGCCCGGGCTTCAACGCCTTCATCGACGTGCTGCTGATGAAGATGTACCGATTCAAGGACGAGAACGGCACCCGCGAGGAGTTGGAGATCCCGGCCGAAGAGATGGAACGGGCCGCCGCATTCAACAAGGAGCTGGTCGAGGTGGCCGCCGAGTACGACGATGCCCTGATGGAGCTCTACTTCGAAAAGGGAACCCTTACGCAGGACGATATCCGTTCGGGTCTGAAGCTCGGCGTAGCACACCGTCAGGTGATGCCGATCTTCTGCGGCAGCGCAAAACGCGACATCGGCACCAAACGTCTGATGGAGTTCATCATCAACGTCGCTCCGGGACCAATGAAGGCTTCGGCCTTCCTTTCAACCGAAGGCGAAGAGATCCTCGCGGACGATACGGCTCCCACCGTTGCTTTCGTATTCAAGAGCCAGCTCGAACAGCATATCGGAGAGATCTCCTACTTCCGCGTAGTACGGGGCAAGCTCACCGAAGGCATGGAGTTGACCAACACACGCACCGGCAACAAGGAGAAGATCTCGCAGTTGTTCGCCGTGGCAGGCAAGAACCGTATCAAGGTGACCGAGTTGTCGGCCGGCGATATCGGCTGCACCGTAAAACTCAAGGGAACGCGCACCAACGACACGCTGTCGGCTCCTTCGGCTCCCGTCACGATCGACCCGATCGTCTTCCCCGAGCCGCGCTACCGCGCCGCAATCAAGACCAAGGACCAGGCCGATGACGAGAAACTGGGCAAGATCCTCAACGACGCCAAATACGAAGACCCGACGATCCTGGTGGACTACTCCAAGGAGTTGAAACAGACGATTATCCAGGGTCAGGGTGAGCACCATCTGAACATTCTCCGTTCGCGGATCGGCTCCGAAAACAAGGTGCAGTTCGAATACGTGGCTCCGAAGATTCCCTATCGCGAGACCATCACGAAAGTGGCCCAGGCCGACTATCGCCACAAGAAACAGTCGGGCGGTGCCGGACAGTTCGGTGAGGTACACATGATCATCGAGCCCTACTACGAGGGGATGCCCGAACCGAAGACCTACAAGATTCCGGGCAAGGGAGAGCTGACCGTCAATATCAAGAACAAGGAGGAGTACGATCTTCCGTGGGGAGGCAAACTGCAATTCTACAGCGCCATCGTCGGTGGTGCAATCGACGCACGCTTCATGCCGGCCATTCTGAAGGGGATCATGGAGAAGATGGACGAAGGCCCGCTGACCGGATCCTATGCCCGCGACATCCGCGCCATCATCTACGACGGCAAGATGCACCCGGTAGACTCGAACGAGATCTCGTTCAAACTGGCAGCCCGCAACGCCTTCAAGGAGGCCTTCCGCAACGCCGGTCCGAAGATCATGGAACCGATCTATGACGTGGAAGTACTCACGCCGAGCGAATACATGGGTGCCGTGATGAGCGATCTGCAAAACCGCCGCGCGATGATTATGGGTATGGAGTCAGACAAGGGATTCGACCGTCTGAACGCCCGTGTTCCGCTGGCCGAGCTCTACCGCTACTCGACATCGCTCTCCTCGCTCAGTTCGGGAGCTGCAACCTATACGATGAAATTCGCATCGTACGAGCAGGTACCGTCCGACGTACAGGAGAAACTCCTGAAGGAGTACACCGACACCGACGAAGAGTAATCGGTCGATCGGATCTGAAACGAAAGAAGGGCGACACGGATCTCCGTGCCGCCCTTCTTTGCAATATAACAACGAGTTCGATTTAAAAAATCCTGTTTCATTCCGATGTCCGTAATGTTATCTTAATGTTAAGAATAACCTTGCAGAGCGGCTGAAACATATTTTGATGGTATCTTTGTTTCGGAAAATATGGAGTTCTGGAACGGGAGCCCCGAATCCGACATTCGGACCCCGCCCCCGGATCCTGCAAGTCGAGCAATTATGAGTGAAATCTACACGATCATCGTAATCATCCTGGGCATTTTGGCCGTATCCGGCCTCTTCGTGGGCGTAACCAACGACGCCGTCAACTTTCTGAACTCGGCCATCGGCTCAAAAGCAGCCCCCATGAAAAAAATCCTGGTGGTCGCCTCGATCGGTATCCTGATCGGAACGCTCACCTCGAGCGGCATGATGGAGGTCGCCCGAAACGGAATGTTCAATCCGGCCTTCTTCACCTTCCATGAGGTAATTATCCTCTACCTGGGCGTGATGTTCGCCAACATCATCCTGCTGGACATCTACAACTCGCTGGGGCTTCCCACCTCAACCACCGTATCGCTGATCTTCTGCTTGCTGGGCTCGGCCATTGCTGTTTCTCTCTACAAAATTGCCGGCAACGACTCGCTCGCCCTGGCCAACCTCGGACAGTTCATCAACACCTCCCGCGTACTGGGGATCGTCTCGGCCATTCTCCTCTCGGTTGTAATCGCCTTTACGTGCGGCACGATCGTCATGTATATCTCCCGTCTGATCTTCTCGTTCCGATACACCAAAATATTCCAGCGTTTCGGTGCACTCTGGTGCGGCGCTTCGCTCACGGCAATCGTCTATTTCGCCCTATTCAAAGGATTGAAAGGACCGTTGGGACAAACGGCTGTCTTCGAGTGGATAGGACAACACGTACAGATCTCGCTGGTGGTTTGCTGGATCGTATGCAGCATTCTGCTCTTCTTCCTGCAACGCCTGAAAATCAACATCCTGCGCATCACGATTCTCTCCGGAACATTCGCACTCGCACTCGCTTTCGCCGGCAATGACCTGGTCAACTTCATCGGCGTGCCGGTAGCCGGATTCGATGCCTTCACGATCGCACGCGAAGCGGGCAGCAGCGAAATCATGATGGACGGGCTGAATCAGAACGTTCCGGCCAACTTCCTGATCCTGCTCTCGGCCGGCATCATCATGATCATCACCCTGTGGACCTCAAAAAAAGCGATGCACGTAACCGAAACCGAAATCTCGCTCTCAACCCAAGGAGACGAGGCCGGCGAATCGAAGTATGACTCCTCGGTCATCTCCCGTGCCATCGTTCGCGGAGCCCTCAATACGAGCAACGCCATCGACCGCATCGTTCCTCAAACCTGGAGAGAAAAGATCGCCCGAAGATTCGAATATGTAGATATCGAACACAGCGGAGCCCCGTACGATATGATCCGTGCAACGGTCAATCTGACAACGGCCGCCATGCTCATCTCGTTGGCGACCTCCTACCAGCTCCCCCTTTCCACAACCTATGTCTGCTTCATGGTGGCCATGGGCACGTCGCTCGCCGACAAGGCTTGGGGACGCGAAAGTGCCGTCTATCGGGTATCGGGCGTCATGACCGTCATCGCCGGCTGGTTTGTCACAGCCCTGGGCGGATTCCTGATCGCGCTGGCCGTCGGGTTGATCCTCATCTACGGAGGAACAATCGCCTTCATCATCACAACCCTCCTGTGCGGCTACATGCTCATCAAGAGCAACTTCATGAAGAAAAAAGCCGAAAAAGAGGTCTCCACCGAAAAGAGACCCGAATCGGCAGAGGATATCATCTACAGCATCACGCAGGAGGTTTGCGAGACGATGGAGCGCACCACACGTATCTACGACCGCACGTTGCTGGCCGTGTTTAAGGAGAACCGCAAGGTACTACGCGAAATGGTGCGCGAATCGAACGAACTCTTCTACCACTCACGCGAGCGTAAATACTCGCTGCTGCCAACCCTGCGCAAACTACAGCGAAGCGATGTGGATACCTCGCACTACTATGTTCAGGTGGTAGACTATCTGAATGAGATGACCAAGGCTCTGGCCCACATCACCCGGCCGGCCTTTGAGCATATCGACAACAACCACGAAGGCCTCTCGAAAGATCAGACCGAGGATCTGATGCACATCAACGATGAGGTGGAGAGCATCTATCGCCACATCAACAATATGCTCCGTACGGGCGACTTCGCCGATCTGGATATGGTACTTGAAATGCGCGACCGCCTGTTCGAAACGATTGCCGAGGCGATCAAATCGGAGGTTACGCGTATCAACGAGAGCCGCTCCAACACGAAAGCCAGCATCCTCTACCTGACGATCCTGAACGAGACCAAGACGATGGTACTACAGTCGCGTAACCTGCTCAAGTCGCAGCACTACTTCCTCGAGCACAAGGATGGTACCCTGCAATGGCATAACAAGGTCAATAAACAGGCTTAAGAAGATGGATATCGCACAAGCCAAACGGCGTGAGAACATCGCCGAATACATCCTCTACCTATGGCAGATCGAAGATCTGTTGCGGGCCGTACAGTTCAGCCCCGAGGCTGTCTATACGCAACTGATCGCCCCACGGAATATCCCTGAAGAGCAGCGGCACATCTTCCTGCTCTGGTATATGGATATCGCCAACCTGTTGCGCCAGGAAGGGAAGGAGGAGAAGGGGCATCTGGATCACACACTCCACCTGATCAATGACATGAACGACCTGCATCTACAGTTGATGAAGCTCCCGGTCGGCGAACGCTATCGTCAGACATTTGCCAAACTCGAACCGGAACTGCCTCGTCTGCGTTCCGTACTGGGTCGCAATACGAACGACATCGAATTATGTTTCAGAGCCCTCTATGCCGCAATGCTCTACCGGCTGAAGGGGGAAGGAAACAAGAGTGCAGTCAGTGACACGCTCGAATATATCTCGCCCGTAATCGCCCAGCTGGCCGATATGTACGGCAAGGTGGAACGCGGCGAAATCGACCTCTTCAAGGAGGAAAAAACGGAAGGAGAATAGAAATTTTAGATACAGGAAAGGCCGGGAACGCTCAGTACAAAGCCGTTCCGAACGATTTTTTGCTGATATTTTTGGCAAATAAAGAAAAAGATTATACATTTGCACTCCGCATTGTACGCAGAAACAATAAAAAAGAGATACAACTATGGCAATGAAAAGAACTTTCCAGCCTTCGCGCCGGAAGAGAATCAACAAGCACGGATTCCGTCAGAGAATGTCTACGGCAAACGGACGCAAGGTATTGGCTGCCCGCCGTGCGAAAGGTCGTAAGAAATTGACCGTATCGGACGAGGCTACGTTCAAGTACGCTTAATCCGGGAGTTACTCCAACCAACCTCGAAGGAGATGTGAACGTTCGCATCTCCTTTGTCGTTTTGTTTCGAAAGAAAATATCAGGAAGAGAAAGCTTGTGTGTTTTTCGACACTCCGCGTTTTTATTTCCGGACTATTTCGTATCTTTGTAAAGATAGGAGACTTCCGGTTCTTTATAATAAAAAAGTCCCGATTCCCTCTCCTTTTACCATTTCTCTCAAAATAGAAAGCCATGGCAGTTTTTAAAGTCGAAGGTGGACACCGACTCCGAGGTGAAATTACGCCGCAAGGAGCTAAAAACGAAGCGTTGCAGATTCTTTGCGCCACCGTACTTACCCGTGAAAAAGTTACCGTACATAACATCCCCCGAATTCTGGATGTCATGCAGTTGATCGAGTTGCTGCGAAGAATCGGCGTCGAGGTAGAACAACTCTCCGAAACCAGCTATTCGTTCCGTGCGGCCGACATCAATCTGGACTATTTCAAAACGGAAGACTACTGTCGGAGAGCCAGTAGCCTGCGCGGCTCGGTCATGCTGCTCGGGCCCATGCTGGCCCGGTTCGGCGTAGGATACATGCCCAAACCGGGCGGCGACAAGATCGGACGACGCCGTCTGGATACTCACTTCATCGGATTCCAGAAACTGGGTGCCACACTCGATTTCGACACCCGAAACGCCTGGTCCGAGGTGCGGGCCAAGGAGCTCAAGGGGTGTTACATGTTGCTCGACGAGGCCTCGGTAACGGGTACGGCCAACATCATCATGGCTGCCGTACTGGCCAAAGGGTTCACGACCATCTACAATGCCGCCTGCGAACCCTATATCCAGCAACTCTGCCTGATGCTTAACCGTATGGGAGCACGCATATCGGGCATCGCCTCGAACCTGCTGACAATTGAAGGAGTCGAGGAGCTGGGCGGAACGGAACATACGATGCTGCCCGATATGATCGAAGTGGGAAGCTTCATCGGAATGGCCGCTATGACCCGCTCCGAGGTAACAATCCGCAATGTCTCGTTCGAGAACCTGGGCATCATCCCCGCCCAGTTCGCCCGCATGGGCATCCGCTTCGAACAGCGGGGCGACGATATTTTCATCCCTCAGCAGGAGCACTACCGTATCGAAAGCTTCATGGACGGCTCGATCATGACCATTGCCGATGCTCCGTGGCCGGGATTGACCCCCGATTTGCTGTCGATCTTCCTGGTGGTTGCCACTCAGGCCAAAGGGGCCGTGCTGATCCATCAAAAAATGTTCGAGAGCCGCCTCTTCTTCGTCGACAAATTGATCGACATGGGAGCACAGATCATCCTGTGCGATCCACACCGTGCGACGGTCATCGGGCATGACCATCAGATCCGGTTGCGTGCTACACGTATGACCTCCCCCGATATTCGTGCCGGTGTCGCCTTGTTAATCGCCGCCATGAGCGCCGAGGGCGAGAGTACAATCCAAAACATCGAGCAGATCGACCGTGGATACCGCGAGATCGACACGCGGCTGAATGCACTGGGAGCCCGCATTACGCGTGTGGACGAATGTAAACTTAAGTAGCCATGTTTCTGGAAAACGCAAGCCAAAAAGGATGGATTGAGGTAATCTGCGGTTCGATGTTCTCTGGTAAAACCGAAGAGTTGATCCGAAGGTTAAAACGGGCCGAATTCGCCCACCTTCGCACCGAAATATTCAAACCCCGCATCGACGTCCGCTACTCGGAGGAGGAGGTCGTCTCGCACGATGCGAGCAGCATCCGCTCCACGCCGGTCGATTCGGCACAGAACATCCTGCTGATGACCTCCGAGGTCGACGTGGTCGGCATCGACGAGGCGCAGTTCTTCGACGACGGTCTGGTGGATGTCTGCCGCCAGCTGGCCGACCAGGGGATTCGGGTCATTGTCGCGGGGCTGGACATGGACTTCACGGGCAAGCCGTTCGGGCCGATGCCCGCCCTGATGGCAACGGCCGAATATGTGACCAAGGTACACGCCATCTGCGTGCGGTGCGGCAACCTGGCCCACCACTCGCACCGCCTCACCCGCGACGACAAACTGGTGATGCTCGGCGAAAAAGACACCTACGAGCCGATCTGCCGCCACTGCTTTGCCGAGGTGCGCCGCAAGGAGCAGGAGGAGCAAAAGAGGAAAGAGTAGCATCCCTGCGTCTCAAAAGAGAGGCGAGGCCCGTGCCGGACATGGCGCGGGTCTCGCTTTTTCACTCCACGGTCAACACAAAAAGAGCGGACCGGCCCATGAGGGTCGATCCGCTCTCCGTACAGTCAAAAATTCTCGCAACATTCCGAGCCCCGACCCCTGACCATTCATAACCCGGTCAGGAGTCGGTGGCTGTCGGAATGCCCCTCCAACTTATTTGGTTACATTCACCACGATCTGAGCCGTGCGCTCACCGAACGTATAGGTGTACGTTACGGGGATCGTTACGGTGATATCCTTCATCAGCTCCAGATCACCACCCTCAACAACGGTCAGGATGTGAGTCTGCTTGTCGAAGCTTACACGACCGTCGGGGATCGATACCGTTGCCTCGCCATACGCGATGGTTGCCGCTACGGCCGTATTGGTGTCCTGAGCATCCTGCGAGCCGTCAAAGACGTTGACACCGTTGATATCCTTCAGCGTGAGCAGCGTAGCCACATCGAGCGTTACATCGGCATCGACCTTGGCAATCAGCTTGCCGGCCTCAACCGCAATCGTCGGATCGGCAATCGGATCGGCGATCGATACGGTGAAGCTCTTCGCCTCACCCAGCGCCTTACCGCCGTAAACTACCTGAACCTTCACAACAATCGACAGCTCGCTGCAGGTACCCCAGTTGAGCGTCTTGCCCGTGATGGCGGCACCCTCGGCCTCGGTCGTGTAGACTACCTGAGCCTCGGCCGGAGCGTCGGCTGCAAGGTACCAGGTCTTCGACAGGTCGAATGCATCGATCTTCAGGTCTGAACCCTCGATCTTCATCACGGCCTGAGCCTGATCATCGTCCGAAAGCGACGAACCGCGCAGCAGCTCGATCTCGGGTGCCGTAATGGTTACGTGCAGTACGGCCTCGAACGAGAGGGCAGGATCGGCAACTGCAAAGAGGTTCTTCACGGTGTAAGGTACATTCAGAGCCGCATTCTTACCGAAGACGAAGTTGATGTTCTCCTTGCTTCCACCTACCGTAGCGTAGTTGCCGAACTCGTCAGCGACCTTATCGCTCGTCCAATCGAGCTGCATGAAGGCCTCCTCGCCAAGCTGCGTGCGGGCAGTCTCATCGAGGCTCTCCCACAGGATAGCGCGGAAATTCTCTACGGCGATGTGGTGACCCGTGGTCGTCGAAACGTTATAGGGAAGTTCGAGCGTACGCTCCAGCGTCGGGATGACAGGCATACCCGTCACGGCAACCGGGATGGTGATCGTTACGATCGACTTGTCCTCGTTCGTGTAAACGGCCTTCACGACGTAATCGGCCGTCGTCGAGAGGTCGCCGACCAGCTGCAGATCAACCGTCTGGGCATCGGTATCGAAGACAGGCGATGCGGAGAGCGTGATCGACGGCGTGATGCCGCTTACGAGCTCCTCACCCTTGTACAGCTCGACAACCAGATTATCGTTGCTCTTGAGTGCATTGTACTGAACCGCCGAGAGAACACCCTTGTCGGCCGTCAGAACCAGATTCTTCACGCTGTAGGTCTTGTCGCTCGTTGCAGCGGCATACATCCATTTCACATCAGCCTCCGGCGTCGAGAGCTCGGTTCCGTCCGGCATGATCGTAAAGAGGTGCTCGGCATCGTTCTTAACCACCAGCGCAAAACCCTCCTCGTCAGCCAGCGAGTAGGTAGCCGAAGCGGTTACCGTCTGGTCGATCAGCGCAACATCCGATTTGGCAATGGCGAAGGTGAAGGCCTTGCCGTCGACGGCGTACATCTGCTCGCTTGCAGGCGTACCGAAAGTGAAATCGGCCGACGCGGTAACCATCGTCGTCAGATCCACCGTCCAATTGTTGGCAGCAGCAGCCTCCGCAAGAGGAAGGATCGTCTCGCCGCTCTTGTACATCACCGTATATCCGGCCAGTACGTCATAAACCTGCGTATCGGTGTACATCACCTCGGTCTCATCACGGTCGGTATACTCGATGTATTTGCCCTCGTTCTGTGCATCGGCCTTGGCCAGCACGAAGTTCGTGGCCGGAATCTGAGCACCCGCCTCGGCATAAGCCGTACCGATGAAGGCAGAGGTAAAGTCGGTCTCGAAATCGTTCGCCTCACCCTCGTTCAGGACCGAGCCGTCTACGTGGAGGGCCACCATCTGGGTCTTGCCCGCCTGGTCGGCAGCCACATAGTCGTAGTCGGTCGTGGCAACAACGGTGAACTCACCGGTCAACTCGTTGACATCCTTGATCTCCTTGATCGTGAAACCGGCAGCGGCACGCGTGCCCACCTCCTCGGTGATCAGCGACATGGCCTGCAGGTTGGCATACTTCTTCACGGCACGGGCCGGGGTCATGCGGAAACGCATGGTGGCAATCTGCTCACCATCCTCGCTCGAACGCAGATAGAGTTTCTCACTCTCCTGGCCTTTCGACAATACGATGTACTGGGCACCGTTACCGAAATAGATCAGACCGTCCATGTATTCGGGAACGTAGACAATCGACTGGATGCGGTTGCTCAACAGACCGATGTTGGCCTCCAGCGTTGCCAGGTAGTCCTGCAGCTCCTGATCGAGCTGATCCTTCGAGATCACCAGCGCACCGTTGTTCTCCTGGATCATCGACTGGATCTTCTTGGTCAGCTCGCTGGCCTCGTTATCCAACTCCTCCATCACCGAGTTGATCGCCTCGGTGGAGACCTGACCCAGCAGGTTGTCACCCAGAGTTACCTGCTCCATGTACTCGGCCAGCTCATTGCCCAGCCACTCGTTGATCGAGCTGTTCGCCGTCTCAAGCTCGCTCTTGATCGCATCGGCGATCCACTGCGAAGCGGCCGTCTCGATCTGGCTCATCTGGCTTTCGGTCAGCTCGCCGCCAGCGGGAGCATAGCCGTTATCGGCCAGATACGACTCAACGAGCTCGGTCACCTCAACGGCAAAACCGGCTGCATCCTTCTTCGCCTCGATCATCTCCTCCAAAGCCTGCTGGGCATCGCTCAGCGACTCCTGCGTAGCGTAGATGTCGGCGATCTCGCTCAGAATCTCCGACTTCAGACTGTTCAGTTTGCTCGACAGCGCTCCGTCCGAAAGCGAAGACTCGATCGCGTCGGCAATCTTCGCTGCCAGGTCGCTATCCTTGACACAAGCGTCGATCTGGCTCTGCAAGGACGAAATATCGCTCTTGCGGGCAAAATCGGAGAAGTCAATCGCATCGAACGCCTCCTTGGTCGCCTCGACAGCCTCGATCCGGCTCTCCAGATCGTTCAGCTTCACGACAGCCCCCTTCAGCTCATCGACATCGTTGCGCAGGGCATTGATGTCATCGTCGTAGTCCTTACATCCCGACGCAGCCAGTACGGCTCCGCCAAGCAGCAAAGACAGAAACCTTGTAAACAATGTTCTCTTCATAATGATAAGTGTTTGTGTTTAAATGAGTTTATATATTTTATTGTAAGCCTTTTGGACCGTCATAAATGTATCATATATGATACGCACTGTGCAAATATATATATAAATCTTTGCATGACAAAATTTTTATACGAATTTTTAAAATGACCATTGACTACCAAGAGGAGATAACATATATCTCTAAGAAAATCAGAGAGTTGAGAAAAGAAAGAAAATTAACCGTACAAGAACTCGCGTATCGTTGCGACATGGAACGCTCCAACATGAGCCGAATCGAGGCCGGACGTACCAACCTCACCGTAAAAACCATGTGCATCATCTGCAACGCCCTGAACGTCAATCTGCGCGACATCATCCGATAGGCTCGGATACCTATATTAAATTATCCTCTTTCCAACTTCTGCCTTCCGTTCTCTCCCCTTTCCACAAAGATCCCGACTTTCCACGCTTCAACTTGGAGTCTTTCTCCAAATATTCGTATCTTTGTTAAACGGAATATTCCCTACAGTCGAGACACCCGAATGCACCGAACAGCCAATCAGCCTGTTCCACGTTCGGATGTTCGTCTCGGCTGGCTTAAAAAAAGCGAACCGATACCCATGAGTATCATAGACCTGATTGTCACCCTGCTCCTGCTGTGGGCCCTCATCAGCGGATGGAGGCAGGGAATCGTGCTGCAGCTCTGCTCGCTGGCCGGAATCGTGCTGGGGGCCTGGCTCGGCCTGCACTTCGGTGCGGAGGTCGGAGAGCTGCTCCACCTGGACGAACAGTTCGCCACGGCCGGTGGTTTTCTGACCATCTTCATCGTGGTGCTGCTGGCCGTCGCCCTGCTCGGACGCCTGCTGCGCAAGGTGTTCCACTTCGCCGGATTCGGCATTGCAGACCGGATTTTGGGCATGCTGGCCGCTGTTGCCAAGACCCTGCTCATCCTATGTCTGCTCTTCTCGGCATTCGACTCCATCAACAGGGACGAGTCGCTCGTCGACAGGAAAACACTCGACAAATCGATCTGCTACCGGCCGATCATCAACCTCTCCGAGATGCTCTTCCCCTTCGTCGAATGGGCCAAGGAGCAGATCGCAACCAACGACCAAGAGACATGGAACGACAATTTACAGGCGTTGTAGTCCGCGCCACGGGCAGCTGGTACGACGTACGGACCGAGGAGGGCGATACGGTCAAGTGCCGCATACGCGGACGTCTGAGACTCAAAGGGGTACGTTCGACCAACCCGGTTGTGGTTGGAGACCGTATCACAGCCGAACGGGACGAGGATGGGGTCGGCGTTATCGCCGAGATCATGCCCCGACGGAACTACATCATCCGCCGGGCCTCGAACCTCTCGAAAGAGTCGCACATCATTGCCGCCAACATCGACCGCGCCCTGCTGCTCGTGACGCTCTTCGCCCCGACAACCGCACCGGAGTTCATCGACCGTTTCCTGGTAACCTGCGAAGCGTACCGTGTCCCCGTAACGATCCTGCTGGGCAAGGCAGACCTCGCCGCGGAGGATCCCGAAGCCGTAGCACAATTCAAAGCCGTCTACGAAGGTGCAGGCTACCCCGTAATCGAGGTTTCGTCGGTAACCGGAGCCGGCATCGAAGAGATCCGCACGCTGCTGGAGGGGCATACGACCCTGTTGGCAGGCAACTCCGGTGTCGGGAAGTCGACACTGGCCGGAACGATCGAACCGGGACTCGACGTACGGGTGGGAAGTATCTCGGAGAGCCACCTCAAAGGTCGTCACACGACCACCTTCTCGACCATGTACCCCCTCTCTTCGGGTGGATTTCTGATCGACACGCCCGGCATCAAGGGGTTCGGACTGATCGACATCGAGGAGGCCGAACTGTGGCACTACTTCCCAGAAATGATGCAGCTGGCACCTCAATGCCGCTACTACAACTGCACCCACGTGCACGAGCCGGGATGTGCCGTACGCGCTGCGGTCGAGGCGGGAGAGATGGCCTGGTCGCGCTACGAAAGCTACCTGAAAATGCTCGACGAAGATGAAAAATACCGAAAATAAGCCATTGGAGTGGTACACCGAGCGAATCGAGTACCTGCAGGAGTTCATGTCCGAAGCCCGGCAGCAGGTTCTGCGACGCACGCTCGCCAACCGTACCCGCTATATGACCATCCTGACCGAGAATACGTTCCATCCACAGAATGCCAGTGCTCTGGTCCGCCACTGCGAGGCGTTCGGGCTGCAGGAGATGCACACGATCGAGGATCGCTGCAAGTTCAGCCCGAACCAGAGCATCGTACGCGGGACAGACAAGTGGATTGAACTGAACCGCCACCGCTCGACCACCGAAGCACTCCGCGAGCTGCGCAAACGCGGCTACCGGATCGTCGCCACCACGCCCCACCGTGAAGACACCACCCCGGAGACCTTCGATGTCTGCAAAGGCCCCTTTGCACTGGTTTTCGGGACCGAGCACGCCGGCATCTCCCAGCAGGTTATCGCTGCCGCCGACGAATTTGTCCGCATTCCGATGTGCGGCATGGTCGAGAGCCTCAACGTATCGGCTTCGGCCGCCATCCTGATCTATATGCTCTCCGCCCGAATGCGGGCGAGCGTCGAAGGGTGGCAACTCACCGAAGCGGATCGCACCGAACTGTTATATCGCTGGACTTATGCCAGCGTACAGGATGCCGAAGCCATCCTGAACCGTAAATACCCCCAAGTGCCATGAGCAACATTCTACGCAAACAGTTTCTGACCCACGTGGGGCAGACGTCACCGAGCCCGCTGATGATCGAGGTGGCCCGGGCCGAGGGCAGTTTCTTCTATACCCCCGAAGGAAAACGTTATTACGACCTGGTAGCCGGCGTTTCGGTGAACAACGTCGGGCACGCCAACCCCCGCATTATCGAGGCCGTCCAGCGACAGGCGGCCGACTATATGCACGTGATGGTCTACGGCGAGATGGTCGAGCGGCCGCAGGTGCAGTACGCTACCCGGCTGGCCGAACTGCTGCCCGGCGATCTGGAGAGCGTCTACTTCGTCAATTCGGGCGCAGAGGCGATCGAAGGGGCGATGAAACTGGCCAAGCGATATACCGCCCGAACGGAGCTGATCTCGATGCGACGCGCCTACCACGGCTCCACACAGGGAGCCATGAGCCTGATGGGCGAACCCGAAGGAGAAGAGTGGAAAGAGGCCTTCCGTCCGCTGCTGCCCAATGTGCGTGCTATCGATTTCAACGATTTCGAGCAGTTGAACCTTATCACGGAGCGGACGGCAGGCATCATCATGGAACCGGTACAGGGCGAAGCCGGCGTACGGCTTCCCGACCCCGAATGGCTCGAAGCGCTGCGCCTGCGGTGCGACCAGACCGGTGCGCTGTTGATTTTCGACGAGATACAGACTGGCATGGGTCGTACGGGAGCCCTGTTCGCCATGCAGAAATACGGCATCCTGCCCGACATCGTCTGTCTGGCCAAGGCTTTCGGCGGCGGTATGCCGCTCGGTGCATTCATTGCCCGCAAGGAGGTGATGGATACACTGCAAAGCAACCCGGTTTTGGGGCACATCACCACTTTCGGCGGCCATCCGGTATGTTGTGCCGCCGGATTGGCACTGCTCGAATACCTGATCGACAACCATGTGGTGGAAGAGGTCGAGCAGAAGGGAGCCCTCTACGAAGAGTTGCTGAAGGATCACCCGCAGGTGGTGGAGATCCGGCGCTGCGGCCTGTTGTTGGCCGTCGAACTGGGATCGTCCGAGAAGATGTACCGCATGATGGAACTCTTCAAGGAGAACGGCATCCTGAGCGACTGGTTCCTCTATTGCGACACGGCCTTCCGCATCTCTCCGCCGCTGACCATCTCCGAAGAGGAGATCCGCGACAGCGCACGGATTATCCGCGAGTGTCTGGACCGACTTTAAACAATAAAAAGCCCCGTATCCGATCTTGGATACGGGGCTTTTTGTTCATTTAGCGGTTTACTCCTCGGCAAAACGCTTGAGTAGGGCGATCTCCTCGGGCCACAACGACTCGTCGGGCGTTTCGAGAATCAACGGAATACCATCGAAACGGGGATCACGGGCGATATAGCGGAAACACTCGACTCCCAGGGTTCCTTTCCCAAGCGGGGCATGACGGTCGACCCGGCTGCCCATCACCTTGAGGGCATCGTTCAGGTGCATTCCGCGAAGGTACTTCAACCCGACAATCCGATCCAGTCGGGCAAACGAATCATCACACGCTTCGGCCGTACGCAGGTCGTAACCGGCGGCAAAGGCGTGGCACGTATCGATGCAGAATCCCACGCGGGATTTATCTTCGACCTTGTCAATGATGTGGGCCAGGTGTTCGAACTCGAAACCCAGGTTGCTGCCCTGTCCCGCCGTATTCTCAATCACGGCCGTCACGCCATGTGTCTTATCGAGCGCAATGTTGATCGACTCGGCGATCCGATCCAGACATTTGTCCACCGGAATCCGATTCAAATGGCTGCCCGGATGGAAGTTAAGCCGATCGAGACCCAGCGCCTCACAACGGCTCATTTCGTCCACGAAAGCCGCCCGCGACTTCTCCAACCCCTCCTGGTCCGGGTGTCCCAGATTAATCAGATAACTGTCATGAGGCAGGATGCTCTGCGGCGCGTAACCGGCCTCCTCGCAATTCCGGCGGAAAGCCTCGATTTGTGCCGCACCGAGCGGCGGTGCCTGCCACTGGCGCTGATTCTTCGTAAAGAGGGCGAATCCGGTCGCCCCGATGCGCCGGGCATTCAACGGGGCATTCTCGGGCCCGCCCGCCGCACTTACGTGTGCTCCAAAATATTTCATACGTCGATTGTCTCTTTTTTAAATTATTCCTCTCCTCTCAAAACGTAAGGAAGAAGAGGTGAAGTATCATATCTTTCACAAATGTAGGGTTTTTATAGGAAAATCCTTAATTTTGCTCAATCAAACATCACACTTCTTTTTTATGAAAAGAATCTACCCGATCCTCTCTTTACTCGTGCTTCTGGGAATATCCGTTCCGGCCGCCGCACAAATCACCATAGAGGTCGACGAAACCCAGAATACCCCGCCAACGACCATTCTCGACACGCAGGTCAAAAATTCTCGCGTAGATGCAAACAGCTATTTCAGTCAGGCCCGTTACCGGGCCGAACGTGCCGCAATTCGCAAAGAGCGCAACAAATTGGAGTTAGGAGGAGGAGTGATGGGATCCGTCGCCTCGTACAGCGACTCGTGGATCGAAACATCGGGAGGAGACAACTCGATCGGGCTCACCGCAACCTTGTTCCTACAACACACCTTTACGAAAAAACGTTTTTCGATCGAAACCCGATTCGATGCAAAATTCGGCTACAACCGCATGAACGTCGAAGTAGAGGACAACGGAGTCACCTCAAGCCAGGGCATTTGGTTCAAAAATCAAGATGAATTCCAAATAACCACTTCGCCGGCCTACTCACTGGGAAAGAACTGGGCGATCGCCTCGATCATCAAGTTCCGAAGCCAGTTCGCCAACGGCTACGTCTCCCGTTCGCAACAGACCGTCAATGACCGCAAAAGTACCTTCATGGCTCCAGGCTATCTCGATGTATCGGGCGGTTTCACCTATACCTGTCCCAGTCAGAAGTTCCCGATCAAGGTGAACGTATCTCCCCTGGCCCTGAGTGCCATTTTCGTAGAAAGCGCCTCGATCCGCAACAACGTCTGGGACGACAAACCGGGATGGCAGGCCTACGGTTTGGTCAATCCGGACCAATCCTCGAAATACGAAGGAGGTTCCTCGATTCAGATCGATTTCGACCGTACGTTCGGTAAAAAAGGTGTTTTCCGGTATCGAACCACGCTCTTCTCCTTCATGGGATGGCTCTCGAACCTCAATTCGAAAAACCGCTACTCGAACTTCGATAACTATAAAAATGCAGTTCAAGCGTGGGAAAACAGCGGAGAAATCGGGAACAAACCGACCCTGACGATTCACCCGACGGTACGATGGGAGAATACACTCGATATCAAGGCAACAAAATACCTATCCACTACGTTCAATTTCCAGCTGTATTATAATCGCGCCCAGAACTACGACATCCAGACCCAGCTACTGCTGAGCGTGGGCTTGACCTACACATTCAACAACAAATAAATCATGTACCGCAACTCTCGTCGCGCCATTCTGATGCCGTTTCTGCTGGCCGTAGCCGTCGTCCTCGGCCTCCTGCTGGGACGCTATGCGGGCCGCAGCAACATCGAGAACCAGATTCGCGCGCTCTACACCCAAATGTCCCAAAATCGATCCGACAAGCTCTCCTACACGCTCTCGCTGATCGAAACCCAATACGTGGACTCGATCTCGATCGATACGCTCGCCGAACGCGTCATTCCGATGCTGATGGAGGAGCTGGATCCCCACTCGGTCTATATCCCCGCCTCGGAGATGCAGGCCGTCAACGAACCGCTCCAAGGTAAGTTCGACGGGATCGGCATCGTGTTCAACATGGCTCCCGACACGGTGATCGTCCTCAACGTAATCCCCTCCGGACCAAGCGACCGGGCCGGAGTCAAGGCGGGAGACCGCATCATCCGGATCAACGATTCGCTCGTCGCCGGGCAGAAGATTCCCCAACGGGATATTGTCAAACGGTTGCGGGGCAAACGGGGGAGCAAGGTCAAACTGTCGCTCGAACGGCAGGGAATTACCGATCCGGTCGTTGTCGAAGTAACCCGCGATGCGATCCCGCTCAAGAGCGTCGAGGCCTCGTTCATGCTGCCCGACAAGATCGGATACCTCAAACTCTCCCAGTTCGCCGTCACCTCGCATGAGGAGATCGTCAAGGCGATCGACACCCTGAAGGCGGAGGGAATGGAGAGCCTCATCTTCGACCTGCGGGGCAATTCGGGCGGATTCCTCGACCAGGCGATTCTGATCGCCAACGAGTTCCTACCCCAGAATTCGCTGATCGTCTACACCGAAGACCGCAACAAGGATAGGGTCAACGAATACAGCAACGGCAACGGCCGATTCCAGGATCTGCCCCTCGCCGTGCTGATCGACGAATTCAGCGCATCGTCCAGCGAAATCCTGGCGGGTGCCCTTCAGGACAACGACCGGGGCACGATCATCGGACGCCGTTCGTTCGGCAAAGGCCTGGTACAACGCCAGATCCCCTATCCAGACGGATCGGCCCTGCGGCTGACAACGGCCCGCTATTACACTCCGACCGGACGTTCAATTCAGAAGCCCTACGTGAACGGCGATGCACAGGGATACGAGGAGGAGCTCTGGAACCGCTACACGCACAACGAGTTCTTCTCGGCCGACAGCATCCACTTTGCCGACTCGCTGAAGAAGATCACCCCGAAAGGGAAAGTGGTCTATGGCGGAGGCGGCATCATGCCCGACCTGTTCGTCCCGGCCGATACGACCCTCATAACCCGCTACTTCCTTGAGGTCACGGGACGCAACATCCTCTACCGCTATACGCTCGACTATGCCGACCGTCATCGCGATGCCCTCAACGAGATTCATTCACTCGACGCACTCAACAAGTTCTTCGAGCAGAACCAGACGCTCGTCGATGACTTCATCCGCTATGCCGCCCGCAACGGTGTCGCTCCGAACTACGGGCAGATCGCCGTGTCACGTCCGCTGATCGAGGCACAGCTGCACGCCTACATCGGGCGTAACACCCCGCTGATCGAGAGCGGATTCTACGGTACCATCTATACGATCGACCCGGTCATGATGCGGGCAATCGAAACCTTAAAAGACGAAAAACATGATTAAACGAATCATCGGCATCATCGTTGCCATCGCCTCACTGGCAGTCATCGTTCTGGCAGCCCTGCATCACGGCTCCTACACCTCGATGATTGAGATCAAAAAGAGTACGACCACTCAAAATGAAAACCACCCTGCATCGGAGGAGATCCCTTCACAGGAGGATCTCCGCTAAATCCGAAACTATTGCATAAAACGAGATGGATCGAGTTTTCTCTTGATCCGTCTTCGCTTTTACAAACCGGACAAAATCCGTTCTGCAACGAACTCGGCAGATTGTCGTAACATTTTCTTGTGAATCTGCCACGGTTTGGTTAATTTTGTCCCGTTAAAACAGGGATATATCGCAATCAGGACAACCGCGCACCATTCCTCTTCATAACAAACAGATAACCAATTCAATATACGAAATTCATGTGGCGTAAAATCGCAGCCGTATTCTGTTCGGCCCTCCTGCTCTCCCCGGGATGGCTCGGAGGAACCGGTCTGACCCTGCTGATCGGGTTGGTACCTCTGCTCTGGATCAGCAGTACCTACGACAGTTCACGTCGAGCCTGGTGGGGTATGTTCGGTTGGGCTTTACTCACTTTCGTATTATGGAACGCTTTTACAATCTGGTGGATCTGGCTTGCAACTCCCGTCGGCCCCTTTGCCGCAACACTCGCATCATCCACCCTCAACATGATCGCTTTCATGTTGTTCCATACCGTATCGAAGAAAGGACCGAAAGCTCTCGTCTACACCCTGCTCGTATCGGGATGGATCGCAACCGAATACTGGTACACGGTCGGCGATTTCTCATGGCCCTGGTTGCTGCTCGGCAACGGGTTCTCGCACGAAACATGGGCCGTACAATGGTACGAATACACCGGTATTTTCGGAGGAACGCTATGGGTATTGCTCTGCAACATCGTGATCTTCGAGGCATGGCAGCACAGGCACCAGGCAAAAGCCTGGATCGGAGCCGGCACCATCGTCCTGCTTCCGATACTGTGGTCGCTCATCATCTTCTGGAGCTACAAAGCGCCCGACCAGGGGACAATTCAGGTAAGTGTCGTGCAACCCAACATCGACCCCTATTCAACCAAATTCATCCAGGGGACCGAACGGATGCAGGAGGAGCTGATACTATCGCTTCTGGAGCAAGTCCCCGACAAGACCGACTTCATCGTACTCCCCGAAACGGTCATGCCCTTCAGCTACAACGAAGAGTATCTCTCGACAGCCCCGTTCATTCAGGAACTGAAAGATTGGTTGCAAAACGACCATTCGAGGGCAATGATCGTTGCCGGAGCTGAAACGATAATTACCTACACACCCGCAGAACGCACCGAAACGGCACGCCGGGATCCTTACAGCGGACGCTACTACGACAAGTTCAACTCGGCTCTCGGCATCGATACGACCGACTATCTTCCCATTCACCACAAGGGGAGATTGGTAATCGGGGTGGAGAGTACACCGACCTGGATCTTCAAGGTACTCAAGTTCCTGGTGATCGACCTCGGCGGAACGGTCGGCCAGCTCGGCGTCGGAGAGCCGGGACCGGTTTTCCGGCACAATGGCGTGGCGGTAGGACCTGCGATCTGTTACGAAGGTCTTTACGGAGGATTCTACGGGAAATTCGTGCAACAGGGGGCTCAGGCCATGCTAATCTCCTCCAACGACGGTTGGTGGGGCGACACTCCCGGACACAAACTTCTCTTCTCGATCTCGCGGCTGCGGGCCATCGAACACCGACGGGCCATCGCCCGCAGTGCAAACACGGGAACTTCGGGGTTCATCAACCCGCGTGGTGACGTTTTGCAGAAGCTCGGATGGGAGCGTCGGGGCATCCTCACCTCCGAAGTGGAGCTGAACAACAAAATGACCTTCTACACGCGTTACGGGGATTATCTGGGGCGCATATCCGAATATGTGATGGGACTCTGCATCCTCTACTACATCGCCTACCGCGTCCGAAAAAAGAACTACCTGGTAGAATAAACGAACAACCAAAAAACTTCATAAAACCCGCTTAAAAATCCGGACGGGGCCGGAAACTGGACATTATGAATTATAACCAAACGCTCGAATTTCTCTTCTCGTCGCTCGCATCGTACCAGGAGAAGGGGCCTGAAGCCTACAAACCGGGGCTGGAACGCATCACGGCGTTCTGCAAACAACTGGGAAACCCCCAGCGTAACTTTTATACGATCCACATCGCCGGCACCAACGGCAAAGGCTCCGTATCGCACATTCTCGCAGCCGTTCTGCAACAGGCCGGATACCGTACGGGACTCTACACGTCGCCCCACCTGAACGACTTCCGCGAACGTATCCTGGTGGACGGTGAGATGATCCCCAAACAGAAAGTCGTAAACTTTGTGGACAAACACCACGCGACGATGACCGAACTGGGGCTCTCGTTCTTCGAGATGACCACAGCGCTCGCCTTCGACTACTTTGCCCAGAGCGATGTCGAGGTAGCCGTTATCGAAACGGGGCTGGGCGGACGGCTCGATGCCACCAACATCATCGTTCCGATTCTGAGCGTCGTCACCAATATCGGCATGGACCACATGGCCCTGCTGGGGGACACCCTACCCAAGATCGCGGCCGAGAAAGCCGGCATCATCAAGAAAAGCGTCCCTGTCGTCATCGGAGAGATGGACGACCGCTACAACCACGTATTCGAGCAGGCCGCATCGGAGAAGATGTCCAAAATCGTCTACGCCGAAAATGAATTCACCTGTATCAATCATTCGATGGGGACGGATAAACAATGCTTCTCCGTGCAGAGGAATCGCGACAACAAAATCTTCCATCTGGATTTGGACTTGATGGGCAATTACCAAATTCACAATGTAATAACCGCCGTTACGGCAATCGATCTGCTCCATCAGGAGACTCCGCTGACGATCTCCGTCCGGGCCCTGCGCGAAGGGATGAGTTCAGCGGCCTCCTCAACCGCCCTGAAAGGCCGCTGGCAGAAACTCGCCGAGCATCCGCTCACCATCTGCGATACGGGACATAATGCTCACGGTATCAAATATGTCGTCGAGCAGTTGGCCCAGACCCCTCACAAGACCCTCTTCTGCATCCTGGGATTTGTCAATGACAAGGAAATTTCGGCCGTACTCCCTCTCTTCCCCAAAGAGGCCCGCTATCTCTTCACCCAACCGAGCAACGAACGGGCCCTCCCGGCGGCGACACTTGCCGAGAAGGCCAAAGAGTTCGGACTGGACGGCGAGGTGATCGACACGGTCGCCGGAGCATTGGCCCGCGCCAGGGAGCTGGCCTGCGAGGAGGATATGATCTTCATCGGCGGCAGCAACTTCGTCGTTGCGGAAGTTGTGGAATAACAAGACCAAACACAAGAAAAAAGCGAGGGCGGAACATACAGAGTTCCGCCCTCGCTGCATATCGTATTGTGACCTAAGCCTCCCCGATCTTCGGCCCTCCGTGCGAGAAGTCGCCGGGCGACTGGCGTTGCGGAGTCGGGATCTCAATCTTTCCCATACTGCTCTCGTAACGCGTTATATTCTCCTGCAGAGAGATCAACAACCGCTTCGCGTGTTCCGGAGTCATGATGATACGGCTCTTAACTTTCGCCTTGGGCAAACCGGGAAGTACCGATGCAAAATCAATGATGAATTCCGAAGTAGAATGGGCGATAATAGCCAGGTTAATATAGTTTCCCTGAGCAATCTCCTCGCTCAAATCGACATCTATACCCATTTTTTTAACCTCTGCCATAGCTTTGAATTTTACGTATTTACATTTTCAATCCGTTCCATCCGACCTTACTATTCCTCGTATCGAGTGGAATCGCGGTGATTCCACCTCCCGGGACTTGGGACAAAGAGCCAGCCCTTTCTCTACACAAATTCGTCCGGGGATGGATTTACAAACAAAAGTACCGCTTTTATCTCTTCTTACGCTGCTTTTTTCCATAAAATTATGGAGAATTTATCAACAAAAAAAAGGGCCGTCTCTCTGCAATCAAATCGCATTTTTGCCTCCACCCTCCTTTTTCAGGAGAGCTCCTGTTTTTTTAAGTTAGTTTTCGTATCTTTGTCTTCTGATAGATAAGCGGCAAGTTCGGCAAGAGTCGGGTGTGGTATTTCGATTCACCTCTGTCCGTAACCCGACATGGAGGACTTTCTGGCAAATGGACCCGGCTCCCGCAGACGACCGACCTGAAAGTTGTCGCCGTAATCACAATGAATCGAAAAAAAGAGGATAGGCATGGTTAGTCTCGAAGTGCTGATACGTGGTTTTTGCGTTGGTATTGCGGCCTCCATTACGGTAGGTCCTGTAGCCGTTCTATGTATCCAGAGGACCCTTAGCAAAAACCGGAAATCGGGAATCGTCTCGGGCCTCGGAATCGCAGCAGCCGATTCGATCATGGCCATGATCGCCTATTTCTGCTACTCGATCCTGCAAACCCACATCGAACAGTACAACCAACTGCTACGCGTCATCGCCGGAATCTTCGTCATCATCGTCGGGGTCTATATCTTTTTCCAAAATCCGGTACCCCAAATACGCCGGAATCGTGCCGGAAGAACAACTCTCTGGCAGGATTTCGCCTCGATATTCGGACTGACGATCGCCAATTTCATCCTGGTCATCCCCTATATCCTGACCTTCTTCGCCGTCTTCAAAATCTCGACGGTCGAATCGGTCGATATGGCCGGATTGTGGCGTGGGGCTCTCGTTATTACCGGATTCTTCGGAGGTGCCTCCCTCTGGTGGACATCCCTTGCGTGCCTGATCAACCTCTTCAGGCACCGTTTCCGCCCCCGACACATGCTCACAATCAACCATGTAGCCGGAGTCTTGATTGCCGTACTGGGGATCTACTCTATCTTATCCACTTTTTTCAACATCATCCCTCATGGAATGCTCTAAACCAAAAAAAATCATCATAGCCGTCGACGGATTCTCATCGTGCGGCAAAAGTACCTTTGCCAAAGCCATCGCAGCACGGCTCGGCTTCATCTTCATCGACACCGGTGCCATGTACCGTGCCGTCACCCTCTATGCGCTCGACCATGGAGCGATCCGGTCCGGGATCGTAGAGGAGGAGAAGGTAATCCGGCTGCTCGATGAAATTTCGATCGCCTTCCGATTCAATCCCGAACGCGGTGCCAGCGACATCTACGTAAACGGCGACCGCGTCGAAGAACGCATCCGCACTATCGAAGTCAGCAACTGCGTGAGCCGCATCAGCTCGATCCGGGAGGTCCGCGAGAAGCTCGTTGCCATGCAGCAGGAGATGGGCCGCCAGCGCGGCATCGTAATGGATGGTCGCGACATCGGCACGGTCGTCTTTCCCGATGCCGAGATCAAACTCTTCATGACGGCCGATCCGGCGGTACGAGCCCGCCGACGTTATGACGAATTACGGGCAAAGGGAGACAACGTATCCCTTCAGGAGATCGAAGAGAATGTCATCGCCCGCGACAAGGCGGACATGACCCGCAAGATCTCCCCCCTGCGCCAGGCCGAAGATGCCGTTGTCCTGGACAACAGTCACATGACTGTCGAGCAGCAAATGGCATGGTTCATGGAGCATTTCAAGGGAATCATCTACGGAGAGTAATTCAAAGTCGCCGCTCCGAGAGGCGAGACGTCCGGATTCCCCGGCAAACGGGTCCTCTCCCAAAATTTAACCAAATTCGGAACCATGAGAATCGAGATAGACAGTCAATCGGGGTTCTGCTTCGGTGTCGTAACGGCGATCTCTAAAGCCGAGGAGGCGCTGCAACGGGAGAAAGTCGTCTACTCGTTGGGGGACATCGTCCACAACCGGCTTGAAGTGCAACGACTCGAAGGATTGGGCATGCAGACCGTAACACACGAGCAGATGCCCCGTCTGGGAGGTTGCAGCCTCTTCATCCGGGCCCACGGAGAGCCGCCTGCCACCTATCGGGAGGCCGAACGGCTCGGTATCCGGGTGATCGATGCCACCTGCCCCGTCGTAGCCAAGTTGCAGAAGAGCGTCGTGGCGGCCCACGAACGGATGAAAAAGGAGGGCGGACAGGTTGTCATCCTCGGCAAACGGGGACACGCCGAGGTGATCGGGCTGACCGGACAGGTCGATGAGCCGATACCGGTCATCGAGAATGTGAAGGACCTAGATGCGATCGACTTTTCGCGTCCCATCTATTTCCTCTCCCAAACAACCCAAAGTATCGAATTGTTCGAGCAGCTGGCCGAAGAGATGCGCCGACGGGCAGGCGATCCCTCGCGAATCATAGCCCACGACACTATCTGTCGGCAGGTCGCCAATCGGGAAGACCACCTGAGAGCGTTCGCCGGGCGATTCGACACGGTGCTTTTCGTCTGTGGACGCAAGTCGAGCAACGGCAAGGTACTCTCGGAGATCTGCCGTCAGGCCAATCCCCGCAGCCACACGATCGAGGAGGCCCGGGAGTTGCAACCCGAATGGTTCGACGGAGTCGAATCGGTCGGAATCTGCGGAGCAACCTCCACCCCCAAATGGCTGATGCAGAAGGTTGCGGATGCCGTTTCGCAAATCGCCGGACAACAGGAAGTTCAACACACCAAATAAAAAAACCGTTATGAAATATCTGATTCGAAGCGTAAAATATTTTCTCGCACTCTGCGTTTTATACTTGGTAGTCATGGGGTTGATGTTCGTGACCAACACCTCGTTGCTCCCCCCTTCGGAAACCTTCTACGCCCTGATCCACTCCACCCGCGGACAGATCCTGATCGTAGCCGTCGTCCTGCTCTCGGCCCTCTATCCCGGATTCGGATTCGTCTGCCGTCAGCAGCTCGGCAGTCTGACCATCAACCGGGAGCAGATCATCAACGCATTTGCCTCGGAAGGGTTCAAACTGGTCCGCGAAAGCGAGACAGAGATGGTCTTCCGCGGAGCGTCGTTCGTCAAGCGGCTGATGCTTCTCTACGAGGATGAGATCCACGTGACACAATGCGGCGAATGGATCTCGATCGACGGAATCCGTCGCGGCGTAGCCCGTGTAAACTACCGGCTGGAGAGTTATCTCGAAAGAGCCCGCAAAGATTATGAATAGAAAAATAACACACCTTCTGCGCTACACGGCAATCATTGCCGTCACAACCCTCGTCTGCGCCCTCTTCTGGTGCGGCAAACCCAACGACTTCGGATTGGGTCGAAACATGGAGATTCTGGTCAATATGATGCGGAATCTCTCGCTTTTCTATGTCGATGAGGTCGATCCGGACCAGCTCATGGCCGATGCAGCCCAGGGAATGGTCCGCAACCTGGATCCCTACACCGAATACCTCCCCGAGGAGAAGATGTCGGAATTCGACATGCTGACCACCGGTAAATACGGCGGTGTCGGCTCGTTGATCCGCAAGAAGGGGGATTACATCATCTTTGCCCAACCCTACCAGGGATCGCCGGCCGACCGGGCAGGCATCCGCATCGGCGACAAGATCATCGCCATCGACGGCAAACTGACCAAAGGCTGGGAGCCGGCCCAGATCAGCGAAGCCCTGAAAGGAACTCCCAACACCACGGTCGAGGTGGTGGTAGAGCGGCTGATCGGGGCAAAACACGACACGCTGACACTCACCCGCGAGCGGATTGCCATTCCGAGCGTCCCCTATGCGGGCTTCGTGGCTGACGGCATCGGCTATGTCCAGCACAACGACTTCATCGATGGGTCGTATGAGGAGATGCGTGCGGCCATCGAACGACTCCGTTCGCAGGATACGCTGCGAGGGTTGATCCTCGACTACCGGAGCAACGGAGGCGGCATTTTACAGGAGGCGGTAAAGATCGTCTCGATGTTCGTGCCCAAGGGGACCGAAATCGTACGTACGAAGGGGCGTGCCGCCTCATCGGAACAGATCTTCCGGACAAATGAAGAACCGATCCTGCCAGACCTTCCGCTGGTGGTTCTCATCAACGGAAGTTCAGCTTCGGCCGCAGAGATCGTTGCAGGATCGCTACAGGATCTCGACCGTGCCGTATTGATCGGCCAAAAGAGTTTCGGAAAAGGACTCGTCCAAACGACCCTGCCTTTGGGGTACAACACCTTGTTGAAGGTAACCACCGCAAAATATTACATCCCCTCGGGACGTTGCATCCAGGCCATCGACTACTCGTCCCGCCAGAAAGACGGTACGGTAAACAAGACGGCCGATTCGCTCGCACATGAGTTCACCACCAAGGGTGGACGGAAGGTCTATGACGTGGGTGGAATTACCCCCGACATCGTTACCGAACCGGAATACATCAGCCGCTTCGCCGTCACGCTGCTGGCCATGGGTCTTATCGAGGATTTCGTCGATGACTATATGCAGGAACACCATGCCGACACGATCGACCTGAAGAGTTTCTCGATCACGGACGAGGATTACCAGAAGTTCGAAGAGTTCATGAAGGACAAGGAGGTTCCCTATGAATCGGAGAGCCGGCGTGTACTGAAACTGTTGAAGAAGGCTGCCGAAAGTGATCTTTACCGTGATATGGTCGAGCAGATCGAAACCCTCGAGGCCAATCTGAAGGACGACCAGCAGACCAACCTGCAAACCTACAAAAAGGAGATCACGGAGACGATCAACAGCGACATTATCCTGCGCCATGCCTACCAGGCCGGAGTGATCGAACACAACCTGACTCTCGACTCCGAAACGGCACGCGCTACGGAGGTACTGGAAAATCCCGAAGAGTATCAAAAGATCGTAACCGGCCCGAAGAGCGCGGCCGAATAGAGGCACCATGTTCAAGTTTGGGGGTAAAATACTTTCGTTCCGGAAAAGGATCATCGCTATCGTCATCGGTGTCATGCTGGTGACCGTATCGCTGTTGTTCACCAACGACATGGCTCGCCGCTTGCGGGAAAAGGAACAACACGAAGTCACGCTGTGGGTACATGCCATGGAGCGCGTAATGAGCGACGTGATGAACGATACGGGCAACGATCCCTTCATCCGCGACATCCTGAGTCAACGCAACAACATCCCCTTCATCATCACCAACCAGGATCTGAAGGTGTTGCGATCACACCTCATTCCGGAGGAGATCATCAACCACCCGGACCATCTTCGGGAGAAGATCAATCAATTGGCCGAGGAAAACACTCCGATCACCATTCAATACTATTGGGGACAAGATCACCGGCACATCATCTTCTACGGACAGTCGAGACTGCTCAAAACGCTCTACTGGTTCCCCTACATCCAACTCAGCGTAATGGCCATCTTCATCCTGATGGGATTCATCGCCTTCCGTTCCACCAAACAGGATGAACAGAACCGCATCTGGATCGGACTGGCCAAAGAGACCGCCCACCAACTGGGAACCCCAACCTCGTCGCTACTCGGCTGGATCGAATACCTGCGCTCGCAACCCGTCGACCAGAATGCGGTTGATGAGATGAACAAGGATCTCGCCCATCTGATGAAGATCGTCGACCGCTTCTCGAAGATCGGTTCGGATACACCACTGACCCCAAAAAACATCAACGAGGTAGTCAGCGAGACGGTCATGTACTTCCGGCCGCGCGCTCCGCGCAACGTCACGATCGACTACAACGGTCTGGCCATCGCCCCGGTCAAGGCGTGCATCAACCCGGCCCTGTTCGAATGGGTGGTCGAAAACCTGATCAAGAACTCGCTCGATGCCCTGCAAGGCCAGGGACGTATCGACGTAATAATCTCTTCGGATGACAAGCACGTGATGATCGATATCAAAGACACCGGCAAGGGAATCCCCAAAAGCAACTGGAAGCGGATCTTCGAACCGGGCTTTACGACCAAAACCCGCGGTTGGGGACTCGGACTGTCGCTCTCGCGCCGAATCGTCGAGGAGTACCACGAAGGCAAGATCGGCGTAGTCAACTCCGAACCGGGAAAGGGAACCGACATTCGCATCACTCTCAAACGTTTCTTCGACTGATGGCTCGACAGATCGACATAACGGATTCGCTGACAACCACGACACTAGACACTCTTCCAGATGTCGAAAACGGGGATTCACTCCAGCTTGTCTCCTCCGATCCACAACAGGACTCTCTGGTACTCGTCCCCGATACGCTTTGCCCTGCTCCGATACCTCCCGTCACGGCAGAGGAGGTCTTCGGGACAAGTTCTGCACTCGTTTACACCCCTCGTACAAATCAAAACACCTCCCCGATTTATGAATCGGGACTATTTCAAGGGATTGTCCTCGCACTGACTCTTGCTTACCTGTTCGTCATCTGCCGAAGCCTTCGCGAAACATACGATCTATTGCGAAAAATCAGCCTGGATCCTGCAAAAAAGGGACGAATGGCCGAAGTTCAAGGCAGCTCCAACGTTCGCTTCCTGTGGGCCATGACCATTATCGGGATCCCGACACTCTCCCTCTTCCTGTTGCGAATGGTCGATCTTCAAATTCCTCTCTCGACCATTATGGCCCCACATTGGATTCCCCTGTCGGGGATACTCATCATCGTTGCAATTGCAACAATCGCACTTTATCAAATCGGCCTGCTATGGCTAACGGGGAACATTTCCCTATCCCAATCAACAACATCCCTGTTAATTGATCTGAAATTCAACTATTTTTCTCTGGGTAGCATTCTACTCTGTCCGCTCATACTGCTTTACCTGTTAACCCCTTCCGGAACCGGACATGGCATCCTATACTGTATCTGGGGCGTACTCGGAATCGTCGTATTCCTCTACCTGAAAGACTCCTTCACGCTCTTTCTATCCAAAAAAATTCCAATTTTGCATTGGATTTTATACCTTTGTGCCGTTGAAATCTTCCCCTTGAGCCTGATTGGCTTCTGGGTGGCAAAAATTTGATAAATCTTAAAACCGACCGGATTTGAAAGTCAACAACGTATTGGTCTCGCAGCCGCGTCCCGCTGTGATCGAAAAAGCTCCGTTTTACGAGTTATCAAAAAAACATAAGGTAGAGATTGACTATTTCCCCTTTATCCGTATCGAGGGAATTTCTCTGAAAGAGTTTCGAAGCCAACGAGTCGAAATCCTCGCCCATACGGCGGTCATCTTCACCTCACGTACGACGGTCGACAACTTCTTCCGCATCTGCGAAGAGTCGCGCATCACCGTTCCTGAAACCATGAAATACATCTGCCAGACCGAGGCCGTTGCCCTCTATCTACAGAAATACATCGTATATCGCAAACGCAAAATCTCCTTCGCGGACGGAAGTTTCACCAACTTCATCGAACTCATCATCAAACACAAGGACGAGAAGTTCATCCTCGCCCTGAGCGAGCCCCACAAACCGGAACTTCCGGAGGCGCTCACCAAGCTCAAGATGCAGTTCGACCCAGTCATCCTCGCCCGCACCGTTGCAGCCGACCTGAGCGAGTTGGATATTAAAAATTTCGGATTGCTGGCACTCTACTCCCCGTCCGATGTCAAGGCGATCACCGAGCAGTTCGACATCAACGACCTGCCGGCCGTGGCGACTTTCGGAGAAGGGACATTACGGGCAGCCGTAGCCGCAGGAATCAAGGTCAAGGCGATGGCTCCAACTCCCGAAATACCCTCCATGGCCAAAGCGGTGGACATCTACCTGACCCGCATCGGCAAAGGCGAAGAGGTCGAGGATGTAGCCGTCATGGACAACACTCAAAAAGAGGAATTCCTCCGTACACAACAAAACAAACTGGCCAAGAAGAGCCGCGTTCGACGCACTTCGACGACCGAAAAGAAATAAGATGGGCCCACACTCGCTACCCCGTACCGAGAGGCTCCGCTCGTTCGGGGCCATTCGCCGTCTGTTCGAGAACGGAGAGAGCGGGTTTGTCTATCCGTTACGCTACGTCTGGTTTGCCGAGGCCGACGAAATCCCTTCGGCCGAGGTGCTCTTCTCCGTACCTAAGAAATTCCAAAAACGGGCCAATAAGCGCAATCTCCAACGACGCCGTATGAAAGAGGCCTATCGGCTCCACAAGACAATTCTCGGGCGCGACGGACAACCCGTTGCACTCGATCTTGCCCTGATCTACTCCACCAAAGAGATAACTCCCTATCGAGTCATAGACCATGCCGTCCAAAAGATTCTGGGACAAATCATGGCGCGTATTTAAACGGATTTGCGCCTTTCCGTTGATTCTGCTGGTAAAGTTCTACCAGTACTGTATCTCGCCGTTTACACCCCCCTCCTGCCGCTATACGCCGACCTGCTCGCAGTATGCCGTCGAGGCGTTGCGCAAGTACGGTCCGCTGAAAGGGTTGTGGCTCACCATCAAACGACTCTCCCGCTGCCATCCCTGGGGAGGCAGCGGATACGATCCCGTCCCTTGAGATCCCGTCCGGAATCCCGCTCATACAGAAGGGTGCAGGCCCCGATAGGGCATCCCTTCTCCGAATCCCCCGCGGCTCCTCCCGCACCCGTCAACGACGGTCGATATCCTCATACGTAGTTTGCAGCAGTGCTTTTCCCCACTCCAACCGTTCGGAATCGGGATCGCCCGAAACGACCGTTCCGGTCGTATGGTCATAGATCGTCTCCCCCTCGGCATCGATCACGCCGAATCCGTCGCTAAAGCACCAATAACCAAATTTATGGGGAGGTGTCGCACCAAAGATGTTCTTGCTGAAGTCGAACTCCTCGTGCGAAATGCCCAATTGCGCCAGCAGCGTGGCGCAGAGGTCGATCTGCGACGCATAGGTATCGACCTTCATCGGCTTCTTCACAGCGCCGCCCGTCCAGATCATCGGGATGCGGTGGCGCAGCGAAGCGTTATAGGCCACGTTGTAGGGGTACATATAGGCGTGGTCGGCCACCAGCACGACCAGCAGGTTATCCCACGCGGGGGAGGCTTTGAGACGTTCGATGAGAAGTCCCACCTGTTCGTCGGCAAAGGCCATCGAGTTGAGCAGTTTATCCTCGAATTTCGAATAGGGGACCTCGAAGGGTTCGTGGCTCGAAAGGGTCAGCAAACCCGCCAGGAAGGGTTGTCCCTCTCGGTCCAGACGCTCCACCTCATCACCGAACAGCGGGATAATCACATCGTCGGCATAGCCCCACTTCGAGGTGGGGGCATCAAGCTGCAGATCCTTCTGCCAGATGAGTCGCTCCCATCCGGTCGCATACATGAACGAGGACTGGTTCGTAAAGTTCAGGTCGCCGCCGTACATGAACAGGGTCCGATACCCCTCCCGTTGCAGGGAGCGCGCCATCGAGGGCAGCGTCGCACTCTTGCGCGGAAGTTTCATGATCGACATCGAGGTCTGGGCCGGATAGCCGCTCATGACAGCCACCTCGCCCCGATCGGTCCGGAACGAATTGGCATAGAAGTTCTCGAACCAGATTCCCTCCTCTTTCAGGCGGTTCATCCAGGGCATCACCGGCTCGCCATCGACCGTTTCATCCATGATCGTACGGCTGAAGCTCTCAAGAATAATCAGCACCACATTGGGACGGCTGGTCGTGAGCAGCTGCGGCGTGCCTTCGTCCGCTCCAGGACGGTTCCCCCGAATCTCATCGAAAACAGCCGCCCGGCGCTCTTCGTCGAAGAAGGGGTAGGCCGAAGCGTAATCCTTATTCGAACCGACCGACGAGAGGAACGAGAAGATCGGGTTGGTAGCCGCATGATTGAGGAACATGTCCGAGCTGAAATAGACCTTGCTGACGTTGGCCGTAGCGACAGTTACGCCACCGCGAATGGCCAGGAAGGTCAAACCGGCAATAAAGAGCGTACACAAGGAGGCCCCGATACGCCGAAACAGCGGAAGGGGATCATTCCGGAAGAGGCGCAACACATAGAGGTAGCTCCACATCATGGCTCCGCCGTAGAGGAGCAGGATCGCGACCTGGCGCAACGTTTCGCCCCACGAGAGGCTCGCCATCGCCTCCTTCGGGTCCGACAGATAGATCAGCACCGAACCGTCGAGACGGAATCCCCAATAACCATACAGTCCCAGATCGACTGCGAAGACCGTGGCGGCAAAGAGCGAGATGAGTGCAAAGTAGACAATCAGAATAATGCGCCAGACTCGCCGCGAAAGAGGAATCCAGAGCGAAAAGAGGACGGTCAGCACCGGGAAGGCCGTCACATATCCGGCTACCGTACTGTCGAGCGTAAGGCCATGCCACAGCACCCCCAACCACTCCCCGAAAGAGGATTGGGCAGCCTGCGCATGATAGAAAAGCAGGAACAGCGGCTTCTGCAACACCATCCAGAATACGGTCGTGCAGAAAACAGCCAGAATAAAGAGAAAACGGCGCATCAGATCTTCTCGCCGTAAGCCAGATCACCGGCATCGCCGATGCCCGGCACGATATAGGCCTGCGAGGTGAGCTCCTCGTCGACAGCCGCACACCAGATCGTCGTGGTCAGTCGGGGCATGTTCTTCTCAACGTATTCGATACCCTGTTCGCTGGCAATGACAGCCGCCATGTGGGTGTGTTTCGGCGTTCCGCCCTTCTCGCACAGGGCGTTGTAGGCCAGCACGAGCGACGAGCCGGTCGCCAGCATCGGATCGACCAGCAGCAGGGTCTTACCCTCGAGATCGCCACACGAGATATATTCGACCTTCACCTTGAACTTGCCATCCTTCGTACTCTTGCGGTAAGCTGAAACAAAGGCGTTCTGCGCATCGTCAAAGTAGTTCAAAAAGCCCTGATGGAAGGGTAATCCGGCCCGCAAGATCGTCGCGATAACCAGATCATCGGTTATCATCTCCACGGTCGCCTCCCCCAGCGGAGTCTCCACGACCTTCGGCTCGTATGAAAACGTCTTCGAAATCTCATAAGCCGCAATTTCGCCGATACGCTCCAAATTACGACGGAAACGCATCGAATCCTTCTGAATCACTTTATCGCGAATCTCTGCGACGAATTTGTTAAGAACGGTGTTCTCCTTGCTGAGAATGTGCAACATAATACTCGCTATTAGGGTTATTAGGAATAATCGGATCAATAGAGAAAATTATTGAACGGATAGCGCCCCGCATGGATCTCGCGGATCATACCATAAAGGTCCGTGCGCAACTTGTCGATGTTGATCTTCTCGACGGCCGAAATAAAGATACAGGGCGTATTGGCCTTTGCAATCCAGCTCTTCTTCAGATCCTCCAGCGAAAGGTTCTCCCGCGTAGAAGGGGTCAGATCGTCCGGATCCTTCTCCGTATAGGTATAGGCATCCACCTTGTTGAAGACCAGATAAACCGGCTTGTTACCGGCACCGATATCCTGTAGCGTCTGCTTGACCACGGCTATCTGATCCTCGAACTGCGGATGCGAAATATCGACCACGTGCAACAACAGATCAGCCTCGCGCACCTCATCGAGCGTCGATTTAAACGACTCGACCAACTCCGTAGGCAGTTTGCGGATAAAGCCGACCGTATCCGAAAGCAGGAAGGGTAGATTGTCAAAAACCACCTTGCGCACCGTCGTATCGAGCGTAGCGAAGAGTTTGTTCTCGGCAAAGACCTCACTCTTCGAAAGCAGGTTCATCAAAGTCGACTTCCCGACATTGGTATAACCGACCAGAGCAACCCGAACCAATGCCCCCCGGTTCGATCGCTGTACGGACATCTGCCGGTCGATCTTCTTCAGATCCTCCTTCAATTTGGCAATACGGTCTCGTACAATACGGCGGTCGGTCTCGATCTCGCGCTCACCGGCACCGCCACGGGTCCCCGTTCCACCTCGCTGACGTTCAAGGTGTGTCCACATACCCGAAAGACGGGGAAGCATATACTGATAATTAGCCAGTTCGACCTGCGTCTTGGCATAGGCCGTCTGGGCCCGCGACATGAAAATATCGAGAATCAAACGCGTACGGTCCAGAATGCGGCAAGGCATCGCCGCTTCAATATTACGGGTCTGCGAGGGCGAGAGTTCATCGTCGAAGATCACTACGTCGATCTCGTTCTGTTCGCAGTAAGCTGCAATCTCCTCCAGCTTGCCGGGACCGACATAGATTCGGGCCGACGGATTCGGAAGCCGCTGCGTAAATCGTTTTATGCCGACAATGCCGGCCGTCTCGGCCAGGAACTCCAATTCATCGAGATACTCCTCTGTCTGTCGAGGGTCCTGCTGATCCCGGATTACCGACACCAACACCGCCCGCAACATCAAATCCTCTTCGGGAATACGTTTCGTATCCGAAATACGGCTCTTCGTATTGTTATTCTCTCCCAAAACAATCTTTTTTACAGAACGACACGCATACGACTCGCAGACCGGTGCGTTGATAAATAAGGGTATCCCATCTCACACAGGATACCCTTTTTTCAAAAATTCAAAAGACCGTTACTCTGCAATACGGAATATTACCGGCAATGTATATTTCACACGAACCGGTTTGTTTCGCTGCAAACCCGGCTCCCATTTCGGAGAGGTCTTCAGCACACGAATAGCCTCCTCCGACAGAGAGTTGTCCGGCGTACGGAGAACCACGATATTGGACAAAGTCCCATCTTTCTCCACGACAAACTCCAAAATAACCTGTCCGGAGATCCCATATTCCTGTGCAATGGCCGGATACTTCAATCGCTGCTGTACCCAAGTACGGAAAGTCGTCAAATCACCTCCCATAAAAGAAGGCATCTTCTCGGCCACCACAAAAATCGGCTCTTCGACAATCTCCTCTTCCTTGGGAGGTGCGACCGAGATACTCATGTCAGCGTCGAATTCTATAAAATTCAACTCGGTATTCGTCTTGGTCGAATTGTCTACCAACTGGAATACGTCGCTTATCACGTTCATTTCTACTTTCTTGACCTGAGGCTGCTCCTGCGGCTGGTCGGGACGCGTAATTTCAACCAGATCCGTCTCGATCGGGGCCAATACCATATCGACTTTCTCTACATTACGTTCTTTCGATTTGCAACCGAAAGCTCCGATCACGATTGCCAAGGCAATGACCAAGCCAATCTCAAGAAAAATACCGCGTCTGTTTTCCAGATCCGCTTTTCGTGATTTTTTGATTTCCATTATTGTCTTTCAATTATTGTTTCCCGTATTAAAGCCACTTGAACGGCAGACTATCTCCCGACAAATATAGAGATAAAAAATCAAAAACCGCACAGAGAACCCGAAAATCTTTATTTTTTGACTAATTTTGTCGACACGAACTTCAATTCAACGACACCGCATGCCCGATCGAGAATATCTTTACGGACAAACCCTCAGCCAATTGGAAGCGCTCTGCAATCAGTTGCAAATGCCTCGTTTTACGGCCAAGCAAATAGCGAGGTGGCTCTACGTAAAACACACGGATTCGATCGAATCGATGACCGATCTATCAGCCAAACAACGACAGTCGTTAGCCTTGACACATAAAGTGGGATTGACTGCACCCGAGAAAGTGAGCACATCGGCCGACGGCACGAAAAAATACTTGTACCGTACCACACAGGGTCATTACATCGAATCGGCCTATATTCCCGACGGTGATCGGGCCACACTCTGTGTCTCCTCGCAGGCAGGCTGCCGTATGGGTTGCCGTTTCTGTGCAACCGGACGGCAGGGGCTCCAACACTCCCTCTCCACCCACGAGATTCTGAACCAGATCGGAGCATTGCCCGAGCGGGATCGACTCTCCAACCTGGTCTTTATGGGAATGGGCGAACCGCTGGACAATATGGATAATGTATTGGGAGCCCTCGATATTCTCACCGCCCCCTGGGGATTCGGTTGGTCTCCCACCCGCATTACCGTTTCGACCTCCGGCGTCGTCCCTGCATTGAAACGTTTCCTCGATGCGACTTCCGTCCATCTGGCAGTCAGCCTCCACAACCCCTTCCCGGAGGAGCGAGTCGAGATCATGCCGGTCGAAAAGGCCTGGCCTATTCGCTCGGTCGTCGAGATCCTGCGTCAATACGACTTCACCCACCAACGCCGCGTCTCGTTCGAATACATCGTCATGAGTGGGAGAAACGACTCTCCCCGCCACATCCGGGAGCTCTGCCGTCTGCTGGACGGTATCAAATGCCGCATCAACCTGATCCGGTTCCACAAGATTCCCGGATCTCCCTACTTTTCACCCGACGATCAAGCCATGATCGCCTTCCGGGATGCCTTGACCCGCAAGGGGATCCATACAACCATCCGGGCATCGCGAGGCGAAGACATACAGGCGGCCTGCGGACTTTTAAGCACCGCCCAAATGGAGTCGGCATAATTTTCGCACGGTTTGCTCCGTTGTATTAAAAACCTTCAGAAAAAACGATGAAAAAAATCTTATTTACCCTTTTGCTCGTCATCGGCGTAGCCGTTGCAGCCAACGCACAGGTCCGCTTCACGGACAAAAACCTGGACGCTGTCCGCGAAGAGGCGACCCAACAGAACAAACTGGTCTTCATAGATCTATACGCTACCTGGTGCGGTCCATGCAAAAACATGGAACGAAATGTCTTCTCACAGCCCGAAGTGGGCGACTTCATGGCACAACATTTCATCGCAGCCAAATACGACATCGACAAGCCAACGGGATCGGCCTTGGCAAAAAAATACGGTATTCGATCCATCCCAACCTTCCTGATTTTCGACACCGAAGGGACCCTGCTCGGACAGATAACAGGCGGTATGCCTGCCGATGATTTTATCCGGGCGGTCGAAGAGATACTGAAAAAGCACAAATAAACAGCGTGCATATCTTGAGCGAGGACGGCCGACAATGCGGTCGTCTTCGCTGTTTTATTATGCCTTATCCCCAAAGATTCCAACTCTTCAGACAGGGCTCGAAGTCTTTTTTTATGATTTCTGAATAGTTTTACCTATTTTTGTACGTTAATACTATATATGAAATTCTCGCTCCTATACAAAGACCCCTCCTCCCAAGCCCGGGCAGGTGAATTGACAACGGATCACGGTGTGATCCAGACCCCTATTTTCATGCCCGTAGGAACGGCCGCCACGGTGAAAGGCATCTTTCATCGCGACCTTCGCAACGAAGCGCATGCACAGATCATTCTGGCCAATACCTATCACCTCTACCTGCGTCCCGGCATGAAGATCCTCGAAGAGGCCGGCGGCGTTCACCGGTTCTCGACCTGGGACGGACCGATGCTGACCGACAGCGGCGGTTTTCAGGTCTTCTCGCTGGCCGGATGCCGCAAACTCAAAGAGGAGGGCTGCCACTTCCAGTCCCACATCGACGGATCGCGCCATCTCTTTACCCCCGAGAGCGTAATCGACACCGAACGTACGATCGGTGCCGACATCATGATGGCCTTCGACGAGTGTCCGCCGGGGGACTCTCCCAGAGAGTATGCTGCCAAATCTCTGGCTCTGACTGAGCGCTGGCTGGATCGCTGTTTTAACCGCTACCACCAGACATCTCCCAAATACGGCCATTACCAGGCTCTCTTCCCGATCGTGCAGGGTTGCACCTATCCCGATCTGAGAGCCCATGCAGCTGAAAACGTAAAACAATACGACGCAGACGGTTATGCCATCGGAGGTTTGGCTGTCGGTGAACCGACCGACGTAATGTACGAAATGATCGAGGTGGTCAATGCCATCCTTCCGCAGGACCGCCCCCGCTACCTGATGGGTGTCGGTACACCGATCAACATTCTGGAGGGTATTGCCCGGGGTGTCGATATGTTCGACTGCGTCATGCCTACACGAAACGGACGGAACGGACAGCTCTTCACCTGGGAGGGAACGATCAACATCCGCAACAAGAAGTGGGAGGACGACTTCTCCCCGATCGACCCCGAGGGAACCGCTTTCGTCGATACGCTCTACTCGAAAGCCTATCTGCACCATCTGACCATCTGTCAGGAGATGCTTGCGGCACAGATCGCCTCGCTGCATAACATCGCTTTCTACCTGCGGTTGGTAACCGAAGCGCGGAAACACATCGCCGCAGGTGACTTCACCCCCTGGAAAAAGCAGATGGTAGCCAAACTCGGTCGCCGATTATAACCCCCACTGAAGCCCTAACGAAAGATGAAATTCAGACTGCCGAAATTAAGTTGGCCGGGATTCAAGATCCTCGACTGGTATATCCTCAGGAAGTTCCTGAGTACCTACTTCTTCGCCATCGCCATGATCATCGTGATCGTCGTGGTGTTCGACTACGTGGAGAAGATCGACGACTTCACCACCCTGAAGGCTCCGCTGAAAGCCATCATCTTCGACTACTACATCAACTTCATCCCGTTCTTCATCAACCAGTTCAGCGGTCTGTTCACCTTCATCGCCGTCATCTTCTTCACCTCGAAGATGGCCTACCAAACCGAAATCGTGGCCATGCTTTCGGGCGGTATGAGTTTCCGGCGTCTGATGTGGCCCTACTTCCTCGGGGCACTGATCATCGCCTCGCTCTCGATGACCCTCAATCTGTGGGTCATCCCCCGCGCACAACAGAAATCGGTCGCCTTCGAGAGCCAATACATCAAACGCAAAAAGAACTACCAATTCGACCGGCACATATACCGACAGATAGAACCCGGTGTCTTTACCTACATCCGTGGTTACTCGAAAGAGAGCAACCAGGCCTCGTTCTTCGCCCTCGAACGTTACGAAGGCGGAACGATGACACAATCGCTCGAAGCCTCCGAAGCACGGTACAACCCCGAAAACGGACGTTGGACCGCTTCCCGATATACAACCCGTTCGTTCGATTCGCTCGGTGTGGAAACCTTCACGCAACGACGGAATCTGGATACGCTGATCAACCTCGAAATCGCAGAATTAGGGCGAATCAACGAACTGATCAAAACCATGAACATCTCTGAGTTGAATCGTTTTTTGGATCAACAGCGCAGCAAAGGATCCGATTCGATCTCGATCATCCAGGTGGAACAACACGCTCGATTCGCCTATCCGATGGCAACCTTCATCCTGACCCTGATCGGCGTATCGCTCTCCTCACGCAAGGTCCGGGGCGGTACCGGTCTGCACATCGGAATCGGCATTACGCTCTGCTTCTCCTACATCATGTTCAACCGTGTATTCGAGGAGTTTGCCAAAAGCGGCTCGTTGCCTCCCGGACTGGCCGTCTGGATCCCGAATATCCTCTACCTCTTTATCGCTATCTACCTGTATCGCAAAGCACCGAAATAGCCGACGGAAAGTGGCAGAGAGATAGTATGCCGACCGTTGGCCCCCACATTACAACCCATCGTCAACAAGTTCAAAGACACCATGACAAAACTTACGGAACTCTGGAAGAAAATATGCGAGAAACCCCTGCTCAAGCACCTGTTGATTATCATCGGGCTGCTGCTCGTTCTGGGTGTCGTCACCCATCTGCTACTGCTGCTGGGGACACGTCACAACGCCGCGCGAACCGTCCCCGACCTGGCCGGAATCCCGATCGAGGAGGCTTATGCCCGAGCTGACGAAGAGGGACTGAAAATCCACATCAACGATTCGCTCTACGTTCCCATTTACGATGGAGGAATCGTTCTGGACCAGCTCCCCGAAAAAGGGGTCGAGGTCAAACCCGGCCGAACGGTTTATGTTACGATCAACTCCTACGCCCAAAAGATGGTCGATGTTCCGTATGTTGCCGGCCGTTCTCTCCGCCAAGCTAAAAACATGCTTGAAGTGGCGGGGCTGGGAATCGAAAAACTCGTCTATCGACCCGACATGGCTACCAACTATGTATTGGAACAGTACGTAGACGGGAAAAAGATTTCGAACAATAGCCACCTTCAGGCCGAAATGGGCTCCGGTGTCACCCTGTATGTCGGAGAGAGCGGATACACCACGACACTGGTACCAAAGGTCGTCGGACTGCGTCTGAACCAGGCCAAGAGTCGTCTTTGGGAACAGGGGCTTAATGTAGGAGAGGTTTCGTTCGCCCCCGGGATCAATCTGTTGAACCAAAAAGATGCCCAAGTCCACCTACAAAGTCCGTCAGCCGGAAGTCCGGTCCGGCTGGGAACATCGGTTAGACTCACCTTAACGCTCGACAACACCAAGGTCGGCACCCAAAGCGCTGCGGCGGACAAACAGATGCAGAAGGCCGCCGAAAAGTTGCGGAAAATGCAGGAGGCCGAGGCCGATTCGCTCGCCCGTGCCCAGCTGGACAGTCTGGCCAACGTCGTGAAGGAGGATCCTTTCGAGGAGGATCCGAACGATGACGGATTATTCGACAATTCCCAATACGACGAATTCTTTGAATAAACGAACGCCCGATGAGCGAAACCCAATACATACCCGATCCGGATGAACTGGAGGACGAGCTGGAGGAGGATGCCTCAGAAGAGGAGCAGGACGAACTGTACGAACATTTCAGTGTCACGGCCGACCGGGGCCAGAGCCTCATCCGGCTCGACAAGTTCCTAGCCTGCCGCATGGAGCACTGCTCCCGTAACCGGATCCAGACGGCAGCCGATGCCGGCAACATCCTGGTAAACGGAGTTCCCGCCAAATCGAGCTACAAGGTCAAACCCGGCGATCGTATCTCGCTGGTGATGCCCTATCCCAAACGCGAGGTAGAGATCATTCCGGAGAATATTCCGCTCGATATTCCCTACGAGGACGACGATCTGCTGCTGGTCAACAAACCGGCCGGCATGGTCGTACACCCCGGACACGGCAACTATTCGGGTACGCTGGTCAATGCTCTCACCTACCACCTGCGCAACCTGCCGATCTTCCAGGAGGGGGATATGCGCGCAGGACTGGTTCACCGCATCGACAAGAACACGTCGGGACTGCTCGTGATCGCCAAGAACGAACGTGCCCACGCCCGGCTGGCCAAGCAGTTCTTCGACCATACCATCACCCGCCGTTACATTGCCCTCGTATGGGGCAATTTCGAAGAGGACGAGGGAACCATTACAGGCAACATCGGCCGCAACCCCAGGGACCGGCAGAAGATGTTTGTCTTCGAGGACGGGTCGGACGGCAAACACGCCGTCACCCACTACCGTGTCCTGAAACGATACGGCTATGTAACGCTGGTCGAGTGTCGCCTCGAAACGGGACGCACGCACCAGATCCGTGTCCACATGCAATGGATCGGCCACCCGCTCTTCAACGACGAGCGCTACGGCGGTGACCGGATCCTCAAGGGAACCACCTTCAACAAATACAAGCAGTTCATCGAGAACTGCTTTGCCCTGATGCCCCGCCAGGCTCTCCACGCCCGATGCCTCGGATTCCAACATCCGACCACCGGCAAAGAGGTCTATTTCGAGTGTGAACTTCCGGCCGACTTCCAGGCCGTGCTGGCCAAATGGGACAGCTACACCGCCTCGGGGCGCATCGAGGCCGATGAGGAGTAAAACCGTCCGCAATATGTTTCTACCGACTACACTCAAGGAGGTCCGTGCACGCGGATGGGACGAACTGGACGTGATCCTCTTTACGGGGGATGCCTACATCGACCATCCGGCCTTCGGTGCCGCCGTCATCGGGCGGTTGCTCGAGGCCGAAGGGTATCGTGTAGCCATTGTCCCGCAACCCAACTGGCGGGACGACCTGCGCGACTTCACCAAGCTCGGCGCACCGAGGCTCTTTTTCGGAGTCTCGGCCGGAGCCATGGACTCGATGGTCAACCACTACACGGCCAACATCCGCCTGCGCAGCAACGATGCCTATACGCCCGGCGGGAAGGCGGGATTCCGCCCCGACTATGCGGTCAAGACCTATACGCAAATCCTCAAGCGGCTCTTCCCACGCGTACCGGTCGTCATCGGGGGTATCGAGGCCTCGCTGCGACGGCTGACCCACTACGACTACTGGAGCGATTCACTCCATCCGTCGATCCTGGTCGAAAGCGGTGCAGACCTGCTCACCTACGGCATGGGAGAGCGGGTAATCCAACAGGTGGCCAAGGCGCTCAAAAATGGCTTCAATGCCAAACTGTTGCGAAATATCCGGCAGGTAGGATTCCTGGCCGATGCAAAATATGTGGACCGACTCGATCCGGCCAAAACGATCCGGTTGCACTCCTACGAGGAGTGCGTGGCCGACAAACACGCCTTCGGGGAAAACTTCACCCGCATCGAGACCCTCAGTAACCTCATGGAACCGGAAGAGACCCTTGTCGAACAGGTTGGGGATCGCTATGTGGTCATCACACCGCCCAATGCGACCCTCACCACCGAGGAGCTCGACCACTCGTTCGACCTTCCATACGAACGGGCACCCCATCCGCGCTACGAAGGCCGCGGCGAGATTCCGGCCTGGGAGATGATCAAACACTCGGTCAATCTGCACCGGGGATGTTTCGGCGGGTGCTCCTTCTGCACGATCTCGGCCCATCAGGGGAAATTCATCGCCTCCCGCAGCGAGGCTTCGATCCTCCGCGAGGTCGAACGGATCACCCAAATGCCCGATTTCAAGGGGTATCTCTCCGACATCGGCGGCCCCTCGGCCAATATGTACCGTCTGGGCGGGCGCGACCGGGTGCTTTGCGCCAAGTGTAGCCGCCCCTCCTGTCTGCATCCGAAAAAATGTTCCAACCTCGAAAACGATCACCGACCCCTTCTGGATCTCTACGCCAAGATCCGGCAGGTAAAGGGGATCAAAAAGGCCTTTATCGGCAGCGGTATCCGCTACGATCTCTTCGACGGGAGCAACTATCTCGAAACGGTCATCCGGCACCACACCTCCGGACGGTTGAAAGTGGCTCCGGAGCACACCGAGGATCGCGTGCTGAAACTCATGCGCAAGCCTTCGTTCACCCTTTTCGAGCAGCTCAATGCCAACTTTCACCGTATCTGCCATCGGGAACGGCTCCCCTATCAGCTGATTCCATACTTCATCTCCTCGCATCCGGGATGTACCGAACAGGATATGAAGGCCCTCTCGGAGAAGGTACTCGGCAGGCTCCATTTCAACCTGGAACAGGTACAGGACCTCACCCCGACACCGATGACCTTCTCGTCGGTGATGTTCTACACCGGTGAAAATCCCTACACCGGAGAGAGAGTCTATGTCGCCCGTTCACAAGAGGAGAAGCGACGGCAAAAGAGTTACTTCTTCCGCAAAAAGCCGAGAAGTTGATCCATACAAAACAGCGGGATTGCACATGGATGCAATCCCGCTGTTTGTTACAATATTTTCCCGTTACTTCCGTCCGGAGTGCGGGAACGAAAGGGTTCGCGCATCCAAGTAGGCATCCGGGAAGGGGCTCCAGTTCTGCGCCTGACCGTTGGAGATGGTGAACCAGCCACTACGTACCTTATAAGGGATTATATCAATTTTTCGGGGCTTATTATCCTCCTTCACAACCACAACAGAACTCATCGGGACTGCACTTTCGACCGGATATGGATCCCAATAATCCATAGGATAGAGAGAAAGCTCCTCCTCCCGTATCGTATCATGCAACAGATGGTCATACCACCGATCTTTCGCCTCCTGTCTCGGATTCTCTGCCTTCAATTCATGATGCTGGTTTTTGACACGTGGACGAGGTTCTATCCGGGGATCCTCCTGCGACTGAGCTCCTGCAACGGCAACACCCGCTGCAAAAAGCAAAAACAAAAAGATTCGTTTCATAACCTGTTTCATTTTATCATCAATTTCCATCAAAATACCTCCTGCAAGATTCGGACCGATTGCACGGCATGGATAGCATCCAGATGGTATCCATAGTAACTCAGCAGAGCCTCCAGGAATGCGGAACGCTGTCCCCGGTTGAGTCCGATCTCCGCCAGACAACGGACATCACACTCGACAAAGTCGTTCAGCAGCCGCGCCATCGCGGGCTCCATCGCCATCGGATGCGAAGGTCGAAGCGAAACGTACTGCCCCTCCCGAATATCGAACCAGTCATCCGCCCGGTAACGATTACCGGGGAAGAAGCCCAGGAAACGGCTCAGATTGACCAGGAACCAAAGGTGAAAGTTGGCAACCCCTTCATCCAACGTATCCAGTGCACCGACACTCTCCCACACGAAATCGAAGAGCAGCGGATCGGGCTCACTCTCCCGCACCAGCCGGTAGAGTACCTCAGCCATGAAGAGGGCGATCGTCGAACGCCGCACATCGAACGGGATATGCTGCAGGATGATGCCGCTCTGCACCTCCTTGAAACGGTGCATCTGCTGCCGCGTAGAGTCCAAACCCTCGAACTCCAGGGCGAACAGCGGCTGGAAAAGCGCCAGTTTCGATCCCCGTCCCCGACCGCTGCGGACACCCTGCACCATATAGCTCTGGCGTCCCCGCACATCGGTCAGCAGGTGAACGACCATCGAACTGTCGCCATATTTGAGCGAATGCAGGACGATACCGTGCCCCTTGTATGTCCGGAATGTTCCAGCCACCTTAGTGTTTTTTTACCCAAACGAGAGCCCAACCGTCCCGAAAACGCGATCCGACCGGTTCGAGGCCGCAAGCCCGGGCCCGGGATTCGATTACGGGTATATCCTCCTCCAGGAACCCGCTCATCAGCAGATCACCGCCCGGCTCCAACGCATCGGCATAGGCCGGCATATCCATGGTCAGGATATTGCGGTTGATGTTGGCGGCAATAAAATCGTACTTGCGGCCGGCGATACAACGCACATCGCCCAGCATCGGTGTGATCCGATCCGAGAGGCCGTTCGAGGTGACATTCTCGCGGCAGTTGGTCTCGGCCCACGAATCGATATCGACCGCATCGACCGACCGGGCACCCCGTTTGACGGCCACGATAGCCAGGACACCCGTACCGCATCCCATATCAAGTCCCCGTCTCCCTTCGAGCGGCAGGTCACACAAAGCCCCCACCATAAGGCAGGTCGTAGCGTGATGCCCCGATCCGAAAGCCATACGCGGCATGACCACCACCTCCATCTCATACCCGCTGCGGGGTTCATGGAACGGGGCCCGGATCAAGACACGTCCATCCACATCGACCGGCGTAAAGTTCTGCTCCCAGAGCGCGTTCCAGTTCTGCGACTCGATGGCGATGTAGCGGCGCTCCGTGATCCCGTAGCGGGCCAGCAGCTCGTCGGTCTGCGTCATGCAGTCGGCCAGCCGCTCCTGCTGGATGTAGGCCTTGAGCAGTTCGCCCTCGGTCTGGAAACTCTCATAGGGCAGATCGGCCAGCTCCGCAACCAGGATCTCGGCCTGTTCGGGGTCCGTAACCCGAACGTTCAATTCAACGTAGTCCATTCAATATACTGCTTTCAGCCGGAAATGTAGCACAAAAAGCCCGGCTCAAATATTATTATGTAAAATTTTTCTATCTTCGCTTGTCGGGAACAGGCCGTAACATACGTTGCGAAAACAGCCTCGCCCCCGTCGGTCATCAAGTACGTTTATCCACTGTAAAGGTACCAATAAAATGGCAGAAAGCATCAAGAAATGGAAAGAAACAGCGCGACGCTACCGCACTTATATCAAGGTGGAAAAGCGGCTGTCTGAGAATACGGTAGAGTCCTACATGCGCGACCTTCAGCAGTTCGCTCACTTCATCCTGCGGTTTTATGATGTTCCCCCCCGCAAGGTAGAGGCAGCAATGGTCGAACGCTACATGACCTTCCTATATAACGAAGGACACGAAAAGACCTCGCAGGCCCGGGCATTGAGCGGGATTCGCAGTTTCTTCAACTATCTGCTGCTCACCGATGCCATCGAGGCGACCCCCACGCAGTTCATCGACACTCCGAAGTTCGGACGCCACCTGCCCGACATTCTCTCGCTCGAAGAGATCGACCGGATCATCGCCGCCATCGACACTTCGACCGTCAAGGGACGGCGCGACACGGCCATGCTGGAGGTGTTGTACTCCTGCGGATTACGCGTTTCGGAACTGATCTCCCTACGGCTCGAGGACCTCTTTTTCGGCGAGGGATACATCCGGGTCATCGGCAAAGGGGACAAACAGCGGCTCGTGCCGATCAGCAATACGGCCCGCGACAAAATACAGCGTTATCTGGAAGACCGTCCAACAAAATACCAGGGCGAAAACACCGTATTCCTCAACAACCGGGGAAAACAACTGACCCGGGTCATGGTATTCACCATCCTGCGTGAAGCCACCCGCCGTGCCGGTATCGACAAACACATCAGCCCCCACACCTTCCGCCACTCATTCGCCACCCATCTGCTCGAAGGGGGTGCCTCAATCCGCCAGGTGCAGGAGATGTTGGGTCATGAGAACATCATGACCACCGAGATCTATACCCACCTCGAGGACGAGCACCTGCGAGAAACGGTCGAGAAATACCTGCCGATGTAATCAGGAAATACGGGTCAGGCGCGAGTCGCGCGTAAGGCTCATCGTACGATAGTCCAATCCCGAGAAGAGAATCAACCCGGGCCTTTTGCCGACGGCGACCTCCCCCACTTCCTCCAGGCCGAGTGCCTTGGCCCCATTACGGGTCGCCCACTCGAGACTCTCGAGCAGCGGCACCTCTGGCAGCTGTCTGATCTCCTCCAACAAAGACAATGAGGTATTCGAGGCGAGCGAATCGGTCCCCAGGCAAATCCGTAAACCGTTGCGGCGCAGCAGTTCGACGGGAGGACGCAGCCGCGAGATATAATGGTTCGAACAGGGACACAGACACCACCAGACCGGGGCGGTGAAGTGCTCCATAATCAGATCAATATCCTGCTGTGTAACACAACAGTCATGTACCAGTATCACGCTCCGGTCGGAAGGGATGCTCTCTACAATACGTCGGGCCGGAGAGCCGTAATGCAGAAAATCACACGTCAGTCCCGTTTGGGCATACCACTCCCACAATTCACCGCGTTGCTGAAAGAGTTCCGACTCTACGGGCGACTCCATGAAATGGATCGACAGCGGAGCCTCACCCTCCGCACAGAGCGAACGAAAAAGGGCATCCTGCACCGAATAGACAGCATGGGGGGTAAGTGAGGTCCTGGGATTATCCAGCAACGGGAGTTGAGCTTTCGCCGAGTGTCTCTTCAGGCCGAAGACCTCGGCAAAAGTCCGATACGACAGGCGGCTGCGGGCTTTGATCGGAAAGGACTCCTCTCCATTGGAAACATCGCCAACGGCCTGGATCCCGTCAACCCACATCCGGGCATCGGCCCCATCGATGGCAGCCTCCCGCTGCGCAGGTTCGAACCGACTGCGCACCTCGCCCATCGCCCGGGCAAATGCAGTAAAACCGCCCCCCTCTGGAATTGCTCCCCGCAAACAGGAGAGTTCGAGATGGCAATGAGCATTCACCATTCCCGGTGCCAACAAACCGGCATAAAACTCGACTCCGGGCAACCGATCCGCCTGGTCATACTGTTCGATCGACAAGATCCGTCCGTCCGGTGCAGAAGCAACCAACGGCCGGACGATCATATCACTTCCCGTGAAGAGGTAATTCGAGGCTATCCGGCGCAAGGACTGGAAAGTACTCATCGGCAAAGATTCGAAGATTTAACTGCTCCCGATATAGGCTGTCGACCGCCGTCTCGACCTCCGGCGTATAGGTAATCCGCAAATCATAGATCGTTACGTCGGGACGTTTCAGAGCTCCATTCGCCTGGTAAAGGTTCAACACCAGCGCGCGCATCGAGGTGTCGGCCCGCAGGGTCCGCGAAATATCGCTTCGTCGCAGTTTTCGCAACGTCATCGTATATTCGTCGCCCCGCACGGTATCCGAATCGCCCTCCAACCAGAGTTTCGTCCGTAAGATCCGATTCTCATCGAGAGAATCGATCAGATACGCATACGAAATGTTGTACTCTCCCGGACGAATATCCTCGAGACGAATCCGCAGATCAGCCGTATCGCTCAACCGCCGGACACGAATCAGCGAATCGGCATAAAAAGAACGTGTATAACGACGACGCGCCACGTTGTCTATCGTATCGAGAACGGCCACTTCCCGTTTGTAATAAGCACCTTCGTTTTCGAGCATCGCAATGGCCCGTTCGACCACATCGCTCAGGTTTGCACTCTTCCGACGTGAAAAACTGCCAATCGTATAGCGGAAATTTTCAGCCGTATAACCATAACGCTCGAAGATCGGTTCGTAGATCTCCAGCGAGTCGAACCGGATTTGATGCTCGTCGATATAAGCATTCGTCAGATAAGCATCCCGGAAAATTTCAGCCAACACCGAATCCGGAATCACCTTCTCTTTCGAACAGGAGCCCGCAACTACGGCACAGGCCGCCAAACAAAACAAACCAATCAATCGTTTCATCGTTACAGTTTATTACGTTTCATTACGCTTCGTACCGTCAATTGAGAGATGGAGACAATGACCCCCGCAAATGCTACGATCACAGCCAATAGATCAGCCCATCGCAATACAACCGGATAACTCTTCAAGAGAAGCGTATCGACCGGAATTCGAATAATACCGAAATACTCCTGCACCAAACAGAATCCGACTCCCAACACAGCTCCCGAAAGGGCTCCGATCGACCCGATGAGCAATCCCTCCCCGACAAAAATCGAACGGATGAGACGTGTATCCGCCCCCATGGCCCGCAACGTGGCCACATCATCACGTTTCTCGATCATCAGCATCACCAGCGTCCCCACCACCGAGAACGATGCCAGAATCAACACCAGCAACGAAATAAAGAAGACACCCCACTTCTCAAAGGTAACCAATCGAAAGAAAGTTGCATTCATCTCTTCTCGAGTCCGCACCGTAAAGTCATTCCCGACAATCCGGATTACTTCGCGCCGAACCCGCGCAACATCGCTCTCATCCAGCACATGGATCGCCAGAGCCGATGCCTCACCCGGATGGGCGAAAAGCTCCTGAGCCGCCCGCAACGAGATGAGGGCATATCGCTGCTCGCTCTCCATATCAAGCGAGAAGATACCCGACACCTCGAACCGCCGGAGCGAATACCCATCCACCGGCAACAACGACGAGAAACTGCTCCGGCGAACGACATAAACGGCCACCTGCTGATCAATCACTGAACGAACTCCCAGCGTACGCGCCATATCGCGCCCCAGGACTACCCGATCAAGATCGCCGTGCTGAACACTCCAGCTGCCGGGGGCGACCGTCTGTGCAATCGGGAATACCTTGTCATATGCCGGATCGACCCCTCGTAGCGTAGCGGCTGCCTGCATCCCGTCATGTTCGAGCAAGACCTGTTGTTCGAGCAGTGCGGAAAAAGCTCCGACTCCCTCCACGCGTCGCAAAGCCGCCGTATCGAGTCGTTCGATCGGGAAGGTCTGTCCCTGACGCGGCATCACACTCAAATCGGCATCAAAAGCCGATCCCATCGCCTTGGCGAAGTCTCCAAAACCATTCAATACTGAAAGCAGGATGATCATCGCCGCAACCGGCATGGCGAACGAGAGAATGCTCACGCCCGCAATCACGTTGATTACCGAACGCGATTGTCGCGAAAAGAGGTAGCGACGGGCAAAAAAACGGGCAAGCATCGGACTGGTCCTTGTTCAGTATGCCTATTCGTTCCGGTGGATCGCCCGGTCGATCTGCTCGATGTATTCGAGCGAATCGTCCAGAAAAAACTGAATCTCCGGAATCACCTTCAACTGGTTGCGGATCCGCTGACCGAGAGCCCGCCGGATAAACCAGTTATTCTGCTCGAGGGTAGCCATGAGGGACTCATTCTTATCGAACGGGAAGACGCTGACATAGATCTTTGCATACGAAAAATCGGGCGAAATCCGGACGGCCGTAACCGTCACCAACATTCCCCGGACAATCTCGGCCCCCTCTTTTTGGAAAATATCGGCAATATCCTTCTGTATCTGTTTCGCTATTTTTTGCTGACGTGTCGTTTCCATATTGTTTTTCTATTTTTTCGTCTGTCCTTTATAATCAAAACTCTCCTTGACCTTCTCTCGTTTGTGCCGATGATTCGACCACTCTGTAAAACCTCCTTTATTGAAACGATAACTGATACCGACCGTGAAGGTCAAGTTGTCGAGCGGAGAACGCAACGGTGTATGGGTAAAGGGATTCTCAGCCGGTTTCGAAGAGGCAATATCCGTCGTATTCCCCGCATACTTGTTACGATTGCGTAACAGGTCCGAATAACCGAAATAGTAACGCACCCGCAGACTGAACTCCAGTCGATCGACCAGTACGGCAAACCCTCCTCCACCGGCCAGACCGTATCCCCAACGGTTGTCCCGCGCCACCTTGAAATCATACTCCCCTCGCCACGGTTTCCCGTATTGAGGACTGCCCGGTCCCGCCGCCTCGTATTGAGCCCGCGCATAATCGTTTACGTAGGTCGAAGAGATGTTGTAGGAAAAGTAGACCGACAGATCCAGGAACACTCGCATCCGGTTTTTGAGCAGATAGATATGTGGCTGCCAAACAATAGGAAGCACCAGCGAATTCACACGCCGTGTATACCATTTAAAAGTGCTAGGATCATCTCCTTTGGAAACATTGGGCGCATAGGAGAATCCTCGCTGCAGAAACTCAAAATCGACACCGAATCCCCCAACGAAACGTTGCGGCCCATAATAACGCCAGGTCACTCCGGCCGTATAACAACCCCAAATCGAACGGGTCTCCTGTTCGGGATAGAAACGAGCCGTTCCGGAGCCATAACCTCCCGTGACTCCCAGCGTATGCTGGGCATACGCCTGTCCTCCCCACACAACCGCTCCGAGGAGCAAACATATCGCTAAAAAACGTCTCATCGCTGTAGGCTGGTATTGTTGGTGGTCTGGCCGTTTTTCCCGGTTCGTTGCTCATAAAGCTTTTGCAGACGCTGCATTTCTCGTTTTTCAAGAGTCTCGACAAGGGTCTGCATCGTAACCGGTGCGAAAACTTTATTCATGTCCATCGTAACCTCAACCTCCCAATTCTCTTTGGAGACGAAAATATCCTCCCCATTTTCATTAACATAATATTCGGCTCGTTCTGGTTGACGGCGCTCCACAACATTACCCGTATCCCAACGGCCGTTTCCGTTCGCATCCTCGATGACTCGGAACTTGACATTACCGGCCGGCACGTAATTGAACCGTACGGGCCCTGTCTTTACCTCTGTCTTCTCTTGAAGAAGAGCCCCCTTATCATTGAGCATCTGAACAATATAACTCGCATCTTCGCTCTTGCCCACAACATTCACGATGAAGGTAGCATATTTCTCCGGATCAATACCCTTATACGTAAGCGAAATTGAATCGTTCTGTTGTTGAGCCATATCGGCCAAAGCTCCCTTAGGAATGGTAAGCATATAGTCCGTTTTAAGCTGCCACGGTGCCTCAATAAACCAGTTCCGCATATTGGCCGTATCCTGCACCCAACGAATCGGTATAAGGATAGTATCCTTGTTTTCGATACGCTTCATCACGATCGAGGCCGAATCCATTCGAACCAACGGATAATCGAAAAGAACCGAAAGATGCGTCTCGGGCGTTACCGAGCCGCTTGTCGAGAATTTGTAGGCAAACGTACTCGGTTTCTCCGGTTCAATCCACTCCTCGCCTGCAGCAAGCGCCTTCTCGCGCTCCTTTTCGAGTCGCTCGCGCTCTTTGGCCTCCTCCTTCGATTCGATGTAGCGCCATGCAAGCTTCAGCTTCTCGGTCACGGTCACCAACTGATCGACCGAATCGTGCCGCTCGTAGGTGATCTCTCCCCGGATCGTATCGGGCAGCTGCTCCGAGGGAAGATTAAACCACAAGGCAATCGTATCGGCCCCTTGGGACTGGGGATCGACAACCACCTTCTCGGCAGGGATGCTGTCGAAAACGATCTGTTCGATTCTGGGGTGTTTGGCGTTGAAATAGAGCAAAGCCTTGTGCTGTGCAGGGCGTTCCGACTCCCGCAAATACTGACGAGCGAACGCTACGTCGGTAAACATACGGAAATAGAGTTGCGGCTCAGCCACCACATAGCGACGAATCGAATCGTACCAGATGGCGAAGTCGGGCAATTCGGCCGGATTATACGTTCCCTCCAGGAATCCCACCTGATCGACCGATGGCTCGTAGATCATGTTGCTGTTCTTGTCCTGGAAAGCATACACGCGGTAAGGGATCGGCTTGAGATTCTGGGCAATGAAAATGCCGTTGGTCTCGGCCCGGGCAATCACCGCCGGCGTATATTTGAACAGGGTCGAGTCATACGCTTCGACATACTCGACCGAATCGGCCGGGAAGAAATAGATAAAGCTCTGCGGAACGCTGTCGGCCTTGTAGCTATCCTCGGTATAACCCGAACAAACCATCGAATCCACTTCCGGGCCGGTCGAGAAGACGTAACGCAACGAATAGAGCGGATTGCCCTCGTTATTGTCTCGGATCGAGCTGCCGAAATTGAGCGCATAGGTCGTATTCTCGAGCAACGTATCCTTGATCTGGATCATGATCCCTCGTCCCCGGACAGAGACCTGCGGCGTTTTCTTCATGCGCGGGGAGGTGAAAAACTCCTTCTGTTGGTCCTTGATCTGTACGAATTCGTCGAACGAAATATAAATCTTCGGTCCGTTCAGGATCGGATAACCGGTCGTATAATCCTCCGGCAACATACCGACCACTACCGGCGGTATCGTGTCGATCGGTCCCCCCTCGAGTTTCATGATGTTGGCGCAACGCCACAAGAATCCCGAGCAGAACAACGCCAGGACGCATACCCGTATCCAACCTATGATTCGGTTCCTATTTTTGTCCATATCGATTCTTCAAAATTACGTTACTCGTTCAACTCCGGTTCGGGTTCCGGCTCCTCGTAGAAGTCGTTGCACATGACCCACTTCTTCGAACTCATCGACTTAATATAGCGCTTGCCGGCATCTTTCGGGAAAAAAGTAACATTCACGAACATCTCCGAAAGATTCTCTCCGATCGCCTGATCTGTAAACCCGTAAAGTCGATTTTCAAGATCCACAACCAACAAAAGAAAATACGGACCGTTCAGATGCATGCCCAACATGTTATCTCCGTCAAAGACGAAGGAGCCGCCTTGTGCTACGGGTTGCTGCGTCCGGGAGTCGGTTCGCGAAGTAATCACTCCCCGCACGGCATCCTCGTACGAAAGTACATCCCAGCCAGCCGTGTCGGCAGCGAAAGCATAAGCCAATACCCCTCCCTCCAAAGGAACGGCATTCGAATTGCCCTCCTTCACCCAAGCCTTGACCAGCAAAAAGGTATTATACCCCACCTCCTTAAAGCAACCGGACATCGAGCCGAGAAGGATCAGCACAAAGACAATCAACAGGTTACGCTTTCTCATTTCCGTTCTTTTTATTCAGCACATCAAGCAGTTCACCGATGGTCTTCCCCTCAACCGGATGACGGTAGTCGCGCATCCATTCGCAAAGCGGAACCAGAACAAACTCCCGCGCCGGGATCAACGGATGAGGCACGGTGAGCCGTTCGGTTCGGATCACCTCATCATCGTAGAAGAGAATATCCAGATCAATCTTGCGCGACGAATAGCGTGCCCCGGTACGTGCCTTTTCGGCCGCCTCGGCCGTCCGGTCTCGTCCCAACTCCTGCTCGATTCCCTGTAGGGCATCCAGTAGAGCCTCCGGCTGAAGATCGGTATCCACCTCCACGACCTGGTTGGAGAATTCGTCCGAATCGAATCCCCATGCGGGACTCGTATAGCGGTGAGAGCACCGCATGACAGGGCCGACGTTCCGGTTGATCAACCGTTGTGCACTCTGCAGGCGGCTCTTCACGTCGCCTACGTTGCCACCCATCAGGATAATCGCTCTTGCCATAACTATCTCTTTCGTTTTATCATCTTACTTACACTCAGTGCAAAATGGGTAAACACGATCGTCGGATTCCCGTTTTGCGAAATCTGTGCCATCGCCGTCTCGACCTGCTCGATGAGCGGTTCGATATTCTCATTGCCGACAAACGGCGCAAAGTTCCGGCAGAAGGTTGCCTCCTCGCCCCACACGCCGCTGATCTCGGCCAGCCCCGCATGCAGCAGGTAGCTCTCACGCAGCAGCCGCACCATATCCTTCAGGAATGCACGCTGTCCCTCGCGGGAGAGCTGCGCCACCTCCTCGGCCCACGCCATGAGTTCGAGGTGTTTGTCATTATAGCTCAAACGCATGAGCGAACAGAACAACTCGAAATTATCCCGGCGCATCTCGTCGCCGACTCCGGCCAACAGATGTCCCAATTCGAGCATATCGCCGCCGGACAGCCGGGTAAAAGTTCCTATCTTCTCAGGATCGCGCTCGCCCCGCAACTCAATCTGTCGGCGAATATCGCAATCCGACAGCGGCGGCACCGCCACCTCCTGCACCCGCGAAAGGATCGTCGGCAACAACAGATCCGGCCGCTCGCTCACCAGCAGGAAAAGGGTCTTCTCCCACGGCTCCTCAAGGATCTTCAGGATCTTGTTGGCCGCCTCCTCGTTCATCGCCTCCGGCTGCCAGATCACCACGCATTTGTATTCGGCCGAAAAACTCTTGAAGGAGAGCTTGCGGATAATCTCATCCGCCTCCCGTGCCGAAATAACACCCTTCAACGTACGTCCCAGATCGAGGCGGTCGTACCACTGCTGGGCTGAGAAATACCCGCCCGTTTCGATTACCAACGAGCGCCAGAGCGGCATGAAATCATCGCTCAGGACCACCTCCCCCGACTTCTTCCCCTGTTTGTTCACCGGAAAAACGAAGTGCAGATCGGGGTGTGCCAACGAGGCAATCTGCCGGCAGTTGGGGCACTCCCCGCAGGAATCATCCCCCCGCCGATCCGTACAGTTCAGATATTGCACATAGGCCAATGCCAGTGCCAACGTTCCCGCTCCGGGTTTCCCGGAGAAGAGTTGGGCATGGCTCACCCGCCCGGCATCCACACTCTGGATCAGGTGGCGTTTCAACTCCTGTTGACCTACAACATCTGCAAGCCGCATAACAATTTTTCGTTTCTCTTACCAGGGTACCCACCCCGTATAATCATTTCAAGCCACACCCGTTACCGGGTTCGGCTACAAGATAACCATTTTTCCCCTCTTTTCATCGTCCCCGATGCAGGATGGAGCGGATCAAGCCCTTTACGTCAATCCGTTCGCGGCGAACGGCATAGCAAGTATAGCCGGCCAACAGCAGCAGGTTGATCGCATATCTTGCCACCGCAGAGCAGACCGAACGGTCCATAAACACACTGACCCCATAAACCAACAGTGCCAGCAGCACATACTCGGCGATCCGGCGCACCGGATAGGGAGTCGGAAAGAAGCGACGATTCAGGTAGTAGCTGACGGCCACCATCGCCGCCTCGCAGATTAAACGCGCCCAGGCGGCTCCGTAGTATCCCCAGCGCGGTACAAAAATGACATTGAAGACCACCGTAAAGAGCAGACCCACAAATGTTACCAGGATCGCAAAGGAGGTCTTCTCTTCCCGTTTGTACCAGAACGAAAGGTTGAGCCACACGCCGCTCAGGATGTTGGCCCCCAGCACCGCCGGCAGAATACCTATTCCCTGACGGAATTCAGGGCCGACAATCAAGGCGAAAAGGTCCCGGAAAAAGACGATTCCCAGGAAGATAAACATCGAGGCCAGCACAAAATATTTCAGTGCCGCGGCATTCATCGCCACGAAATCGGACTTCTTGTAGTCGGCCAAAAAGAAGGGCTCGGCCGCCAGACGGTACATCTGCGTAAAGAGGACCATGACCACACCGATCTTCACGATCGCGCCGTAGATTCCCATTTGAGCCATCGCATCCTCCGGAACCAGGAACTTGATCATCTGACGGTCGATGAACTCATTGGCCGTACCGGCAAATCCGCTTACCATCAACGGGAGCGAATAGATCAATACCCGAGACAGCAGTTTGCGGTCGATACGGGGCAGCACCCGATCGGTTGTCGGAAGAATCGCCGCCAGCGCCAGGGCGCTCGCCACGAAATTGGCCACAAAGACCCATCCTACACCGAACGAAGTATCATACAGGCCGACAAATCCGAAGACAAAGGCCAGCACGACATTGACCACCACACTAAAAAGACGGATTCCGACATATCGGCCGGCCCGTCCCTGCTCCCGCAAGCGCGCATAGGGGACTGCCGTCGTCACATCCAGCAGGATGATCGCACCGACCCAAACCAGGTATTCGGGATGCGCCTCATAGGCTTCACCCATCCAGACCGACACCGGATGCCGGAAAACCACCAGCAACACGAAAAAGAGAAGCGCCGCAAGCGTCGTCGCACCCCACGTCGTGGCGAAGAGGCGCCGTTTGGCCGCCCGCACATCGCCCCCCTGCTCCTCGGCCTTCGCCGCAAAACGGAAATAAGTGGATTCCATTCCCATCGTAAGCAGCACCAACGCAAGGGGAATGAGGGCATAGACATCGACCGTAATACCGTAGGTTGCCGCATCGAACACCCGGGTATAGAAGGGTGTCAGCAGGTAACTCAGGAACCGGCCGAAAATCGTGCTAATGCCGTAGATGGCAGTTTGTTTGGCTAACTTCTCAAGCATGATGCGATATAATTGGCAAATGTACGAAATTTATTTGGCTTTCGGCCGCAAAAGCAAGTAAATATCCTCCCCAAGAGGAAGTACCCCCCCTTCAAAAAGGAATATTTGTGTTTCTATAAAATATCCGTATATTTGTAATGTAGAGTGTATCTACACAAAGCAGACATACAGAAAGTGTTTTCGCACAATCCTTCTAAGAAAATGTGGTAGTTTTCAAAAGCGAATGGATAAACGGACAACACTCTTTCTTGTTTAGATTATGGCAACAACACACTCTCTGTTGTGTGTTGTTATACTCCATATCTATTCAAGTGTGGGGTATTACATCGTTTATTTTCGCTGAGGTCTTACCACAACCTTCTTAGAGATGGACGAAAGTGGCTCCACACTTTCTCTTATTTAATCTACACCATTCTGGAGTTCAATGGGAGTTAAAACAATTGCTATGAAACGGTTCTTATTTATTCTAATTTTTATGCTGTTAGAGCAAGGTTTTGCATATGCTCAATTAAAAACATATAATGGTCCTTTCGAAGACGGGCATGCAAATTATACATACAAAGAAGAGGGAGTAATCCGAATATTTAATGGACGTTTTTCTTATAAATCAGGAGATGGAAAGAAATCCATGTCAGGCAAATATATCGATGACATGAAAACAGGATTATGGACTGTCAACTGGTATGGTTTTCATGAAGAAATTAACTACAAACAAGGGTTTAAACATGGGAATTACCTACTTCGGTATAAAGATTCTTATAATGAAATGAAAATAGATGCTCATTTTACCGAAGGAGAGTTGGATTCCCTATATTTTTGGATGAAAGCTCCAGGAGGGTATGTCATAGCAGGCCATCAATACAACTCCCCAGAAACAATAGATTGTTGGTTCAGAGGAATAGATGGCAAATATATCTGTTCTCAATATTTTTATCAAAAAACTTTTGTTGGTTCCACTGTTTACGATTATTCCACTGGAGATTGGGGAGAATATACAACAGACGATATTAGAGATTCTGCTCATTTTCTCGACTCACTAAGCAAAAATAACTATAAGTATGCTGGGAAATATTATCTCCTTGAGCCACAGAAAGAAAATATGTTTTACAAACAACTCTGTCAGAATGGAGATATTTTCTCCTGCACACCAAATTGGCTGAATGAAATTGCATACTTTTTTATTTATGATTTCCATGCAGCATGCTTTGGGTCCTCATTATGGAGAGGAGAGGTTTTATATGATGATTATACCCTCTGCTTTACGATAAAAGAGGATGAAGCTCGAATGAAAGCAGAGAAAGAAAGAGAGGAAAAAGAAAGAAAGGAAATAGAAAGAAAAAAGAAAATTTATGCAGAGAAACTTGCAAAAAGAACCGCCACATTCAACCAAACAGAATACGGGAAATTTATCAACTATCTTAAACCCTATGTAAAAAAATCGGACTCCCTATTCGAACAGGCAAAACACAATTATATCCAATCTCGTCTAAAACAATATAGGTTAGCATCGCACCCTATTAACATCGAGAACGAATTAAAAAATCCTTCTGAGGTACTATTAAGATTCAAGTATTCAAAAGGGAATATGAATAACCATAACTGCGGAATCATTTCTATGGCATATCACTACAATATACCCGATTCAAAAGAATTAAAAGATTTCTCTGTGATCATTATTCCCACTACTCTCGTCTTAATCAACAATCAATGGTCTGTATCCGATGCAATTATTGTATATTATCATAATAAAATAAAAGCCAATACATATTTACAAAATTATTATAATGAAATCAAACTGGGACCGCAAGGATTTTTAATCAAAGGATCGCTTGTCTCGATAACTAACGACTACATATTTAATTACAAATCAAATAGCTATGCAATGAAACCCATCACCCCAGATACAAGATACAAAAAGTCCCAGATTTATTACGACATATGGCATAATCCAGAGTTATCCGTGGATAGCTTTATCCTATCTATTACAAAGGAAGAGGTTGCAAAACCCATAGAAGTACGTTTCAACATTAAAGAAGAAGAATGATTATAGCGAATATCGAACGCAACAGGATTTTGAGATCATCTACAAGATTAACTTCTTCTACATCATATAAAATCGATACTGAAAAAGTTTCAGACCAAGACAAATTAATAGTGCGTATATATTCCGAACGACACAAATTGATAGAGGAATTTTATTTTGATGGCCGCAATATAGCGGGGAAGGAATCAATACACTTTCGATATATAAATGAGCATATTACATAGAGTAACAGAAGAAAATGAATAAAAGTGATTCTTAACACATACACATAAAAGAGACTAATTAATTCAACAACGTTCGAGAATTTCTTACATAATTTTCTCGAACGTTTTTATTCTTATATATCATTTTCTTTTCCTCAAAATAATCTCATTAATCGTTTTGCATTACAACCATTTCTTGAAGCGGAAAAACCAGATCGTAGCTCCCGAAAGAAGAATCATCAGACAGATTGCAAACAGGTATCCGTATTTCCAATGCAATTCCGGAATCGGGAAGTTCATACCATAAATACTCGCAACGAGCGTCGCCGGCATGAAAACCACTGCCGCAATCGAGAAGATCTTTACAATCTCGTTCTGCTCGATATTGATCAGACCCAAAGCCGCATCCTGGATATAGTCCAGTCGCTGGAAACTGAAATCGGCATGGTTGATCAACGAATTCACATCCTTGATCATCAGTTGCAACCGCGGATAGATATCATTCGGGAATCGTACGCTTCGCAAAATACTCGACAACACTCGCTGACGGTCAAAAATATTCTCTCGCAACAACATCGTACTCTCCTGCAACCGGTTGATACGGCGGAGAATCTCCTTGTCGATTGAATTCTCACCGTTCATGTCGCGGCTGAGCGAAGATACCTGACGGGCAATAAACTCGACCATGTCGGCATCATAGTCGATTCGCACCTCAAGCAGGGTGATGAAGATATGATAACCGGTCGGATAGTTGCGGTAGTTGATCTGTAGGCGCTTCTCGGTCTCACGGAACGTACGTGACTCGGCCTCGCGCACCGAGACCATCACACCCTCGTTGGAGATGATCACCGAAACCGGCTCGATAGTAAACCCATCCTCGGTCGGCACGAAAAAGTTGGCGTTCGAGATGATCGCATTCTCCGTCTCGGAGTATTTCGAAGTGGACTCGATCTCTTCGACCTGCTGCTTGGTCTGAAGGTTGATCTCCATGAAGTTCTCGACCGCCTTCTGCTCCTTGATCGTCGGCTGCAGCATATCGATCCACAAAATATCGTCATACCCCAGCTCGTCGAAGAGCGAGGTATCGGCGTTGCGGATGATCTTGTTGTATTGTTTGAGGTAAATCGTAATCATAAGCACCCTGTTTTTATTCGGTTTCCCGAATCGCCTTTCTCAATGGATTCGTCAAAGACAGGGGCCGCCCGAAGCGGTCAATGCCCTGCCTATTGCCTTCAGCCGGGATTGACCCGAGGCGAAATCTTCAACCCCGCATCCCAGAACTTCTGCAAGGCATGGCGCTTTTGACCGTCGAAAATATAGTCGATATTCTGAGTCAGATACTCATACGCCTCGTAAGGCTCCAGCTTCGTACCCGACTCAAGGATTGCTTCATAGGTATGTTCCACTCCGAATGTCAAGGCCAGCTGCAAAGCATCCATCACCTCAACGGGAGTACCCTTACGGGCCACCCAGACCGAAAAGGCAAACGGGAGCGAAGTCGCCTCTTTCCACTCGGCCGCCAGATCCAGCACATGACGGAACCGCGATGCAGCATCGAAGACCTTATCCCCGATCAGCAGGAAGGCATCTCCGGGGGCGGCACATGCAAGCTGCCCGAAATCTGTCAGTTCATACCACTCCGGGGCTATTGACCAGCGGTGTGCAGCCAGATAGCCGGCGAGCTGAACCGCAGCCAGCGAATCGGTGTCGACAAAGATCCGTTTAACCTCTGCAATCGGGGTATCGCTCGCGAGCACAACCGTACGAATCGGCCCGGAAGCTCCGATGCAATAGTCGGTTACCATCTCCGAGGCCTTCAACGACGGCACGACCGAGGAGGGCAACAACGCCACATCGGCGCGCCCTTCGGTATAACTCTTCAGACATTCGGCGGGAGAGGACAAAAGGAGTTCCGCACGGAGATTACCTTCGTGACGGATACCATAAATGAATGGTATCGTATCGAGATACGACACTGCCGCTATACGTGCAACCGACACCATCATCCATAAGGAATAAAAATTAGTTTGACCTCCGAAAGAACAAAATTACGCACAAAAGTAGGTATTTTATTTCAAAAAAGCAATTCCAAGCCGGGAAACATACTTTATTCGAATCGGTGCAACCCATTATCCCTCAAAGCGAACAAATATTTCGGGCAATATATTTACAAAAAGGCGCAAATTTTCATCATTCAAGCTATTGACAACAGGTGTTCAATAATTGTATATTTGTCACAGCAAATCCTTCACGAGCAATCATCTCTATTCGGTTTGATCCATCTTCTCGGAACCCCTCCCGAGCCGCTCGACTCCTCTTTGCCGAAACGATTTATTCAAGTTATAAACAGTATTGCCATCCTCTCTTTCAACACAGGCAATAATGTGTCGAACAAATAAATACATCTATTTATAGACACTTATAAACATTCTATAAAATATTTTTCAACATGAATCGCACCCATCTGGCAAGTGCTATCCGCACCCTTGCAAGCGGGTTGGGGTACACAGTTGTCGAAGAGTCGGATGACCGTGCACCACAAACGATCACCGCGTTTCCCTCCGCATGGCTACTGCCACTCCGCCTCAAAACAATCGAGGGGCGACACCATGGTCGCCAAACGTACAGCGTAGAACTCCGTGTGATATATTCAGCCATGAAATTGTCGGCAGACAAGAGAGCCGAATTGCACAGCCGAGCAGAAGAAAATCTGCTAGAACTCTTCATACAGCTAAGCGGTGACGATCGGGTCATCGCCGTACAAAACCTCTCGATACAACCCGGCACCGGCGGATATACTCAACACGGAGAACTCTCCCAAATAGCCAAAGCAGATGTCATCACCTATTTTTAAATCCGCTCCATGAATTTCACCAAACAACCCGACCAGTTCGCCTCCATCTATGGAGATTTGTCGTACAGTTTTACAGGAGCCTCATCCTCGGAACTCCTCCTGAATATCCTGGATGTCTCCAACGGGAAAACATTGGGGAGCAAGCGCTACTTCAATACCACCTCGGGAACTACGAACATCGCCCCCATGATTCGCAAAAATATCCGATTCACACCGCAAACCGGACGCATCGGGTTCTATGAAGCAAAAGACCGCGGCATATCGGTCCAGCTCAGTGGGGATAACACATTCTCGGAAGTACGCACATTTCTGGCCACGAAAGACCAGGCAACGACATCCTCCCTGTTGACCTCCATGCCCCGTCAAAGGATTATCGCCTATGGCGAATACGACGAAATCACCTGCCTGATTCCCTCTTCCTACACCGTTTCCCTACAGAGCGACACACAAACCACACCGATCACTTTCAACTACGACAAAGGACAACCTCTGACGATTTTTCGACTGGAAACCGGCTACTTTCCCCCTTCAACAAAGACGATTTCGCTGGAGATCATCGTGGAGAAAGCAACAATCGACCGAATCGACTACACGGTCGTTCCGGCTTCGGAGTGCGGCTGTCGATTGGCCTGGCGCAGTTCGGCCGGGTCAATCGAACACTACACCTTCCCCGTCATAAAAAGCATCATCCAGAAAACGGACAAAGAACAAATCTACACCTCGACAAACGGATACATCGACACCTGTATCAAGACCGAGCAGACCACCTCACTCACTTCGGCCTACGAGCCGACCTCGATGATTTTGGCTCTGAGCGAACTATTCACTTCTCCGCAGGTATGGCGCGTTAGGGATACCCAGTACGAAGAGGTCGATCTGCACCCAACAGAACAGACCATCTTCCGACATGGAACCCTTTGCGGTGTCGAAGTGAGTATCCGACCTAAATTCAAAAAAAAACCGCTATGGAACTGATGATCGACAACCGGCCTTGTGACATCGATGAGAAACAAGCCGTTTCAATCAATTACGATGCTGGCGAATTAAGTGACATAGAGAGTGGCCGCGAGGGTGTCAGCTTGCAGCTACAGTTACCCTCAACCCCCACAAACGACCAGATTTTCAGATTCGCGGCCGACCCCTACACCGGGAGCCGGTTCAACGATACGGCTCATCGAGGAGCATTGAAATGCAACGGAGCCACACTCATGACCGGATACATACGGCTGTTGCAATCCGAAACAGGACCGGAAGAGGCATACATCGTCGAACTGATCTGCGGTACGGCAGAATGGGCCCAGCAGGCGGCCACCGAGATGTTCAACACACTCGGGATCGACTTTTCGGAACGACTGACCCCCATGTCGATCGTACAGAGCTGGACAAACGACAGCCCCGTAAAATTCTTCCCCGTTCACCGGGATGACTATACCCCCGAACTCTCCTCCACGGAACTGCTCCCCGTCGAAAGGCTCCTCTCGGCAGACGACTACCACCCGTTCATCGCCCTCTCGGCCATCGTCGAGGCCATCTTCTCCGAAACAGGGTACACGATCGAAAGCAAATTCATGAAGAGTGAGTTTTTCCGCTCGCTCTATATGAGCGGTGCCTATGTCTCACGCAATACGAATGCCGTACGGAACCACATGGATTTTTTCGCCCGCCGTAAAACAACAGCGGCATCGACTGCCAACAGCGCCGGACGGGTCTATGCAAGCCCTTTCCGGATCCTCAACTCGGTCGGGAACTTCGTAGAGACGGTCAATCCGAACGACACCAACGATCTGGGAGAGCCCCTGACGGATGTCTTCTCGAACAACCACTGTTTTACCATAAAGGACGGGGAGATTCAGTTTGCCCCAATAACTTCCGTCACCACCGGGTTCGAATACCATATTCGCTACATCACCGCCCACCGGATCCTCTCCCGCACACGACTGCGGGGATTCGACTCGGTCTACCTGGGCGACGGGACGGACCTCGAACTGCCGCTGGCCAACCGCTATGTCGACCGGCGCGACGAAATAAAGCCCTATTTCCAATACCGGGCAATCGTCTTCGACCACACCGACGGCAACGCCTACCGGCTGACCTGCACCCGGGACGGATCCGTAGGATATGTCGTCGGGGAATTCTCGTCCCGCACCGCCCGGATGACCACACCGACGGCCGACGCGGTATCCGCTCCCAAACTCCTCTACAAGCCGGCCGGCAGTTCAGCCTACACCGTCTATCCGGGCGACTGGGCCCTCTACGACGGTTATATCGAGGAGACGGGACAGACCGAAGTAGAGATGACCATCCGCACCAATCCGGTAACGGTTACCCCCTCTTCGCCAAAGACCTTCTCGACCATCTACTTCTACGGCGCGGAAGAGGGGATGAGTTTCCAACTGAGCCGCGAATGCACCTTGCGTCCGGACTTTTCGTCAGCGCCCGGTCTGAATACACAGATCTCCTTCCAGGATATCGGACGACACAGCATCCACCGAATCGTCGTATTGGAGGCCCTTCAACACCTTTTCAACCTGCGATTCTATACCGACACCGAAGCCAAAAAGGTCTATATCGAGCCTCGCGACGACTTCTTTAAACTCGGCACACCGATCGACTGGAGCGAAAAGATCGACCACACCCACCCGATTCTGCTGAGCGACATGGCTCAAGAGATCGAGCGTGTACGTATCTATAAATTCCGTGAAGCCGACGGAGCAGTCCGTCGATTAAACAACACGCTGGAAGAACCGCTGGGGGAATGGCACATGATCAACAATTCGGCCGCCACCATCAACCGGGAAAAGAGTCTGCCCAATCCGCTCTTTTCGCCGACGGTCAATGAGACGGAGCACTACCCGAATGCCCCCTCCGCCTCGATCATGCAGGTAGGTGACCGAGACGACAGCGACGCATCGGATCGTTGGAACTTTACACCCCGCATCGTCCGATACTGTGGGATGCATCCCTTGCCGGAGAACGAACAGTGGGGGTTCCCTTCGAACGGGACAAGCTATCCCCTGGCCGCCTTTCTCAGGGAAGATGCCGACGAAGGGTTCACCCTCGGATTCGAAGATCGCTACGGCCATTCCGGACTGAACCGATATTACACGACCCAGACCGAACAACAACACCGCTGCCAATACATCACCCTCTACCTGCGGCTCGAACCGCACGAGATCGAGAGCTTGTTCCAGATTCAAAAAAGCGTACCCTGCATCGCCTCGAACTTCCGGTTCCAGATCGGCGGGGAGTCGGTTCTATGCACCCTGCAACGCATCGAAGAATACGATCCCCGACAGCCTTCGACTCGCTGCGTATTCGCGCGTCAACCCAACAGATAAACCACCCTGAACACACCCATCTTTCTCAACGACAAACTATAATTTTATGGAATCCAACATTCACATCTCAAATCGAGGGGAAACCTGTTACGTAGATATAGAAGGGACTATCGGTGTCCCGGAAGAGTGGCAGTTCGATGATCCTTCGTCCCGTGTGACCACGTACGAGAAATTCAAGGAAAACCTGACCCGGTTACGGGAGATCAACGCCGAAGAGATCGTCGTGAATATCCGCTCGACGGGCGGTGACGTCAACGACGCGCTGCTCATCTACGAGGCTCTCTCGTCGCTCGACAGCCGTATCGTAACCCGCTGTTACGGCTACACGGCCTCAGCCGCGACGGTTATCGCCCAAGCCGCCTCGGAGGGGAATCGGGAGATCTCGGCCAACGCCCTTTACCTGATCCACGACTCGATCTGTTCGGCCGAAGGAAACGTCCAGGAGCTATCTTCCCGCATCGAGCTGCTGGCCAAAACAGACGAACGTCTGGCCGAACTCTATGCCCGACGATCGGGTCACCCGAAAGAGGAGTTCATCGAGCTGATGTCTGCCAATAACGGAAACGGGCGCTGGCTCTCGGCCGAAGAAGCAATTGCTGCCGGACTGGCTGACCGTATCATCGACCCGTCCACGTCAGAAAAGGAGTGTTTCGTGCAAAAGACGACTCCAGACAACTCCTCCTGGAGCAAACTGCTCTGCAAACTCGGCCTGCGCAAAGCGACAGAAGCACTCCCCTCCGATCGAAACATCCTACACTTCGGAGAGGAAAAACAAGAGGCATCGATCGCCCGTCGCTCAACACTCATCCTGCGCGAAGGGCAACGGCTCTCCGCTCCGACACGCACTCTCCCGTGCGAAGACCCGTCGCTGGGAGACCCCGTCTTCTCTCCCAACGAGCGCGCTTATGCCGAAGATGTCAAACAATTCATCCGATAACCGCAACCTGCACGGGCATCCCGTCGACAACGAGCCCCAGGCAGAGTCGGAATTTCATTCAATCAATCAACTTTATATCTTTTTATTATGAGTGCACTGGAAAATGCCAAAACCTACACCGGCAAAAATCTTGAAACCATCTTCTTCCGCCCGATGTTAAGCGGTCCGTCCGCCACCGAACTGGGCGTAAGGGTTCTCTACAATATGCCGGTACCGACGACGGTACAGATGTGGGAACCCAAAGAAAATATCCTACAGAAATTCACCTCGGCAGGCTGGAGCGGCGACTCCGTCTCCAAGAAATTGCAAAAGACCATCCCCCTCCACCGCGTCAAGGCAGAGATGGGTTATTCGGCAGCAGACTACTTCTCGCTGGTCTATGAGCTGATCACCAATCGCGCCGATGTGAATATGGAGGATCTGACCGGCACCGAACTCGAAGAGGCGGAAACGACCCTTTTCAGACATGCTATCGCAGAAGCCATCCGCGCCACCATGTGGGTTGGAGACACCGATGCCGAATCGGGATACAACACTTTCGACGGCTTCCTGAAACTTGCATTGGCCTATGCAAAAACCGTCGGGTTCCTCACGCAGTATTCGCAAGACGATATCTCCACCCCTTCGAAATCCGTCGATATTTTCAATGAAGTTTGGGTAGAATCGAACGAGCGGCTGAAAAGTCTGAAAGCAGACGGGAATCTCGTATATTTCGTCTCTGCCGACGTATATCAGGCCTATGAGCAACACCTCGACAGTCTGGGAACCGAAGGTGCCTATCAAGACTACATGAACGGTCGACAGACCCTCTCGTACCACGGCATTCCGGTCGTCGATCCCAACCTCTACTACTATCTCTCCTCGCTGTACGGATCAAAAGTCATTCCTCAGTCATTCTGTATTCTGACCGACCGCCGCAACCTCGCACTCGCCGTCAATACGGCCGATTTCCCCGGCAACGAAGTACGTATGTGGTATAACCCCGACGAGATGGAGAACCGTCAACGCGCCGTATTCATGGCCGGATGCGAGATTCTCGACGATGCGCTGATCTCGATGGCCGTCCGGGAAGAAACCCTGTCGTAATCATGAAGACAGCCAATAACAGCGGACGAACGATCAAACCGGCCGGCGGGATCGAAGCCGTCCGGTTGATCCCGATCTCCGGCATCGACTCGGTTCAGATCTCAAATGGCAAATGCACCGGGATCACCCTCCGTAAAGGAGCCGAGAGTATCGAGTGGCCGATTCTGGAAGATCGTTCTTCTTACCGGGAAGAGCTCCTCTGCGATAACGGGATTCCCCGCATCCGACACATCCTCACGCTTGTCTGTGATCCCGAAGAGGTCCGCAATCAAGAGGCTTTATGGGAAACACGTATGGCTGAAGAGGGTGTCGCAGCCCGGATCGAGACCACGGCCGGTACAACACTGCTCACCGGATGGTCCGAACGGTTTGAAAAAGAGCAACCCCTGAGACTACAGGAGAAGAAGCTCGACACGGGAGAAAAGCCCCTTGCAAGGCCAACGCTCACCCTTTTTTTCACGAGTGAGGACACGGCATCAAGCCTCCTTGCAAAGGAGGCGTAACCACCGGGAAACGGGAGCCGGGGAATCCGGTTCCCGTTTTAAAAAGATCGTCCGATCACCGGAATCGGTAATTCGCACAAACGTTCCAAAACAAAGACAACATGAACAAAAAAACACAGAAAACGACCCTCGTGCGGGCCATCCATCGCGAAGATCCCTTCATCGCCATCAAGCCCGGACGGGTCGAAAGCGATCAGTTCTGGCGGTGGGGTGACGACAATCTCTTCCCGGCGGCACTGGCGCTCATGTCGCGCCGCTCGACGATCCACCGCCGCATCATCAACGACAAGGCGGACTATATCTCCGGACGCGGGTTTGTCTTCGATCCGGAGATTCCGCTATTGGGCTCTTTCATCAATCGGGTCAACGGGGAGAACGAATCGCTGCGCCAGGTCGTCAACAAACTGGCCTTCGACAAAATGCTCTTCGGCAATGCCTTCCTGGAGATCATAACCGACGACCAACACTCGTTTCTGGCCCTTTACCACCAGGATGCCTCCCGCTGCCGCCTGGCCAAAGATTCCCGACACGTGCTGCTACACCACGACTGGAGCCATTTCCGAACCGAAGAAACTCATTCACTGCCACTCTACCCCCTCTTCGAAGAGCAACAAGATGGGTCTCTGCGCTCCATGATCCACTACAAGGATTACGAACCCCTGTTCGAACACTACGGCATACCGACCTACATCGCCGGAATGAACGTCTCGGCCATCGCCTACAAGACCGACCGGTGGAACATCTCGCGGCTCGACAACTCGTTCCAGCTTTCGGGTGTCATGATGCTCGACAGCACGGCCGAAGACGAACTACAGGCCGAGCGGATCATGCGTACGGCCGAGGAGAAGTTTGCCGGCAACCCCGGTCAGGTGATGTTCGTGTTGCGCGACGGGGCCGAGCAGGACAATTCACGCTTTATCCCGATCACCTCCCAAAACGAAGGCGACTGGAAAAGTCTGCACGAACAGGCCACCTCCGATATCGTAATCGCCCACTCGTGGTTCCGCACCCTGAGCGGACTCGAATACACCTCTGGGTTCAGTGCCGAGCGCATCCTGCACGAATACGAAATCGCACTCAACACGGTGATTCTGGGCAAGCAGACCGAACTGATGGAACCGATCCGCGAAGTGATCCACCGCATTCTGGAGATCGATGCCTCGTCACTGGCAATCGTCAACTGTCCGCCAACCCGCACCAAACCCGCTTACATGAAGGTCTGGGAGGCCCGCAAGGCCGACGGCCTGGATTACGATCCGCTCGATGAGCGGCAGCAGATCTTTCTGGCCCAACTTTCCGATTCATCCACCGCAAACATCGAATAAGCCATGCCCCAACTTCTCACTCCGCAAGAGGTCATTGACCTCGCTTTTCACGACAGCGGCTACTTCCCCGCCGAGGCGATCGGCACGGCTGATATTACAGCTGCCGAAATGCGCTATCTGATTCCCGTAACGGGCGAGGCGCTCTGGCAAGAACTGATTGACGGCGCCTATCCCGATCTGCGCAGCAACTATGCGGCACCGGCCGCCGCCCTGGCCGTCCGGCTTCTGGTCCAACCCTCGCTCGACATCCGTCCCGGCATAGGAGGAACGGTTACACCCCACACCTCCGTCGCCCAACCTCCCGACCGGGAGCAACTCCTCGCCGCACGACGCTCGCTGCGCACCCGCCTCACGACCCTGCTCGAGAGCCTTTCGGACCATCTGGACCGTCACGCCGCCGACTACCCCGAGTACGATCCCAAGCAGAACATCCTGCACCGGATGCTGATCGGCGGAGGCTTCGTCCTCAAACGATAAATTCCGGTCGGTGGCGAAGAGCAAACAGCCTGGATATTTGTTTTTTGGAAAGAAATCGTTACCTTTGCCCCCGCAAGCACACATGGGGTCTGCACGATACGGATGCAGACTGAGTAGTGCCCAAGGTAACACATTAAATTTCAAAACACTATGAAAACTATCCAAATTAACGCCGTAAAGCGCGACCAGTTCGGCAAAAAGGCGGCAAAGGCGATTCGTCGCGAAGGTATGATTCCATGCGTTCTCTATGGCGGAGGCGAAACGGTTGCTTTTTCGGTAGATCCGAGAGCTATCAAACCGCTCGTTTACACCCCTAACTCCTATATCGTCGAGCTGAACATCGACGGCAAAACCGAACCGGTTGTTCTGCGCGAGACTCAGTTCCACCCTGTTCGCGAGGAGATCCTCCACATGGACTTCTACCGCGTACAGAACGACAAACCCGTCGTAATCGCTATCCCGGTACGTCTGACCGGTAACGCAGAGGGTGTGAAAGTCGGTGGTAAACTGCAGCTGGCTACCCGCAAGCTGATCGTAAGCGGTATGCTGGACAAGCTGCCCGACGAGTTGGAGATCGACGTAACGTCGCTGGGCGTCGGCAAGACGATCTTCGTAGGCGACCTGGATTTCGACGGTCTGAAATTCATCACTCCGGCCACGACGGCTGTCTGCGCAGTTCGTGTAACCCGTGCTTCGCGTGGTGCCGCTGATGCGAAATAGTCTCTAACCGATCGTTTCGATGAAATACCTGATCGTTGGTCTGGGAAATATCGGCGCCGAATATGCCGATACCCGACACAACATTGGATTCAAAGTGTTGGATGCCTTGGCCGAGGCATCCAACATCTCTTTTACCACCGGCCGATACGGCGATGTGGCCGAGTTGCGCCACAAGGGGCGAACCCTTGTACTGCTCAAACCCTCGACCTACATGAACCTCTCGGGCAAGGCAGTCCGCTACTGGCTCGACCAGGAGAAGATCCCGCGGGAGAACCTGCTGGTCATCGTCGACGACATCGCCCTCCCGTTCGGCGCCTTCCGGATGCGTACCAAAGGGAGCGCCGGAGGGCATAACGGACTGAAAAGCATCACCGAATGTATCGGAGGCGAGGATTACAACCGCATCCGCTTCGGCATCGGAGGCGACTTCCCGCGCGGTCATCAGGTGGATTACGTCCTGGGACAATGGACCGAAGAGGAGCGGCGCGAAATGCCAGAGTGCCTCAAGTACTTCGGAGACGCGATTCTGTCGTTCGCATCGGTCGGACCAGAACGCACGATGAATCTATTTAACAAAAAATAAATCGAACGGGCTCTCTTCTATAAGAGATTATGCCCGTTCGTTCATTTTTCCGCCCCACAATCAAAATAAACGGGTTTTTTCCTACCTTTGTAGCAACAGGATGCTTCCGGCAAAAGAGCCCGCATGTCCGGCTCCTTGCTCGGGCTTCATCCGTGCAACCAATCATCGCAACCCATGAATCAACAACCGACCGTAGCGCTCGTCTATGATTTCGACGGCACGCTGGCTCCGGGCAATATGCAGGAGTATGACTTCATTCCCGCCGTCGGGAAGAGCAACAAGGAGTTTTGGAGCGAATCCAACGAACTGGCCCGGGAACAGGATGCCGACATGATCCTGGCCTATATGGCCCGCATGATCCAGGCTGCCCGCTCGAAGGGGCTCTCCCTGCGCCGCGAGGCATTCCAGGAGTCGGGGCGCCACATCACCCTCTTCAACGGCGTGAAGGAGTGGTTCGGCCGCATCAACGCCTACGGCACCGCACACGGGGTTCACATCGTCCACTACATCAACTCCTCCGGCCTGAAGGAGATCATCGAGGGGACGGAGATCGCCCACGAGTTCCGCAAGATCTACGCCTGCTCGTTCCTTTACGACGTGGACGGTATCGCCTACTGGCCTGCCGTGGCGGTCAACTATACGAACAAGACCCAGTTCATGTTCAAGATCAACAAGGGAGTCGAGTCGGTCTATGACAGCAAGCTGGTAAACAAGTACATCGAGGAGGACAAACGTCCCGTTCCGTTCCGCCGGATCATCTACGTCGGCGACGGCACGACCGATATTCCCTGTATGCGTCTGGTCAAGAATTTCGGCGGCCACTCGATCGCGGTCTACAACCCGGACGAGCGCAATGCCCGACGCGAGATGAACGAACTGCTGCGGGACAACCGCGTGAACCACGTCTGTCCGGCCGACTACACGGAAGGGTCCGAGATGGACACCCTTGTCAAGACGATCATCGACAAGATTGCAACCGACTACCGTCTGGAGCAACTCGAAACGCCCCGGAACTAACCGAAAATCGCCATGAAGATCATTTTTGCAACCAACAACACCCACAAGCTGAACGAGGTGCAGGCCATCCTGGGCCCGGAGTTCGAATTGGCGACCCCCCGCATGGTCGGGATCACCGAGGAGATTCCCGAAGAGCAGGAGACCATCGAAGGGAACGCCTCGCAGAAGGCACACTATATCCATGAACGCACCGGCAACAATTGCTTTGCCGACGATACGGGGCTCGAGGTCGAAGCCCTCGGCGGGGCTCCGGGCGTACACTCGGCCCGCTACGCTTCGGACGGGCACGATTTCGAAGCCAACAACCAGCTGCTGCTCCGTAACCTGGATGGGGTAGGTAATCGGTGTGCCCGTTTCCGCACGGTGATCTCGCTCATCCTGGATGGCAAGGAACACCTCTTCGAGGGGATCGTCGAAGGACACATCGCCCAATGCCCCTCAGGCAACGAGGGATTCGGATACGACCCACTCTTCATCCCCGAAGGGAGCACGAAGACCTATGCAGAGATGAGTGCCGAGGAGAAAAACGCCCTCTCGCACCGGGGACGTGCCGTGCGGAAATTGGTCGAATTCTTGCATAACCGGTCCAAATAATCTACCTTTGCGGCGTTTGTTTAACAGAGAATTCATGAGACGCTACCAAAAAGAAGAAAGATTTTCGCCGGAGAAGATCGCCCAACTGAGCGAACACTACAAGGCGATTCTCGAGTTGCTGGGCGAGGACCCGTCGCGCGAGGGGTTGCTGAAGACTCCGGAGAGGGTGGCAAAAGCCATGTCGTTCCTGACGCACGGCTACGAAGACGACCCGATGGAGATCATCCGCTCGGCCACCTTCAAGGAGGAGTACCGGCAGATGGTGCTGGTCAAAGATATCGAACTCTATTCGATGTGCGAACACCATATGTTGCCCTTCTACGGCAAGGCGCACGTCGCCTACATCCCGAACGGATACATCACGGGACTCTCGAAGATCGCCCGCGTGGTGGAGAGTTTTGCCCGCCGCCTGCAGGTTCAGGAGCGCCTGACCGTGCAGATTCGCGACTGTATCCAGGAGGCCCTCAATCCGATGGGGGTAGCCGTAGTGATCGAGGCCAGCCATATGTGTATGCAGATGCGCGGCATTGAGAAACAAAGCTCGGCAACGACCACCTCGGCCTTTACGGGGGTTTTCCTCTCGCACCCACCGACGCGCGAAGAGTTCATGACCCTGATCAGCAACAAATACCGGTAGGATTCGGTTGCCACAGAGACAAAAGAGCCCGCAACAAAGCGGGCTCTTTTATTTTGTTGGAGAGCCGATCAGAAAAGCGACAACTGGTCGATCTCATGGTTGAACGTAAGGCGGTGGTGGAGTGTAAGCCCGTGTTGGAGAATCGCCAACCGGTGTTCGCGGGTGGGGTATCCCTTGTTGCGATCCCAACCATATTCGGGAAACTCGGCCGCCAGACGGAGCATATACTCATCGCGGTGGGTCTTGGCCAGCACGGAGGCTGCCGCAATATCGGCATACTTGCCGTCCCCCTTGACAATACAGCGGTAGGGAATCTCAAGGGTGGTCCGGAAACGGTTGCCGTCGATGGCCAGAAACTCCGGACGGAGGGCAAGCTGCTCGACGGCGCGGGTCATCCCCTCGAACGAGGCATTCAGGATGTTGATCTGATCGATCCGTTCGGCTGAAACGGCCGAAACGGCCCAGGCAAGGGCCTCACGTTCGATAACTCCCCGCAACAGGTCGCGCTGGCGGGCGGTCATCTGTTTCGAATCGTTCAGCAGCGGATGGTGGAAATCGGGAGGCAGGATCACGGCCGCCGCAAAGACAGGTCCGGCCAGGCATCCGCGCCCGGCCTCGTCGCATCCGGCCTCCAAGAGATCATATTGTGAACTATTCTCCAGCATTGCACGACAAAAATAGGGAATATTTTACGGAGACCGTCCGCTTTTTTCCTACTTTTGTATCGCTGCATAACAAAAAACACGAAATGAGACCGGATATCGTTCGCCAACCCCTGCTGCTGGCCGTCTTCTCCCTGCTTGTCATCATTGCAGTCGCCTTCATCTGGGGCGAACTGCAGACAGCCGGCATCGGGACACAGATCGCTACCCCGCTGGGCAGTCTGTTGCGACGATTTCAGGACAGTTACCCCGTCTGTTCCCAACTGATCGCCAGTACACTATTGCTCCTATCCGGGATAACCACCGGACGCTTGACCGTACGTTACGGACTCTATCCGGTCAATACCAGCCTGGCCATACCACTCTACGGCATCGTGGCCTGCGGCATTCTGCTCGGAGAGAATTACCTGACCGAGATCCTCTCCGCATTCATACTGCTGCTTTCGACCCGGAACTATATGTCCGGATACAGAACCGGCTATGCCATCGGGCCCGCCTTCCGAGGTTCGTTCTTTCTGGGCATTCTTCCGCTGCTCTATGCACCGGCACTTCCCCTGCCGATTCTCTTCCTTCCGGCAGCCTTCTGCTTCCGCCGTACCCTCCGCGAGGCCTTCATCGCCCTGTGCGGAGCGATCCTGCCCCTGCTAATCACCGCCTATATCTCGTGGGGAGTGGGAAACGGATTTGCCGACACATTCATATGGATGTGGAAGGCCTTCCTCTCGGACAGCGGATACCGCATCTTCGAAAACACCCCGTTACTCACCCCGGCCATTCTGGGAGTTGTTCTTTTCATTACGCTCTGCGGCATCTTCTTCTCTCTGGCCTGCTTCCGAACACAAAGTCTGCGCGCGAAAGGGATACTGACCTATCTCATGATCCTCTTTACGGCAACGACACTACTGGCCACCGCACCCAGCGCAACCCCCGGATTGTTAGCAATCATCGCGCTCCCAGCCGCCATTCTGATGCCGCAAACTTTCATTCGGACCCAAACAACGATCGGCAGCCTGTTGTACCTGATGGTATATGGCCTGTGTATTATAAATATAATATTGTATTAAACAGGTCGCCCATTCTCCACAATTTATTCTAAAAAGGTAATATTTTTTTATCATTAGTCTTGGAGTATACAATTTAACATTGTATATTTGGTCGTTATTAGACACAAAACGGTCAACATCGGATTCTTTCAAGAATCCCTAAAACCTCTTTCGTGCTATGAATCAACCGAACCTCCAACCCTCCGAACTTCCGTTGATTGCCAAATACATTGAGGCTTCCCGCAACGAGATTCAATCCCACGATCTGTCCCGATGCGCAATTGGATACATTCTTCACGGGGAAAAATCCATCTACTACGGCGACATGTGCTACAAATTTTCATCCGGAGATGTCTTCTTCCTGAATATGGGATGCCATTACATTCGCAATAGCGCGGAAGGAGGGTGCCCATTCGAACAAATACTCTTCTATTTCTCCACCTCGGACTTGCAACAGATGCTGCTGAATCTCAGTATGACCTACAAACTGAACGCAACCAACGAACACTCCTCATGCGAACAGTGCCAACGGTTGAATCATGCAGCGATGCCGGCATGGAACCTGCTCCGCCATTTTTTCGAAAATGTAAATTCCTACCTGAGTGACGAATCGTTTTACAACGACTCATCATTCGAACGTCTAAAGATGACCGAATTGCTCTATCTGATAGTCTCTCATGAAGATTGTTGTCTGAAAAACAAATTGTTGTGCAATATCAACTCTTCACGGGATACTTTCCAGCAGATCATCCACGCAAACATATTCTCCAATGCATCGATCAACGAACTGGCCGAGCAATGTCATAGATCCATGACTTCGTTCAAAAAAGAGTTCAACGACATCTACGGGATATCGCCTCACCAATGGTTTATCCGTCAACGGCTGATCCATGCACGTTTGTTGCTGATCTCCACGGACAAGCCCATATCGGAAATCGGTGCGATGTGCGCTTTTTCCAACACCTCCCATTTCATCAAATTGTTCCGGAAACAATACAACATGACTCCCGCCAACTATCGGCTTCGGCACCAGACGACAGAAAGCGATCATTCGAACAAAAAAGGGAGCCGGACGGAACCGGTTCCTCATTGACCTACAAAACGAAAGGCGGAGCGAAAAAAGAGAATCCGCCCATCATCGAAGTGTCCCGAAACACCCTTCCCCTTGATTTATTTTCCGCACCGCACCCTCATTTCAGATAAAATCCCTATTTTTGCAAGGATATGAGAGTCCTCTCGGCAAGACTGGGAACAAGGAGATGTTTCTCGACCTCGACTGATCCTCTTCGCCGACGATTTTCCGCATCACAAAGCACAATTTTTACGGGATGGAAATCATCGACTTCATCATAGCCCACTACGGGTGGGAGGGCACGGCGCTCGCTGGAGTTATTCTGATCATGTTCGGGGTACAACTCTACTACTACCTGTTCATTTACGGACGCATTCCGAAGTACAAGGATTCACGTCGGCCCGAAATTCTTTCGGAAAATCCACCTGTTTCGGTCGTTATTCCGCTCTTTTCGGAAGATTACACTTTCGTCGAGGAGACCCTTCCTTTGATTCTGGCACAAGAGTATCCTTCGTTCGAAGTGGTGATTGTATACGTAGGACGAGATACCGATTTCTTCGACGATCTGGTTCGAATCAGACAAACCTTTCCTCAGATCTCCGCAACAAAAATCGAACTGAATCCCCGATTTCCCATTTCGCCGAAAATGGCGCTGAATGTAGGAATAAAATCGGCGCATTATGAACACATCCTTTTCACCACATCCGACTCATACCCCACCTCAGACCGATGGATTGCTTTGATGGCCAATGGATTTCGCCGAGGAGAGATTGTCATCGGATATTGTGGGCTCGAAAAATCGAAGGGGCTGTCGAACTATCTGATGCGCACCTGGCGCATGATGCACTCGATCGACTGGCTGTCGAGTGCGGTAGCCGGACATCCCTACCGAGGGACCCGTCAGAACTATGGATTTACCAAACAACGCTATTTCGGTGTCAACGGATTCAACCACCTGAACATGAACATCGGCGAGGACGATCTTTTCCTTTCTCGCATCATCGCACGCGGCAACGTCAGTGTCGTTCTCTCACCACGAGCCACCTTGCGTGAAAAATGCTGGGGCGGTCTAAAATGGTGGACCTCCACCCAACGCTTTTTCGGAGCAGCATTCGCATTCTATCCCATCCGGGTTAAAAATTTCATTCAGTGGGAATTAGGCAGTCGCATCCTCTTTGGACTCGCTTCGGTCGTCGCCCTGGCGGTCATGCCGTGGGAGTTCAAGGCAGCCGTCGGCGTACTGCTGATCGCCCGCGTCACGACCGTTCTGATCGAAGTACGACGTATCGCCAAACGTCTCGGCGAGGAGAAAATCGGACGACGTTATCTTCTTTACGACCTGTTCAGCCCAATGTATGCCATCTGGCTCAGAATCCTTCAACTGCGTAAAGACGAACGGGTATGGAGATAAGCGACTACATCGTAGCCGACGATCGACGACTGGTCGAACTCGTGCTTGCGGGCGACAATATCGCGTTCGAGTACCTTTTCAACCGTTATCAGGAGTCGATCCACCGTCTTTTCATCCAGCGCACGGGCAATGTGCAGGATGCCGACGACCTGCTGCAGGAGACCTTCATCAAGGTCTATATCAACATCCACCGCTACAACCCGGCCTACACCTTCGGTCAATGGGTCTATACGATCGCCCGCAACACCTTCGTGGACTACGCCCGCAAACGGCAGGAGGACATGCCGATCGACGAGAAATACTCGTCATCTCCGTCCACCTCGCCCACCCCCGAAGAGAACTTCATCAACCTGCAACAACGCAGCCAGATCAAAAGGATCCTCGAGAGCATGCCCGAACGCTACCGACAACTGATCGTCATGCGTTTCTTCGACGAATACTCCTACGAAGAGATCGCCGCCAAGCTCCAACTGCCACTCGGAACCGTCAAAACACGCATTCACCGGGCACGGGAACAGATGCTGCGGCTCCTCTCGATCATCGACCTGCACTGATTTTACCCTGAGACCATGATAGAACCGATCGACAAATACTTTCCGGATCTGACCGACCGGCAACGCAGCCAATACGAGGCCTTATACGATCTTTACGCCGACTGGAATGCCAAGATTAACGTCATCTCGCGCAAAGATCTCGACCAGCTCCATGTGCGGCACGTACTGCACTCGCTCGCAATCGCCAAGGTATGTCGGTTCGATGCCGGAGCCCGCATCCTCGACGTGGGGTGCGGCGGCGGCTTCCCGTCGATTCCGCTGGCGATCCTCTTCCCCGAGGCGCAGTTCACCGCCGTCGACTCCATCGCCAAGAAGATCACCGTCGTACGCGGTGTGGCCGAGGGGATCGGACTGACCAACCTCACCCCCTGCTGCGCCCGGGTCGAGACCCTGAACGAACGCTTCGACTATGTCGTCTCACGGGCCGTCACCGAGATGCCCGCCTTCGTCCGCTGGATCTGGGAGAAGATCGACCGGGGACAGCACGGCACCCTGCCCAACGGCATCCTCTACCTCAAGGGGGGCGACCTGACCGAGGAGCTGGCCCGCACGCACAAAGCGTGGCAGCAGTTCCCGATCTCCGAACTCTTCGACGAGGAGTTCTTCGAGACGAAAAAGGTCGTCTATACCCCCAAAAAGTAGAGGGGAAACTACTTTCGGTCAGCCGGAGTCTCGCAACGGGATATTTCGGCACGAAAAATGTATTTTTTTAAATCACCCTTTTCGTATCCATGGCAACCGAGGGAGGGGCAAACACCATCAAAAATTAAGAAAAACATGAATACACCCATGAAAGAGACCGTTTTGGTAACGGGCGGTGCAGGCTACATCGGCTCACATACGGCCGTCGAGTTGATCAACGCCGGATTCGACGTGGTGATCGCCGACAACCTCTCGAACTCCGACCTCCAGGCAGTCGAGGGCGTGCGCCGCATCACCGGACGTGAAATCCCCTTCGAACAGGTGGACTGCTGCGACCGCGAGGCTTTCAAACGGCTTTTCGAGCGGTATGAGTTCCGCTCAGCCATCCATTTCGCCGCCTCGAAAGCGGTTGGAGAGTCAGTCGAACAACCCCTGAAATACTATCGCAACAACCTCACCTCATTTCTCAACCTGGTCGAGCTGATGCGGGACTTCCATCGTCCGAACATCCTTTTCTCTTCGTCATGCACAGTCTACGGAGAGCCTGACAAACAACCCGTTACCGAACAAACGCCGCGTAAACCGGCCACCTCGCCCTACGGCAATACCAAACAGATGTGCGAGGACATCCTGCGCGACTCGATCGCCGCAATCCCCGAGATGCGGGGTATCGCCCTGCGCTACTTCAACCCGATCGGTGCCCATCCGTCGGCCCTGATCGGCGAGTTGCCGCGCGGCGTACCGCAGAACCTGCTCCCCTACGTGACGCAGACGGCAGCGGGTATCCGCGAGTGCCTGAGCATCTTCGGCGATGACTACCCGACTCCGGACGGCACCTGCATCCGCGACTACATCGACGTGGTGGACCTGGCACGCGCCCACGTAGCGGCCCTGCACCGTATGCTCGAGAAACGGGGCACGGAGCGTTACGAAGTCTTCAACGTCGGCACGGGACGGGGTGTCTCGGTGCTGGAGCTCGTCAAGGGTTTCGAGAAGGCCAACAACCTGAAAATCAACTACCGCATCGCGCCGCGCCGCGCCGGTGACATCGTGGCCATCTGGGCCGATCCGTCGCTGGCGAACCGAGAGCTGGGCTGGCACGCCGAGCGGACTCTCGAAGAGACGCTCCATGCAGCCTGGGAGTGGCAGTGCCACCTCGACCGGCGGGAAAAATAACAGCAACGATCCAAAATTCCACAATAGCCTCCGTTTCGCCCCTTTTTCGACGGGCGGGACGGAGGTTTTCCCTGTTGCAGGACTCCCTGCGGCCATTTTTGCGCTTTTTATCGCACAATTGCAAAAGCGATTGATATTTTTTGTACTTTTGCATCAATTGGGAAAATAAGAACTTAAAATGCCGAAGTTAGATGGACAAAAAGTAAACGTCCTCCATAAACCGAACTGGCTGAAGATTCGCCTTCACCGAACCGCAGACTATGCGGAGGTGCAGCGTATCGTCAAAGAACACTCGCTGCACACGATCTGTAGCAGCGGAATGTGTCCGAACAAAGCCGAGTGTTGGAGCCGAAGGACGGCGACTTTCATGATTTTGGGTGACGTATGTACGCGCAACTGCCGTTTCTGCGCCACCGCCTCGGGACGGCCCCTGCCGCCCGACCCCTCGGAACCCGCACAGTTGGCCGAAAGCGTCCGGCTGATGGGGCTTCGGCATGTGGTGGTAACATCCGTTACACGCGACGACCTGCCCGACGGCGGTGCGGCTCACTGGGCTGCAACCGTACGTGCCATACGGGCGGAAAATCCCGATGTCACAATTGAGCTCCTTATTCCCGATCTGGATGCGAAACCGGAACTGCTGGATCTGGTGATCGCCTCCGGGCCCGATATCATCGGGCACAACATCGAAACCGTCGAGCGACTCACCCCGCTGGTACGTACCCGCGCCCGTTACGAAACGAGCATGAGCGTACTGCGCTACCTGCGCAGCCGGGGTGCCGTCGTAAAAAGCGGCCTGATGGTCGGTCTCGGCGAGAGCGATGATGAAGTTTTACAGACCTTGCGCGACCTGCACGAAAACGGTGTGCAGATCGTAACCCTCGGCCAGTACCTTCGTCCCACGCTGGAGCACTATCCCGTTGCGGCGTATATTACTCCTGAAAAATTCGACTGGTACCGGCAGCAGGCCCTCGAGATGGGCTTCAACTACTGCGCAAGCGGCCCCATGGTACGCTCTTCGTACCTGGCCGACGAAGCACTCGGATCGGTACGTCTGCACCAGAACGACCGCTAAGAGCCCGACCGGGAACCTGCGCGACGAAATAAGGTCTGCAGCAAACGAAGTGTTGAACCTGCGCCTTCGGCGAAAGGTCGCTCCCCCGATGTGAGGGAGTGACGCTCTTCCGAAGGGGCGATTGCTGTGAATTGACGATGTTTGTCGAGTACCGGGATCTCCATCAGATGGACTACAAGACTTGCTGGGACTACCAGCGAGCGCTTTTCGACACCCTTCTGCAACACAAGGGCGAGCCCTCGGACCAGGCAGGTTATCTGCTTCTGGTCGAGCACCCGGCCGTCTATACGCTCGGCAAAAGCGGCCACTCGGAGAACCTGCTGGTCAGCGAAGAGTACCTGCGTCAGATCGGTGCCGATTTCTACCATATCGACCGGGGCGGCGACATCACCTTCCACGGACCCGGCCAGATCGTCGGCTATCCGATACTCGATCTGGAACGCATCGGACTCTCCCTGCGCGACTATATCGACTCGATCGAAGGGGCGATCATCGACACGGTAGCCCACTACGGCATCCGCGGCGGACGCATCGAAGGTGCCTCCGGAGTCTGGATCGAAGGGGCCCGTCCGGCCCGCAAGATCTGTGCGCTCGGCGTACGCGCCTCGCGCTACGTCACCATGCACGGATTCGCCCTGAACGTATCGACCGACCTGCGCTATTTCACCCACATCAATCCGTGCGGATTCGCCGACCGGGGTGCCACCTCGATCGAGAAAGAGATCGGGCACGCAGTCTCGATGGACGAGGTAAAACAACACGTAATCAACGAATTAAGTAAGAAATTAAATGTTAAAATATATAAAAAATAACCAGTATGCCTATAGAAAAACGATGGGTAGTGAAGCCTCAGGGAGATCCGAAGGCGGTGGCGGCCTTGTCTGCTGCGCTCGGAATCGCGCCTGTGCTGGCCAATCTACTCGTACAGAGGGGCATAGACACGTTAGAGAAGGCTAAGAAATTTTTTAACCCCCACCTTTCGGACCTGCACGATCCGTTCCTGATGAAGGATATGGACAAGGCGGTGGCGAGAGTGGAACAGGCCGTCCGGAACCAGGAGACAATCATGGTCTACGGCGACTACGACGTGGACGGAACAACCGCCGTCTCGTTGGTTTACAAATTCTTACGCCATATAGGTCACAAGAACCTATTGTTCTACATCCCGGATCGCTATACCGAAGGTTACGGTATCTCGATCAAGGGCATTGACCATGCGGCCCGCAAGGGGGCAACGCTGATCATCGCCCTGGACTGTGGCATCAAAGCCATAGAAAAAGTGGACTATGCAAAAAGTAAGGGCGTGGATTTCATCATCTGCGACCACCATCTTCCGGCCGAGGAGATTCCCCGTGCCGTAGCTGTTCTCGACCCGAAACGCACCGACTGCACCTATCCGTTCGATGAGCTGTCGGGTTGCGGCGTGGGATTCAAACTGGTGCAGGCCTATGCCCAGAAGAACCACATCCCCTTCTCTCAGATCGAGTCGCTGCTCGACCTGCTGGTGGTGAGCATCGCCTCGGATATCGTGCCGCTGGTGGATGAGAACCGCATTCTGGCGCACTACGGATTGATCCGCCTGAACAATGCGCCGTCGAAGGGTTTGCTTTCGATCATCAAGATCTGCGGCCTGCACAAACACGGAATTACGATCGATGACATCGTCTTCAAGATCGGGCCGCGCATCAATGCCGCCGGCCGGATGCGGATGGACGAACACGACGAGAATGCCGTCCCGTCGGGCGGATATGCGGCGGTCAACCTGCTGATCGAAGGCGACGAGAGCCAGGCCGAAGAGTTCGGATCGGTAATCGACGGATTCAACCAGGACCGCAAGAACATCGACCGCGATGTCACCCAGCAGGCTCACGACTACATCGAGTCCAATGCGGAGATGAAACAGGCCAAGAGTACGGTGATCTACAACCCGCAGTGGATGAAGGGGATCGTCGGCATCGTCGCCTCGCGCCTGATCGAGACCTACTACCGACCGACCGTCGTACTGACGATGAGCAACGGCTATGTAACCGGATCGGCCCGCTCGGTACCGGGATTCGACCTATACCAGGCGATCGAGTCCTGCTCGGATCTGCTGGAGAACTTCGGGGGCCACATGTACGCAGCCGGACTGACCATGAAACCGGACCGGGTCGAGGAGTTCACACGGCGCTTCAATGCCTATGTCGAGGAGCATATCGACCCGGAGATGCTACAGCCCCAGGTCGACATCGACAGCGAGCTGCTCTTCTCGGAAATCACTCCGGCGTTCCGGCGCAATTTGAGCCGTTTTCAGCCGTTCGGCCCCGGCAACCCCTCACCCGTATTCGTTACGCACGGGGTTGTAAGCCACGGAGAGCCCAAATTGGTGGGCGCCGACATGGAGCATCTGCGGATGGATCTCATGCAGCGGCAGAAACCTAATACGACCCTCCCGACGATCGCCTTCCAACAGCCGACCCATTACGAATGGATCCATGCCGGACGACCGATCGATGTCTGCTACCAGATCGTGGAGAACCACTACCGGGGGACGGTGTCGGTACAGTTGCGCATCAAGGACATAAAACCCATACGGGGCAAACAATAGCCCCGATTCCCACGACAAACCCGGAACATTGTGTTCCGGGTTTGTCGTTTCTGCTCGAACTCCGCATCAAATCGGACCATCGCTTACCGAATGGCCGGTAGAATTACGAATTCGACGGAACAAAGTGCGATTTTAGTTTCTAATTATTATAAAAATCACTACATTTGGCACAAAATAGTAACATTTGTTAGCTTTCTGAACTGAATTATGAGTAAATCATTCAAGCGTTATCTGATCACCTCCGCGCTGCCCTATGCAAACGGCCCGGTACACATCGGCCACCTGGCAGGCGTCTACATTCCGTCGGACATCTACACGCGCTACCTGCGAATGCGCGGCTATGATGTCATTTCGGTCTGCGGAAGCGACGAGCACGGGGTTCCCATTACGCTCAAGGCTCGGAAAGAGGGGGTTACCCCGCAACAGATCGTGGACCGCTACCACGAGATCATCAAAAAATCGTTCGAGGGGCTCGGCATCGCGTTCGACATATACTCGCGCACCTCGTCTGCAACCCACTCGAAAACCGCTTCGGACTTCTTCCGCAAGCTCTACGACGAGGGCAAATTCATCGAGAAGACCTCCGAACAGTATTACGACGAACAGGCACAGACGTTCCTTGCCGACCGCTATATCGTGGGTACCTGCCCCAAGTGCGGCAACGAAGGGGCCTATGGCGACCAGTGCGAGAAGTGCGGATCGACCCTCTCGCCCGACGAGTTGATCAACCCGCACAGTGCCGTATCGGGATCTGTACCCGTAAAACGCGCTACGAAGCACTGGTATCTCCCGCTGGACCAATACGAGGAATTCCTCCGCGAGTGGATCCTCGAAGGCCACAAGGAGTGGAAATCGAACGTTTACGGCCAGTGTAAGAGCTGGCTTGACGGAGGGCTGCAGCCCCGTGCCGTAAGCCGCGACCTGGATTGGGGTATTCCCGTACCGGTCAAGGGAGCCGAGGGCAAGGTGCTCTACGTATGGTTCGACGCGCCGATCGGCTACATCTCCGCAACGAAAGACCTTACACCCGACTGGGAGAAGTACTGGAAGAGTGAAGATACGAAGATGGTACACTTCATCGGCAAGGACAACATCGTCTTCCACTGCATCGTCTTCCCGGCAATGCTTAAGGCCCACGGCGGCTATATCCTGCCTGAGAACGTACCGGCCAACGAGTTCCTGAACCTCGAGGGCGACAAGATCTCGACCTCACGCAACTGGGCCGTATGGCTGCACGAATACCTCGAGGATTTCCCCGGCAAACAGGACGTACTGCGCTACGTACTCTGTGCGAATGCCCCCGAGACCAAAGACAACGACTTTACCTGGAAGGACTTCCAGGCCCGCAACAACAACGAGCTGGTTGCCATCCTCGGCAACTTCGTGAATCGGGCTTTAGTCCTGACACACAAATACTTCGACGGTGTCATTCCCGCTTGTGGCGAGTTGACCGACTACGATCGTCAAACGTTGAGCGAGTTGGCCGGCACGAAAGAGGCTCTCAGCAGCAACATCGAAAACTACCGTTTCCGCGAAGCGCTGAAGGAGGCTATGAACGTTGCCCGCATCGGTAACAAATACCTGGCCGACACCGAACCGTGGAAACTGATCAAGAGCGACCCGGAACGCGTCAAAACGATCCTGAATATCGCTCTTCAGATCACGGCGAACCTCTCGGTAGCCATCGAACCGTTCATGCCCTTTACAGCCGCGAAAATCGTCAAAATGCTGCAGGCCGGACCGTTCAAGTGGGACGACCTGGGTCGGACGGATCTGATCCCGGCCGGGCACCAGATCGGTGAAGCTACCCTGCTCTTCGAGAAGATCGAGGATGATGTCATTCAACGCCAACTCGACAAACTGGAGGCGACCAAACAGGCAAACGCCGCCGCCAACACATCGCAAAACATTGAGAATCAGAAGGAAAGCGTTTCATTCGACGATTTCCAGAAGATGGATATCCGCGTTTCGAAGATTCTGGCAGCCGAGAAGGTGGCCAAAACCAAGAAACTGCTGAAGCTGACTGTCGATACGGGTATCGATACGCGCGAGATCGTATCGGGGATTGCCGAGCACTACACGCCCGAAGAGTTGGTAGGCAAAGAGGTTCTCGTACTGGTCAACCTCGAGCCGCGCGAACTGAAAGGCATCCTCTCCCGCGGAATGATTCTGATGGCAGAGGATCCGACAGGCAAACTCCGGCTGTTGCGTCCCGAAGAGGCTATGACTCCGGGATCGATCGTCGGCTAAAAAAGAGTTTACCAAACAAAGAAATTCACATAATTTTAAACTATTAAACGGTAATGGAAAACATCGATTGGGGTTCTTTGGGTTTTAACTACCTGAAAACCGATTACAACGCCCGTTACATCTACACGGACGGCAAATGGAGCGAAATGCAAATTTCGAGCGACGAGTACATCAACATGCACATGTCGGCATCTTGCCTGCACTACGGTACGGCTCTGTTCGAGGGTCTGAAAGCTTTCCGCGGCGTTGATGGCAAAGTTCGTCTGTTCCGCGTCGAGGAGAACGCAAAACGTCTCCAGTCTTCGGCTAAGCGTCTTTGCCTGCCGGTTCCGACCATCGAGATGATCGTCAACGCCTGCATTGAGGTCGTAAAACGCAACGAACGTTTCATTCCTCCCTACGGAACGGGTGCATCGTTCTACCTGCGTCCGGTTATGTTCGGCACAACGGCAGGTCTGGGTGTAAAACCCTCGAAAGACGCCATCCTGGTTGTTTACGGTTCGCCGGTAGGAGCATACTTCAAGGGCGGTATCAAACCGATGATGGTTGCTATTGATCGTGAACAGGACCGTGCTGCTCCACGTGGAACAGGTGACGTTAAGGTCGGCGGGAACTATGCAGCCAGCCTTATGTCGGGCGAGAAAGCTCACTCGCTGGGCTACTCGAGCGTAATGTACCTCGACTCTGCAGAGCACAAATACATCGAGGAGTGTGGTGCTTGCAACTTCTTCGGCATCAAAGACGGCAAATACATCACCCCGAAATCTTCGTCTGTACTCCCTTCTATCACCAACAAGAGCCTCCGTGTCCTGGCAAAAGACATGGGCCTCGAGGTTGAGGAGCGTCGTATCCCGGTAGAGGAGCTCTCTACGTTCGAGGAGTGCGGTGGTTGCGGTACGGCTGCAGTTATCTCACCGATCAGCAAGATCTACGACATCGACACAAAAGAGACCTACACCTATGGTGAAGAGGTAGGCAAAGTATCGCTGGAGCTCTACACGCGTCTACAGGACATCCAGTACGGTCGTGCCGAGGATACGCACAACTGGTGCACCATCGTAATGTAATCCATTACGACTCGCCCAAGCTAAGGGTTTGTTCCACGTGGAACAAACCCTTATTCTTTACCCGTACACAATGAAATAAAAAGAGGAGAGATTTAAATAAATCTCTCCTCTTTTCTTATTATTATAGAATCCTATCGTCCGAACTTAACCAGCAAAACATTCACGTCAGCCGGTGAAACGCCGGGAATACGCGAAGCCTGCCCGATCGTTGCCGGACGAATCTTCGTGAGTTTCTGACGGGCCTCGATCGTCAAAGCATTCATCGAATGAAAATCGAAATCCGAAGGAATGCGGATATTCTCCAGACGATGCAACTTTTCAGCAATAAATTTCTCACGTTCGATATACCCTTTATACTTGATCTGAATCTCGGCCTCCTCGATCACCTCTGCCCCGATTTCATTATCGCGGATAAAACGATCCAGTTTCGGCAGAACCGTTCGCAGCAAATCGAAGGTCACATTGTTGCGAACAAGCAGATCATAGAGCTTCCGACCCTGCGTCAGCGGGTCCGCACCGATTGATTTTAAACAGTCGTTAATTTCGTCTGGTTTGATGCTCTGTGCACGGGCAAAGGAAATAAGCGATTCTACGAGTCGATTTTTTTTGGTGAACCAGGCATGGCGTTTTTCCGAAATCAACCCGATTTTATAACCGATCGGAGTCAAACGGATGTCGGCATTATCCTGTCGGAGCAGAATCCGATACTCGGCCCGGGAGGTAAACATCCGGTAAGGCTCGTCCACTCCTTTAGTCACCAGGTCGTCAATCAGCACGCCAATGTAGGCCTCGTCCCGTGCCAATACAATCGGCTCCGCCCCTACCCGCTTGCGGTGGGCATTGATTCCGGCCATCAGTCCCTGTGCTCCGGCCTCTTCATAGCCGGTCGTTCCATTGACCTGGCCTGCAAAATAGAGTCCCTCGACCAGTTTGGTCTCCAACGAATGGTGCAACTGCGTCGGAAGGAAGTAATCATACTCGATCGCATAGCCGGGACGGTAGATATGCAGATTCTCGAAAGCCTTGATCTGATGCAGAGCCTTCCATTGGATCTCCCAGGGCAGCGACGAAGAGAAGCCGTTCAGATAGTACTCGTTGGTCGACCGTCCCTCCGGTTCGAGGAAGAGCTGGTGTTGATCCTTATCGGCAAAGGTATGCAGTTTGTCTTCGATACTCGGACAGTAACGGGGCCCAATTCCATGAATGGTTCCGTTGAAAAGCGGCGAATCGGCAAATCCCTCCCGCAACGTATCGTGCACCTCGCGCGAGGTATAGACCAGGAAACAGGGCATCTGATCCTTTACAGGTTCTGTATCCGGAGAGAAAGAGAATTTCGAAGGATTCTCGTCCCCGTATTGAGGTTCCAGCACCGAGAAATCGATCGATCGGGCATCGAGTCGGGCAGGCGTACCCGTTTTCATGCGCCCAGCCTCGAAACCGATCGCTACGAGCGATTCAGTCACTCCGTGAGAAGCGGCATCTCCCGCGCGTCCTCCTTCGGCATGGAAACGTCCGCAGTACATCATACCGGAGAGGAACGTACCGGCCGTCAGCACGACACAGTCGGCCGTGAACTCCACCCCCATCCGGGTGCGAACCCCGCATACGCGAATCCGCTCGCCCGTGCGGTCGAACAACAGTTCGTTCACCGCATCCTGCCAGAGGTAGAGGTTCTCGGTATTCTCGAGCGTACGGCGCCACTCCTGCGAAAAGCGGCTCTTGTCGCACTGCGCACGCGGACTCCACATGGCCGCCCCCTTCGAACGGTTCAGCATCCGGAATTGGATTGCCGTAAGGTCCGTAATGCGTCCCATCTGGCCTCCAATTGCATCTATCTCTCTAACTATCTGACCTTTAGCTATTCCACCGACAGCCGGATTACACGACATGTCGGCCAATTTGGTCAGATCCATCGTAACGAGCAGCGTGCGGGATCCCAGTCGGGCAGCCGCAGAGGCTGCCTCGCAACCGGCGTGTCCTCCGCCGATCACAATGATATCGTAATGTAAAACCATAGATTCGTTCGATTGTTATATCGCACCGTTCCGGGCATTTTCTCTCTTTTCCTTCGGGGAAACAAGTGCCCTCAGTACATCCAAAGGGTCACTCTCTGTCGTCCTGCGGGAGGTAAATGCCGCACACCCCGCAAAGGACTATTTCAGCTCTTCTGACGGCCTGTTCCACCAGGCGAGGTGTCGATCTTCCTTTCGGTGCATTTGCGCGTTAGAACGCGGTGTTTTGTCCTTCTGGCCGCAGAGGTGCAGTACGCCATGTACGACCACACGGCGCATCTCCTCGAGGCGTGTCGCCCCGTAGCAGCGCGCATTGTCCGCCACGGTCTCCACATCGATGAAAATATCGCCCGAAACCACCCCGCTCCCCTTCCGGTCGCTGTAATCGAATGTGATCACATCGGTATAGTAGTCGTGTCCCAGGAACTGCCGGTTCATCTCCAGCAGGCGGGCCGCCGAACAGAAGACATAGGTGACATCACCGAGCCGGTATCCCTCCTGCTCGGCCACATGGCGCAACCATTCAGTCGTGCGCCGCTTTTCGGGCAGCCGATACGTACAATCGTCGTTGCAATAGTGAACAGCCATAAATCCGAACTATTTTTTGAAGCAATCCTCCGCCCGCAACTGTACCTTCGGCGAAGGGCCGTAGATACCGAAGACGATCTTGTACTCGGAGGCCATCGTCATCACGTTCACGCTCGATCCGATCGTACCGATCGGCTGGTTGCGTGCCACTTTGGCATCCTTCGCCACGCTGACCGCATTCAAGTTGGCATAGGAGGATATGTATTCGCCGTGGGCGATATAAACGTCGTATTTGTTGGTGATTCGATTGCGTTTGATCTCCACGACCTTACCCTCGTAGATCGAGATGACCTGCGCCCCCTTCGGGCCCGAAATCTCGGCCATGTTGCCCTTGTAACGTTTCACCGAACCGCCCACCACCGGCAGACGCAGATTCGAGGTCTTGGCCGAGAACGAACTGCCCTCCGTATTGCCCTTTACCAATTTACGCAACTCATCGATCGCCACATCGAGTTTCTGCTCCTGGGCAATTTTCTGCTGCAAGGCCTTCTTCTCCTTCTGGGACAGTTGTTTGATATTGGCACGTGCCGCCTGAGCATCCTTCTGTAAACGAGACCGTTGCGAGGTCAGACTACGTTTGACCGAATCGAGCGAATACTTACGATCGGCTAACAAGGCCTGCTGTGCAGCCACCTCCTCCGACAGACTTTTGATCTGCTCCATTTGCCGCTCGCGCATGGCAGCTACCTCCCGCAAATTGGTAATGCGGCGTGTTACCTGCTTGAAGTCGCTCGACGAGAAGAGATAGGTCAGGTAGTTGTTATGTTTATAGTTCCGGTAGGCCTCGCGCACCATCTCGGCATAACGCGCCTTGTAGTCGGCCAGCAGCGTGGCCAACGAGTCGGCCGTCCCGTTGGCTCGAGCTACCTCCACCTCGAGTTTATCGGCATCCTTCTGGGTTACATCGAGCAACTGGTTCCGCGAGTCGATCTGGCGCGCCAGTCGACGCACGGTCTCCTCGGCCGAAGCCCGTCCCTTCTTGAGTTTCGAGATCTCCTGCTCCTCGCGGGCGATCTGTTTCTCCAGGTCGGCAATCAGCCGCCGCTGTGCCTCGATCTTCTGATCGGTAGTCTGTGCAGCCAACAACCCTACCGAAAAGAGCAGTGCGAATGTCAGCAAGAGTTTTTTCATCATCAGGGCTTCGTTTTAAGTTCCTGAATACGCTTCTCGATCGCCTCCGAATCGGCATGGCCCGCCTCGATCGCCTTACGCAGATAGACCTCTGCCATGAAATTCTCCCCGAGCGCAGCCAGAATCTCCCCGTAGTGGTAGAAGAGTTCCGAGCTCTCGCTCCGATCGAACGAGATGGCCTGCTGCATCACACGACGTGCCTCCTGCAACCGGCCCAGCTTGAAAAGCACCCAAGCGTAAGTATCAAGCGTCGTCGAATTGTTCTCGTCGAGTTCGATCGCCCGAGCGGCCATGCCGAATGCCCGATCGAGCCGTTTGGGATCGTCTGTCTGCTCACAGGTGAAATAGGCGTAATTATTGAGTACAAGCGCATTGTCATAATTATAACGGAGAGCCTCATCGTAAGCCTCGAAGCATTTGCGATAATATTTTGCCTGAGCCGACGCGTGTTCGGCCTGTTCCCCCATCTGGTGGTAGGCATCGCCGATATAGCCCCAGATCTGGCTGCGCAACGAATCGCTGTCGGCATACTTCAAGGCCCGTTTATAGTCCGGAATTGCCTGCCTGTTGTTCCCCACATAGGCCTGCGCATGGCCCCGGCTTACATACAGGTCGGTCTCATTCGGGAAGATCCGCAACGCCCGACCGACATACAGATCGACCGAATCGGGACGTTTGAAGAAGATCTCCATATCGATCACCATCCGATAGTAGTCCAGCTGGGGCGGCTGGTCGTCCAGATGGCGTTTATAGAAGGCCAGCGCCTGTTCCGCCTCACCCGAAAGGATCAGATGTGTTCCCTGAAGTTCCACCACCTCTTTCTCTTCCGGATAACGGAGCAGCAATGTCCAAATCAACTCGCCGATCTGGAAAAAGTTATTCTGATAGAACCGTTGATCGATCGTAAGCTGTTTGAGAATCCGCACCTTCTCGGCCAAAGGCAGACTCTCATTTTTGAAAAGTCGTTTCGATACGGAGAGATAGGCCCTCGAATCGCTGCGCTTGTTGTAGAAGTCGGCCAACGACGCAAGGGCCGGAACATTGGCGGAATCGATCTCCAGAGCCCGGTTGTAGGCTGCAATGGCCATTGAGTCGCGTCCGGAGGCCGCATACAACTCCGCCAAGATCACATGGTTCTCCGGATCATAAGGAACTGCCTCGGCCATCTGCCGGGCCTCCTCCAGCGCCCGGTCGAACTGTCCGGTCTGCAGGAGTAACTGACGTTTCATTGTACCCAGAATGGGATTCTTTCCGAAACGCATCTCGGCCGAATCGAGCAGATCGACCGCCGTATAGGGCATTCCGGCCTGCTGGTAGAGGATAGCCAGAATCCGCAGGTTGTCGGGATTGTTGGGATCGAGCCGCGAAAGGCGCTTATAGATTGCACGACCCTCGTCGAAACGCCCCTCACGCAACAGGCGCTGTCCGTACTGTTGTACGTACCACTTGTTGAGCGAATCAAGCGCATAGGCCCGGCGCGCCTCTTCGGTCGCCTCGCTATTGCTCCCTGCCGGACCGATCGTCGAGAGGTAATACCAAGCCGGCGCACAGGTCGAATCGATCTCCGTGGCCTTCACAAAGAGCTTTCGGGCCTCAACCGTATCCCTTTCGAGAATCAGCCTCTTCAAGCCGTCCGTATAGGAGCGGACCGCACTCAACGAATCGGGCCACTGCATCTCCGGTTCGGTTGCGGCAAGAGGCTCGCTGCGGGGAATCAACCCCGTCGAGAAACCCAGGCACAGGAACAGGATAACAAACAGGCGCTTCATTCGAAAGTGCGTTTTACCGGACTAAAGAGCCGAATCGAACTGGTGGAGGAAGCGTACGTCGTTTTCGAAATAGAGACGCAGGTCCTTCACCCCGTATTTGAGCATGGCGATACGCTCGACACCCATACCGAATGCGAATCCGGAGTATCTCTTCGAATCGATGCCGCAATTCTCCAGCACGTTGGGATCGACCATACCGCAGCCCATGATTTCGAGCCAGCCGGTTCCCTTGCAGACATTGCAGCCCTTTCCTCCGCAGAGGTTGCACGACACGTCGACCTCGGCCGAAGGCTCCGTGAAGGGGAAATAGGAGGGACGCATGCGGATCGTAGCCCCCTCGCCGAAGATCTCTTTGGCGAAGTAGAGGATCGACTGTTTCAAGTCTGCAAAAGAGACTCCTTCATCGATGTAGAGTCCTTCGATCTGGTGGAAAATGCAGTGGGCGCGATAGGAGATCGCCTCGTTACGGAAGACGCGTCCGGGGCAGATCACGCGAATAGGCGGTTTTTGATGCTCCATGACCCGCACCTGAATCGACGAAGTGTGGGTACGCAGCAGAATATCGGGATTCTTCTCAACGAAGAAGGTGTCCTGCATATCGCGGGCCGGGTGTTCGGGCGGGAAGTTCAAGGCCGAGAAGACGTGCCAGTCATTCTCGATCTCGGGTCCCTCGGCCACCGTATATCCCAGCCGCGAGAAGACCTCGACGATCTGATTGGTCACCAGCGAAAGCGGATGGCGCGAACCGAGCTGCTCGGCCGAACCCGGACGGCTCATATCGCCGATCCGGTTCTCACCGGCTCCACCCTGCGCCTCGGCCTCTTCGCGCAGTTTGTTGATCTGCTCCAGCGTGCGGTTCTTCAGGTTGTTCAGTTTCTGGCCGAACTCCCGCTTCAACTCGGGGGCAATCGACTTGAAATCCTCCATCAGGGCCGTAACCTCACCCTTCTTTCCGAGCATCCGGATGCGGAAGTCCTCGATTTCAGCAGCTACTTTCGGCTTGAAAGCCTCTACTCGTTCGAGCAATTCGTTGATTTTTCCGCGCAATTCGTTTACTTTATCGTTCATGATCGAAAGTTTACACTTTAATTTTGTACTTTTACAGGGTATATTAGTAAGCAAAGTTAATAAAAATTCGTGTATATATTGGAATGAGCCGTAGATTCTTTCTCTGAAACACCCCTTTTCCCCCTTTCGCGACAAGGCATCCAGGGTGTCGGGAAAAGACGGTCCCGGAGTTGCGTCCCATTCTGCCCCAATAACAACCACACAAACCATGAACCGACATATCAAACGCAGATTTCTCCTCTTTCTTACAACCGCACTGTTGTTTGCCGCATCGGCGGGGGCACAGAGCGTCGGTGTGGTAATGAGTGGCGGTGGCGCCAAAGGTCTCTACCACATCGGTGTGCTGCAGGCACTCGAAGAGAACGGGATCCCGATCGACTACGTATCGGGGACCTCGATGGGATCGATTATTGCCGGCCTCTACGCGGCCGGGTACTCTCCGGCCGAAATGCGAGAGATCGTCACCAAGGGCGATATCAGACAATGGGTGTCGGGGCGAATAGACCCAAACTACGTTCCTTATTTCCAACGAGCCACTCAAACTCCGGCCTTTTTTTCGATCCGGCTCCGATTGAAGGAACAGCCCCAGGATTCCAACATGGCCCGTCTCCAGTTTCCTTCCCACCTATTTTCCTCGACCCAGATAGATCTGGTGCTGGCCGAGTTGTTCACCCCGGCTTCGACCGCTGCCGGCGGGGATTTCAAACAGTTGATGGTCCCGTTTCTATGTGTTGCCAGCGATATGAACGCCCGCGAGGCGGTTGTTTTCGACAAAGGGGATTTGGGTGAAGCGATCCGGGCTTCAATGTCCATTCCCCTGGCTTTCCAACCGGTAAAAAAAGACTCGATGTTGCTCTACGACGGCGGCATCCACGACAACTTTCCATGGAAACCGCTCGACAAGGAGTTTTCCCCGGATTTCATCATCGGAAGCAAATGTACCTCCGGAAACTCCATTGTTACCGAAAACAGCTCCATAGTCGATCAGGCTTTTATGCTGGCCATGGGGAAAACCGATTACACCCTGCCCGAAGAACGCAGCCTGATGATTTCACATCCGATCAATGTCAATATGCTCGACTTCTCGAATGTCGAAGCGATCATCGAGGCTGGGTACAAAGATGCGCTCGCACAAATTCCGGAACTTAAAAAACGGATCAAGCGTGTTGTTACACCCGCCGAGGCACAAGCACGTCGCGACGCTTTTCGGGAAAAATGCCCGCCTTTGGTTTTCGATCACTATGAAATCGAGGGTCTGACGCCTGCCCAAACAACCTACGTCCGAAACATCATGAGCCTGGACCGATTCATCACCAAACCTGGGCAGACAATGAGTTTCGAAGATTTCCGCCGCAATTTCTTCGCCCTGATGGGTAACAACGACTTCTCGGTCGAATATCCGATTATCCGCTACGACTCGCTCCGCCAAAGCTATTCGATCGAACTGAATATGTCCACACGCCCCAATTCACGGGTTATGATCGGCGGTAATATCTCCTCGACCATCTTCAACCAGGCCTTCATCGGATTCGACTACCACGTAATTCGTCGCGTATCCCAACGCCTCTTTGCCGGGCTCTACCTCGGGCCGATCTATTCGACAGGCAGCATCGGCGGCCGTACCGACCTATTCTACCTGAAAAGGCCCTTCGCTATTGACTACTCTTACAACTTCGTCGTCAAGAGTTTCCGACACGGATACTTCGGCAACCTGACTCCGGTCGACAACGTCGAACAGGTTAAGATCGGCGGGAATTTTCTCTCATTGGGTATAAGCATGCCTCTGACACACAACAGTCTGATTTCGTTACAAGGCAACGGCGGCGTATTGGGCTACCGATACTACGACACCTCTCCATACGGCGTAAACGAAGACACGGATCTCACCCGCTTCCTTTTCTTCGGGACCAAGTTGGAACTCCGTCGCAGCACGCTGGACAAAATTCTCTTTCCACGCAAAGGATCCGAAGTTTCGTTATCCGGTATCTATATTACCGGGCGCGAACGCTACAAGCCGTTCGCTCCGGAACTTGGCAACCCCTCATTCAACACCCATCGCGAATGGTTCGGAGCTCGGTTCAAATGGGATAGATACTACGATATTCCCTCCTGCAACTGGTTCTCGTTCGGATTCAATGTCGAGGCGGTCTGGACCAACCACCCCTCGTTCCTTAACCCGATTGCCACGGCAATATCGATGCCGGCCTACCAACCCGTACTCCACTCGCAGATGTCCTATATGCCGGACTATCATGCCAAGAGTTACCTGGCCGGAGGTCTGATGCCGACATTCGATCTGTTACCCAACTTTTTCCTGCGCACAGGATTTTACGCGATGCTGCGCGATAACCGCAACATGCCGGGACGTATGATGCAGTACATCTCCGATGTATCTTTCATCTACCGGACACCGATCGGTCCGGTAAGTCTTTCTCTTACCAAATACGACCTGAAGAGCTGGAACAACCTCTATCTGACCTTCAATTTCGGATATGCGATCTTTGCTCCCACCGGAAAATTCTATTGATTCGCTGTTACGCCCCGACAACCAAAAGAGGAGAACACGATGTTCTCCTCTTTTTCGTCAAAACCAAAAAAAAGAGAAGACGCTCGTCTTCCGATGCGTCTTCCCGGCAAGCAAAAATTGTTTAACTAATAATAACCCTCCAAATCACTAGTTGATCGCTTGCTCCGCTGCTGTTTCGGTCGCAGCCTCAGGCTCGGCCTGAGCACCTTCTTGCGTAGCAACAGCCTCCTCGGTGGTCTCCTCCACAGGTTGCGTCGCAACTTCTACCTGTTGGGTCTCGGCTGCTTCGGTCGTTTCGGCTTTCTGCGTCTTCTGTCCGCAGGAAACCGCCATCGCTGCCATCGCGACAATTGCTGCTACATAAACTAACCTTTTCATTGTTACAAAAAAATTTAACCCTTTTTTCCTCGAAGGATCGGGAACGATCCGATCTTTCGTATTGAAAAAAGAATCAAGCACGGTGCCAACGAATCGGCACGACAATATTACATTGATTATCAAAAATATAAAGATACAACAATGAAATATTGCATCTGTAGAGCAGTGTGGAATTCCCCACCCGGGTGTGGAATTCTTCCACAGCCGAAGATCTATTCGATCCCGTAAAAATGCAATTTGTTGTAGAGTGTTTTCCGGTCGATACCGAGCAGACGTGCAGCCTGCGACTTATTGCCCCCTACTGCGGCAAGCGCCTGACGAATACGCTCCTGTTCGGCAACGGGATCGCGCAACGAGGCAGAGGAATGGATGGCCGAAGAATCCGCTTCCCGAATTTCAGCAGGCAATTCGGACGAAGTTATGTAATCGCCGGCAGCCAGTAGGGTAGCGCGTGTCACACTATTTTTCAACTGACGCAAATTTCCCGGCCAATCGTATCCGATCAACAGCCGGGTTGCCTCCGGATCGAACCCTTTGACCTTTTTGTCCAGCTCGCCATTAGCCTGTTTAAGAAAAAAATCGGCATACAACATCACATCCTCGCGTCGATCGACCAGATCGGGCATTTCGATTACGAATTCATTGATACGATGATAAAGATCGGTTCGGAAAGTTCCCTTGGTGATCGCCTCTTCGAGATTTTCGTTCGTAGCACAGATCAACCGGACATCGACCGGGACCTCGCGTGTGGCGCCAACCGGTTTGATCTTGCGCTCCTGCAATACGCGCAACAGTTGAATCTGAATCTCAATGCTGAGATTACCCACCTCGTCCAGAAACAACGTTCCTCCCTGCGCCTCCTCGAAAGCTCCGGTCTTGTCGGCAACCGCTCCGGTAAACGATCCTTTGAGATGACCGAAAAACTCCGAAGCGGCCAAATCGCGCGAAAGAACGCCGCAATCGACCGCAATGAAAGGCTTGTCGGCACGTTTACTTTGCAGATGGATCAACCGAGCCACGTGCTCCTTACCCGTACCGCTCGACCCATTGATCAACACCGACATCTGCGTTGGAGCCACCAATCGTACATATTCGTACAACTTTTGCGAAATTTCGCTGCGCCCTTCGATGTAACTCAAGCCTTCGACAACGGAAGGAGTTGCTGTTTTCCGAGTTTTCCCCTCATTTTCCACCTCTTTCTTGGGAAGAGGTGGAATCGACGACTCGGTATGCGGCACGATAAGCGCTTCTCGGATTTTCTTCAGCAGTTCGTCGGGTTGAATTGGTTTGGCAATATAGTCCGCAGCACCCAATTTCATACTGATCACCGCATTCCCGATCTCAGCATAACCGGTCATCACGATCACCGGGATCGTTCGCCCCCGTTCGGTGACCCACTGTAGAATATCAGTTCCGTCACCGTCCGGAAGACGCATATCGGACAGTATAAGATCGTATCGCTCCTCTTCGATAAATTTCCGTCCGGCCGCGACCGTTGTGGCCGTACCCACTTCAAACCCTTTTTTGGTGAGCCACGTACGGAGCATTAACGAAAAGGTCACATCGTCGTCAATTATCAAAATCTTTTCCATCGGAGGAGCATTAAATTCTTTTCCAATTCAAGGCAACGGTGCAGACACACCTGACTCAAGGCCGAAAAAAAGTCATTCTTTCCGACCGTCTCTCAGGGAACCTTCTTCCGTCTCTTCGAAGAAATAACGTACAATGACGCGTTTTTATCTTTTGTAAAGATACAAAAAATCGCTCAAATGATAATGAATCAACGGACGTTTATCGGCAATGCAATCGTACGACCCTTCGATCTGATCGTTTCCCGTCTCTTTCCCGGCGAATAGTCAAAATAAAAACGAGGTTCGGGAAGGGTTTGCAGTAAAATCACCCTTCTCGAACCTCGTTTCGTCGGACAACAAGGCCGTATTCCCGATTCCGGCCGCGGCGAACCCGCCACTCGAATGGTCATTCGGCTCAATGCCGCACACCGTCAATTGCCGCTCGGTGCGATGAAATCCACCTTGACCTGTCGCTGGAACGATTCGTCGAGCGATATAAAGGTCTGAGTGGTCGAGATACCCTGAATACGCAGAATACCGTCGAAGATGGTCTTCATCAGATGTTCGTTATCCAAGCAGTATAATTTCACCAAGATATTGAAAGTCCCGGTGATAAAATGGCACTCGACAATTTCGGGGATATTCTTGAGTCTTTCCATCGTCTGCATCATATACATCGGATCCTGTACGCAAATGCCGATAAAGGCACATACGTCGAAACCGAGCATCTTCGGATTGACGACCAGACGACTTCCCAAAATAACCCCCGACTCATGGAGCTTGCGGATACGCTGATGGATGGCCGCACCCGAGATGCCGCATTCGCGTGCGATCTCCAGGAACGGCATCCGTGCGTTCTTGACAAGGTACTTGAGAATCTTGCTGTCGATAGCGTCCAAAGTCGGTTTAGACATGGAGAGACTCTTTATTGTTTAACAAAAAACTTACTTAATTACGTTCATCTCTTTGCCGATCTTCACGAAGGCTGCAATGCAACGATCCAACTGCTCGGTGGTGTGACCGGCCGAAACCTGTACACGGATACGAGCCTGACCCTTCGGAACAACCGGATAGTAGAATCCCGTTACGAAGATACCCTCGTCCTGCAGACGGGCTGCGAAGTCCTGCGACAGTTTGGCATCGTAGAGCATAACGGCGCAGATGGCCGACTGGGTCGGTTTGATATCGAAACCGGCCGACATCATGCCCTTGCGGAAGTGCTCGACATTCTTGACCAGTTTGTCATGCAGCTCGTCGCTCTCGCCCAGCATCTTGAACATCTCGAGCGATGCACCTACTACGGCAGGCGGCAGCGAGTTCGAGAAGAGGTACGGACGCGAACGCTGGCGCAGCATGTCGATGATCTCCTTGCGACCGGTGGTGAATCCGCCCACAGCACCGCCGAAGGCCTTACCCAGCGTACCGGTCAGGATATCGACCTGTCCGCGCAGGTTGTAAAGCTCCGTAATACCGCGGCCCGTCTTGCCCAGCACACCGGCCGAGTGGCACTCGTCCACCATGACCATGGCATCGTATTTCTCAGCCAAAGCGCAGATCTTGTCCAGCGGGGCGGCATTACCGTCCATCGAGAAGACACCGTCCGTAACGATGATACGGAAGCGCTGTGCCTGTGCTTTCTTGAGGCAATCCTCCAGTTCGGCCATATCGGCATTGGCATAACGGTAACGTACTGCCTTGCAAAGACGTACACCGTCGATGATCGAAGCGTGGTTGAGCGAGTCGGAGATGATCGCATCCTCCTCGGTCAGCAGCGGCTCGAACACACCGCCGTTTGCATCGAAGCAAGCGGCATAGAGGATCGTATCCTCGGTACCGAAGTAGTCCGCAATGGCTTTCTCGAGCTGTTTGTGGATATCCTGGCAACCGCAGATGAAGCGCACCGACGACATACCGAAACCACGTGCGTCCATTGCCTTCTTGGCTGCCTCGATCAGACGGGGATTGTCCGAAAGACCCAGGTAGTTGTTGGCGCAGAAGTTCAGAACCTTGCGTCCGCCGACTTCGATCTCTGCACGCTGCGGAGATTCGATGATTCTTTCTGTTTTGTAGAGACCTGCAGCCTTCAGATCGGCAAGTTCCTTCTGCAGGTGCTCTTTCATTTTACCGTACATAATCTATCAGAGATTTTTAAGGTGTAATATTACGATTTGTTAGCAAAGATACGCTTTATTTATTCAAATTGATCGTTTTCGATCGTATTTTTCTACGAATTACCGCAAAATAGAGGCCAAATACGACTTTGTACGGTATTTGCATGCATTATGTAAATAACCGAGGAACAGATTCGGGATATTTTTCATACTTTTGTGAATATATGGAGAAGTTGCGCCAATTGCAGCCGGGCGATAACCGTGCTCATCAGTCGATATTTTCTCCACCATATTCCGAGGTATCTGCAAGAAAACGATCATACCGGATACTTTCCATTAAATTCGAACCATTATGCAAAAGATCGATTCTTACGATTTCAAAGGCAAGCGGGCGATCATCCGCGTGGATTTCAACGTTCCGCTCGACGAAAACGGTCAGGTAACGGACGACACCCGTATCCGGGCCGCGATTCCGACCATCCGCAAAGTGCTCGACGGCGGCGGATCGGTCATTCTGATGTCCCACCTGGGTCGTCCGAAGAAGAACAACGACATGAAATATTCGCTCGGGCAGATCGTCCCGACGGTCGAGAAACTGCTGGGCAGACCCGTCATCTTCGTCGGTGACTGCATGGGCGAGAAAGCGGCCGATGAGGCTGCACAGCTCCGTCCGGGCGAGGTGATGCTGCTCGAAAACCTCCGTTTCTACGCCGAGGAGGAGGGCAAACCCCGCGGGTTGGCCGACGATGCCTCGGACGAGGAGAAGGCAGCAGCCAAAAAGGCGGTGAAAGAGTCCCAGAAGAAGTTTGTCGAGCGTCTGGCCTCCTATGCCGACTGCTACATCAACGATGCCTTCGGTACGGCTCACCGTGCCCACGCCTCGACGGCCCTGATCGCGGACCGCTTCCCCAACGACAAGATGTTCGGCTACATCATGGAGAATGAGCTGAAGGCCGTAGACCGTATCATCGAGAACCCGCAGCGCCCGTTCGTGGCCATCATCGGCGGATCGAAGGTATCGACCAAGATCTCCATCCTGGAGAACCTGATGAACAAGGTCGATTCGATCATCATCGGCGGCGGCATGACCTATACGTTCAGCGCGGCACAAGGCGGCAAGATCGGCGACTCGATCTGCGAACCGGATATGTTCCCTACGGCACTCGAAATCCTGAAAAAGGCCCAGGAACGCGGCGTAAAACTGATCTTCTCACCCGATGCGCTGATTGCCGACAAATTTGCCGAAGATGCCGATACCCGCGAGTGCCCCGCCAACGAGATCCCGGACGGATGGATGGGTCTCGATATTGCCGAAGAGGGCAAAAAGAGCTTCCGCGAGCATATCCTCGGCTGCAAGACCATCCTGTGGAACGGTCCTGTAGGCGTTTTCGAAATGGATAAATTTGCTACCGGATCGAAAGTTGTGGCCCAGGCCATCGCGGATGCCACGGCAAACGGAGCCTTTTCGCTGGTGGGCGGAGGCGACTCGGTCGCCTGCGTCAACAAGTTCGGGTTGGCCGACAGGATCAGCTACGTCTCGACCGGCGGCGGCGCGCTGCTCGAATATATCGAGGGGAAAGAGTTGCCGGGAGTTGCGGCCATCCGCAAATAGCGGCCCGATCACGAATCCTCCGATTCGATTTACGACGGAAACATTCGACCTTAACGGGAGTATGTTTCCGTTTTGGACGAAAAAATGACAATCTTACATATATTTTAAGGGATAAATTCATGAAAAAAATTTTTTTCGCCGCAACCATTCTTTTTATGATGGGATGCCAAAACAAAACCACGACACCGGCGATCGACCTGACCAACATGGATACATCGGTCGCCCCTAACGAGAGTTTCTACCAGTATGCAACCGGAGGCTGGCAGGCCAAACACCCGCTCAAACCCGAACACTCGATGTACGGAGCCTTCAACGTACTGGCCGACAACAACGAACTTCGTATCAACGAACTCTTCACCCAGATGGGTCAGGCAAACCCTGAAAAGGGAACGGTCAACCAGAAGATCGTCGATCTCTACAAGATGGGGCTCGACTCCGCTCGTCTGAACAAGGAGGGTGCAGCCCCGATCAAAGCGGGTCTGGAGTCGATCCTGAGCCTTGAGAACAAGGAGCAGCTCACCCCGATGCTCTCCATCATGCAGATGACGACCGGTTCGCCCTTCTTCAGCTTCGGTCCCGAGGCCGACCTGATGAACAGCAAGGAGAATGTTCTCTATATCGGTCAGGCAGGTATCGGCATGGGTAACCGCGACTACTACCTCGATGCCGAGAACGAGTCGATCCGCGAGGCTTACAAGGCTTATTTGGGTCAGCTCTTCACGCTGGCAGGTCTTGAGGAGGCTCAGGTCGGCAAAGCGGTCGATGCCGTTATGCGTATCGAGACCACGCTGGCCGAGAACATGCGTTCGAACGTCGAGCTGCGCGATATTGCCGCCATGTACAACCCGATGGCTACGGCCGATCTGGTGAAGAACTACGACGCTATCGACTGGAAAGGCCTGTTCGACTACGCCAAGATCGCTCCGGAGCGTGTGATCGTTTGCCAGCCCGAGTATATGGAGGCTCTCGACAAGCTGATCGAGGAGACCCCAATCGAGGATATTCGCTACTACCTGGCTTCGCAGTACCTGAATGCAGCCGCTCCCTACCTGGATGACAACTTCTACGCCGCTTCGTTCGACTTCTACGGCCGTACGATGTCGGGCAAGGAGGAGCCGCGTCCACGTTGGAAACGTGCCATGGCCGTGCCCAACAGCGTACTGGGCGAGGCTGTCGGCAAGATGTATGTCGAGAAGTACTTCTCGGCTGACGACAAGGCCCGTATGATTACGTTGGTAGATAACCTGCGTACGGCACTGGGTCAGCACATCGACCAGCTCGACTGGATGAGCGACTCGACCAAGATGCGGGCTCACGAGAAACTCGATGCCTTCCGTGTGAAGATCGGCTACCCCGACAAGTGGAAGGACTACTCGACGCTCGAGATCGACCCGACGCTCTCCTACTGGGAGAATATCCAGCGTGCAAACGAGTGGGCAACCCGCGACGCGATGGCAAAAGCCGGCAAACCGGTAGATCCCGAAGAGTGGCTGATGACCCCGCAGACGGTCAACGCCTACTACAACCCGACGACCAACGAGATCTGCTTCCCGGCAGCCATTCTCCAGCCCCCGTTCTACAATCCCGAGGCTGACGATGCCGTTAACTACGGTGCGATCGGTGTGGTAATTGGCCACGAGATGACCCACGGATTCGACGACCAGGGCCGTCAGTTCGACAAGGACGGCAACATGAACAACTGGTGGACCGATGCCGATGCCGAGGCCTTCAAGAAGAAGACCGACATTCTGGTAAAACAGTTCGATGCAATTGAGGTACTGCCCGCCCGTGACGGCCAGCCGGCCCTGTATGCCAACGGTTCGCTCTGCCTGGGTGAGAACATTGCCGACCAGGGTGGTCTGCGCATCGCCTTCACCGCCCTCCAAAACTCGTTCAACGGCGAGAAACCAGCTCCGATCGACGGATTCACGCCCGAGCAGCGCTTCTATCTGGCTTATGCAACCGTATGGGGTGAGAACATCCGCGACGAGGAGATTGCCCGTCTGACCAAACTCGACGTACACTCGCTCGGCAAATGGCGTGTCGACGCAACCCTGCGCAACATCCAGGACTTCTACGATGCCTTCGGCATTACCGACGGCAAGATGTTCCTGCCTGTCGAGGAGCGCGTGATTATCTGGTAATCCCAATTCTCCCATGATAAAACCCCTGTCCGATTTGGACAGGGGTTTTATATTTCACCAGGGGACCCGTTCACACCCCTTTTTTACCCGTTTTTATCTTGTAAAATCTGTTCCTATTAAGGAATCGTCTTATCTTTATCAACGCGAAAATTCCCCTTGTTTTCTTATAGGAACGGGAACAACTGCTGTCCAATAAAACTATTCCGATCATCCCCTCCCCTTCGGTACAAAAAAATCCCCCGGAAAGAAAAATTCCGGGAGATCCCCAATCAAAATTATTTATGAAAAATTACCCCTATTGTCCGAACTTCACCGACCCCGGCCAGAGGTGCGAAGAGCGCCGGAAGCGGGAAACAAGGACTAATATTTATAGCGTACCCATTTGCAAACCTCCTTGAACGAAGGTTTCTTGCCGTACATGAAGATACCCACGCGGTAGATCTTCGCCGCCAGCCATACCATGAACATGAAGGTCAGGTAGAGAACCACGAGCGAGGTGATGATCTCCCAGGTCGGGATGCCGCACGGGATGCGGGCGATCATCACCACGGGTGAGGTGAACGGGATCATCGAGAACCAGAAGACCAGCGGAGAGTTGGGATCCTTCATCACCATCATCATCACGAAGATCGAGAGGATGATCGGAATCATGATGGGGGTCTGGAGCTGCTGAGCATCCTGCACGCTGTCCACGGCCGAACCTACGGCGGCGAACATCGCCGAATAGAGCAGGTAACCGCCCACCACATAGAGCAGCAGATAGACAAAGATCGAGAGGATATATCCGAAGTCGGTAGCCGTAGCCAGCGTTTGGACCATCTCCACATCGACACCGGCCGCTGCCGGATCGAGCGTTCCGGCCCGCAGCGCATCGACACTGCCCATCATGTCGGCCGGGATGAGGTGCGGCATGGCCAGCGTACCCACGCCGACCACCAGCACGCCCCAGATCAACACCTGCACGACCGCCACCGAAGCGACGCCCAGGATCTTGCCCAGCATCAGCTGGAAGGGGCTGATCGAGGATACGACCACCTCCAGCACGCGGTTGTTCTTCTCCTCGATGACACTCTGCATCACCATCGCGCCGTAGACGACCAGGAACATGTAAAGGATCATCGCCAGGATGAATCCGACGGCCGTCGCAACACTCGACGAGGTGGCCTGCTCATCCTCGCCCTCCAGCATCCGGTCGTTGCGGAAGACCTGCATGTAGACCGTCGTCTCGACCTGCTCAAGGATCTGCGAGAGGTTCTCGATGTTATACGCCTTCAACTTCTCCTTCTCGATGATGTCGGCGATCTGTCCCGATACGCTCTCCTCGGCAAGCATCGACGAAGAGCCGTTCGTATAGAGTTTCACATTGTTCGGATTGGTCATCACATCCTCGCCGATCCAGAGAATACCGAACTGATCGGTCAGGTCGCGCCGCGCCTCATCGAGCGTCAGGTCGGTCGTATTGAAGACTATCTCCTCGCCGCTTTCGAGTTGCGGGGCGATCAATCCGCTGCGGTCAATTACCGTGATAAGGCGCGTCTCACCCCGCGAATAACGCATGATGAGCGCCGGAGCCACCATCAGGCCGATCATCAGGATCGGCATCAGGATCGTCGTGACGATAAACGACTTCTTGCGCACCCGTTCGTTGAACTCGCGGGCGATGATAATTCCTATTTTGGATTGTGCCATGGTTTTTCTGACTGTTAGGATTCAAAATTCCGGGGCGTACCGTTGTCGAGAGAGCCTCCGACCGCCCGAATGAAAATATCGTTCATCGAGGGGATGATTTCGTTGAACGAACGCAGCTCGACCGCCTCGTTCACCCGTCCGATTACCCCCTTCACATCGGCATCGCGATCCACATGGATCTTGAGCATCTGGTAGGTCGATCCGAACTCCGGTTCGGGCTCCTCCATCACCTCGCAACAACCCTGAAGCGCACTTCGCAGTACCGCCCCGTCGCCCCGATAGGCGATCTGGAAGATGTTGTTCCCGTGGCGGTGGCGGATATCGTCTACACGGCCTGTCAGAATATTATGCGATTTGTTGATCAGCGTAATGTGGTCGCAGATCTCCTCGACCGACGACATGTTGTGCGTTGAAAAGATCACCGTGGCACCCCGGTCGCGCAACCCCATGATCTCCTCCTTGAGCAGGTTCGCGTTAATCGGGTCGAATCCCGAGAAAGGCTCGTCGAAGATGAGCAGTTCGGGTTCGTGCAGCACCGTCACGATAAACTGTACCTTCTGGGCCATACCCTTCGAGAGTTCATCCACCTTGCGGTTCCACCACGATTCGATACCGAACTTGACAAACCACTTCTTCAGCCGTACGACTGCCTCGTGGCGTGAAAGACCCTTCAGACGGGCAAAGAAGACGGCCTGTTCGCCCACTTTCATCTTTTTGTAGAGTCCCCGCTCTTCGGGCAGGTAACCGATCCGGAAGACATCTTTCGGCTCCATTTCACGGCCGTCGAAGATAACCCGCCCCTGATCGGGGGCCGTAATGCGGTTGATGATGCGGATCAACGTGGTCTTGCCGGCACCGTTGGGACCCAGCAAACCATAGACCGATCCCTTGGGAATCGTCAGCGAGACATCGTCCAGCGCCGTTTGCCTGGCGAACCTTTTGGTTACGTGTTCAACTTGTAGTATATCCATTGGTATGTAAAGAAATAATGGGATTTTCCGAATTCCGTACTACTCGGCCATCGCAGCACCGTAGGGGCAATACATCACGATACCCTGCTGCCGGATCACCTCGCGGATCTTCTGCCACTGGCCGGCGAACGGACCGAGCTCCTCGGCCGCGATATCAGCCTTCACCTTGGCAAAGAATCCCGAGAAGAAGGTCTCGATACCGGTCGGCATCTCGAGTTTCTCGACTACCCGGTAGTTGGTTCCCAGTCCGGCCTTGTCCGCTGCAATGGCGATGGCGCTCTTCAAGCCGCCGTTCGCGTCGACCAGTCCGTTCTCAACGGCTGCCGTACCGCTCCAGACACGTCCCTGTGCAATATCGAGCACCTTCTCCAGAGGCAGGTTACGCCCCTCGGCCACATAGGAGGTAAAGGTCTCGTAAACCTTATCCACTCCGCGCATGATCGCCGCACGTTCACGAGCGGTAAGCGGACGCATCACACCGGCATCGGCCGAAGTGTTCGTACGCACGGCATCGAAGGTAATACCCAGTTTGTTTTTCAGCGCCTCCTCCATGCGCATGAACATACCGAAGACACCGATCGAACCTGTCAGGGTGGTCTTGTCGGCCACGATCACGTCGGCACCGCACGAGATGTAGTAACCGCCGCTGGCCGCATAGCTTCCCATCGAAACCACCACCGGTTTCTGCGCTTTCAGGAGCTCCATCTCACGCCAGATCACATCGGATGCCAGGGCGCTGCCGCCCGGCGAATTGACACGCAGCACAACCGCCTTCACCTGGTCGTCCTTGCGCACCTCGGCCAGCAACGAAGCCAGCGAATTGCCGTAGATCTCCTTGCCGTATCCCTCACCGTCGACAATGGCACCGTCGGCATAGACAACGGCTACCTGCGGTGCCGACAGGTTTTTCATGTTGGCCGTCAGCATCGAAGCATACTCTCCCAAGGTAACGAACTCGAACTGACCGTTCACATCGGGTACGGCTCCGTAGTTTCTGAATATATCATCCATCTCATCCTCGAAGATCAATCCGTCCACGAATCCCTTTTCACGTGCCTCATCGGCCAGCGAAACCTCCCACTCGTCGGCAAGGCGGTTCAACTCCTCAGGAGCGATACCGCGCGAACTCGATACCGCATCGACCACTACACTCCAGTAGGAGTCGACGATCTGCTGCATCTGGCGACGGTTCTCCTCGGACATCTTGTTCAGGAAATAGGGCTCCACGGCACTCTTGTATTTGCAGGCGGTCGGACGGAAGATCTCGGTCTGGATATCGAGCTTGTCGAACAACCCCTTGTAAAACATCAGTGTCGAGGCAATACCCGTCCACTGCAGACTTCCGTTGGGCTCCAGATAGATCCCGTCGGCTGCCGTGGCCAGGTAATAGCCGCTCTGTCCATACACCTCATTGTAAGCAAGTACGAACTTGCCACTCGTACGGAAATCCACGAGCGCCTCGCGCAGCTCCTCCAGGATGCTGAGTGAAGTGACTCCGCTGCCGTTCATCCGCAGATAGATACCTTGAATGCGGGGATCTTCCTTGGCCGTCTCGATGGCACGCAGCGCATTCATGAGCGAAATCTGGTAAGTAACTGTCATGGTCGCCAGATCGATGTTTCCGAAAGGGGTCGTACTGGGCGAATCGGTAATATCCTCCGCCATATCTATTTTCAGAATGGCATGGTTACCGATCACCACCTGTTCTTTCGAAGTGATCGAGCCGATCACTCCCATCAGGATAATCATCGAAAGAAAAAAGACCACCAAACCGCCCACAACAAAAGCGAGCAGACTGGCTAAAAAGGTTTTCAAGAATTTCATATCGATCGTATTTTAATTTACACAAAAGAGTCTTTGTAGTGGATTTTGTGACAAATATAGGGCATTCTTTTTTGAAAAACAAATAATATTTATCGTTAAACGATAAGGAAAGTTTTGCAAAATGCCTCAATTCTCGGAAATAATAGTTATCTTTGCCCGTATGGGAGAGGACACTACGTTTTTTGACCAGTTCGAAACTGCCGCGTCCCTTCCGGTTTAAGCCTATCAACTCGCAAAAAAATGGAACAGAGAGTTAAGGAATTACTGAACCGCATCCTTCATCCGGAGACCCAGCGCGGGCTTATGGAGAGCGGATTCGTCGCAAACGTAACGGCCAACGACGAGAAGATCACGGTCGTTCTGCAATTCGCCAAGGTGCGCGATCCCTTTGCACCCAAGATCCAGCGGCAGGTACAAGCTCTGCTCGAAGAGAATTTCCCCGCCTTGAAAGAGACCATTACCGTTATTATAAAGGAGGCTGCCCCGAAAGCGGCGCAACCGGCCGAGAAACGGACCACCACGGGTGAGATAGACCACGTGATCGCCATCGCCTCGGGCAAGGGCGGCGTCGGTAAATCGACCGTTACGGCCAACCTGGCCGTTGCGCTGCGTAACATGGGTTATCGGGTCGGTATTCTCGATGCCGATATTTACGGGCCATCACAGCCCAAGATGTTCGGTTTGGAGGGATACCTTCCGGAGGCGGAACAGGTGGACGGTCAGGATATCATCCTGCCGGCCGAGACGATGGGGATCAAGATCATGTCGATCGGATTCTTCATCAAGCCCAGCGACGCGCTGTTGTGGCGCGGTGCCATGGCGGTGAATGCCCTGCGGCAGATGATCCACCAGACACGTTGGGGAAAACTCGACTTCCTGCTGGCGGACCTTCCTCCCGGCACGGGCGACATTCACCTTTCAATTATCTCCGAGCTGAAGATCGATGAGGCGGTGATCGTCTCGACCCCGCAGCAGATCGCCGTGGCGGACGTACGGCGCGGTGTGGAGATGTTCCGCAACCCGCAGGTGAACATCCCGCTGGCCGGTATTGTGGAAAACATGGCCTGGTTCACTCCCGAGGAGCTGCCTCAGAACCGTTACTACCTCTTCGGCAAGGGTGGTGCCCGCCGTTTTGCAGAGGAGAACGGAGTCGATCTGTTGGGCGAAATTCCGATCATCCAGTCGATCATGGAGGGTGCTGACAATGGAACTCCCTCGGTATCAATCGACAGTAGGGTAGAACCCTACTACCGCGACATTGCCAAAAAGATTGTTGACAAGTTGCGTAAATAGGAAAGTAACATTGTTGAAAACCGGTACACAACTTTTCAAAAGAAAAACCGAAAACCGCTTGCAAAAATCCTGCAACCCTTTGTATGGAAAAAAGCGGCGAATGGCCAAAAAAAGTTTTGGAAAGTTGTATGCAGGAAAATAAACCGGAAAAGAAGGCCTATTGTTGGAAATTAGAGAGTGTCGATTTGTGGAAAGCGTTTATCAACATTTGTGGATAAAACGAAAATAGTATCGTCTGAACTCAACCAGCAGATGCTTTTACCGGCAATCGAAAGATGATAATATGTGAATAACCAAAAGAGAGAGAAACTTATCAACACTTTCAACAGCTATTATATTTCTTTCTTTTTTAATTATTTAAAATTAAATAAAAGTATAAAATAAAAAACGATGGTTGATAACTCGTCGAAACTCAAAGCGGAGATTGAACGGCTGAAACGCGAAAAGAACGCTGTCATTCTGGCGCACTATTATACTTTGCCCGAAGTGCAGGAGGTAGCCGACTTCCTGGGGGACTCGCTCGCCCTCTCCATCGAGGCGAAAAAGACCGACGCGCGCATCATCCTCTTCGCCGGCGTACACTTCATGGCCGAAACGGCCAAGGTGCTCTCGCCCGACAAGAAGGTACTTATCCCCTGTCCCGAGGCGGGATGTTCGCTCGCCGAGTCGTGCGATGCGGAGGCGTTCGCCGCCTTCAAGGCGCGCTATCCCGGCTACAAGGTGGTTTCGTATGTCAACACTACAGTCGGCGTGAAGGCGCTGACCGATGTCTGCTGCACCTCGTCGAACGCCCTGAAGGTGGTTGAGTCTATTCCCCGTGAACAACCCATTATCTTCGCTCCCGACCGCAACCTCGGATCCTATATCCAGAAACTGACCGGACGTGACAACATGGTCATCTGGGACGGAGCCTGCCACGTGCACGAGGAGTTCTCGCTCGAAAAGATCCTCCGCCTGAAGAGGGAGCATCCCGAGGCGAAGGTGGTCGTACACCCCGAGTGCCGCGCCTATGTGGTCGAAGTAGCCGATTTCGTCGGATCGACGGCCGCTATCCTGGACTACTGCGGTCGCAGCGAGGCCCGCGAGTTCATCGTCGTGACGGAGGCGGGAATCCTCTCGGAGATGAAACGCCGCTATCCGGACAAGGTCTTCATTCCGGCCCCGCCCGAGGACGAGACCTGCGGTTGCAATAACTGTAAATACATGAAGATGGTATCGCTTGAGAATATTCTCTCGACGCTCCGGAACGAGCAGCCCGAGATCGTAATCGACGAAGAGGTGCGCCGGCGTGCCGAACGTTCGATCCTCAACATGATCGCCATCAAGTAAAACGGATCATTTTTTTTACAATTATTTATAAACCAAACAAAAGCAAACAACCAAGATGAAAAAACTGATTACATTGTTGGCTGCCGCCGTCGTGACGATGACGGCCGTGGCCGATGAGGGTATGTGGTTGCTGCCCTATCTCCAGAAGATGAACATCGCAGACATGCACGCAAAGGGTCTGAAGCTGGAGGCCGAGGATATCTACTCGATCAACAAGGGCTCGTTGAAGGATGCAATTGTGATCTTCGGCAACGGCTGCACCGGCGAGGTGGTATCGCCCGAAGGTCTGGTCTTCACGAACCACCACTGCGGTTACCCTTCCATCCAGGCGCTCTCTTCGGTAGAGCATGACTACCTGAAAGACGGTTTCTGGGCCATGTCGAACGAGGAGGAGCTCCCCGCTCCCGATCTGACGGTTACCTTTATCCGCCAGATTATCGACGTAACGCCCGATGTGCTGGGTAATGTACCTTCGATCGCTCAGGGTCAGGAGCGTGCCGACCTGGTGAATAAGAACATCGAGGCGCTGCGTGAGAAACTCGAGGCTGAGAATCCGGGCAAAACGATCAACATCCAGTCGTTCTTCGGCGGAAACCAGTATTTCGCCTTCGTGATGGAGATCTTCCGCGATATTCGCCTGGTAGGTACGCCTCCCAACTCGATCGGCAAGTTCGGTGGCGATACCGACAACTGGATGTGGCCGCGCCACACGGGTGACTTCTCCGTATTCCGTATCTATGCCGACAAGAACAACCAGCCGGCTGATTACTCCGCAGAGAACGTTCCCTATAAGGCTGATGAGTTCCTGAAGGTTTCGCTTGATGGTTACAAGGCCGACGACTTCACGATGATCATGGGATTCCCCGGATCGACCGAGCGTTTCATGACCTCGTACGAGATTGACGAGATGCTGAGCGTATCGGGTCCCCAGCGTGTAGCGATCCGCGGTGCCCGTCAGGACATCCTGATGGAGGATATGTTGGCAAGCGACAAGGTGCGTATCCAGTACTCGAGCAAATATGCCAATTCGTCGAACTATTGGAAGAACACGATCGGCATGATGCGCGGTATCGAGAAACTCAACGTGAAGGCGAAGAAACAGGCTCTCGAGGCTGAGTTCCAGGCTTGGGCCGATGCCGAGACGCTGCCCGAAGAGGGATATTCGAACGCGCTGAACATGATCCGCGAGTCAATCAGCGGTATGACTCCCTACAACGCTTCGCTGCAGTACCTGAGCGAGGCAATGGCCCGCGCCGTCGAGATTCTGACGCCGGCTGCCAGTGCCAACTACCTCATGTCGGATACGATGACCGATGCCCAGATGGAGCAGCTGAAGGCGATCTATGCCCAGTTCTACAAGGACTACAACATGCCGACTGACCGCAAGGTAGCCAAGAAGATGCTGCGGATGGTCAAGGAGAATGTGAAGGAGCTTCCTTCGATCTTTACGGAGGTGATCGACACGCAGTTCGGCGGCGATACGGATGCCTATGTGGATTATCTGTATGACAATTCGGTCTTCACCGACGAGCAGAAGGCGCTGGCCGCTACTGCGGAGCAGGTTGCTGCCGATCCGGCCGTAGCGCTGATGAAGTCGCTCGTGGAGAAGATGGGTGAGTTGAGCGAGAAGGCGGCTGAGTTCCGCCGTCAGTATGCGGATGGACACCGCCTTTACGTAGCGGGTCTGATGCGTATGCAGCCCGACAAGGCCTGGTATTCGGATGCCAACTTCACGATCCGTTTGACCTATGGTCAGGTACTTCCCTACGAGCCGGCTGACGGTGTACTGTACGAGTACTACACAACCCTGAAAGGTGTAATGGAGAAAGAGGATCCCGAGAACCACGAGTTCGTCGTACCGGAGAAACTCAAGGAGCTTTATGAGGCCAAGGATTTCGGTCCTTATGCCAATTGCAAGGGCGAGATGCCGGTCGCTTTCCTGGCCAATTGCGATATTACGGGCGGTAACTCCGGTTCGCCGATGCTCAATGCCAAGGGCGAGTTGATCGGTCTGGCTTTCGACGGCAACTGGGAGGCTATGTCGGGTGATATTGCTTTTGAACCCGAGGTACAGCGTACGATCGGAGTAGATGTGCGTTACGTACTGTTCGTGATCGACAAGTTCGGCGGTGCCGGTTGGTTGCTCGACGAGATGACCATCGTAAAGGACAATTCGAAGGATGGTTGCCAGGTAAAAGAGCAGAAAGCAACCAAAAAAAGCGATAAGAAATCGCGTAAGGCCGACAGAAAACGCAAGTAATCGAGTCATAAATTGCACGGCAGGCGGGGTATAGAACCGAAGCCTGTCGCAGATCGGGGAGGAAGTGTCCGGAGTAGGGGCGCTTCCTCTCTGTTTTTTCTACAGATCTCTTTTGCGGGTATTGGGTCTAAAACAAAATAAATCGGGAGAAAAAAGCCGTGGATCGAGGAATAAGGGCTATCTTTGGAGAAGGTATCGGAATTGCGCTTCAAATCATGAAACAGTCGAAATTCGTCCGGACGAAAATAGTGTTGGGATACGTATTGGTCGCCTTGATCGGTGCGGTGGCGATGATTTATGTCTGGCGACAAACCGAAATACTCCTCGAACCCGATGATACCCAACAGCAGTTGCGGGCACGCCGGGGGGTAGTCAATGAGATTCTCTACCACCTTTACGAGGCGGAAAGCTACGGACAGATGCTCGTGGCGGGGTATTCCAGCTATCAGGATCGTTATACGCACGAATTGGGTTTGGTGCGAAACAGTATCGACTCTTTGCGGGAAATTGCGGGGGATCCCTCCCAGCAGATGCGTCTGGATACGATTCTCGTATTGATCGGACGCAAGGAGCGAGGGGTGGCTGCCCTGGATCGCAACCTGCGTTCATCGGGTACGGCGACGCTACTCAGTGAGAATATCGAACGTATGATTCCCGTATTGGACTCCTTGTCGCAGTTACAGCCTTTTCAGACCGATACGGTCATTACGCGCGATACGCTTAAGACATTGCCGCGCAAACGCGGATTCTTTCGCCGGATCGGCGATGTATTCAGTCCACCGAAAGCCGACTCGACCGTAACGGTGGCGACTCATGTACGGATCGATACGGTGGTTCCGAAGCAGAATTTGGGTGATACGATCGCCCGGGTGTTGTTCGACCTGGAACAGCGCGTAACAAGCGAACGGATGGCCCTCTACGATAAGGCCTGGCGCGAAGGTTTGGAATTGCAACGCAACAACCGACAGATCAACCAGCGAATCTACCGTTTGATTCTCGATTTCGAAGAGGATGAAACCGCTTATCTTTGGGATCGTATGCAGTCTCAGGAGCGGTTGAGACGTCAGTCGCTGTTGATTTTGGGTTCAATTGCGGCCGGTTCACTGCTTCTGATGCTCTTTTTCGTCTGGATTCTTTGTCGGGACATTGGACGCAGCAATCGCTATAAACGACAGATAGAGGAGGCCAATCGCCACAACGAGGCGCTGCTTGAAGCCCGTGAGAAGCTGATGATGACCATCACGCACGACATCAAGGCACCGCTTGGATCGATCATGGGATATATTGAATTGTTATCGCGTCTCGATCAGGGAAAACAGGGAACTCTCTACTTGAATCAGATGAAGGGATCGGCCGACCATCTGTTGCAATTGGTGACCGACCTGCTTGAATTCTACAAGCTCGATTACCACAAGGTGACGGTAAATCGGGTTGTCTTTTCGGCGGCCGATCTCTTTGCCGAAGTATGTTCCGGATTTGCACCGATGGCCGAGGCCAAGGGAATTGAACTGCGTCGGACAATTGCCTCCGAGTTGGAACGACCTCTCGTAGGCGATCCTTCGCGAATTCGGCAGGTGGCCGAAAACCTCTTGTCGAATGCCATCAAATTCACCGATCATGGATTTATCGCCTTCCATGCCTGGCGCGAGGATTCGAAACTCTTTTTCCGGGTGAGCGATACCGGACGCGGCATCGGCCCTGAGGAGCGGGAGCGCATCTATCAGGAGTTTGTCCGGCTGCCGTCGGCCGAGGGGGTCGGAGGGGTCGGACTGGGGCTGTCGATTGTGGACCGGCTCGTCAAACTGCTTGGAGGTACCATCGAACTGGAGAGCGAACCCGGTGCGGGCAGCCGTTTCGTAGTTTCCATTCCGGTGGAGATGGCCGATTCGTTGCCTGACAAGGAGCATCCGACCGCCGAAGGGGAAGTCGAAAAATTGGATTTGAATCGGGGAGGTGCGTTCCGCTGCCTGTGGGTGGACGATGACCCTTTGCAACTGGATATGACGGCGGCCATGTGTCGTGAACTGGGCATGCAAACCGAATGCTGCCCCTATCCGGAGTATGCTGAGAAACTGGTCGAGGAGTCCGATTTCGACCTGGTATTTACCGACATACAGATGCCCGGTGTGGATGGATTCGAACTGCTTCGGCGGATTCATGTCCTGAAGGGGAATTTGCCTGTGGTAGCCGTTTCGGCCCGTTCCGACCAACAGTCTATTTACAGGGATAAGGGATTTGCAGCCGTATTGCGCAAGCCCTTTACGATGGCTGAATTGGTGGCCGTATTGCGATCCATTTTTTCCGAAACGGTGTTTGAGTCGACCGATTCTTCCGAAAAATCGACCGGTATCGAGGCTTTGACCGCATTTGCCCGCGACGACGAAGAGGCGGCCCGCCGGATCCTTCGTTCGTTCGTTGAGGAGAACGAGACGAATGTCAAAAATTTGCGGCAGGCTGTCGATCGGAACGATGCGGCAGCGGTTGGTGCCCTGGCCCACAAGATGCTTCCGATCTTTACGATGTTGGGCGAGATGTCACTCGTAAAATCTTTGCGGAAATTGGAGGGGTTGACCGGTTCGCTGGACGATTTGTCCCGAGAAGAGGCTCTCCGTTCTGCAGAAAAGGCAAAAGAGGTTGTCGATCGCGTAAAAAAAGAGTATCTTTACAAAGAATAAGAGATATATTCATGACTCATCCCTTATACGGGTATTCCCTTGGTGCGGCTTTGTCGTTAATGCTTTTTTTCGGGGTCTATTTTCTTGTGGCGAGAACTCCCGATAAGCCGATCTTTGATAATTACCTTCGTTCGCGGAGAATCATGGGAGTTGCCTTGTTGGTTTTGGCCGCGAATTATGCGGTGCATCTCTTTTGCGAAGTTCGTTTCTTGCACCCGCAGGGAGCTATTTTCATGAATCTGTCGACCTACTTTTTATCGGCATGGCTTTTTAGTTCTGCGCTGACCTCCCTGCTCGATCGGAGTTATCTGACTTGCCGCCGCTTTATGCTTCACATCGTCGGCTGGCTCTTTTTTACGATAGTTTCGGGTATCGTATTGTTATTTTTACCGAAGGGTTTTTTACGGCTGATCGGATTGCTGGTGATGGCATTTTGGTTTTTTATTTATGCCTCCCGATTGGCTATACGGTTGGTTCGAACCTATCGTCGGGCCGTTCGTTTGGTAGACGATTTCCATTCTGATCACATTGCGGCCTATATTCGTTGGTTGTCGATATTTACATATTGGGCGGTTGTTTACGGTGTAGGTTGCGGGTTATTGACTTTTTTGCCGGACCGTTACATTTTTTTATGGATTTTATCCTCAATACCCTTCTATGTCTATCTTTTTTGCTCCTATATGAACTACCTGCTTTTTTACGAGCAAGTGGAGCGGATTTTGGAGACGGAGATGCTTTCGGAACCACAGATCTCTTTTTTGGGTGAGCGGAATATGGAGTCGCCTATACCGGTTTGTTACTTGGGGATCGTCGAAAAACTGGAGAAATGGATCCGGCAGAACGGTTATACGCAATCCGGACTTACGATCGAGGATCTGGCCGATTTATTGGGAACCAACCGGACCTATTTGTCTCGGTATATCAAAGCCACATACCATGTTTCATTCCGGGATTGGATCACGGGACTTCGTTTGGAGTATGCCAAGCGGGAGATGATGGAGCATCCCGAGTTGACCGTTTCGGGAATTTCCGAGAAGTCCGGTTTTTTATCGTTGAGTTATTTTACGAAAATCTTTACCGAAAGGGAGTCGTGTTCTCCGGCACGTTGGCGTAAAATGCAGGTCGATCGACATTGATCGATTTGTTTCGGATTGTTTTGTTTTGCGCCAAATTTTGCTTTATCGGCAAAAATAATTTGCTTTATCAGCAAAAATAGATCCAATCCTCCCGAATGTACTGTTGTGAATCCTTTTTTATAAATAAATTTGTCTATAGTATCTTTCCCGGAAATATCTGTAGACACGAAATAATATTTTTCCTTTCCAAAATCAGTCTTTTATGGGATCCAGTTGAACGATCTGCTTACAGGGCTTGATATGGAATAAAAACAATGTAAATATGAGAAAATTAAACAGATTGTTGTTAGCCGTGTCGATGGTATTGTCGATTGTCGGTATTTCTGGGGCACAAGAGAGGTTCGATTCTACTTTTTTGTTTCGTTTTGTGCAGGGGAAGGATATGTTTTATGTTCCGTGGAACGGCAACGGAGCGGAATTGGAGCGGCTGTTGCTGTGTGTGGAGCGGAATCGGACGGAGATTCTGGAGGGTTTGATTCCGGTGTATGTAGACGGTTACTGCACGTCGCAGGCCACGGAGGGAGAAAATCTCGCCATGGCGAAGATCCGTTCCAATCGTGTGAAATCGGAGTTGATTTTGCGCGGAGGGATAACCGAGTCCTGTTTCGTGACGCATAATCATGCTTCGGAGGGGGATTTCGTGACGGTGCGGATCGTTGTTCCCATGACTCGGACGGAGGAGTTGTCGACGGAGGAGCCGGCTTCGGTTGCGGAGCCTGAGCCAGGTCCGTCTGATGTGTCGTCCGAGCCGGCCGTTCCACCCGTTGAGGAGTCTGCGGCGGTATTGCCTGCTCCGGATCGGACGGGAGGTTCGTTCTCCCTGCGGGCCAATCTGTTGCGGTGGGCGACTCTTACGCCAGACATAGGGTTGGAATGGCGCATAAGTCGCACATGGGCCGTGACGGTCAACGGGTCATGGACTTCATGGAGTTGGGATAACGCCACCCGCCGCTACGCCCTCTGGGAAGTGGCTCCTGAGGTGCGCTGCTATCTGGGAGAGAAGAGAGCCTGGTATGTGGGCGCGATGTTCAAGACCGGAGCGTTCAACTACAAGCTCTCCGATACGGGCAAGCAGGGCGACCTGATTGGCGGGGGCATCACCGCCGGTTATCAGTTGCGGTTGAACAAGGCGCTGTCGCTCGACTTTTCGCTCGGGCTGGGCTATCTGAACGCCGACTATGAGAAATACGAAGTCATCGACGGGGTGCGCGTGCGCCGTAGCAACGAGACGAAGGGCTGGTGGGGTCCCGTCAACGCCGGCATCACCCTGAAGTGGAACCTTTTCTAAAAACAGGAAGGAGGACGATATGAAAACGACACGATATATTTCGATTCTGGCCGCTGCAGCCGGGCTGCTGGCGACCTCCTGCGTGAAGGACACGATTTACAACACTCTGCACCCCGGTTACGGTAAGATTGCGGTCACGGCCGACTGGTCGGCCCGTGGTGAGGGAATCGACATACCGGCCATGTGGAGGCTTACCATGGGCGACTATACAGGCACGGAGACCGCCGCGACCCACGCACCCGACCATCTGTTTGAGCCCGGCGATTATATGCTGGCCGTGTGGAACCCGGCCGAGAGGATTACGGTTAACGGCAGCGTTGCCTCGGTAGACCCTGTCACGGGCAACAATGAAGAAGAAGGGCCATACTATATCGACAATGCCCCGGGGCTCTTTTTCACCTGCGCGGAGCAAGTGACCATCGAGGGGGACTGCGACCACACGTTTACCGTCGCGATGCAGCGGCGTGTCCGCGACCTGCGGCTGGAACTGGAGGTTACGCAGGGCCGTCCCGAACTGATAGAGAGCGTTACCGGCATTCTCAGCGGCATAGCCGGAGCCTACGACATGGAGAAGGGACAGACCATCGGCGAACCGACCTCCACGGTCTTCTCCTTCACCCGTGACGGCAGCAAGCTCACGGCCGACGCCCGCCTGCTGGGTACGATGGGAGACGTGCAGGCGCTGGTGCTGGACATCGTCTTTACCGATGGCGGACGCACACAGCGCACGGAGGTCGACCTGACGGAAGCCCTTGCGGACTTTAACGGCGATATGACCACCACCTACCGTGTGACCGGAACACTGGAAACCCCCGTCGGCATGGAAGAAGGCAAGGGCGAAATTACCGGATGGGAAACGGTAGAAGGTGGTGATGCCAGTGCGGAAATGTAACGGTAACTATGCAATTTAACAATTAAAGACTATATACCTATGGTTGTTTCCATTTAGACTATCTCGTTGATTTACAAACTGTAATATCAGAGATAAAAAGGGATGGGTCACGAATTGGTTACGAAAGTCTATCAACCGGATTCCCCAAACTTCGCATAACTGAATAACTCGA
>DWYR01000010.1 GCA_019118565.1 Candidatus Alistipes avicola | reverse complement strand
CAACGACGCGCCGTTCATCTACGAAAAAGTCGGCAACCGCTTCGAGCGCTTCATGATCGACGAGTTTCAGGATACGTCGGCCAAGGAGTGGGAGAACTTCCTGCCCCTGCTGCGGAATGCCATGTCGCAGTCGGATCAGACCTCGGTGCTTATCGTAGGCGATATCAAGCAGTCGATCTACCGCTGGCGGGGTGGCGACTGGGAGATTCTCCATCGGCGCATCGGCGAGGATCTGGGCGAGGAGAATACCCGGACGATCCACCTACAGGACAATTTCCGCAGTCTTCCGTTGGTGGTCGAATTCAACAACCGGATCATCGAAAAGGCTGTCGAGCAGGACAACCGGGAGTTGAACACGCTGCTACAATCCGCCCCCGAACAAGCCCTCTCCCCGCAGGCGAGAGCGGCGCTGACCGATACGCTGCGCGAGGCCTACCAACAGCACGAACAGCATCCGCGCAAGAAAGGATCTCATGCGGGATATATCAACATTACCCATTACGACGGAGAACCGCCTCTGATCGAGCGGATCAAGGCGCTCATCGACCGCGGATTCCGTCCCAAGGATCTGATGATTCTTGTCCGCACGGGAGCCGACGGTGCCAAAGTAGCCGCCACGCTGCTCGACTTCAAGCGTCAGAATACGGATCCCTGCTATCGGTTCGACGTGATGACCCAGGAGGCCCTCGTCATCGGGTCGGCCCCGGTCAGCTCGTTCGTCATCAGCTGTCTGCGGTTGGCTCTCAACCCGACGGATGCCATTCACCGGGCTATCTACAACCGTTATCTGCATCGGGAGGCGTTCGACACACCCCTGAGTCAGGAGGAGGAGCTCTTTCTCAAGTCGCTCAAACTCTATCCCCCCGAGGAGGCGTTCGAGCGGATCGTCATGCGTTACACCCTACAGCACCAGCAGGATCAGATAGCCTATCTGCAAGCCATACACGAGCAGATCATCAACTTCACCTCGGGGCGCATCGCCGATATTCCGCTCTTCCTCCAGTGGTGGGACGAGCAGGGCAAGGATCGCTCGCTGAGTGTCGAGCAGAGCGAAACGACCATCGAGATCATCACGATCCACAAGGCCAAAGGTCTCGAAAAGAAGGTCGTCCTGATCCCCTTCTGCAACTGGTCGCTCAACCCGAAGGCAAGCGGCCTTTCGAACAACATCGTATGGGCCGAAAGCACGGACAAGGAACTGGAGGGGATCGGCAGCTTCCCGGTACACTACAAGGCGAGCATGGGCGAGTCGCTCTTCTCGGCCGACTTCTACCGTGAGACGGTCTATGCCCATGTGGACAACATCAACCTGCTGTATGTGGCACTGACCCGTGCCGCCGAGGCGCTGCACATCTTCATTCCGAAAAGGAGTCGCGACAACACCAACGTCGGACAGCTCATCCTGCAAAACATCGAAGTTTGCGAGAATAGCGTCCGGTTGGGAGCGTTGCAGGGAAGTTTCCTCCGCTCTGAGACCTGCGACTTTTATGAATTCGGCGAGTTCGCAGGGCCGGAACCGGAGAAGGAAAAAATGACCGGTATCGAACACGTATTGCTGAACGACTACACCACCTCGGAGCCCGACCTTCGGCTGCGGACTCCGTCGCAACGTTACTTCGAGGAGACGGCCGAAGCGGAACTGTCGCCCCGCAATTTCGGTATTTTGATGCACAAGGCATTCGAAAATGCCGCTACGGTTGAGGATATTCGAAAGGCCGTGGAAGCCATGGCACAGGACGGCATACTCAACAGAGAAGAGATGGGGCGCCTCGGAGCGATGATCGACGGGGCGTTGGCTGATCCCGTGGCAGCCGAATGGTTCGGCGGAACATGGCAGCTCGTCCGCAACGAACACGAGATTATCGTACCGGGCAGCAGTACGACTCGCCGACCCGACCGGGTAATGATCGGGGGCGACCGGGCCGTCGTGGTCGACTACAAATTCGGCGAACAGGATACCGGACGCTACCGCAAACAGATTCGTGAATACGTCAATTTGTTGCGGAAGATGGGATATACGCACGTAGAGGGCTATCTATGGTTCGTCCGGCTGGGTCGTACGGAACGTGTGGATTGTGAAGAATAAATCGTATCTTTGACGTGATGAAGGCATCGTTGTTCCATATCATACCGCGTGCATTCCGCACCCAAAGCCTGCTGGTCAGCCTCACGATCTTCCTGCGGGCCCTGCTCAACTTCGCCGGGCTGGCCATGCTGCTGCCCGTACTGATGTTGATCCTCGATGCCGAATCGCTCCACGCGAACCCCTGTCTGGAGAGGCTCTACCAGGTCGGAGGATTCCATTCGGACCGCGTGTTCATCATCTGCGTATGCGCCACGATCGTCGCGCTGATCCTGCTGAAAAACCTGCTCAACCTCTTCCTGCTCCGCTACGAACGCCGCTATATCTACGACCTGTACCGCCATATGTCCCGCCGACTCTACATGGAGTATCACGATCGGGGCTGGGGCTTCATCAAGCGAGCCAACTCAGCGCAGCTTACCCGAAACGTCAATACGGTCTGTCTGGCCTTTGTCACGGGAATCCTGGTCGCCCTTATGACCCTTGTCAGCGAAGGAATGCTGCTCGCCATGCTCTTCGTTGCGCTGATCCTCTACAATCCGATGGTTGCCGGCCTGATCCTTCTGATCTTTATTCCGGCCGTCTGGTTCTACTACAGCATGGTCCGCAAACGCCTGCTCCGATACGGCCGCAGTGAAAACGAGGCCCAACACGCAAAAGCCCGTACGGTAATCGAAACCTTCCGGGGCTACCCCGATCTGGAGATCTCGAATGCCTTTCCTTCGATGCTGCGCCGGTTCGACCGACTGATGCAGAAGATCATCTCCGCTCGCTCGAAAAACATGACCATCTCGGCTCTCCCCTCGATCTTCATGGAGGTGGGACTCTGCATCGGGATGGCCCTCTTCGTTATCCTCAGTCTCGGCATGCCGGGCAGCGAAGCAAAACTCCTCTTCGGAATCTTTGCCATTGCCGGACTGCGGCTGATGCCCTCGATACGCAATATGCTCTCGGCCTGGTCGTCGATCCGATACAACCGCTACACGATCGACCTGTTGCAGGAGATCGACCTGAACAAGCCGCTCTGTGAGCCCGATACGAATCGTGAACGAATGCCGTTCCTTCGTGAGATACGGGTCGAACACCTTTCATTCCGATTCGAGGATGACCCGAAGGGTGTGGAGGTTCTGCACGACCTCTCGCTGACGGTCCGCAAGGGGGAACACATCGGCATACAAGGGGCATCGGGTGCCGGCAAGACGACCCTTTTCAACTTGTTGTTGGGATTTTACAGCCCTACGGCCGGAAAAATCACCATCGACGGAAACCCGCTCACCGAAAAGAATCGCCGGATGTGGCAGAATGCGGTCGGATACGTCTCTCAGCACGTCTTTCTGACCGACGGAACGCTGCTCGAAAACGTTGCCCTCGGCGAAGAGGCGGAGCAGATCGACCGCGAACGTGCCCGTAAAGCCATCCGGGCCGCCAAACTCGACCAGTTCGTCGCATCGCTCTCGCAAGGGATGGATACGCCGATCGGAGAGGCCGGTAACCGTCTTTCCGGCGGGCAGCGGCAGCGGATCGGGATCGCCCGCGCACTCTACAAACAGGCCGACATTCTCTTCTTCGACGAGGCGACCTCGTCGCTCGACAACCGCACCGAAGAGGGGATCAACCGAGCCATCGCAGAGCTCGCACGCGAAAATCGCAACCTGACGATCGTCATCATCGCCCATCGCGACAGCTCGCTCGAATACTGCGACCGAATCATCAACCTGGAATCACCATGGAACAAGAGTTTATCATAGCCGGAATGCGGCTGCGCATCGTCAATGCGGAGCGGCTGTTCGATTCGCCGGAATGCCATCTGGCCCGTGCCTTCGCTCCGTTTGCCGCAGAGCCCGAACCGGAGACGGTACCGTCAATGCGGGTATTACCCGACATCGAGGCTACGGAAGATTGCATAAAAGGAGTCTCTTTTCAGGAGCTCGACCGGTTCCCGTTCGAGGATGCGGAGGCGGATTGTCTCTTCGCCCGCTCCGGGCAAGGGCATCTGTTGCGGATGGATCTCCGTGGCGGAGGTCGGCCAATCCGCTTTTACAAAGCGTTCGACTCGGTTGACGTATACACCGATTTGCCGGCCGAAAAACGCGCCGTCAACGAAATTATGCTGCGATACGGTCTCTGGTTCATGTTCGGAATCGCCATCTCGCGGGAGGCAATCGCCATTCACTCCTCGACCATCGAATACGGAGGGAAAGCCGTGCTCTTCCTCGGGGAATCGGGGACCGGCAAAAGCACGCACACGCGGCTCTGGAGAGAGCACATCTCCGGAGCACGACTGCTCAATGACGACAGCCCCATCATTCGGATGTACAACGGCGTACCGACCGTTTTCGGATCGGCCTGGAGCGGCAAAACACCCTGCTACCGCAACATCGCCCGACCGATAGCCGGGATTGTCCGACTCACGCAGGCTCCGCAAAACCGGATCGAACGGCTCTCGACGCTGCGTGCCATCGGTGCCCTGCTCCCCTCCTGCCCGCCGCCATTCGCCTTCGATGCCGAGTTGCAGGATCGGATCTGCCTCACACTGTCGTGCATTCTGGAGCAGGTCCCGGTATATCATCTGGCCTGTCTGCCGGATCGGGCTGCCGCAGAACTATCCTTCCAAACCATCTTCCCAGCATGAATCTCACTCTTGACAACCGAATAGCCTTCGCCCAGGTCCGCGATCTGCTGCTCGAAGGGCAATCGGTACAGATCCGCGTACAGGGGCAAAGCATGCTCCCCTTTTTCCGCAGCGGAAGTACGATCACACTCAGGCCTCTGCGCGACGGCGACCTGCGGCGTGGAAATGTCGTGATGGCATTGGCTCCCAGCGGCTACTATGTAGTCCATCGGATCATCCGGGTTACGGACGGGACGGTTACGCTGTTAGGGGACGGGAATACGGTCGGTACGGAGACGATGCCGATCTCGCAAGTATATGGAATTGTCGACTGCGCGCCGATCCATCGTATGCTGGCCCGGATCTGGTTATGGATGCGTCCCGTGCGCAAATATCCACTCTGGATCCTGCGACGCATCTGTCGTAAATAGATTTTTAATCAGACTGCGCGCCGACAACAACACACAAAAAAGCGAAGGATTTTGGTCCTTCGCTTTTTCTCTTATTCTGTCGAGAGACTATGCCTCCAGAGCGAAACGCTTGTAAGCGATAACGGTAGCCTCTTTATCAGCCTTGTGGATGTACTCGGCGATCGTCTCCTTCTCGCCAACCAAAGCCTGGTTCAACAGCGTGTTCTCCTCAAAGAACTTGCGCATCTTACCCTCGGCGATCTTCTCGAGGATCGAGTCGGGTTTGCCGGCGTTCTTCGGATCCTGTTTCATCGCCTCGATAGCGATCTTACGCTCATGCTCGACAACGTCTGCAGGAACGTCCTTCTCGTCGATAGCGATAGGAGCCATTGCGGTAGCCTGCATGGCAACCGTGTGGGCAACCTCCTCCGGAACAACCTTGTTGAAACCGATCACCGTACCCAGCTTCTTGTTGAAGTGTACGTATGCGTGGCAGTAAGGAGCCTCGATGCGAGCATAGTATGCCAACTCGATCTTCTCACCGGTCTGACCTGACTTCTCGGTTACCAACTCCTCGACCGTACGGCCCTCGGCATTCTTGGTAGCGAGCAGAGTTGCCAGATCCGCAGCATCGTTCGAAACGGCAACCTCCAACATGTCGGCTGCCGACTTCGAGAACTCGGCGTTCTGTGCCACGAAGTCCGTCTCGCAAGCCAGGCAAAGGATATATGCCTTCTGGCCTACGATCTTCGTTACAACCACACCTTCCGTTGCGGAACGGTCGGCACGCTTGGCTACAACCAGCTTACCCTTTTCACGGATGATGTCCTGTGCACGCGAAAAATCACCTTCTGCCTCCATGAGCGCTTTCTTGCAATCCATCATGCCGGCACCGGTCATCTTGCGGAGCTTCATTACATCAGCTGCTTTGATTTCCATAATATTTCCTTTCTTTTTCTTCGTTAAAAACTCGCCGCTAATTACTCGGCTTTCTCCTCGGTAGCTGCTACAACCTCGGCAACAGCTGCCTCCTCGGCATCAAAGTTGGCTTTTACGGCCTTCTTGATACGGGGTTTGCCCTCCTTCTTAGGTGCACCCTCCGCCTCGTGAGCCTCGCCCTCCTGAGCCTCTTTCTCCTTCTCGAGCTTGCGCTCCTCAAGACCCTCGCTGATAGCAGCGCAGACCGTATCCAGAATCACAGAGATCGACTTGGTTGCATCGTCGTTTGCAGGTATAACGTAATCAATGTCGGTTGGATCACAACAAGTATCTACCATTGCAAAGACAGGAATGTTCAGTCGTTTCGCCTCCTTAACGGCGTTGGACTCCTTCTGTACGTCAACAACGAACAACGCTGCCGGAAGACGGGTCAGGTCGGCGATAGAACCGAGGTTCTTCTCGAGCTTCGCACGCTGACGTGCAATCTGCAGTTTCTCTCGCTTGGAGAAGTTATCAAACGTGCCGTCGGCGGTCATCTTGTCGATGGTCGCCATCTTCTTGACGGCTTTACGTATGGTGGGGAAGTTTGTCAGCATACCGCCTGCCCAACGCTCCGTTACGTAAGGCATGCCGATAGCCGTAACCTTTTCGGCAACAACGTCCTTGGCTTGTTTTTTGGTGGCTACGAACAACACGCGACGACCGCTCTTGGCGATGTTCTTCAGCGCGTTGGCTGCCTCATCGAGCTTCAGCACCGTTTTGTGCAGGTCGATGATATGGATGCCGTTCTTCTCCATAAAGATATAGGGAGCCATTTTGGGATTCCACTTGCGTTTCAAGTGTCCGAAATGCGCACCGGCCTCCAATAATGTATTAAAATCTGTACGTGACATTTTTTTAATTCAATGGTTTAATTTTAATTCTCTTTTCTTCAACTTCCACGGTAGCGACCCTTCACAAGTCGATCCCGGAAGTTTTCCGCGATCAGGCAACCCGCAAGTAATAACCCATATAATAAGCAGTCTCGCCGATTTGAAGAACCTGACCGTGCTTGCCGAAAAATCCGGTCGTACGATTAACGCTTGCTGAACTGGAACTTGCGACGTGCTCCGGGCTGTCCGGGCTTCTTACGCTCAACCTCACGCGAATCGCGAGTCAGGAATCCGTTCTTCTTCAGAACCGAACGCATCTCCGAGTCGATCTCGCACAATGCACGTGCGATACCCAGACGTGCGGCCTCCGCCTGCCCCTTGATACCGCCACCGTCCAAATTGATGGTGATATCGTAATTCTCAGTCGTGTTGGTTGCCATCAAAGGCTGTTTTACCTGGAACTGAAGAATCTCAAGCGGGAAGTATGCCTCCAGCGATTTGCGGTTGATTGTAATCTCCCCCTTACCCGGCTTCACGAATACGCGAGCCACAGCGGCCTTACGACGACCTACGGTGTTTACAACTTCCATAATGTTTACTTAATCTCGTTTAACTTAATTGTCTTGGGGTTCTGCGCAGCATGCGGATGCTCCGGTCCTGCATAAACCTTCAGATTTTTGAACATGGCCTCGCCAAGGCGCGTTTTCGGAAGCATACCCTTGACTGCCTTCTCAAGTAAGAACGTCGGTTTCTTGGCCAGATAATCTGCCGGCGTCGCAAAACGCTGGCCGCCGGGGAAACCGGTGTGTCGCGTGTAGACCTTGTCGGTCATCTTCTTGCCCGTGAGCTTCACCTTGTCCGCGTTGATAACGACTACATAGTCGCCGCAATCAGCGTGGGGCGTGTAGCTGGGCTTGTTCTTGCCTCGGAGGATCTTCGCGATCTGCGATGCAAGACGTCCCAATACCTCGTTGTTCGCATCGATCAAAATCCACTGTTTTTCGATCGTAGCGGAATTCGCCGAGATAGTCTTGTAGCTTAATGAATCCACTTTGTTTACGTTTAATTAATACTTATGTAATCCAACCCCGCACTTTGCGGGTGCGCAAAGATACGAATATTTTTGGGAATTTACATAATAGTCAATAAAAAAATATATCCTATTACAAGGATAACCTGCGGATTTACAGCTTTTATCCCAACTTCCCTCCCGATAAGGGAGAAGCCGGACGCTCCGGAATCCGAAAAACAAAAAAATCCATCTCTCCGAAAAAAACTTCGGACACAAAGAAAACGGAGCGGAAGACAACCGATTGTCTCTGCTCCGTTTCTCAGGTCTAACCCTTTCGACTCGATTTATCAATCTTCCGACTAATTACCGCTGCCGTAGGGTTTTAAATCAGGCTTGCTAAGAAAACGGCCCCGCGAAGCATCACTCTGATTCAATTCCAAAGGAGGAAGCTTGAACTCGACGGGAATTACATAGGATACACGGATCGCCTCCAACTCTCCCGTATCGGGATTCCGAATCTTACCCGGTGTCCAAAGAGGAGACTCCTCGATCACCTTAACGACAGCCTCAGTAAGGTGCTCATGCGGCGAACGCACGACTTCACCGATCGTCACCGTACCGTCCGTCTCGACAATGATCCGCACCAATACGAAACCCTCCACACGCTCCTGCTCCATATCCGACGGATAATCAACCCGTGCTTGCACCCATTTGCAATATTTGTCAAACCCTTTTTTCTTAAAGGTGGGTGGAACATCCAGCTTCTTGACTTGGCCGTCTATCACAACCAGATTTTCCCCTTCTTCCTGTTCCGGGGAGACGGGGCCCGTCGGATGCTGGGCCATCACCGGCACTGCAAAAGCAAATAGCAGGCATACGATCATCAACAAATTCCTTTTCATAAGCGTATGTGTGTTATGTAATAAATCCGCAGGTTC